>JAEZHK010000122.1 GCA_023416655.1 Bacillota bacterium
CTGATGCGCAGGGTACGCTTACTCTTTCCGGTCATCGCAGGTACGATTATTATATCGGCTATCGCCCAAAACGTCAACCGGCAAACGCCAATAAAGGAAAAATCAACGTGGAACCGCGCCGTCACACACGCATAATATGTGAAGGAACGATGTGTCAATTGTTTTGGCCCCGGGCGGGGTTTAGCGGCCTGTGCAGCGCGTTTGTGATGCATTTTCGCCCCTCACGATGCGTCAAAAAGTTAATTATTCCGCATTTTCGGTTAAAAAAACGTCGAATCGCGCCATAAGTATTACTTAAATATTACGATTCTTCATTCAGATATTTCGCGCTGAAAATTTTTTCTAAACAGATGGCAGGATTTTCTTGCGGAGGTGTCGTATATATGTTATACTCAGACTCAAAAGGGATTTCAAGATTCAGGGAAAATCAGGATGCGCAGGGTGCGGTTCCGGATGGATCACTGAGTGGAGGGACGGACGAGATGCTGAAAAGCGGAAGGGGCCTGCTCCGATCAGTCTTACTGACGGCGCTACTCGCAACCTTCCTCATCAATCCCGCTTCGGCCGCAACACTTACAACCCTTGGCCCCGGTTCCCGGGGAGAGGCCGTCGTCACCCTCAAAAACGAGCTGAACGAAAAAGGATATTATACGGTCAAGAACGACACTTCCGACGTATACACTTCCTCTTTAAAAAGCGCCGTCGGAGTATTCCAGAAAGCAAACAGCATCATACCGGCAAAGTACGGCTACGCGGACGAGCAGACGCAGATTCGGGCCGCTTCCGACGACGCCATTCTCCATTCCGAATATATCGAAAAGCAGATGGACAACCAGCTTCAGCCGGGCGGCAGCGGCGACTTCGTTAAGAAAGCGCAGAAGCAGCTGACCAAGCTGGGCTATTACACCGGCAAGATTGACGGAAGGTACCGCTCCTCCACAGTGGCAGCCGTGAAGTTTTTTGAGAAGGCCAATTTGCTTGTAGAGGACGGCATCGCGGACAAAGATACCCGTACCGTGCTCTACTCCTCCGATGCCAGAACCCGCGCCCAGTACGAAGACGCCAACTTCCTGACGCCGCTGAGGCTGAACTCGAAGGGCGCGCAGGTCGCGCAGTTGAAGACCCGGCTGGCCGAACTGGGCTTCTTCTGGGGCGAGATTACAGAGAATTACGACGCGCAGACCATGTACAGCGTCAAGTTTTTCCAGGAGGCCAACGGCTTCACCATCACCGGCAGCGCCAGCAAAACGCTCCGCGAAAAGATCAACGGCGGTTCCTGCGTTACCTTCGCCGAATACACGAAGAATATGAACCTGGTGCAGCTCTCGTCCGGCTCCAAACCGGGCATCAGGATCGCGGTGCTGCAGCGTAGGCTGCAGGAACTGGGCTACTACAAGGGCGTCATCACCGGCGCGTACTCCAGTTCCGTCATCACCGCCGTGCGCACGTTCCAGATCTTCAACAACATGAAAAGCCAGTACGTGACGGGCAAGGCCAACACCGAAACCCGTAAGCTGATGCTGAACGAAACCGCAAAAACCTACGGCGACGTGTGCGGCGACGATACGCTCAAGCTCGGCGACTCGGGCGATGCCGTAAAAAAGCTTCAGGCCCGGCTCAAGGAACTGGGCTATTACACGGGTGAAGTTGACGGCGTATATGACGGCGCGGTCGCTTCCGCGGTCAGGGTGTTCCAGCGCTACAACGGCTTCTATCCCAGCGGAGTCGCCTATACGGACGTTCAGGTGAAGCTCTACAGCGCCAGTGCCGTCAGCTACACGAATTCGAAGATCGAGGCTCTGATCGAGGTTGCGGATAAACTCATGGATGCAGGGGCCAGATACAGCACGCATCCCAATCCTCCCCAAAGCTTTGACTGTAGCCTCTTTACCGCCTACTGCCTGAGGAAGGTTGGCATATACGTTACTGCTGAAGTGCAATCTCAGGGCCGCAGTGACATTGGCAAGAGAATAACGATCACCGGAGACAAGAACTATAAAGAACTGAAGAGAGGCGACCTGTTATTCTTCTGGTCTCCGGATCATAAAAAGAAACCGGGTCACGCGGCGATTTATCTGGGCAACAACAAATTCATCCACGCTTCTTCCGGAGCGGGCAAAGTGACTGTGAGTAGTTTCAAAACGTATAATGAACGAGATGGCGGCCCTTGGTTCCTGTGGGCAATCCGCATTTGGGAGTAGATTTCGATGACAGACGAACGGGCGGCGCGAGGGGACTCGGGCCGCTCTTTTCTTAAGCTGCCCGGGGAACGGCTGGACGATCTGAACCGGGGCGGACTTCAAATCCTGCAAAAGGAGAAGGGTTTCCGCTTCGGCACCGACGCGGTGCTGCTGGCGGACTTTGCCGCGCCAAAGCCGGGCGAGCGCGTGGCCGACCTGGGCGCGGGCGGCGGCATCCTGTCCATCCTGATGGCGGAGGCGGAGCCGTCGACCTCCATCGACGCGGTCGAGTGGCAGGAGGACATGTGCTTGATGGCGGAACGGAGCGTCCGGGGGAATGGTCTTTCGGAGAGAATCCGCTTTCACCATTTGGACGTGCGGAACGCGCCTCGGGTTCTGGGCTTCTCCGGGCATTCGCTGGTGGCGTGCAATCCGCCCTACAACTCGCAGGGTACCGCGCCTTCCAGCCCCGTCCAGGCCCTGAGTCTCGCGCGGCATGGGGGAGAATCCGGCGTGGAGGATTTCGTGGAATGCGCCGCTCAGCTCCTGAAAAACGGCGGGCGCGCGGCGTTCGTCTACCCCGCGCCCAGGCTCTTCGACCTGATGTGCGCGATGCGGGCGAAAAGGCTGGAGCCCAAGCGCGTCCGGCTGATCCTGGACAGGCCCGGCGCGAAGCCCAAGTTGGCGCTCCTCGACGCGGTCAAGGGCGCGGGTTCCTGGCTGGACTGGCTGCCGCCGCTGATCTTACGGGATGAGGACGGCGCGCCTTCCGTCGAATACCGCCGAATTTATCGGATGGCGCTTGACGAAACCGCGGACAGGCCCCATAATACTATGGGAGCTGAATGCCAATGAATCACCGGATCCGAAGGGTCGAGCCTGGCAGTTTGGCCGCGCGGCTGGGCCTGAAGGCCGGCGATCGGCTTATTAAGCTCGCAGGCCAGAACGTGATCGATTTTGTCGACTACCAAGCGCTTTGCTGTGCCTCAAACCTCAGCTTGGTCGTCGAGCGGGGCGGAGCCGAGACCGAGTACACGGTCGAAAAGGACGACTACGAACCGCTGGGGCTGGAGTTTGACGGCCAGCTGCTGGGCGGCGTAAGAAACTGCTGCAACCAGTGCGTGTTCTGCTTTGTGGACCAGCTTCCCGCGTGCGCGAGGGAGACGCTGAAGGTCAAGGACGACGACTGGCGGCAGTCGCTTCTGATGGGAAATTTCGTGACGCTGACCAACGTCGGCCCGCGGGAGCTGAACCGAATCATCGCCCGGCAGGCGTCGCCGCTTTACATCTCGGTGCACGCGACCGATCCGCTTTTGCGTTCCCGGATGCTGGGCACGGGCCGCGGGGCCGTGATCCTGGAGCAGCTGGACAAGCTCAAAAAGGGCGGCATCCGCTTCCACCTGCAAGCTGTCCTGTGCCCCGGCTTCAACGACGGGGAGGCGCTGGATCAGACGATCCGGGACCTCGCGCTCCTGCGCCCGGCGGCGCTGTCGCTGGCGCTGGTGCCGGTGGGGTTGACCAGCCACCGGATGGGGCTGGTCGAATTGAAACCCTTTGATGCTTTAAGCGCGGCGCGGGTACTCGATCAGGTGGATGCCTGGCAGGCGAAGCTTGCGGAGGGACACGGCTCCGGCTTCGTGCAGGCTGCGGACGAGTTCTACATCCTGGCTGGGCGGCCCTTTCCGGACGAAGACGCCTACGAAGGCTATCCGCAGATCGAGAACGGCGTGGGGCTTTGCAGGCTGCTGGAGCGGGAATTTGACGAAGCCTACCGGGCGGACGAAAAAAAAGCGCGGCCCGCGCGACTTGTGATCGCCTGCGGTGTTTCCGCGCAGCCGTTTCTGGAAAAACTGATTCGGGAACACCCGCTTCCCGGCGTGGAAACCCGCGTTCTCGCGCTGGAAAACGGCTTCTTCGGCCCGACGGTCACAGTGTCCGGACTTCTGACCGGCCGCGACCTCGTCCGGGGCCTTCAGAATATCAAGGCCGACCGGGTGCTGATCACCGAGTGCATGCTGCGGGACGGCGAAGCGGTTTTCCTGGACGGCATGGCGCTGGAAGATGTAAAACAGGCGCTGGGCCTCGAAATCCTGCCGGTGGGCAGGCGGGGCGACCAGCTTTTGGACGCGCTGAAGGGCGCATAACGCCGGACATCCGGCAATGGGAGGAATCCATGGCTAGACCACTCGTGGCCATCGTAGGCCGGCCCAACGTGGGCAAATCCACCTTTTTCAACAAAATCGCGGGCCGTCGCATCGCCATCGTGGAGGAC
>JAEZHK010000027.1 GCA_023416655.1 Bacillota bacterium
TCAACACCAACGAGACGCTCTTCACCTTGATGATGAACTACATCGCCATCTTCATCATCCAGCTGATGCGCGAAGGCCCCTGGCGCGACCCGAAGAGCGGCTTCCCCAAGGTGCCCATGTTTGAAAAATCCGCGCGCATGCCACAGATTTTTGGCGTGCACGCGGGCTGGATCGTGGCGCTCGTGCTGGTGGTGCTCGTCTTCATCTACCTGACGCGCACCAAGCAGGGCTACGAGCTGACCGTGGTCGGCGAAAACGAAAACACCGCCCGCTACGCCGGCATGAACGTGAAGAAGATCATTCTGCGCACCATGTTCCTTTCGGCGGGCATCGCGGGCCTCGCGGGCATGCTGCAGGCCTCCGGCGCGGACCGGACGCTGACCGAGACCGTCGCGGGCGGCGTGGGCTTCACGGCGATCACGGTATCGTGGCTGTCGCAGCTGAACCCGCTGGCCATCCTGATCGTGTCGGTGCTGTTTGCCTGCCTCGAAAAGGGCAGCGGCGCTATCCGCTCGGAGTACAACATCTCGCCGTCCACGTCGCAGGTGTTCCAGGGCATCATCCTGTTCTTCGTCTTGGGCGCTGAGTTTTTCATCAACTACAAGGTGGTCTGGGGCCGGAAGGGGGAGCCGAAGCTGTGAATGACGCGATGAACTATTTGGCGAGCTTCATCTTTGCCGCGATTCTGGCGGGCGTGCCGCTCCTCTTTGGCACGCTGGGCGAGGTTTTGACCGAGCGCAGCGGCAACCTGAACCTGGGCGTCGAGGGCATGATGTACATGGGCGCGGTGATGGGCTTCGTGGCCGCCTACGTCACCGGAAACGCGGCGCTGGCCTATCTGGGCGCGTTCGCGGCGGGCGCTTTGGGCGCGCTCATCTACGCGGTCCTGACGGTCACGCTCAAGGCCAACCAGAACGTCACCGGCCTTACGCTCACCATCTTCGGCACGGGCTTCGCCAACTTTGTCGGCGAGAACCTGGCGCTGCGCACCCCGGGCGGCATGGTGATCCTGCCCGACGCCACCAAGGCGCTGTTCAGAGAGATCCACATCCCCGGCCTCAGCGACATCCCGATCCTGGGCAAGCTGCTCTTCTCCCACACGCTGTTCGTGTACCTGGGCGTGGTGATCGCGATCATCATGGGCATCTACCTGTTCCGCACCCGCCGGGGCCTGAACCTTCGCGCCGTGGGCGAAAACCCGGGCGCGGCGGACGCGGCGGGCATCAACGTGAACCTGTACAAGTACGTCAACATCGTGCTGGGCGGCGGCATCTGCGGCCTGGGCGGCGCGTACGTGTCCATCGTCACCTGCGGAGGCACCTGGACGTACAACTGCGTGGGCGGCCTGGGCTGGATCGCGGTGGCGCTGGTCATCTTCGCCGGCTGGAGCCCCTACAAGGCGCTGCTCGGCTCGCTGGTCTTCGGCGCGCTGAGCGTGCTCAAGTACTACGTGCCCGCGAACATCCTGACCATCCCGTCCTCCGTTTACAACATGATCCCCTTCTTCGCGACGATCCTGGTGCTGGTCATGACCTCGGTGCGCATGTCCCGGGAGCACGCCCAGCCCAAGGGCTGCGGCAACAATTACTTCCGCGAGGAACGATAGAGGACGCCGGAGGGCTCCGCCCTCCGGACCTTCCGCCAAGGGGCCTGAGGCCCCTTGGAACCCCCACAAAGGGATATGCAAAGGAAGACCTTCGTTTGAGGGCCTTCCTTTTTTGTACAAAGCGGTGGCTATGACCACATTGGGGGAGAAACAGGTTCACGCCTGCGGCGTATACTCCATCCGCTTTGCGGTGGCCCGCGCGACCTCCGCGCCCAGAAGCCGTCCAACCAGGTGCAGGCACATGTCGATGCCCGCGGAGATTCCCGCGGCCGTGACGATGTTTCCCTCATCGATGAACCGGGTGTTCCGCTCCACCCTGACGCGGGGGTAATCCCGTTCGAGTTTGTCCAAATCCATCCAGTGGGTCGTGGCGCGCCTGCCGCCGAGCAGGCCCGCCTCGGCCAGCAGGAACGCCCCCGTGCATACAGAGGCCATGAACGTGACCTCCACGGCGCGGGCCTGGAGCCAGTCGATCAATACCCGGTTGTGGATCTCGATCTCCTCCGCGCCGTACCCGCCGGGCACGACCAAAATGTCGAACGCCGACGCGTCCTCAAACGCGCAGCGCGGCTCCACCACGAGGCCGTTCCGGGCCCGGAACAAACGCTTCTCCTGCGCGACGGTGCAGACGTCAAAGGGCCGCCCTTCCCCATCCTCCGTCCGCGTGACGGAGAACACCTCGAAGGGCCCGGCAAAGTCCAGCACCTCCACCTCGTCGAACAGCAGGATGCCTACCTTCCATGTCCGCATCTGCCTTCCCCTTTCCCGGGAATTCCGGCTCCCGACTTGTGGCACACCCGGTTTTTCTTTCAAACCGTTTCCGGCGACCTGTGCGCCGGAAACGAATTTCTTCCACCAGTGCGACACTGGTGGAAGAAATTATACCTTCAGCCAGCGGGCCGCCCGAAAATTCCAGAGAATTTTAGGCCCGCGCAGTCCTTCCCCTCGCACCCAAAAGCCGCTTGCGGATTTTGGGTGCCCCGCTTTAGCGGACGCTGAACAGCATCTCGCCGTAGCTCGGGTACGGCCACTCCTTGGAGGGCAGCAGCGGCTCGGCCTCGTCGACCACGGCGCGCAGTGCACCCATCGAGGAGAAGACGGAGGCGCGGGTGTAGGCGGCGGCGTGGGCGGCGTCGCCCTCCGGCATGCCCTTGAGAGCGCCGTCCAGCGCCTCGGCGGCGGCCATGATGCCAGCGGCGAGCTTGCTCAGCTTGGTTGCGAGCGCCTTTTCGGCGTCCACAGGAATATCCAGCGCGGCCTTCGCGGCGGCGGACTTGGCGAGCTTGCCCGAGAAGGCCAGCACCGCGGGCAGGATCTCGCGGCTGACCATATCCAGCATCGTCAGTGCCTCGATGGAGACGACCTTGATGTAGTTCTCCAGCAGGATGTCCTCGCGGGAATGCAGCTCGGCCGCGGTGAAGATGTTGTGCTGCTTGAACAGCGCGATGTTCTTCTCGTCGGTGAGGTGCGGGATGGCCTCGGAGGAGGACCTCCAGTTGAGCAGCCCGCGCGCCGCCGCCTCGGCGACCCACTCGTCAGCGTAGTTGTTGCCGTTGAAGATGATGCGCTTGTGGTCGCGGATGGTGTGGCGGATCAGGCGGTTGAGCTCCGCGATAAAGTCCTCGGCCGTCTCCAGCTTGTCGGCGAACAGGCGCAGCGACTCGGCCACAGCGGTGTTGAGCACGGTGTTCGGGTCGGCGACGGAGAACGCCGAGCCGACCATGCGGAACTCGAACTTGTTGCCGGTGAACGCGAACGGCGAGGTGCGGTTTCTGTCGGTGGTATCCTTGAAGAAGTGGGGCAGCACCGCGACGCCGATGTTCATCTCGTCCTTGCCCTTCGGGTTGTAGGCGGCCTTGGCAACCAGCGCTTCGACGATGCCGGTCAGCTCTTCGCCCAGGAACATGGAGATGATGGCCGGCGGCGCTTCGCTGGCGCCCAGGCGGTGGTCGTTGCCCGCGCTGGCGCAGCAGATGCGCAGAAGGTCCTGATGCTCATCGACAGCCTTGATGACCGCCGCCAGGAACAGGAGGAACTGCGCGTTTTCGCTGGGCGACGCGCCGGGCTCCAAAAGGTTCGAGCCGGTGTCCGTGGCCATGGACCAGTTGTTGTGCTTGCCCGAGCCGTTGACGCCCGCGAAGGGCTTCTCGTGCAGAAGGCATACCAGCCCGTGCTCGGAGGCGACCTTCTTCATCATTTCCATCGTGATCTGGTTGTGATCGGTGCCGATGTTGGTGTTGTTGTAGATCGGGGCCAGCTCATGCTGCGCGGGCGCGACCTCGTTGTGTTCGGTCTTGGCCAGCACGCCCAGCTTCCAGAGCGTCTCGTCCAGGTCGTGCATGAAGTCACCGACCCGCTTCTTCAGCGCGCCGAAGTAGTGGTCTTCCAGCTCCTGGCCCTTGGGCGGGCGGGCGCCGAAGAGCGTCCGGCCGGTGTAGATCAGGTCGGGCCGCTTGTCGTACACGGACTTGTCGATGAGGAAGTACTCCTGCTCGGGGCCGACGGTGGTCACCACGCGCTTGACTTCGGCGCGGCCGAAGAGCTTCAGGATGCGCATCGCCTGAATGTTCAGCGCATCCATCGACCGAAGCAGCGGCGTCTTCTTGTCCAGCACCTCGCCGGTATAGGACATGAACGCGGTGGGGATGCACAGCGTCGATTCCTTGATGAAAGCGTAGCTGGTCGGGTCCCAGGCGGTGTAGCCGCGGGCCTCAAACGTGGCGCGCAGGCCGCCGGAGGGGAAGCTGGACGCGTCCGGCTCGCCCTGGATCAGTTCCTTGCCGGAGAACTCCATGATCACGGTATCGCCGCACGGGCTGATGAACGCCTCGTGCTTTTCGGCGGTGATCTCGGTCATCGGCTGGAACCAGTGGGTGTAGTGGGTGACGCCTTTCTCCAGCGCCCAATCCTTCATGGCGGTGGCGATGACGTCGGCGGTGGGACGGTCCAGCGGCTCGTTCTTGGCCAGCTTTTTCTTCAACGCCTTGTAGGTGTCGTGAGGCAGCCGGGCCTTCATAACGGTATCGTTGAACACCAGGGAACCAAAAATTTCCGGCATCTTGCTCATTGGATCCATCCCCCTATAAGATTGAAAGGCCCCGCGGAACCCAAATAAATGGGCTCCGCAGCGCCTTCGCTGCTGATGGAATCATTATAAATCCGGGCGGGGCGGCTGTCAAGAAAAGCGAATGTTATTTTGCACAGGCAATGAAAATCCGCCAAGGCGGCTTTTCATTGCAAAGGAGCACTGAGGAAGCATGCGTGAGCCTGAAATTCTCCGGAATTTCGGGCGGCTCCCTGATTGAAGGTATTGTTTCCGCCACCAGTGTGCGCACTGGTTATGGAAACTGCGTTTCCGGCGCGCAGGTCGCCGGAAACGGTTGGAAGGTACGCCGAGGATCGTCAGACTGCTGCAACACAGCCGCCCTCTGGTGGCTGCGGCCCCCGAACCCCTGGGATCAAGGACGGTGGTTGTGATTCTTCATGCATTTCCCCTATGTGGGGAGTCCAGAGGGATTCAATCCCTCTGGCGGGGTGCGGGGCGGAGCTCCGCTGTCCTCCCCGTCACTCCCCCCGCCACGCGAGGAAGGCGCGGGCCAGGACTTCGCCTGCGCGGGCGTTGGGGTGGGCGTCCAGCGCGAAGCGGTACTCCTCGCGGGTCCTGTGGCCATCGGGCGCGGGACGACCCAGCACAGGCACGGTGTCGAACACGTCCGCCCCCACCGCGTTGCCGCGTTGGATCCATTCGTTGACCCGCCGCCACACCTCAAGCTGCTCTCCTTCAAAGTCAAAGGGCGGCAGCGTGAATAGCGTGATGCGCATCTTCGGGTTCGCCGCCTTGAGCATTTGAACAATCTTTATCAGGTCCCCGATAATTTCATCGGCGCTCCTTAAGCAGGTGCCCAGGTCGTTGGTGCCGAGGCACACGGTCACCTCGTCCGCCGCCTTGGCGCGCCTGAGCCACGCGCCGCCCGAGGCCGCGTCATAGGCTCTCGCCCAGCCGCTGCCCAGGTTCAGCGCGTTGGTTCCGACGGGCAGGCGCTTTATTACCTGCGCCGCCCAGAACATTTCCCGCCCGTCGCCGGTGCCGTAGCCCTGGGTGATCGAGTCGCCGAGGAAGGCGATCAGTTTTTCGGACGGTGCTCGGCGCAGGAACAGCCCCGGCAGCGCGGCGGGGCCGTTGAAGTCGATGGCGAAGCCATCCGCGCTTTTTTCCGCCGCGCCGCCGCCCCACCGGGAATAGGCCGCCAGGATCGATTCCCTCGCGTAGGGGATGGCGGGCGCGTCCTGCAGCCGGGTCACCGTCCAGGAAAACGCCAGATCGTGGCCCTCGGGCAGGTCCAGCGCCGCCTCGTCGCTTAAGAATTCCTCGCCGGGCGCGACCAGCTTCGTTCGTTCGCCGCCGAAGAACACCGGGACCGGCTCTCCGTAGATCGCGCCGTCCCGCCGGGTGCCGCCATCCGCGATCCAGGCCTCGTCCACTCTCCAGGCCCCACCCGGCTGATTGGCGAGACACTGCTTCGTATCGCCCCGGGTGGTCTCGCGGACGTTGCCCGTCCAGAACCTGTAGACTTGGCGGCCGCATGCGTCCGGGCGCAGGTAGGTCCGGAAGGTGACGGTGGCGGGGGCGAAGAACTCATCCCCGTAGAAGCCGCTGACCACCGTGCTGCAGGGCGTGATCACCCGGTGGGAAAGAAGAAGCTCCCGGTCGGTCATGAAGTCCATCCCCTTTGGTTTTTTTCTTAAGCCTTCCGCTCCGGCTTCCGGCCGCGGCGGAGGAAGTCCCGCCGGATTTCCTCTCCCCAAGTCTCGTCCAGCGCGCCGGTCGCCCGGAAGGAGGCCGCCGCCGCCGATACGGCGCGGAAGTTCAGTTCGGTTCCGGCCTGGTCCGAGCAGTAGTTCTGCGCCCGGTCGGGCGCGATGCCCAGGTTCCCCGCCGTCTCCACGGCGTCGATGTTGGCCCCGAGGAACAAAAATTCCCAGCCCTGCTCCCGCTTCTGCCGCTCGATCATCTGCCTGACGCGACCCAAGGAGTATTCGCGGCTGGCGTTCTCCAGACCGTCGGTGGTGATCACGATGAGCACCTTCCCCGCGCGATAATCCTCCGTGGTGTGCCTGAGCGCGCTGTCGATCTTGTCAATGGTCCGGCCCACCGCGTCAAGAAGCGCGGTCGAGCCGCCCACCGAGTACTCCTTCGCGGTCAGCGGAGCGACGGCTTGGATGTCCAGCCGGTCGTGCAGCAGGGAATCCCGGTGACTAAAGAGCACGGTGGTCAGGCGCGCCTCCCCGGGCAGCGCCTTCTGCTTTTCCAGAAACGCGTTGAAGCCGCCGATCGTGTCCGATTCCAAGCCCGCCATCGAGCCGCTCCTGTCCAGGATGAACGCAAGTTCCGAGCAATTTTCCTTCATGGTATTTCCTCCACTTCATGTTTCTGGAGGAAGGATACCACAAGGAAAACGCGCTCTGGTCGCCTCGCAGGCGACAAATTATTGCTCAGAACCTAGCAAAGGCTGATCGTAGTAGAAGAGGGTCTCGTTGATCTCGAACACGTCGAAGCGACCCTTTTTGATGAAGTACTCGACGATCACGTCGAACTTCTGGCTGTGGGACAGGGCGTAGCCCGCCCGCTCCAGAAGATCGCGCGTATCCTCCAGCGGCAGTTCCAGCGCCACCGCCAGAGCCAGCACGGTGCGCTTGCCGGGCATGTAGTGGCGGTTTACGCGAATCTTGGAGAAGAGCCTGCGGTCGATGTTGGCGCGCTTGTAGACTTCTGCGTCGGTCCGGCCCGACTGGTCGATCAGCCGGAGGAGCGCTTCGGAAAAGGGCTCGTCCATGCGTCCGATCAAGCGGTCAAGGCTGGTAAGCGGCGCGAGCATCGGCATTAGGCTCGCTTCAAGATCAGTGTCCGCCTCCGCGCGGCGGGCTTTCGGGGCGGGAGCACAGGGCGCCGCGCATTCCGGGCCGATCAGTCGATCCAAGAGGGATCCGTGCTTTTCCTCGAGGTGCCGGTCGATGTAATCCTGTACGTCGCCGAAATCGGGTAGGTCCGCGCGCAGCGCCTCCTTGTCAAAGAGCGCAAGGTACACGTCCATTTCGTTGTCCTGAAGGAACTTCAGGATCTCGGTGGTGGCCACCTGCAGCGCCTTCGCCTTGGGGTAGCCATAGATGCCCGAGGAGATCAGCGGGAAGGCGACGGACCGCGCGCCGTGTGCCCGCGCCAAATGGAGAGAATTCCGGTAACAGCCGCGCAGCAGCGCCTCCTCGCCGGACTGCCCGCCCTGCCAGCGGGGGCCGGGCGTGTGGATGATGAGCTTGGCGGGCAGGTTGAAGCCGGGGGTCGCCACCGCCTGCCCCGTCTCGCAGCCGCCGATTTCGTCGCACGCCGCCTGGAGCGCCGCTTCTCCCGCCGCGCGGAAGATCGCGCCGCACACGCCGCCGCCCATCTGAAGCTCAGGGTTGGCGGCGTTGACGATTGTCTCCACATGCATTTGGGTCAGGTCCTGCCGGACGATGGAAAAGGGCAAGGCGCACGCCTCCTCCCGCTTGTGCAGGAAAGCGCCAGGGGTTGCCCCCCTGACGCTTTTTGCATATTATTCTTAGAAAATTGCGATCTCGCTGATGCAGGTGTCGGTGTACTTGCTGCCGGGGTAGACGTCCGTCACCTGTACGCTGACCCAGGTGACCTCGTGGGCGGCGTCAAAGGCGAAGGAGGCGAAGCTTTCGAAAAGATCGCCCGGCAGGTCGGAAAGCTCAAAATCAAACGTCGCGCCGTCCGAAAGCTCGACGCGGAAGGATTTCACGCGATTGTTGGCCAGCGCGAGTTTCTCGCTCTTGGCGTAGGCGGGGGTCAGGCGGATGCCGCGCACCGTCTGGGGCTCGTCCGAGGACAGCGTGATGACCGCGCCCTCGTCCTCTTTGGGGTAGGCCCAGCAGGTGGTCAGGTCGCCGTCCAGCGCGTTCTCCGCGCCGTAGGTGATGTCCTTGTAGTCCGCGAGTGTCGCCGTGGCTTCCGCCTTCAGGAGGGCGGGCGCGCCGGTGATGGGCCGGTACCCGGCGAGCCTCGCGCCGAAGGGCGCTTCCGCGTCGGGCACGAGGGTGACGCCAAGGAGCGCGTCGAGGTTGGCCGGGGAATCAGGCGCGCTGGCCATCACCGCGACCTCGGCATCCACCGCGCCTTCCTGCGCCGTCGCGCCCAGGAGGCTGGGCAGGAACTGCCCGTCCCCGGGGTCGGAGGTCTGGTGGTAGCCGTCGTCCTGCAACTGAAGCAGCGTAAAGCCCTCCGGCATCTCCGGAAGCTCGCCCGTAGCGAAGATCGCCCGGTACGCTTCCGCGACGCTCTCCGGCGACGCGACGCCATCCGAGAGCCCTTCCAGCGCGCCCTGTTCCAGCGCCGCGTAAGAGAGCACCCAGGCGGTGGTCGCATCCGGCTCGCCCTCAAAGAACGTGGCCGCGTCCAGCGTAAACGCCCGCGCGATCAGCGCGTACAGCGGCATCGCGCCTTGCGCCACCTGAACCGGGTCGATTTCCGGCTCGGCGTCCGCTTCGGCGGCACCGGCGTCGGCGGCTTCGGGATCCTGCCAGGAATCCGGATCGGCGTCCTCCGCCTGCGCGGTGTCTTCGGTGGTCGCATCCTGCGCCAGCGAGAGCGTCGGCAGCAATAGGAGCATCAGGGCAAGCAAGAGCGCCGTTAGTTTCCTCATGGGGTTACCTCCTGTATACCGCCCGTAGGCGGATATATCTATGGGCAAAGGCATGAACAGAGTTCCTGCCTTTGCCAAGGGGACTGGGCCGGATTACTAAAAATCCTGCGGGATTTTCCGGGCGCAATCCGGACGGTCGGTTTTGATTCCCGTCGGGCGGGCAAGCGCGCCCTTTGGGGGAATCCATTTGTGCCGGCAGAGCTGGCGCAAATGGTTGAACCTTGGAGGGCCGCGACCCTCCAAACCTCCCGGGGTTCATACATTCGCAATTCACGCATTAGCCATAGGGTTATTCGCGATCACATGCCGGATCAGGATTTCAGGCGCGTCGAACCCGTCTCGGCGACCGCCTGGAACTTCTCGGGGTTTTCCACCGCCGCCGCCAGGCCGCGGGCGACGCAGCCCGCCGGGTCGCCGGGCAGCAGCACCGAAAGCCCCGTGCGCTCCGCAATCAACTTGTCCAGCCCAAAAAGCGAGGCGCCGCCGCCGGTCAGCGCGATGGGGCTGTCCACGAGGTCGGCGGCCAATTCCGTCGGCGCGCGGCGAACCACCGCGTGGACCAGCGAGCAGAAATCCTCGATCACGGGCTTCACCGCCGCGTGCAGCTTCTCCGCCTCAATGCTGCGGGTGCGCGGCAGGCTCAGGTTCAAATCCAGCCCGCGCACGTCCACGGCCAGCTTGGTGCCGCCCAGCGCGCTGAGCAGCGAGAGCTTCAGTTCCTCCGCCGTCTGCGGGCCGGTCTCCAACGCGTACTCGTTGCGGAGCAGCGTCTGGATGGCCTCGTCGGCCTTGCGCATGCCCCAGGGCAGCGTCCGGGTTTCCACCGCGCGGCCCAGAGAGAACAGCGTCACCGACATGGAGCCCGCGCCCAGCTCGCCCACCAGTGTGCCCTGTGGCCGCATCGGATCGCATCCCGCGCCCACCGCCGCCATCAGGTCCGACCGGATCAGGCTGCAACCGGCCGCGCCTGCCTCCATGCACAGGGCGATGAGCGCCTTGATCGTATAGCTCCCCGCCTCGGGCGAGTGCGCGATCAGAACGCGCGGCCTGTGGGCCAGCCCCAGCGATGACACCTCCCGGAGGAGGTAGGAAAACCAGGCGCGCAAGGCGGCCTCGTCGGCCACCTGCCCGGCGTCCATCGGGAACCCCGAGCGGATCTGCCCGGAGGCGCGCCCGTAGAGCGGCAGCGCGCTGTTGCCGATGAAGAGGGGCTTGCCCTCGCCCATGCGCATGGCGATGGCCGCGCTCTCCTGGTAGGCCAGGCCGCGACCGCGCACCGCCATCCTCACTCCGCTCGCGCCGATGTCCAGCGCGACGTTCCATTGCATTTGTTAAACTCCTCGCTTCGTTGATTTGCAGGACCCCGTCCCCGATCTTAAGGGGATCGGGGGTCGCAACCCCCGATTGATTCAAGGCAACCGGAGGGCGACCTGTGCGGCCGCAGGTTGCATTCCGCTTTCAAGCGCAGGCCTCCCTGTAAACGCAGTTTACAAGGCCTGCGCCCGCGATGAAAAGCCGCTTGCGGATTTTCATCGCATTTTCAGCGCATTGACTTGTATTTCCTCCGGGTCGCCAGCCCGCCGCGGATGTGCCGCTGCTGGCGGTTGACGCTGAGCACCCGGTCGACGCTGCGGGACAACCGGCCGTCGATCCTCGGCAATCTCGTGCGCATGTCCTTGTGCACAGTCGTCTTGCTGACGCCCTTTGCCGCGGCGCAGGCGCGCACCGTCGCGCCGTATTCCAGTATGTAGGCGGCTTCCGACAGCACGCGCTCCACAATGTACTGCTTCACGCCTCGCCCCTCCCGTCGCCAGACTGCCGTTTCAGCCTATGCCGGAGGACTTGGCCATCATGCAGGAGTTCTTTCCGGGGCGCTGCCAAACCTGCGCGCTCAAAAACCCTCGGGGGGTGGGGCGCCTCTATTTCTTCAGCTGTCGCAGCTTGCCGCGGCGGCCCAGCCGGGACTTTTCGGCCGTGGCCATGGGCTTGTCGCCCTTTAGGGCGAGCATCTGGTCTCGGATCTTCGCGGCGCGCTCAAAGTCCAGCGCGCCGGCGGCGGCCAGCATCTCGTCCTCAAGCCTTTCGATGGTCATCCTGCGCTCCTCGTCGGACTGCATCTGCGCATCTGCGGCGGCGGCGCGGCTGACCTCCATCAGCTCCCGCACGGCGGTCCGTACGCTTGTGGGCTGGATGCCGTGGGCGGCGTTGAACGCCTTCTGCAGCGCGCGACGGCGGTTGGTCTCGCTGATGGCGCGCAGCATGGAATCGGTCAGATGGTCGGCGTACATGACCACCCGTCCGTCCACGTTGCGGGCGGCGCGGCCGATGGTCTGGATGAGGCTGGTCTCACTCCGCAAGAAACCTTCCTTGTCGGCGTCGAGGATCGTCACCAGCGCGACCTCCGGGAGGTCCAGACCCTCGCGCAAGAGGTTGATGCCCACCAGCACGTCGAATTCGCCCAGCCGGAGCGCGCGCAGAAGCCTTAGCCGCTCCAGCGTCTCCACGTCGGAGTGCATGTATTCCACCTTCACGTCCATGTCGCGGAGGTAGGCGGTCAGGTTTTCGGCCATGCGCTTGGTGAGGGTGGTGACCAGCACCCGGTCGCCGTGCTCGACGACCTTTCGGATCTCGCCCAAGAGATCGTCCACCTGCCCGGTGGCGGGGCGCACGATAATCTCCGGGTCGATGAGGCCGGTGGGCCGGATGATCTGCTCCACCACCTGGTGGGCGCGCTCCATCTCGTAGGGGCCGGGCGTAGCGGAAACATAGACCGCCTGCCCCACCCGCTGCTCGAACTCGTGGAACTTGAGCGGCCGGTTGTCAAAGGCTGAGGTCAGCCGGAAGCCGTACTCCACCAGCGAGGTCTTCCGCGCGCGGTCGCCGTTGTACATGGCGCGGATCTGCGGCACAGTCACGTGGGCCTCGTCGATGAAGAGGATAAAATCCTTCGGAAAGTAGTCCATCAGCGTAAACGGCGCTTCACCAGGCTGACGGCCGTCGAAATAGCGGGAATAGTTTTCAATGCCGCTGCAGAAGCCGATCTCCCGGAGCATCTCAAGGTCGTAGCGGGTGCGCTGTTCGAGGCGCTGGGCTTCGAGGAGCCTGCCCGCCTCCTTGAAGGCGGCCACCTGCTCCACCACGTCGCGCTCGATTGCGCCAATGCTGGCCGTAAGCTTTTCGCGGGAGGTGGCGTAGTGGGTTGCGGGGAACACCACGGCGTGGCTGAAGTGGCGGTGGGCCTGGCCGGTCAGCGTGTCGATCTCGCTGATGCGCTCGATCTGGTCGCCGAAGAATTCCACGCGCAGCGCCTTCTCCTGCTCGGCGGCGGGCAGGATTTCCACCACGTCGCCCCGAACGCGGAAAGTGCCGCGCTCGAACTCGAAGTCGTTTCGGGTGAACTGGATCTCGATAAGCCGGTCGATCAGCTTGTCCCGGTCCATCGGCATGCCCTCGCGCATCGAGAGCGCGAGGCTGGTGTACTCCTCTGGGTCGCCGATGCCGTAGATGCAACTGACCGACGCCACGATGATCACGTCCCGCCGCTCGGAGAGCCAGGCGGTGGCGCTGTGGCGCATGCGGTCAATCTCGTCGTTGATGGATGAATCCTTTTCGATGTAGGTGTCGGAGGAGGCGATGTAGGCCTCCGGCTGATAGTAGTCGTAATAGCTGACGAAGTAGCCCACCGCGCTGTCCGGGAAGAACTCGCGGAACTCGGAGGCCAGCTGCGCGGCCAGGGTCTTGTTGTGGGCGATGACCAGCGCCGGGCGCTGGGCCTTGGCGATCACGCTGGCCATGGTGAACGTCTTGCCCGAGCCGGTGACGCCCAGCAGCACCTGGTGCTTCAGGCCACGATCCAGGCCGTCCACCAGCGCGTCGATCGCCTGCGGCTGGTCGCCCTGGGGCTGATAGGGCGCGCGGAGCTGAAACATAAAACCCTCCAAGAATGGAATGCAAACAGTATAGCATACCGGGTGCGATCTGAAAAGGACTCCCCATTGCGGGGAAGGCAAACATGGGGTTAAAGCTCCGGCAGAGTCCATAAAGAAACCGGAGCGAACACTTCCCGCCCCGGCCATCTTGCCAACGAACCTCGCGCCTTATTTCAACCTTTCCCGGCGACATGCGCGCCGGGAAAGGTTTCCGGAATCAGTGCGCACACTGATGGAGGAAACAATTCCACAAGTCAGTGAGCCGCCCGGAAATCCGTGAGGATTTCAGGCGCACGCTCGCCACTTCCCATGCGTTGAAATCCCCTCGGGGGATTTCAACGCACTGACCGGAGCGGATGCTCTCCGCTCCGGCGCTGACGCCGATTATTCCTCGGGCTTGGTGCCCTCGGACAGGTCTTCCGCGTCCTCGCGGGAGGTCTTGTCGTCCGTCGCGGCCTCAAACTCCGCCTCGGAGCCCTCGGGCTTGTCCCCGGACTCCGGATGCTCGCCGGTGGAGGCGCCGCCCGCACTGGCCTCTGCCTTCCGGTCCGCGCGCCAGCGCTTCACGTCGCCGATCGCCTTCTCCAGATCGTCCAGCGCGTCGTCCGCCAGGTCGGAAAGCCTCGCCTTGATGTCGTCGATCTCCATGCCCTTCAGGCCCGAGAACGCGTCGCCGATCTTGCCGAACAGCTCGCCCCCGGCGGCCTTGCCCTTCTCGAAGGCGTCCTCACCCTTTTGGGCCAGGCCTTCCACCGCCGCCTTGACGCGTTCGCGGTTCTCACCCTTGGCCACCTCGCCGATGGCCTCCGCCGTCTTCTCGACCGCATGCGCTACCGCGCCGACGCCCGCCATGATCACCTTGCGCAGTTCATCCGCCATATTCTTCACTCCTTTGACAAGCGGCCTTGTCGGCCGCGGTTCAACCTTATTATACCAGTCATTGGACGAAAAAAACCCATTCTGGTTCAAATTGTCCTTTTCGGTGCGCAAAACACGCTCTAAAGGTCCGCAAGACCGATGGTGTCTGTCACTCGTACCATTCGATGTCCTGTCCCACGTACTCGTCGATGCCGGTGAGGAGCTCGGTGAGCAGCCCATCCATATCCCTGCCCGCGGCCCGATTGAGGGCGCTTACGAAGTCCGCACGCGTCGCCATCTTCCCGGCGTTCTCCGACGCGTACTTTTTCAGCGCGCTGAGGAGTACGTCTTCCCCCAGCACCTGCCGAAGCTCATGCAGCACCGCCGCGCCGCGCCCCCGCGTCACCGCGCCGTAATCGGCCACGGTGCCAAATCCCAGCGCCTCGCTGTCCACCGTGACGCCGCCGGGGATGGTGACCCGGAGGGAAGGGGTGACTCGATTGTTCAGCTCCTTCAAATACCGTTCATGACCGTAGACCCTGTCGTAGTACAAAAGCGCCGCGTAGGAGGCCAGCGACTCCGTCAGCCACGGCTCCTCCGCGGGGTTTGTGCCCACCACCTCCCCGAACCACTGCCGCGCGGTCCACAGGACGACCCGGTACTCCAGTTCGCTCTGGGCGTTGAATGCGTACAGGCCCTCCGGCAGCAGCACAAGGCCCGGCTGCGACAGCCCATCCAGAAGGTCCGCCTGCGCGACGGTCAGGCTGTCCCGCGGGTACTCGCCGAAGAGGCCCGAATACACGTCCACCGCCTTCGCTGCGGCGGTGGCTGCGCGCTGCGCGGCGTCCCGGTCGTCCGCGAAGGAGCGCACCGTCACGCCGGAGGCTGACCGTGCATCCGCCTCAACGTACCTGCGGCTGAGCGAAATCCCGAAGAAGCGCGCGTTTTTGAGGTTGATGGTCGCGCGCTGCCGCGCGCCGTCCAGCGGCTGCGTCTGGACGGTACCGCCCGCCGCCACACGCCAGGTGTCCGGCAGGTTGACGGTCACCAGGTAGTCCATCGGCATTGCCATCAGGCTCTCCCCCACCGGGCTGACCCGCTCGACGGCGAACTCTCCGTCCCAGACGGCGGGCAGCGGGTAGAAGCCGGTCAGCCGCCAGCCGATATCCCCGGTGCCCAGCGGGCCTTGCGCCGAGGGCAACAGAAGCTCGTACTCAAACCGGAACTCGCCCTTCTCGCCGGGCGCGAGCGCGCAAGATACGCGCAGGACCGCCTCATCCGTGCCCTGCACGCCCCAGTCCGCGTCTCTTTGATTGAATTGGACGGAACGAATTTCGACGCCCCCCGCGGTAAATCCGTCGGGATAGGCGTCGATCATGGTTTCGCTCTCGTAGGGCGTTGTGGTTTCCCGCCGCAGCGCGTTTGGCGCCAGCTGGAAGATCATCTGATCGATGGGCTGGCCGGTGTCGTTACGGTATGAGAGGGACTGGGTGACGCTGACCGCACCCAGGCCCTCCAAGACTGTC
>JAEZHK010000005.1 GCA_023416655.1 Bacillota bacterium
GGCCAGCGACGACATGCCCAGGTGCGAGGGAAGCAGAGTCGCGATCAGCGTGAACACCGCGAACAGACCGCAGGTCAGGTAGGTGCCGTTGTTGAGCGCCTTGCCCGGGTCGCCGTCCTTGCCGATCCTGGAGGCGAACACGCCGATGATCGAGGCGAGCAGGCCCAGCGCGCCGAAGCAGAAGATCAGCTCGATCTTGCCCAGCACCCTCGCGAAGACGATCGCCGCCGCGATGGAGGCCACGTTGGGGTCAAACAGGTCCGCGCCCATGCCGGCCACGTCGCCCACGTAGTCGCCCACGTTGTCGGCGATGACGGCGGGGTTGCGCGGATCGTCCTCGGGGATGCCGAGCTCCACCTTGCCCGTGATGTCGGCGGCGATGTCCGCCGTCTTTGTAAAGATGCCGCCGCCCGCCTTCGCGAACAGGGCCAGGGAGCTGGCGCCGAAGCTGAACGCCATGATGAGCTCATCGGGGTTGTCCTGCTTGATCAGGAACAGGATCGCCGTGCCGATCAGGGACGAGGCGACAACCGCCATGCCCATGACCGCACCCCCGCGGAAGCCCGCCATGTACGCAGGCGCGATGCCCTCGCGCGCCGCGGAAGCCGAACGGGTGTTGGCATAGGTCGCGATGGAGATGCCCACGATGCCCGCGATGCCCGACAGCGCCGAGCCGAACAGGTAGCTCAGCAACATGCCCACGTTGTGCATCGGGTCGGCCGCCGACCAGATGGGGCTGGGCAGGAACACTACGATGAGCGCGCCCGCCACGCCGCAGAAGATCGCCAGGGTCCTGTACTCGCGCTTGATGAAGGTGAACGCACCCTTGCGGATCAGCGCGCCGATGCGGTCAACTTCGCTGTTCGCCGTGGGCAGCGCCTTGACCCAGCGGTAGAAGTATGCCGCGACGCCCAGCGCCACGATGGATACCACGATTGCCACGATCGCCCAAAGCATACCAACAACTCCCTCGTGATTCTTGTGACTCCTTTTTCCCTGGTTGAATCCAATAAGCGGTCCTGCCAAATCCGCCATCAGCGGCCCGGCATACAAAATCTCCGCCCTGGCGACGACCGCCGCAGGCAGAGCCCTTGAACCGGGAACCTTCAGGTTTTGATTGGCAACGGACGGCCCGCCGGATGGCGCGAACGCCGGATGGGGCGGGGGGCGCCGCGAGTGGAGAACGGGGCGGGCGGCCCAGGCCGGGAGCCTGATGGTGCGCCGCGATGAAAACCGCGGGCGCGCTGAGGGCTGAGGGCGAACGGGATGGCCCGCGACTAAATGGACGGATCGTACTGCGCTTTGGCGGGACGGTCTCACGCGCCGGGCAGCGCATGATTCGATCGCCAACGGGGACGGACCTTCACATCGGGCGGCGAGGCCGCCTTTCACCGAAGGCCGCGCACAGTCCGGCGCCATGGACTGCCCGAAAGAGGCGTCCGTTGCGACCGTCTCTCCACGCGAAACCGCAAATCTTAACCAAGTTACACTATATCATAAATGTGTGTCCCGGTCAATGTATGGAGGAAACTTTAATAAGAACTTAGCATGGTAAGGATCGCCGAAAACACATTGTGCGGTTTGTGATTATGCCTCAAAATGCAGTCATAAAGTAAATATATACACTCCTTTTTATTGCGTTCGCGGAAATTATTGACGCGCTCCGCCGATGGGAGTAAAATATGGTATGCAGACGAACCCGCGAGGGCCCCTCCCCGACCGATTGAACGAAAAGAGGCAACATTGCGCAAGCTTAGCGAAACGCTCGGATACATTTTTTATCAGCTGATTTCATGGTCCCTGATCGCGCTGTGCGTGTGGATGATCCAGGGCTTTTCGGCGCAGGACGCGAAGATGAGCGACGCGCTGAGCCTGGAGGTCACCGACGTGGTGGCGCGCGTGATGAAGCCGGAGGGCGCGATCAAACGAAGCGCCGAATCCTACCAGCAGCTCCACGGCTACGTGCGCAAGGCCGCCCACGCGATGGAGTACGCGCTGCTCGCGCTGGCGGGCATGATGGTGCTGGCGCCCGGCCGGATGCGCATCTCCTTCAAGGTGCTGCTGGTGCTCGCGCTGTGCGCCGCGTTCGCGTCGTATGACGAGTGGTCCCAGGCGGGTTCGCTCGGGCGGTCTCCCGCCGTCCGGGACGTGCTGATCGACACAACGGGCGCGCTCTTGGGCTGCGTCGCGTCGCTCCTCGCGCGGGCCATGACGCTACTATCGCTCAAGTCGAGGGGTTACCGGCAGGAGTCTGGGCCGCCACGCCGGGAGAAGGACAAATGACCCGCCCCAAGGCAAATCCCCGGAAAGCCCCTCCCCATCCGGAAAATCCAACCACTTTTTGCGCCCTCCCTGTTCGTTCAGGGGCGGGCGCTTTCCGTTGCCTCGTCCTGGTATTTTATGCCAGGCTTTTTTTGCACCTCCGCATAGGAACAGCGCCCCCGCCATAATCGTCAAATTGTTGGCAACCAAAAGGAGGGAAAGACTATGAAACGCATTCTGGCACTGATGGTGTCTTTGGCGCTCCTCCTCGGCGGCGCGGCCGTTTCCGAATCCACCGATCCGTCCGGCGGGGACGACCTGAAGCGGATTGTGGAGGAATGGTCGCCCTACGGCCTCACCATCGTGGCCGAGTCGGGCGATACCCTGTACTTTACCACCCGCGCCGATACGCTCGGCGTTTACGGCGTGTTGCGCTCGGCCGGGCGAGGCTTCGAGCACGCGCTCGCCGAAATTAACGGCGGCGCGGTCTATGTCGCGAAGGACAGCGCAATCTACTATCTCAGCGCTTCGGATTCCCGGCTGCTCTTCCGGCTCGACCCCGTCACCGGGGTGTCCGCGCAGGCGCTGGATCTGGGCTTTGAAAACGCGGCGCTGGCCGATTCGATGAACGGGCTTCTGGTCAGCGGTCTGATCTCCAGCGGCGTGTACGCCAGCCAGCTGTACGATCCCGCCACAGGCGCGCTCGCGCCTTCGGACATCGACCCCACCGCGGAATACCACAGCTTTGGAACCTTTGAAACCGCCCAAACTGAGGCGGGCGGCCTGAAAATACGCGTCCCGGGCGGCGAGTGGCAGCTTGTCGCCACCGGCCCCGTCGCGGGCCTCGCGGCGCTGGACGGCGTGCTCTACTACCTGGTGGCGCAGGAATTCCTGGAGTCCGCCTACGTGGAAGTCTACCGCTTCGACCCGGCGGAGGGCCTCGGCCAGTACGCCACCCAGGCGGACGGCAGGTTCGGCGGCCAACTGACCGCGGCGGAAGGGTATCTGGTCCTGACCGGCCCTGACGGCGTCCTGGCCATCGATCCCGTGACCGGTTCCGCCCAGACGCTCTATAAGCCGGAAGCGCAGCTGGCGGAAGCGTCGGTGCTGCAGGCGGGCGGGCGGCTCTTCCTCCTGTCAAAGCCCGACGCCGAGTCCCCCCCGGCGCTGGTTTCAGAACTGCCGCTGCCCGGCATGATCCCGGAGCCGACCCCCGCCCCCCGGCGCGACCTGGCCCGCGGCATGCGCGGCGACGACGTGAAGGAAATGCAAAAGCGGCTGAATGAACTGGGCTACCCCGCGGGCCGCGAGGACGGCGTGTACGGCGCGGCAACCTACGCCGCGGTGCGCTACTTCCAGGACGCGCTGGGCGTGAAGCAGACCGGCGCGGCCACGGTGGCACTGCGCGAGGAACTCTTTGCTGACGGCGCGCCGGAATACGAGGAATACGTGCCGCTGGAAGGCGGCGATAAGGGCATCCGCGTGGAGGCGCTGCAGGCCCGGCTGCGCGAGCTTGGTTACCTGGCCGCGAAGGCGGACGGCTCCTACGGCGGCCGCACCTCCGAAGCGGTGAAGCTCTTCCAGAAGGAAGCGGGTCTCAGGCAGACCGGCGACGCCTCGGTGGCCACGCTGAAGGCGCTGATGGACCCGGACGCCCCCGAGTGCAGCGGGTATATCACGCTGAAGAAGGGCGACACCGGCGACCCCGTCGAGTCGCTCAAGGAACGGCTGAACGCGCTGGGCTACTACGCGGGCGACGCCTCCGGCGCCTTTGACGACCGCACCTTTGGCGCGGTGAAATTGTTCCAGGAGGCCATCGGCGCGAAACAGGACGGCGTCGCCTCCGCCAAATTGCAGCAGCGGCTGTTCTCCTCCAAAGCGCCCCACTGCGACCAGTATATCGAACTTCGCTACGGCGACACCGGCCCCCGCGTGAAGGAACTGCAGACTAGGCTGAAAAAGCTGGGCTATTTCAGCGGCTCGATCGGCGGCCACTTCGGCTCCCAGACCCGGAGCGCGGTGAAGGCGTTCCAGCGGATGCTGGGCGTGAAGCCCACCGGCGTCGCGTCCACGGGCCTTCAGGAAGCGCTATTCAACGACGAAGCGCCCACGCCCACCCCGAAGCCGTCGGTCACCCCCAAGCCGACCAACACGCCCAAGCCGACCACGACCCCCAAGCCAACCCCCAAGCCGACCCCCACCGCGAAACCTACGGCGGAACCCACCGCGGAACCCACCGCTGAACCCACGGCAGAACCCACCACCGAGCCGACGCCTGAGCCAACGCCCGAGCCGACGCTTGAGCCTACGCCCGAACCCACGCCTGAGCCCACGCCTGAGCC
>JAEZHK010000006.1 GCA_023416655.1 Bacillota bacterium
TGCCGCGCGCCTTCTCTTCCGGCGCCTTGTCGATTTCGTCGTAGCGCATCGCCGTCGCGCCGCCGAACTTCGCCAGCACCATCGTGATCGCCGCCGTCAGGGTCGTCTTGCCGTGGTCAACGTGGCCGATCGTGCCCACGTTCACGTGCACCTTATTGCGCTCAAATTTTGCCTTCGCCATTCCTTGGTTCCTCCCTAATCAAATGATCGATGTTTACCGGATGCCCAGGATCTTGTTTGCGATGTTCTTTGGCACTTCTTCATAGTGCTCAAACTGCATGGAATAGGTGCCGCGGCCCTGCGTGCGCGAGCGGAGGTCGGTGGAATAACCGAACATCTCCGACAGCGGCACGATGGCGTGGATGGACTGGAGCCCCGCGTGGGCGTCGGTGCCGACAATGCGGCCGCGCCTCGCGTTGACATCGCCGATGACATCGCCCATGTAGTCGTCGGGGACGACTACTTCCACCTTCATCATCGGCTCCAGAAGGGCCGGGTCGGCCTTTTGCAGCGCTTCCTTGAAGGCCATGGAACCGGCGATCTTGAACGCGATTTCGGAGGAGTCGACATCATGGTAGGAGCCGTCGTAGACGGTCGCCGAGAAGTCCACTACTTCGTTGCCGCCCAGGATGCCACTCATGGAGGCTTCGCGGATGCCCGCGTCGATCGGGGCGATGTATTCCTTGGGGATCACGCCGCCGACGATCTTGTTGATGAATTCATAGCCTTCGCCGGGCTGGCGCGGCGCGAGTTCGATCCAGCAGTGGCCGAACTGGCCGTGGCCGCCGGTCTGTCGCACGTAGCGTCCCTCGCCCTTGGCAGACCTCCGGATGCACTCCTTGTAGGCAACCTGCGGGCGGCCGACGGTGGCCTCCACCTTGAATTCGCGCAGGAGCCGGTCCACGATGATCTCGAGATGGAGCTCGCCCATGCCCGCGATGATCGTCTGCCCGGTGGCTTCGTCGGAGTAGGTTTTGAAGGTCGGGTCTTCTTCGGCGAGGCGGATGAGCGCCATCGTCATCTTGTCCTGGCCCGCCTTGGTCTTGGGCTCGATCGCGACCCGGATGACCGGCTCTGGGAATTCCATGGATTCCAGGATGACCTGCTTTTTGTCGTCGCACAGCGTGTCGCCGGTGGTGGTTTCTTTGAAGCCCACAATGCCGGCGATGTCGCCCGCGCGCACTTCGTCAACATCCTCGCGGTGGTTGGCGTGCATGCGCACGATGCGGCCGACGCGCTCGCGCTTGCCCTTGGTCGAATTGTAAACGTAGCTGCCCGCGGTCAAAACGCCCGAATACACGCGGATGAACACCAGCTTGCCTACGAACGGGTCCGCCATGAGCTTGAAGGCGAGCGCCGCGAAGGGCTCGCTATCGTCCGCTTTGCGTTCCAGCACCTTGTCCGGATCGCCCGGGGCTACGCCCGAAACCGGCGGGATGTCCACCGGAGAGGGCAGGTAATCCACGATCGCGTCCAGCAGGGGCTGCACGCCCTTGTTGCGGTAGGACGTACCGCAGAGAACAGGCGTCATCTGACCCTTGATGGTGGCGGCGCGAATGCCGCTCATAAGTTCCTCATTGGTGAGCTCTTCGCCCTCGAGGAACTTCTCCATCAGGGAATCGTCGGTCTCGGCGACGGCTTCCACGAGCTTGGCGCGGTACTCCTCCGCCTCGGCCCTGAGGTTTTCAGGGATTTCGGACTCGTCGTGCTTGGTGCCCATTTCGTCAACGTAGATCTCGGCCTTCATTCTGAGAAGGTCGATGAGGCCCACGTACGTGGACTCCGCGCCGATGGGCAGCTGGATGGGGACCGCGTTGGCGTGCAGCCGCTCCCGCATCATACCCACCACACGGTGGAAATCCGCGCCGGTGATGTCCATCTTGTTGATGTAGGCGAGCCGGGGCACGCCGTACTTGGTGGCCTGACGCCAGACGGTCTCCGACTGCGGTTCCACGCCACCCTTGGCGCAGAACACGGCGACCGCGCCGTCCAGTACGCGAAGGGAGCGCTCGACTTCGACGGTGAAGTCCACGTGTCCGGGAGTATCGATGATGTTGATTTGATGGCCGCGCCACTCGCAAGTGGTCGCGGCGGACGTGATTGTGATGCCACGCTCCTGTTCCTGCTCCATCCAATCCATCGTCGCCATGCCTTCGTGAACTTCTCCGACGCGGTGCACGCGTCCGGTATAAAACAGGATGCGCTCCGTGGTGGTCGTCTTGCCCGCGTCGATGTGGGCCATGATGCCGATATTCCTAACGTGTTCCAGCGTATGGGTTCTCGCCATTGTCGAAAGCCTCCTTTCGCGTAAGATTCAATATGGTAGGTCGGTCTTGCATGTTACCAGCGGTAGTGCGCGAACGCCTTGTTGGCTTCGGCCATCTTGTGCATATCTTCGCGGCGCTTGACGGCGTTGCCGGCGTTGTTGGCGGCGTCCATGATCTCGCCGGCCAGCCGGTCGCTCATGGCGCGCTCGCCGCGCTTGCGCGAGAAGGCGATCAGCCAGCGAAGCGCCAGCGTCTGACGGCGCTCAGGGCGGATCTCGATGGGCACCTGGTAGGTGGCGCCGCCGACCCTTCGTGCCTTGACTTCCATCGCGGGCATGATGTTGGCCATGGCGGCATTGAACACCTCGACGGCGTCTTTGCCCGTCTTCGAGGCGACGAATTCAAACGCATCGTAGCAAACGGACTGCGAAACGCCGCGCTTGCCATCGTACATCATCTGGTTGATGAGTTTGGTCACGATCTCGGATTTGTACACCGGATCGGGCAGCACTTCCCGCTTGGGGATGAAACCACGTCTGGGCATAGTATTCCCTCCTAAAAAACTCGTAAAGCACGATCGCGGAAACCTTGGGATCAATCGGCCTTCCCGCCCCGGCATTTGGCGCTGCCGGAAAGCCCGACCCATCCACACGCTGCCCAAAAGATCCGCGTTCCTCAGACCCTTAGGGTGTAGTGCGAATGAGGCGGCGAAGGCGATTACTTCTTGGGTCTCTTCGCTCCGTAGAGGGAACGGCTCTGCATACGCTTGGCGACGCCCGCCGCGTCCAACGCGCCGCGGATGATATGGTAGCGCACGCCGGGCAGGTCTCGAACCTTGCCGCCGCGGATCAGCACAACCGAGTGCTCCTGCAGGTTGTGGCCGATGCCGGGAATGTAGCAGGTACCTTCGATCTGGTTGGTCAGCCGGACGCGGGCGATCTTGCGAAGCGCCGAGTTGGGCTTCTTGGGCGTCAGCGTCTTGACCGACAGGCACACGCCGCGCTTCTGCGGACACTTCTGCAGAATGGGCGAATTGGACTTGTAGGTTACCTTTTCCCTACCCTTGCGGATCAACTGGTTGATCGTGGGCATGGATACACCTCCTTGAATGCTTGGGTGGTTCTATTCAATGCGACGCAACCCTCGTCACAAGATAGCCTTTTTGATCCCGGCCGCCGCGGTGGGTACCGCAACGCCGGCTGCCTCGCCCAGCGCCTTCATCGTATCGACTTCGACAATGGGCAGGCCCTTGAGCCTTGCCAGTTCGATGACCTTTTTGGTGACGAGCAGATCTGCGTCCAGCGCCACAAACGCCATCGAGATTTCACCGGCCTCGATGGCCTTGTAGAGCCTTCTCGAGCCGACCACCGCGTTCCCGCGGCGAAGCTTTTCCAGCATTTCCGGCATACCTCCCCCGGTCCCGAACCCAATCAGAATACCATTATGGCCGCATTTTGTCAAATGAAATCTTGTAAACGCTGGGTTATGACAAATTTCTGCGGACCGGCCGCGCCGCCCGCGGCGGCCCGGACTGCCGTCCGGATGCCTCCGCGGGCGCGCATTTGTGCTTGACTTACCCCTCGGCGAGGGGTCCGGTGGCAATTATTTCCCCCGGCTTCCCTTTAGTACGCTTCGTGGATGGTCACGTTCTTGTACCGCTTCATCCCGGTGCCCGCAGGGATCAGCTTGCCGATGATGACGTTCTCCTTCAGGCCCAGCAGCGGATCGATCTTGCCCTTGATGGCGGCCTCGGTCAGCACGCGCGTGGTCTCCTGGAAGGACGCGGCGGACAGGAACGAGTCGGTGGCGAGGGAGGCCTTCGTGATGCCCAGCAGCACGCGCTTGGCGGTGGCGGGGCGGCCGCCCCTCAGGATCGTCGCCTCGTTCTCCTGCTCGAATCGGAAGATGTCCACCAGCGCGCCGGGCAGCAGCTCCGTATCGTTGGCGTCGTCCACCTTGACCTTGCGGAGCATCTGGCGCACGATGACCTCGATGTGCTTGTCGGCGATCTCGACGCCCTGGCGGCGATAGACCGACTGCACTTCCTTGACCTGGTATTCCTGCACGGCCCTGACGCCGAGGATTCGCAGAAGGTCATGCGGGTTGACCGAGCCTTCGATCAGCTCTTCGCCGGCCGATACGCGGTCGCCCTCCTGCACCTTGAGCTTGGAGCCGTAGTTGAGCGGGTAGCGCTTGACCTCGTGGTCGTCGCTTGTGACCACCAGTTCGCGCCGCTTCTTGTTGTCGGTGGCGATGGAGGTCACGCCCGAGATCTCGGCCAGCGTCGCCTCGCGCTTGGGCTTTCTGGCCTCAAACAGCTCCTCGACGCGGGGAAGACCCTGGGTGATGTCGTCGCCGGTGGCCACGCCGCCGGTGTGGAAGGTACGCATCGTCAGCTGCGTGCCGGGCTCGCCGATGGACTGGGCGGCGATGATGCCGACCGCCTCGCCCACGTCGACCAGCTTGCCGCTCGACATATTGGCGCCGTAGCAGCGGGCGCACACGCCGTGCTCGTTGCGGCAGGTCAGGACCGAGCGGACGACCATCTCCTTGACGCCGGCCTTGATGATCCGGATCGCCACGTCGTGGTTGATCAGCTCGTTCTGGTGCACCAGGATCTCGCCGGTGTTCGCATCGGTCACGTCCTCGGCGGACACGCGGCCGCGGATGCGGTCCTGGAAGGCTTCGATGTTCTCGCCGTCGGACACGATATCCTGCACGGTGAGGCCGCGGACGCGCTCGCCCTTGGTCTCAAAGCAGTCCACTTCGCGGACGATAATGTCCTGCGCCACGTCGACGAGGCGGCGGGTCATGTAGCCCGAGTCGGCGGTTCTGAGCGCCGTGTCGGCCAGAGACTTGCGCGAGCCGTGGGAGGAGATGAAGAACTCCAGAACCGTCAGGCCCTCGCGGAAGTTGGCGCGGATGGGCAACTCGATGATCTTGCCAGAGGGCGAGGCCATCAGGCCGCGCATGCCGGCCAGCTGGCGGATCTGGTTGACCGAGCCGCGCGCGCCCGACTGGGCCATCATGTTGATCGGGTTGAACTTGTCCAGCGAATCCATGACCTTCTTGGTCACGTCGTTTGTCGCCGTCTCCCAGATGCGGATGACCGAGGTGTAGCGCTCGTTCTCGGACAGGCGGCCGCGCTTGAACTCGCGTTCGATGCGGTGCACCTGCGCCTCGGCGTCCTCCAGGATCTTGTACTTCTCGTCGGGCACGATGATGTCGGCCACCGAAACCGTGACCGCGCCGCGGGTGGAGTACTTGAAGCCCAGCGACTTGATCTTGTCCAGCATCGTCGCGGTGACGGTGACGCCTTTGGTGCGGTAGCAGGAGTCGACGATCTTGCCCAGCTGCTTTTTGTCGACAACGGTGTCGATTTCCAGCTTGAACATGTCGTCGATGGTCTTGCGCTCCACCATGCCCATGTCCTGCGGCACGGCCTCGTTGAAGATCACCCGGCCGATGGTGGTCTCGACGATGCGGGAATGCCACTCACCGCCGATGTACTTGCGCATCCGGATGTGGCAGCGGGCCTGCAGCGACAAAACGCCCGTCTGGTAGGCCATCAGCGCCTCTTCGGTGTCGGTGAAGATCTTGCCCTCGCCCAGCGCGCCATCGCGGATCTGGGTCAGGTAGTAGCAGCCCATGACCATGTCCTGGGTCGGCGAGACGACGGGCTTGCCGTCCTGGGGCTTTAAGATGTTGTTGGCCGACAGCATCAGGAAGCGGGCCTCGGCCTGCGCCTCCATCGAAAGCGGCACGTGCACGGCCATCTGGTCGCCGTCGAAGTCGGCGTTGAAGGCGGTGCAGACCAGCGGGTGAACCTTGAGCGCCTTGCCCTCGACCAGCACGGGTTCAAAGGCCTGGATACCCAGGCGGTGCAGCGTGGGCGCGCGGTTCAGAAGCACCGGATGGTCGCGGATGACCTCTTCGAGCACGTCCCAAACCTCGGGCTTGAGGCGTTCGACGGCCCGTTTCGCGGTCTTGACGTTGACGGCGGAGCCCATGTTGACCAGCCGCTCGATGACGAAGGGCTTGAACAGCTCCAGCGCCATCTCCTTGGGCAGGCCGCACTGGTAGAGCTGCAGCGTGGGGCCGACGACGATGACCGAACGGCCGGAGTAGTCGACGCGCTTGCCCAGAAGGTTCTGGCGGAAGCGGCCCTGCTTGCCTCGCAAGAGGTCCGAAAGGCTCTTGAGCTGGCGCCCGCCCGCGCCGGTCACCGCGCGGCCGCGGCGGCCGTTGTCGATCAGCGC
>JAEZHK010000057.1 GCA_023416655.1 Bacillota bacterium
ATCTCGGTCAGCTTGTCGGCGTAGTCGCCGCTGTCCAGCTTCGGGCAGCCGATCAGGGTCACGTGGTTCTTCATGAACCGGCGGTGGAAGTCCGCGTAGGCGTAGGCGGTGCAGTCGGCGGCGATCAGAAGGTTCGCGCCTTTGAAGTAGGGCGCGTTGACCGGCGCCAGCTTGATCTGCACGGGCCACTGGTTGAGCTGGCTCACCGGCGCGGCGCTGGGCGCGGCTTCCGGCTGGGCCGGGGCCTTCCGCTCGATGGGCCTTGAGTGGGTGCCGGGGCAGCCGCAGGGCAGCGGCTCGGCGTCGTGGGCGGGCGCAGCCTTGGCCTTGGCCGCGGCGGCTACCGCGGCGGCGTCGTAGGCAGGGGCTTCCCGCTCCTCAAAGGTAATCGCTTCGGTGGGGCAGGCGGGCAGGCAGTCGCCCAGGCCGTCGCAGTAGTCCTCGCGCATCAGGCGCGCCTTTCCGTCCACCATGCCGATGGCGCCTTCGTGACAGGCCGCCGCGCACGCGCCGCAGCCGTTGCATTTTTCTTCGTCAATGTGAATGATTCTGCGCTTCATGTTGGAGCACCTCCTTGACTTTACGGTCTCATTTTAGTACAATGCAGGCGGGATGTCTGTTGGAAATCCAACAGGAGGACAGAGCGTGGAACATTTGTTTTCCGGAATCGAAGGCCCGGAGCGTGAAAGCCTGATGAACTGCCTGCAGGCGGTGCCGCGGCGCTATAAAAAGGGCGAAATGGTGCTATCGGCGGGCGACGCGCCGTCGGTGGGGATGATCACGTCCGGTGCGGTGCAGGTGGTCGCCGAGGACCCAATGGGCAACCGCACCATCATCGGCAGGATGGAGGCGGGTGACCTCTTCGGCGAGGCGTTCGCCTGCGCGGGCGCGGAGCACCTGCCCTTTTCGGTGGAGGCGGTGGCCGACTGCGACGTGATGCTGATCGATGTGAAAAGGATCCTGGTCACCTGCCCGACCGCCTGCCCCTTCCACTCGCGGCTGATCGAAAACCTGATGGCGATCCTGGCGCGCAAGAACATCATGCTGGGCGCGAAGATCCGCCACCTCTCCCGGCGCTCCACGCGGGACAAGCTGCTCTCCTACCTCACGGAACAGGCGCGCGAGGCGGGGTCGCGCAGCTTCATGATCCCATTCAACCGGCAGGAACTGGCCGATTACCTGTGCGTGGACCGCAGCGCCATGAGTTCGGAGCTTTCCAGGCTCAGGGCCGAGGGCGTACTGGACTATGAAAAGAATGAATTCTGTTTTCTGCGCCGACGCAAAGGCCCGGCGCGGACAAATAATCCCGAAGGTTGAAAGGAGCGCATCCCATGCTGTACAAGAAGGAAACCCACACCACGGAAACGCGCGAACGCATGCGCGGCGGAAACGGAGCGGTGGAACTGACCGCGCTGGCGACGGAAATCCCGAAGAACCTCAGGCTCTTCTCGATGGTGCGGCTCGCGCCGTGCGCCTCCATCGGCTACCACGTGCACGAGAACGAGACGGAACTCTACCATTTCCTCGCGGGTTCCGGCGTCGTGGACGACAACGGGACGCCGGTGCGCGTGTCGGCGGGGGATACGATCAGTACGCCCAACGGGTTCGGCCACTCGGTGGAGAACGACGGGGGCGAGGAACTGGTCTTCCTGGCGGCCATCGTGAGGGACTGAGGTACTCTACATTTACATAACGCAGGCTGTACGGCTTGAAGCAGCTTGCGTTTAACAAAAACTGCGCTTGACGGCCTCCATGCGCGGCGTTATGCTGAAGATGCGATATGTAACTGATTCAGTTACAGAATGGAGGTTCGGCATGACGAAGTTTTTTTGGGCGGTACTCGCTTTGGTGGCGGCGGGTATTCTGGGCGTGTGGGGTGTGATCGGCGCGTCCGCAAGGAACTGTTCCGCATACAACGCCCAGCCGGTCGCGGCGGCCACCCAGACGGCGGCTCCGACGGAGACGGCTGCGCCCGTACCGGCGGAATACCATAAGCTCACTGCCGAGGAGGCCAAGGCGCGCATCGACAGCGGGGACCCTGTGCTGATTCTCGACGTGCGCACGCCGGAGGAATTTGATGCCGGGCATATCCCCGGCGCGATCAACGTGCCCAACGAGGGCATCGTGGATGAAATGCCTGTGGAATTGCCCGACAAGAATGCGGAGATCCTGATCTACTGCCGCTCCGGCCGCCGCAGCAATGACGCGGCTCACAAGCTTCTGGCGATGGGGTACACCGCCGTATACGACTTCGGCGGCATCATCGACTGGCCCTACGATACAGAGCGTTGAAAACCCGCAAGCGGCTTTTCAACGCGATGGGAAGAACTGCGTGCGCTTGAAACGCCCGCGGGCGTCCCGGACGGCGCACTGACTTGTGATAATGTTTCCTCCACCAGTGTTCGCACTGGTTATGGAAACTGCGTTCCCGCCGACAAGTCGCCGGAAACGGTTGGAAGGTACGACGAGGTTTGTCAACAGTTTGCGTACAGCGAAGTTGATGGAGGGGGATGGGCGCATGACCGGAGAATTCGCGGTGGCGGTGCACGCGCTGGTCTACCTCCACAAGCGCGGCGAGACCCTGGACAGTGAGGCGCTGGCCCGGAACGTTTGCACCAACCCCGCCCGTGTGCGAAAGGTGATGGCGAAGCTCAAGCAGGCTGGGCTGGTGGAGGCAAAGGCGGGCGCGGAGGGCGGCTACCGCTTCTCGCTCGACCCCGCTGGACTGACGCTTCAACAGGTCGCCGACGCGCTGCAGGAAAAACCCGTCGCGGCGCTTTGGCGCTCTGGCGATCCATCCATGGACTGCATGGTGGCCTCCGGCATGGCGACCGCCATGGACCGGGTGTACGAAGCGCTCAACCAAGCCTGCTTCGAAAGGCTTTCATCCATCGCGCTTTCGGATGTCGAGGCGCAGCTTCAGTCCCCAGGCCCCTGCGCGCGGAAAGACAATATTGGTTAGGAGGAAATGCATGGCGTCCATCCTGATTCAAAACGCCGAGGCGATCGTCACCGTGGACGGCGGCGACCGCGTGCTGAGAAACGCGAACCTCTACGCCGAGGACGGGATCATCCGCTCCGTCGGCCCTGAAGCGCCCTCTGCCGACGAAACCGTCGACGCCCGGGGTTGCTTCGTTTACCCCGGGCTTGTCAACACCCACCATCACCTGTACCAGACGTTCACCCGGAACCTGCCCGGCGTGCAGAAGCTGGAGCTCTTCGACTGGCTGCGCGCGCTGTACGAAATCTGGCGGCACATGGACGAGGAATGGGTCTATTACGGCGCGCTGACCGGCATCGGCGAACTGGTCAAGTACGGCTGCACGACGGTGATGGATCACCACTACGTGTTCCCCGGCAGCGCGCCGGGCTTTCTGGATCGGGAATTCGACGCGGCACAGGCGCTGGGCGCGCGACTGGTAGCGGCCCGGGGCAGCATGTCCCGCGGGCGGTCCGACGGCGGGCTGCCGCCGGACGATCTGGTGGAGAAGGTGGACAGGGTCCTCGAGGAAAGCGGGCGGCTGGTGGAGGTGCACCACGACCCGTCGGCGTTTTCGATGAAGCAGGTGGTGCTCGCGCCCTGCTCGCCCTTCAGCGTGACCACCGACCTTTTGAAGGAGACGGCGGTGCTGGCGCGGCAACTGGGCGTCCGGCTGCACACGCACCTGTGCGAAACGGTGGATGAGCAGAACTACTGCCTGGAGGCCGTGGGCATGCGCCCGCTAAACTACATGGAATCCGTCGGCTGGGTGGGCAGCGACGTGTGGTATGCCCATGGCATCCACTTTGACGACGGGGAACTGGATCTGCTGGCCCAAACGCAAACGGGGGTGGCGCATTGCCCGGTCTCCAACATGAAGCTGGCCTCCGGCGTGTGCCGCATTCCGGATCTTCTGCAGAAGGACGTGCCGGTGGGGCTGGCGGTGGACGGCAGCGCGTCCAACGACTGCTCGAACCTGATGGCCGAGATCAGAGCAGCATACTTAATGCATCGGTTGGCCTGGAGCGGCCGCGCGCCGGGCGGGTATGACCTTTTGAAGCTGGCAACAAAGGGCAGCGCCAGGGTGCTGGGCCGGAGCGACATCGGCTCGCTGGAAGCGGGTAAGGCGGCGGATTTCTTCCTGATCGACGTGGACCGGCTGGAGTGCGCAGGCGCGCGGCAGGACCCCGCGGCGTTCCTGGGCACGGTGGGCTACGGCGCGCCCGCAAAGCTGGTGGCCGTGGGCGGCCGCGTGGTCGCACGGGACGGGAAGCTGGTGGGCGTGGACGAGCCGGAACTGACCCGGAAGGCCAACGCCGCTGCGGCGAAAGTACTTCAAAAGGCGGGCCTCGCCTGAACAAACGAATACAATCAAGCCCCGCGCTTTCCTATCAAGGAGGGTGCGGGGCTTTTCTATGACCGAATGGCGGCCTATTCTTCCGGCTTGTATCGGTCCTCCAGACGGCTCATGCCATACGCCAGCGCCGCGCCCGCTGCCAGCGCCAACAGGCTCCACATTCCGCCGATGCTCAGGTAGTTGTAGTTGAACGGCACGATGATCAGCGTGGAGGCGAACACGAAGCCCAGGATGCAGTGGTAGAGCACCGCGTAGGCCCGTTCAAAGATGAATTTCATGAGCTTTGACAAGAGGATCACACTGGCCAGCGCGCCCACCGCCAGCGGCAGGATCACCAGAAAGTCCAGACCCTTGATGCCGTCGGTCATGGGCTTGTACAGGCTCATGTAAACCAGGAGGTTTGACGGGCTGAGGCCGGGCACGATCACGCCCAGGCCGATGATGCCGCCTGCCATCAGCCAGGTGAGCGGGCCGTACTGCGCGCCGCTTGCGCTGGCTGCGGCCAGCGCGGCTTCTTCCGACCCGGCGGGCTTGAAGGCGCTGAGCGCGAAGAACGACGCGGCGCATACCAGCGCCACCAGCCAAAGGTGCCAGGGCTTGCGGCCCTTTTTGGCGGACTGCTTAAACAGCGCGGGCAGCATGCCGACGATGCAGCCGATGAAGAACCAGAGCGTGTACGTCTCGGCGTTGCCCAGCATGTAGCTGACCACGAAGGAGAACAGGAAGACGCCCGCGAACATGCCCAGCCCCACCGGGATAAAGAACAGCACGTTCGCCTTGAAGTCCTTGAAGATGTTCGAAAGGAAGGAGATGATCTTCTCGTAGATCCCGAACACCGCCGCCAGCGCGCCGCCGCTGACGCCGGGCAGGATGAACCCGCTCCCGATGAATACCCCCTTGACAAAGCGGAAAACCCAGTCGGCCCAGCCGTTTGATTTCATTTGGCTTCCTCCGTCTGATTTGTGCCCCGCGCGGGCGTCCTACATGACCATGTTCTCGAGTACGCCGATCCCCTCGATCTCGCAGCGCACCACATCGCCCTTTTTCAAAAAGCGTGGCGGCTGCATGCCCATGCCCACCCCCGCCGGGGTGCCGGTGGAGATGATCGTCCCGGCCCTCAGCGTCATGCCGCCGGACAGCTCCGAGATGATGTGGGGGATGTCGAAGATCATCTGATTGGTGTTGCTGAACTGCCGCGGCTCCCGGTTGACGGAGGACAGGATTTCAAGCGCAGGCGGGCGGCCAAACTCATCCTCCGTGGCGATGCAGGGCCCCATCGGCGTGAAGCCGTCCAGGCTCTTGCCGAAGTACCACTGCTTGTGCTTGCCCTGCAGACTGCGCGCGCTGACGTCGTTCAAAATGGTATAGCCAAAGATGTAATCGAACGCCAGCTCCTTGCGCACGTTCCGTGCGTCCCGGCCGATGATCACCGCCAGCTCGACCTCATAGTCCAGCTGCTCGTCCAGGTCCAGATGGCCCTGGATCGGGTCCCCCGGCGCGACGGCGCGGTTCACCCGCTTGGAAAAGTACACTGCCGAATTGGATTTCTCGAAGACCTCGCTTTTGAACCGGGAGGATTCCTCCGCGTGCTCCTGATAGTTGAGGCCCAGGCAGATGACATCCTGCCCCGGCTCGGGAATGGGCGCGAGCACGTCCACCGATGTGACGGGGATCGGGGCCATCGAGCGCAGCGATTCGGGCTTCGCGCCGGAGCGGATCAGTTCCAGCATGCTCTGATACCCCTGGATGGGGTAGACCGCGCGCCCGTCCACCCGCCCGACGCGTTCCTTGCCATTGTGGATGAAAGTGATCAGTCTCATGGCGTTGCCTCCGTATCGCAGGTCGCGATTTCGCTCAGCCTGTCCGCGGTCAGAACCACAATTCCGTTTTCCTTCAGCAGCGCGGCGGTCAGACCGTCGCCGGGCACCAGCTTGCCCGTGAAGCTGCCGTCGTAAACCAGCCCAACGCCGCAGGACGGGCTGCGCTCCTTGAGCACCGCGCAGCGGCAAGCACTGAGCTTCGCGAAATGAAGCGCCGCCTCCGCGCCACGGGCGTAGGGTTCGGTTACGTCGGCGCCGGATTTGTCGTACACCCGTTCGCCGCGCTTTTCGCCGGGGAGCCTGGGCGTCGGCAGCCCGCCGTAGAGTTCCGGGCAGACGGGGATCAGCGTGTGCTCTTTGGCAAGCGCCATCACGCGCGCGTCCTCAGTGCACTGCCCGTCAAAGCGGCAAAACGCGCCCAGAAGGCAGGCGCTAACCAGTATGTTCATCCCGATCCCTCCCTGGCAGATGCAACCATTCTACATTAAAAATGCGCGCCGCACAAGAAAAATATCGGCGGCAGTTACTTTTCGCCCGCGGCTGCGGCCAAGCCTGTAAGCGCGACGGGAAAGCCGTTTTATGGTATAATGAAAAGGTCCGCCGCAAGGCGGGGGAGAGGAGACGCCATGAACGATACGCTAAAATTGCTCTACGAAAGAAAATCGGTCCGGGTGTTCGAGGACAGGCCCGTGCCGGAGGAAACCAAACAGGCCATCCTGCGCGCGGCGTTCGAGGCGCCCACCGCGGGCAACCAAATGCTCTACACCATCCTCGACATCACCGACCCGGCCTTGAAAGCGCGCCTCGCCGTCACCTGCGACGACCAGCCCTTCATCGCCAAAGCGCCGCTGGTGCTCATCTTCCTCGCCGATTGCAGGCGCTGGCCGCGGCTTTACGAGCTTGCGGGCGAGAAACCGCGCGCGGCAGGGCCGGGGGACCTGTTCCTCGCAATCGCCGACGCGTGCATCGCGGCGCAGAACGCGGCGGTGGCCGCGGAGAGCCTGGGGCTTGCCAGCTGCTACATCGGCGACATCCTGGAAAACTGCGAACAGCACCGGGAAATGTTGAACCTTCCGGAACTTCTCGTGCCCGCCTGCATGCTGGTGATCGGCTACCCGACCGAGGCGCAGAAGGCGCGGACCAAGCCCGCCCGCTTTGACGCGCGGTACATCGTGTTTGAGAACCGCTTCCGGGATCTTTCAGAGGATGAGCTTAAGGAGATGTGGGAGAGCCGCGAACAAGCGGATGGAAAGCACCGCGCGCTGGGCTTCCGCGAGGCCGTGCAGGCCTTCTGCAAGCGCAAGTACCTGAGTGGCTTCAGCCGCGAGATGAGCCGCTCCGCCCAGGTCTACCTCCGGGATTTCGAGGAGTTTGATCCCGAAGCATGAAACAGCGCTTAGGCATCTCCACTACTGTCTACCTCCGGGACTTTTAGGGGTTTGATCCCAACGCGTAACCCCCTTGGCTTTTCCGCCTCGCCGTGTACCATTTTCCGCCCTTCCGCCGCTTTACATTGCGTCGCTCTCGATGTATAATGTTCTGCGCGGGCTGAAATGGTGGAATGGCAGACACCGGGGACTTAAAATCCCCTGCCGCGAGGCGTGCGGGTTCGAATCCCGCTTTCAGCACCATGGAGAAAGCCCGGAAAACAAGCGTTTCCGGGCCTTTTCTATGTCGTTTTTGCTGGGTTTACCCCTAGAATTACCCCTACGGGGTTTGTAGCCTCTTTATAAACGCTTCCATGCGCGCGGCGCTCTCACGCTTCATACTCTCTGTGACATGGCCGTATTGATCCAACGTAAATGCGGCCGTGTGATGGCCGAGATTCTCTTGAACCGTCTTCACATCGTCGCCGGCGCGCAAGGAAGAAACGGCGTAGGTGTGTCGGAGATCGTGAAGGCGTGTTTCAGGTGCGCCTATCTCGCGCACCAGCTTTTTGAAGTAGCGCCAGATGGTGCAGCCGTCCAAATGGCCTCCGAGTTCATCCGTGAACACGAGGCCCTTGAAATCACCTTCATCCCACAGGACGCCAGCACGGAGACGGTCGGCAGCCTGTTTGCGCTTGTGGTCCTTCAAAATCTGCATGACGGTGGGCGCGGGCGTGATGATGCGCGCCTTGTCGTTCTTGAGTGAACCGAAAGACCATTTTCCTGCTTTCTTGCGTTCCCGCTGGAGTTGTTTGTCAATCGTGATCGCGCCCTTCTCGAAATCCACGCAGGGCCATTGCAGGCCTATGAGTTCACCCCGGCGCATGCCTGTAAATAGATCGACTTTGAAAAGCGTTTCAAACTTGTGGCCTTCCAGGCGCTGGAGGAGAGCGGAAATATCCGGGCTATCCAGCGGCTTCATTGGTTTCTTGACAACGCGGGGGAGGGTGCAGGCGTCGCAGGGGTTCGCCCGAAGATAGCCCAGCTTGACGGCCTGGGCGAGTGCCTTATGAAGGACGCCATGAACATTTCTAACCGTCTTCGCGTTCAGACCCTCCCGGCTCATGTCGTTGTAGAGCTTTTGAATCTGTGTGCCATTGAGTATGCGCAGTTTCACGGCACCGATCGCCGGTTTCAGGTGATTTTTGATATGTTGTGCGTATGAGGCAACGGTAGCGGGCTTCACGCTGCCGATGTACTCCGCGTGCCATGTGTTAAGCCATTGGCTGACCGTCATCTTTGAAGGCTCCATGTAGGTTCCCTCATCAATAGCGGTTGTGGCCTGGCGGAGAGCCTTCCGAACTTCGTCCTGCGTCGAGCCATAGACCGAACGCCTAATCTGCTGACCGGATCCAGGATCGCGTCCTACGGTGTAGCGGGCTTCCCAGCGTCCATCAGGGCGTTGGCGAATACTGCCCTCATGATTTGCTCGCTTACTGGGCATGTGATTCTGCCTCCTTCTTAATGCGTTCTCTGTTTCGGAAGGCTCTTGACTTCTCTCTAGGATTTCTGCATTCTTCGCAAAGCGCGGAATTCCCGTGTTTTTTCATGTACTGCTTTCCGCACTGCTTGCAAGTAGAAACTACGAGACCGTCGTGAGCAGCTTCGCCCAACGAAACGAGTCCAAGCATTTGATAGCACAGCGCATTTATGAAACTATTTGCATGTGCTTCAGGGCGAAGGGCATTACCCATATACGTGTAGTATAAAACGACCTCAGTACCTTCAGCTTCTCCAGCAATGATACGTCTGCAAGCTGCTTCCATTGACATTGGGCTTTCATTCGCCAGGTATTTATGCAGCCGTGGAAACACTTCGATGCTCTCGCCCCATTCTAGATAACACCAGCATAAAAAAATCTCAAACAAAGAAGATAGCCCATATGCGAAACCAGTCAAATCTCGTCCCAATATATGGTTGCTGACAGCTTCACCGGGTCGAAGGGGCTCAAATACTGTAAATCCAGCAGTAAATATGCCATATTTCTGCACATAAGGGAATATTGCTTCAGCAAAAGCAGCAGGATTTGTGACAATTATGTCAATGTCGCCCAGGGGAGAAACCTCTTCAATACATAGTTTATGCTTGTGGAATACCAGATGCGCCAATGACAAGAATTCAATAAGTGCATCAATAGATGAACATGTGCCAAATTCCGAATTTGTGTTAGTAATCGTCGGGAAGAAGTCATAGGAGGAATATGAGCTTTCAAGAACTTCGCTCAGACTCCGCCCAGTTGGTATGCCCGTTATATAATGATTCCCGTCTTTTTCGGCGATCGCATATGTACTGAAGCTGGCCTTTGGATAGTGAACGATTGCTACATGTCCAGACGGAAAATGCTCCTTTATCGGAATCATACTACCCCTCCACACAAATCGAATTCGAAACCGAATTTAATTGATTTCGGTTCTGCGTCAGTATAACATGTATTTGCAGGGCTGTAAAGTACCTATTTTAACAAGGAGGCACGAAAATATGGATTCGCAAGAGCGTCTTTGTATTTCCGTTGAAGAAATGGGCAAGCGCCTTTCCATTTCTCGAGCTACGGCATTCGCTTTAGTCAAGCAGAGAGGCTTTCCAGCTATCACCTTAGGCCGGCGTATTCTAATTCCTGTGGCTAGCCTTGAACGTTGGTTGGATGCGCAGGCAAGTGACCAGGCGATGATCGCTTCCGTCGGTGGGCGGTGAACGTATGAGCTTTAACCGCATCCCCGACAGGATGAAAGTGCTTCCGAGCTGGATTCTGTACCGTTTGGAAGATCGGGGCGGTGATTGGCCTGGTAATCGCCAAGGTGAGAGGCTGTAAGGGATGAAGGGAACGAAACGCGGCGTAGGGAGGTGATCGGGTTGGCTCTCTGGTTGAAGCTCCATGATACGCTGCCGGATCATAAGAAGCTAATAGCAGCCGCGAAAGTGCTTAAAATCGACCGGGATTTGCTCATGGGCAAGCTCGTTCGCCTGTGGCTATGGGCGGCCACGAACCGCGAGGATGGCTTTATTGCCGCCGATGATGTGGAAGTAGCCGCGGAAAAGATGCGCTGGCAGGGCGATGCCCAGGAGCTATTTGACGCCCTGTGCGTTGTGCCGCCCGGGTACGCCACGGGGCTGCTTGAGCGCGTGGAAGGCGGCTACATCGTCCATGACTGGGCTGACCATGTGGGCGCACTCATGGATATGCGCGAAGCTCAGCGTGAACAGGCCCGCATCCGGCAACAGCGCCGCCGGGATCGCCTCCGTTCTGAACCGAGACGTGACGCTTCCGATACCGTCACGGATGCATCACGCGTGACAGTCACGGATGTAACGCGTGATAGTAACGCATGTCACGCTACTAAGACTAAGAGAAGACTAAGAGAAGACAAAGAGTATATGGATACGGGGGATACGGGCGTCGCGTCCGCTCCGCCAGCCCTCGATCTTTCGGCCAAACCAAAGAAACCGGTTTTCAAGATTCCCACGTTGGAGGAAGTACAGGCATATTGCGCCGAGCGAGGAAATCAGGTTGACCCACAACGCTTCCTGGATTTCTACGAGGCGAATGGCTGGAGGGTAGGCCGGAACCCGATGCGTGACTGGAAGGCCGCCGTGAGGACCTGGGAGCAGCGCAACGACGTTCGACCCGGGCAGCCACAGAAACCCGCGTCAAGGGCCTATGATCCGTTCTCGATCCCAAACGACCCCGACCGATACAAGCACCGTGACGACGATTTCGGAGACGAGTTTATGCGGCGACTGGAGGCGAAACAACGTGGACAAGCCTGACATGATGGACGCGCTGTTGTCCTCGATAGGATCGGACGCGCCCGGACGGCAAGACGGAGATTACGTCGATTCTGCCGACGGCCTGCTGCATTGCGGAAAGTGCCACGCTCCTAAAGAACGCCTTTTCCAAACGCCTGCATTCATGCGCGACACCAAGGGTGACACGCTACGCGTGCCGAGTGCTTGCCCCTGCGAGTTGGAGCGACAGAACAAGCTGGAGGCCGAGCGCGCGGAGCGCAGGCGCGTTCAGCGGGCCGCTGAGCTTCGGGCCATGGGAATACCTGACGCGCGCTTGCAGGAATGCGTATTCACCGTCGATGACGGCAAGGACCCTAGAACCTGCGAAATTTGCCGGCGTTACGTGGATCGCTGGGAAAGGATCGTCGCGGACAGGATCGGCCTTCTGATGTGGGGCGCGACTGGGTGCGGAAAGACCTTCTTTGCGGCGTGCATCGTCAATGCCCTGATCGAGCGTGAGATTGGCGCGGCCATTACGTCTATTCCTGATCTTACAGCACGAATGACGGCTAACTTCGGCGACAAGCGCGAAGCGGTTCTTGAAGAGGTGCGGCGTGTATCGCTCCTTGTGCTTGATGATGTGGGCTTTGAACGGCTAACCCCTACGGGAATTGAGAACGCGTTTGCGATCATTGACGCCCGCTATGATTCGGGAAAGCCGCTGATCGTCACTACCAACTTGACGCTGGAGGAAGTACGGAACCCGGTTGACATGGCGCACAAGCGAACGCTTTCCCGCATCGCGGAGTTGTGTGCGGTTCCTGTGCACGTCGAGGGAAACCGACGCGAAGGGATCACAAAAGAGCGTCGGGTGCGGGCTCTTGAGGTCCTGCTGGGCGAATGATTCTGCTACAAGCTTAGAAAACCGGCGAGAAACGGAGGACGCATTCATGGAGTATGAAGTACATCTCGGGGATGGAAGGCGCATTCGGCATTGTCAGGTTCACGTGTGCCCCTGGCTGCCGGGATTCCTGGACATTACCCCTGGTGATGGAGGGAAACCGGGGCTATTCAATGCATCGGAAATCAGAGCGATTTACGAAGAACCGAGCGATGAAAAACGCCCTACCAGTAAGCTGGAGCGGATCATTCGGGAGTTGGAAGGTGAGCAAGAATGAGTATCTTCCAGAGGATCTTCCGACGCCCCCCCGCGCCTGTGGTGATGCAGCGCGCCGAGGTACTGGGCGGGCCTACGGCCTATTTCACGGCCTGGAGCGGTGATGCCTACGCCAACGACATCTACCGGGGCGCGGTGGACGCGATCGCGCGCAACGCGGCCAAGCTCAAGGGCGCGCATGTGATCCGCGACGGCGGTCATACGGCCCCCTATGAGGGCGGGCGACTGAACCGACTTCTCCAGGTGCAGCCCAATCCCTACATAAGCGCCTATGACATGCTGTACAAGCTGGTGACACACCTGTTCCTGTACAACAACGCCTTCGCCTTCCTGGCGCGCGGCCTCCGGGGCGAGATCGCGGCGGTGTACCCGCTTCGCCCCGCCTATGTGGATTTCATCGCCGATCCGACCGGGACGCTGTACTGCCGGTTCCGGTTCGCCGGCGGGCAGGAAGTGACGCTACCTTATGCGGACGTGATCCACCTGCGCCGCAACTTCAACGACAATGACCTGCTGGGCGATTCGAACGATGCGCTTTCGCCTGCGCTGGAGCTGGCGCACACGCAGAACGAGGGCATTATCAGCGGCATCAAGGCAGGGGCAAACATCCGCGGCATTTTGAAGTTCACGCAAATTATGGCCCCGGAGAAGCTCAAAGAAGAAAAGGACCGTTTCATCGCTGATTACATGACCATCGCCAACGATGGCGGCGTGGTGGCCACGGACCAGAAGACCGAGTACGTACCCATCACGACGAACCCGGCCATCATCGACGATAAGCAGCTGGCGGCGGTCAAGACGAAGATCTACGACTACTTGGGCATTTCGGAGAAGATCGTGAGCAGCTCCTATACCGAAGACGAATGGGCGGCGTTCTACGAATCGACACTGGAGCCGATTGCGGTGCAAATGAGCCTGGAATTCACCCGGAAGACCTTCAATGACCGGGAGCAGGCATTCGGAAATTCGATTCTGTTCGAGAGCGGGCGGCTCCAGTTCTCCAGCAATGCCACAAAGGTGAGCCTGATTGCCCAGCTCATGCCCTATGGCCTGCTGACGATCAACCAGGCGCTAGAAATCCTGAACATGCCCGCTGTGGAAGACGGCGACCGGCGACTTCAAACGCTGAACATGGTATCAGCCAACAAGGCCGACCAATACCAACTTGGAGGGAAACAAACATGAAAGAGCTTCGAATCTGTGAAGTAAGAGCCGAGGCCCCGGCAGGGGCGGGCCTTATGATATGCGGTACGCCCATTGTGTACGAGCAGCCCACCACGATCAACGGCCCGGCTGGGCCGTTTACCGAGGTAATCCGCCGGGGCGCGCTGGATAGCGCGGACCTATCCGACGTGCGGTTGATGTACAACCATGACGCGAGTCGCGTACCGCTTGCCCGGACACCCAAGACGATGCAGCTGACCGTCGGCCCGGCAGGGCTTGAAATGGCGGCGACGCTGCCCGACACCGAGGACGCCCGAAGCGTGCATACGGCAGTATCGCGCGGCGATCTTTCCGGCATGTCGTTCGCATTCAAGGTTCCGCCGGGCGGCGACCGGTACGACGCAACCAAGCGCACCCGCGAGATCTTCAAGATCGAAAAGGTGCTGGAATGCTCCATCGTACCGTTTCCGGCGTACCCGCAGGCTAGCGTGGAAGCACGTGCGGCCATGCAGGAAGCCGACACCCAAAGGGCGCAGGCAATCATTGCCTGCAACAAAATCATGATGAAAGAGGGATAAACCCATGAAGTTCAAGACCATTGCGGAAGCCTTCAACCACTACCGGGAAGCGAGCCTTGAGGAAATAGAGCGCCGCGCCGCCGAGATCAAGGGCACCATCGAAACCGACCCCAACGCCGACATCATGTCACTGAACATCGAGATCGCCGGCCTCCAGCAGGCGAAGCAGAACATCCAGGACAAGCAAGGCGGGCAGGACCCGCAGCAGCGCGGCCAGTTCAACCCCATCACCGGCATGGGCTTCGAGCGCCGCGCCAGCTTCGAGGCGACCAACGGCGACGTGCTGGCCAGCGCGGAGTACCGTAGCGCCTTTTTCAAAAAGCTACTGGGCCAAACGCTCAACAGCTTCGAGGAAGCGGCCTATACCCGCGCGCTGGGCGAGCACCGCGCCGATGCGTTCAGCACCGTGACCGACGTAGCCGCCGTGCTGCCGACCGCCACGCTGAACGAAGTCATCAGCAAGGCCCGCACGATGGGCGGCCTGATGGGCATCTGCCGCGCGTTCAACCTGCCGACCAAGATCAGCGTTCCTGTCGGCACGCCGAGCACGAAGGCCAGCTGGCACACCGAAGGCGCGGCCGTCGAGAGCGGGGAACCCAGCATCGCGGCTGTGGCCTTCAACGGCTACGAGATCCTCAAGGTGTTCTCGATCAGCGCGGCAGCCAAGCGCATGAGCATCGCGGCGTTTGAAAGCTACATCGTGGATGAGCTGACCAACTGCGTGATGGCCTGTATTGCCGACGCGCTGGTGAACGGTAATGGCACCGCACAGGGCACCGGCCTTGTGTCCGGAATCACCTGGAACAGCGGCAACACGCAGAGCTTCACAGCCCTTGCTGGTCTGACCTACGCCGACGTGGTGGCCACTGTGGCCAAGCTCAAGCGCGGCTATGCGAACGGCGCCAAGTGGGCCATGAACAACGCGACGCTGTACAACCGCTTCTATGGTCTGGTGGACGAAAACAAGCGGCCCATCTTCATCGCCGACCCGAAGGCCGAGAACATCGGTAAGATTCTGGGCTTCGACGTGGTGGTGGATGACAACATCGCCGATGACAACGCCTTCTTCGGCAACTTCCAGTATCTGGGCTACAACCTGGCCGAGGGTATCGCGGTGGAGGTTTCCCGCGAATCCAGCTTCAAGAGCGGCCTGATCGACTACCGGGCGATGGCGATCGCGGACTGCAAGCCGATCGTGACGGAAGCGTTCGTGAAGCTGGCCGTCAGTGCGACCTGATCGGGGGTATAGCTTATGACCCTTGACAAGGCGCGGGAGTGGCTCCGACTGGACGGCACCGACAACGACGAGGTGATTCAGGGATTGCTTGCCGCGATCCCGGAATACATCGAGGAAACCACCGGCATGACGGCAGAAGCCCAGGCAACCGACCCGCTGGCCGAGACTGCCGGGAAGTTCCTACTGACGCTGTGGTATCACGCCGAACAGGCTGAGGCGGACAAGCTCCAGCGCGCCATCGACGGCATTCTGAAGGTGCTGACGATCCGAGCGCGGACGATCAACAGCGAGGGGTAAGAGGTTATGGCGAAGGATTATGCGCGCGGATTCTACCACAGCAGGGCATGGCACGATACGCAAGCGGCGTACATGGCCAGTCAGCATTACGTTTGTGAGCGGTGTGGCAGTCTTGCGCGCATAGTCCACCATAAAAGGCACATAAACCCCGAGAATATAGGCGATCTGTCCATTACGCTCGATTGGGTGAACCTTGAAGCGCTTTGTATCGACTGTCATAACATCGAGCATATGGGCAGCGACGCGACGGCGGCGGGATTACGGTTCGATGGGCAAGGCAATTTGGTTCAAGTCCCCCCGGCCTGACCGATCAAAGAGGGGCCCAGGGCACCGAGATGGGGAGATCAGGAAACCTCTCCAAGGGCTGTGAAGTTTCAACATAGGAGGTTTTACGATGGCGACCCGGAAATCTAGCGGAACATCCGCAGATATGCGGCTGAAGAAGATGATCCTGCTGGTTCCTGACGATCGGAAGCTCGTGGCCGAGAAACTGGCCGGCGAGATCGCCTTCATGTCGCGGACGCTGGAGGCGCTCAAAGCGTCCATCGACGAGGAAGGCCCGGTCGATAACCCGGCGCTCAAGGGCTACAACGTGACCGTCCAGCGATACGGTTCGATCTGCAAGCAGTTCACCGACCTGTTGCCCAAGGCGGCGCAGGCAACCGCCGGCGGAGCGCTGTACGACTTCATCAAGCAGGCATGAACCCGATCATTGAATACTGGACCGCGATCAGCGCCGGCGCGGTCCGCGTGCCCGAGCGCGTGCGCAAGGTGTATTCCCGCCTGGTTTCCGAGATAGAGCAGCCCGGCGAATACGTCTTCGACGAGGCGCGGGCGGCCCGGCCGATCGAGTTCATAGAACGCTTCTGCAAGCACTCCAAGGGCGAATGGGCGGGGCGGCCTGTGGTGCTGGAGCTGTTCCAGAAGGCTTTCATCGCGGCGCTGTTCGGATTCGTCCATAAGGCCACCGGCCTACGCCGATTCAAGGAAACCCTGTTCATGGTGGCCCGGAAGAACGGTAAAAGTACCATGCTCGCCGGGATCGCGCTTTACATGCTGATCGCCGATGGCGAGGCCGGCGCGGAAGTCTACTCCACCGCCACGAAGAAGGACCAGGCGCGCATCATCTTCGACGAAACCCACAACATGGTCCGGCAAAGCCCGGAGCTGAACCAGTTCGTGAAGAAGCGTAAGACGGACCTGTACTTCCCGTTGGGTATGGGCAAGTTCCAGCCGCTAGGCAAAAACGCCGACACGCTGGACGGCCTGAACGCCCATTGCGTCATCATAGACGAGCTGCACGGCGTCAAGGACCGGAACCTGTACGAAGTCATGAAGCAGAGCCAGGCCGCGCGCCGGGAGCCGCTGCTGATTATGATTACCACCGCTGGCACGGTCCGCGAGTGCATCTTCGACGACATGTACGCCTACGCCTGCGGCGTCGTGGACGGCACGTTCAAGGATGATACGTTCCTGCCCATCATCTACGAACTGGACGACCGGGAGGAATGGACCGACCCGGCCATGTGGGAAAAGGCGAACCCTGGCATCGGTAAGATCAAAAAGGTTTCCGATCTGGCCGACAAGGTGGAGCGCGCGAAGAACAGCCCGAAGGATCTGTCCGGCATCCTATGCAAGGATTTCAACATCCGGGGTACTGTGACCAGCGCGTGGTTGTCCTTCGACGCGATCAACAACGAGAAAACCTTTGACCTGTCCCGCTTCCGGGGCTGCTGGGCGATCGGTGGCGCGGACTTGTCCATCACCACCGACCTAACCTGTGCAACGCTCCTTATGATCGACAAGGCGACGCAGGAACGGTTCATCGCTCAAATGTACTGGTTGCCCCAGGATAGCTTTCTGGAGCGTGTGCAGCAGGACAAGATCCCGTATGACAAATGGCGCGACCGCGGCCTTCTGCGCCTGTGCAGGGGCAACACGATCGACTACGGCGACGTGACGGCATGGTTCCTCGAAATGGTCAACGAGCACGGCATCACGCCGGCCTGGATCTATTATGACAGCTACAGCGCGCGGTACTGGGTGGACGAAATGCAGGGGCACGGCTTCAACATGGTGCGCTGCATCCAGGGCGCAAAGACGCTTTCCCTGCCCATGCAGATGATGGGCGCGGACCTGACCGCGAAGAAGATCAACTACGACAACCACCCGATCTTGAAATGGTGCTTGACGAATACCGGCATCCAGACAGACCGGAACGGCAACATCGTGCCCGTGAAGGCCCAAGCAGCCAAGCAGCGCATAGACGGGGCTGCAAGCCTTCTAGACGCCTACGTGGGCCTGTACGAGCACTTCAACGAATTTCTGAACGCATAGGAGGGCTGGCCATGAAGCCTTTGAAGGATAAAAAAATCACGATCTACCGAGCCATCGGTGAGAATGTAAGCGGGTTCACCAAATACAAGTATCAGCCCATCCACACGGGGCAGTTGTGGGCCTATGTCCGCGATATGAGTACGGAAGAATACAGCACGGCTCAAATCTACGGAACGAAAGAAGAAGCCGTTTTCACGGTCAACTGGCGCGCGGATATCAAGGTGCTCATGCGCATCGTTTTCAAGGGCGTTTGGTACGAAATCAAGCGCATGGACGGCTTCGAGGGCTACAAGGACGATCTGAAGCTGTTTGTAGTGCGGACGCACACGCCCACGGACGAAGACATTTTGCCCTACAAGGCTTAGGAAATCGATCATACACAAGCGGAGGGTGCGATGAAGGATCTGATCGAGGCTATCCGGAACGGAGATCACACAAGGCTGGGCGAGCTCTACGAGCGGAACACCGGCCTTCTCTTTACGCTGGCCAGGCGATACAGGGGCATTGACAACGCCGTTGATATGGACGATCTGATGCAGGCAGGCTTCCTGGGCCTGCTGGCCGCTGTGGACGCCTGGGAGCCTGACAGGGGCGCGTGGTCCACCGTTGCAACGTTGTACGCCACTAAGGCTATGCGCGAAGCCCTGGGCATTCGCAGCACTCGCCAGCGCGCGCACCTGGGCGCTGTGTCACTGGACGCGCCGATCGGCGAGGACGGCGACGCCACGCGGGCCGACCTGCTGGCAGACGAGAGCCTACCAGACGCTGACGCGCGCGTGCTTGACGATGAGCGCCGGGCGGCTGTGCGGGCCGCTGTGGGCCGTCTGGAGGGCCGCAAGCGCGATGTTGTGGTATGGCACGACCTGGAGGGGCAGACGCTCGCTCTGATCGGCGAGGGCCTGGGCGTGAGCCTCCAGCGCGCGAACCAGTTCCGGAAGGATGCCTTCAAGGATCTTCGCCGGGACCGGCAGCTGCGCCGGGCGCTGGACGATGAAACCCTGTATTATCAGCACCTGGGCGTTAACGGCTTCAATACCAGCTGGACCAGCATCACTGAGAAGGTGGTACTGTGGCGGATACGCAATTACAAAGTCTGATGTGTATAAGAGGAATCATCTGGTATTAGCAAATCCTGAAATTCCTTGAATGGCATACAAAACCAATTATGGTAATTCCGCATCCATGAATACTTTCTGTTAACATTAATATTATTCTGTGTCCGAGAAATGCAACGTACTATAAACTGCTTATGTTGTTCTAATTTATCTTTTGCATTGTGGTTCCAACTATTGTTGCTGTAATCGCAGGTTTGTGATAAATAGTTGCAAAATAGAACGTTATCAAAGTCTCTGCATATGGGAAATTTTCGCTTATATTCCTCTGGATTATCGCCGAGATTCAGCAATGTACTGTGCAAAACATCGTGACAGCGATTCTCTGGTTCCAAATCGCTGTTAATAAACCTCGGATTGATTACAATTCTCGGATAAAAAGCCTGGGCGCTTTCTAGAGCGTATGCATCGTTCATCGATTCTCCGAAAAGTATTTTTTTCTTGCAATATAACCCGCCATATGAAATACCTCCGCGAATGGGTAAAATCGAAAGTGTTGTAACGTACATTTGAACAGCATTAATATATACTATAAATTTCAGCCATTCATAGTTAAATTTCAGATCCGTTGTTATATTTGGAGCTTTTGATGAAATCACTATGTTGTCGGAAAACGCCGTTATTTTCAACTGCTTTTCGATGTTAAGCATCTGAGTCACGGAACTAAAGGCATCAAGTAATAGTAATGGCTTTTCGGGTGATCTTACGTTGCTGTTTACGTAGTTTGCAAACCCGAGATAGTCGATGTACGCAACGAAACTGTTAACATAAATCATACGCAATCACCATTACTCACAGATATCTAAATAGTGTTCATTGATCAACATTACACCTTTGCTATATTGCTGAATCTCCGGAGAAATATTCCCGGCGTATCCAACAATATATAGTGTTTTATTCTGATCAACAACAAGATGTTCGACACAATCCTCATAATCACCATCGCCAGCAGATAAAATAATCACATCATATCGAGAATATAGGCGCATCGCCATTGTGGCAATGCCAACATCAACTCCTCTTTGCAGTCCTGTTTTTGCTTTGGTGTCATATATTCTTACTATGATACCGGGACCATAAGGTTCAGCGCTTTTCAATGACGCGAGGAATGCCTTTTTATCTTCATTAGTGTCAAAGTAGAATCCATCGATCGAAGAAAGCCCAAACTCTGTAATAATTCTCTTTTTCAGTTTATGATAATTCATGTTTCTGTCTTTATACGTAGTATTTGTTTTCTTAAAATCTAGCATTGATGCAAATAGATAGTGCCCGTCAATAAGCCAAAGGCCTTTAGCCATAATGAACACCTCTCACTAAATACATAATTAACAAATATTATACACAACAAGCGGATAATGTCAACGGTTTTCTAAAAAAATGTAATTATCTGTATTGACAAATAAGGTGACCCGAATTATAATAAAGGTGACCCAAATAAGGAGGTGAATATTCTGGACAAAAGAAGAGGTCGGCCAACAGACAATCCAAAGCCTTTTCGAATTGCTGTTAAAATGGACGAACGGACCAAGTTAATTCTTGATGCGTACTGCAAGCAGGAAAACGTTAATCAGATGGAAGCGGCAAGAAGAGGAATTCGGAAGCTTGAGGCTGACATTAAAAAATAGAACGCTGCCCCCCGACCAAGAGAAACAGCGTCCTATTTTCACCCCAAGGCCAAGCCTCACGGTAAATCTATTATACCATGAAGCGCGGCCTCTTTCAACCAAAGACAAAGCGATTGAAGGAGGATATATCATGCAGATTGAGAAATTAGTTAAAGACCTGGCATACGCTGAGAAGCAGGCCACGAGGGGCGGTGTCTTCTTCCAGGGCTGGACCGAAGGCGTGCTTTCCTCGAAGGACTTCGCCCCGGCGATCGCCTCCGACGCTGTGTACATCTTTGGCAAGCGGCGACCGCTTTCCAAGGGCATCGTGCTGGTGCTCCAGGAGATCGAGCAACGGGCACCAGAAGCCAACTTACTCCCGATTGTGTTCACCTTGGGCTGGATGGTTGGTAAAGGGCACGAGCGGGCACGGCGGGCGGGATATACTCAAAGCAAGTGAGAACATGGCGGCCCATCGCGGCCGCCTTTTTTGCCCCCTTTGTTTACCCCTATTTTTACCCCAACTGCGTTTGCAGCGTGTATAACCCATTGTCATGGTAGGCTTTAGGAACCCAGCAAATTCAAGGGTTTCGAAACCGCCTATTACTTAGAATCACGTATTTTCATGGCTACTGTGGAATTCGAATCCCGCTTTCAGCACCATAGTAAAAGCCCGGAAATGCTTGATTTCCGGGCTGCTTTCATGTCTTGGAATGGTATATACCCTTCAATTTACCCTTACGGGGTTCATTCACCTGACGGTGGCGGTAAGCGCCTGCATGCCCGGCTCGGGGAGAGCCTTCGCGTCGAGGATCAGGCCGTTTTCAGAGATGCTCCTCCCGCGCGCGGATTTGGTATAATACATGCCGGGATTGTACAGCGTCACCAGGTACTTTTTTGAGTACAGGTTCAGGTTGGTCGTACCGGTCGCGGCCGGCAGCCGGAGCTTGATCACCGCGTACTTGCCGTTTTTCAGCGCGCCGCCGGTCGGTATCCAGCCGCCGAAGCTGAACAGGTACAAAACCTCGCCGCTTTTGATGTTGGCGTAGCTCAGCAGCGCCACATTCAATTCGTCCTCCATCGTGCCAAGCAACGTCTTGCCGGTCCGGTTGAGTACGTAGATCTCGGCCATCAGATCATTTCCGCTGTAATACAGCTTTCGCGTGCTGACATACAGACCCTTGCGGCTACCGGTTGTGGGCTTGCTCTGATAGTATTCGTTCGCGACCACCTTGACGGCGATGGTGGCCGTCATCCCACCGCCGGACAGCGTGATCATGGCGGAGCCGGGCGCCACCGGATTGATCTCTCCGGTAGAGAGATTGACGGACGCAAACTCGGGATGGTCGCTGTTCCAAGAAAGCGCGGGCATGTCAAAGTAACTCGGGCTGATCGAAACCACGGGCTTCTTCGTCCCCAGGCCCATCACCAGCGTAACGCTTGAGGCGTCAAGGCTCAGTTTAGAGGCGCTGTTCCCCAGCGACTTTGCATACAGCGAATAGCCGCCTGTTTTCGCCGGGGATCCCGCGCCCGCGAATACCTCCACGTACACCTTGCCCGCGGGCAGGATCAGCGCAGAGCTGATTTTCTTGGCTTTTTTGAGCTTGACCGCGCTGGAAGGGAGGCGTTCGTAGCACTTGACCGGCGTTGGCTGGCCCGTTTTCGTGACCCATACGCGCAGGCCGAGTTCATAGGTGTTGCAGCTTAGGTCAAACTGCAGTTTGCTTATGCTGTTCAGCGCATAAGCGTAATAATCCACATCCGCCGTAGTGGCGACAGAGCTGGAATACGCGTTCTTGAGCACCAGAACGGTGGCGCTCTCAAGGCTGTTGTTGGGTTCCGTCTCCGTAAGCGCCAGCGCTGGCAACGGCAGTATTGTCAGCATGAGCAGCAGGGAAATCAAACGAACCAGCCTTTTCATGTCATGTGCCCTCCTTTATAGGCGCGTGGTAGAGCTTCCAGTTCAGCGGCTTTTTGGTGGTGCGATTCGGGGGGAGGCCCTTCCAGCTCACATAGCCCCCAAACTCATTTTTAAACGTAATCTCGTCGCACACGAGGGCGTCAAACTGTCCGCTCGTTAGGTCCATCCTCCTCACGCCCGACTTGTCTCGGCTGAACTTGACCACCGTATAACTGTTTTTCCGGATGCTTGGGATATGCAGATAGCGGTACGACGCGCAGCCGAAGACAGGCTCGTCATCGTAATCATCCCAACCCTTCAGGTAGTACACCAGTGCAACCCAATTGTACAGCGGGGGCGTGGTGAACCCCATCTTGTTATAGACATAGACTTCCACATATAGCATATCTCCCTGATAGTATATCTTTTTGGCGGAGCTGTACAGCCCCTTCTGCTTTCCTACATAGGGCTTGCTGCGCGTGAACACGTTGTCCTTGACGGTCGCCTTGCACTGCAGCGTGTAGCGCCCGTCGGGAGAGGTGGCGCGGATGGTGCAGCTGCCGGGGCTGACGCCGGTTACCACGCCGTTGTCCACGGTGGCAACAGATGTTTTGTCGCTGGTCCACACAAACTGCGCGCAGTTCAGACAGGTATCAGACATGAAGATGAACATTTGCTTTGGGATTCCCTTGATGAACGTGCCGGAGGAGGGCATCCAGGCGCTTTCGGCCGGGACGCCCGGACGCACACTCAGGTTGTAGGCAAAGCCCGGATATTTGTATTGGCCATCAAGGGAAACGACGTAGGTTCCGGCATCCAGATACAGGCGTCTTGTGGAAAGCTGGTTGACGGCGGTGGCCTTCATCTCCGTCGAGTAGACGGTCACGCTGCCCGTCAGCACTTTCATTTTCATATCATTCTCGCCGAATTTGTTCCGAACGTTCAGCTCCACCGGGCCTGCCTGCGACAGTGTGAACTTGTAACAGTCCACGTCCCCGCCGCTATTGACGATGCCTTCTGCGCTTCCAGGGAATGCTATGGACGCGGCGCTGGCCGCCGTATCGTTTTCGCCTTCGTCGTCGAAAGGCAGCAGGGAGGCGGAAGCCGTCAGGATACAGCTGGAAGCCCTAGAGTTGTCGGAGTTGGGATACATCATGACGGTGTAGTCGCCCTTCGCCAGATACAGCGGCTTAAGCGTATTGACCTTGCGGTCATTGACAATATGATAGCCTGTTCCGTCGGAATCCCCAATTAAGGTGCAATTCTCCGGCGTGCCTTTATAGATATAAAGACTGACTTTGTCGTTGTAGGAAGGCACGGAGGAGTTCATGGAGAACCTCGTGGAAGCGTCCAGGTGAAAGGTCACATAGCTGTTGACGACTTTGAGGTTGCTGACCGCATATGGCACGCCGTTCAGCGGCAGCACGCCCTTGTTTTCGCCCGACAGCGTTGTCGCCGCGGCCCCGCTCGCCAGCAGAAGGCTCAGCGCCAGCGCGAACATCAGCAGCCAGAGTGGTTTGCGCATCTGACTCATTCCAATTCCTCCCATTTCAATTTAACTGCAAGGCACCCTGCGGCAGCGCGAATGTCAAGCGCAGCCGATCGCGCAAGGGTTGTAACAGGGACAGACAGAATTGCGACGGCTCAGGGGAGCTACACGGCGCCCGAAAAACCCAAAAAGCGAAAAATATGATATTTCATATTTCTTTACAGGAATTATATACCAATTGACTGTATTGCGTCAAGGGATGGAAAGGCGCCTATGAGCGAGATATCCAACTCAAAGGATTGCTTATGCACGAGGACAGAAAATCAACGATACGGGCGCGGGTGCGATGGATGGGTACCCCGCCGACACCTTCGCGGACGAACAGAATCAATCTGCGGTCTCAGCGTGTACAGTGATCGCGCACTCGGCGTAGACACCGAGGTCGGTGGTGACGCGGACCAGCGCCTCGCCTTCGGCGATGGCGGTCACGAGGCCATGGTTGTCCACGGTGACTGCGCTGCCGCTGGCGACGGCCCAGTTGAGCGCCCGGAACTGGGTGCCCCTGGGGGAGGATGCGGTGAGGAGCAGGGTGTTCTCGCCGCTCAGGGAGAGCACGGCGTTCTGGGCGTTCAGGGTGATCGACGGGGCGGGGTTCAGAACTGTCAGCGTGATGCTGCCCGTCGCGTCCCCTTCCGCCGCCTCGGCGGTGATGGTCGCCTGACCGGGACGATAGGCGGTCACCTCGCCGTTTCCGTTGGCTTTGATGATCCGGTAGACCGTGGAGCGCCAGGTGAGCTTCACCTCGCTGGCGTCCGTTGGGATGAGTGTGGCGTTCAGTTTCACCGTCTCGCCGGGATAGAGCAGGGTCTGCCCGTCCTCGGCGGTGAGCAGGATCGATTCCGCCAGCGTCTTTACGGTCACTTTGCAGGAGGCGGATAGTCCGTTTCCACTGGATGCGGTGATGACAGCGGTACCGTTCGAAACGCCCGTCACCACGCCGTCCCCGTTGACCTTCGCGCACGGATTGTCCGAAGACCAGCGGAGCGATTTGTCGGTCGCGTTCTTCGGTGAAATTTTCGCGGTGAGTTTTGTGGACTTGCCGGTCAGCACCGCCGCGGTTTCCGGCAGGGAGACGGCGGACACCGGGGAGACGACCTCGAGTGCGAAGGTCCCGGCCACCTTCGTGCCGTCTTTGGCGGTGGCGGTGAGGATCACCTTGCCCGGCTTAATGGCCCGCACCAGCCCGTTTTCGTCCACGGCCGCCGTGTACTTGTTCGTGGACGTCCAGTTGACGCGCTGGTAGGCGCTTTCCGGCAGCACCTCCGCATTTAACTGCAGCGTACCGTTCACTTCCAGCGCCGCGGCCCCGCTCTGCGATCGGACGGCGACGGATTTGGCTGGGTCCGTGACATAAACGCTACAGGAGGCGGAGCGTCCGTTCGCGGCGGTCGCGGTAACCACCGCGACGCCCATGCAGTCGCCTGCGGTGACCGTGCCGTCCCCGGCGACCGAGGCGATCCCCGGCTGCGCGTCGACGGTCCACGTCAGCGTTTTATCGGGCGCGCTGGCGGGGGACAGCTTCGCGCTCAGTTTCCGGGTCTTGCCCGGGAGCAGTTGGACCTCCGCGGGCAGCTCGACCTTGGCCACCTCGTTCGCCACTCGAAAGAAGACGGAGCTTTCGAACCGCTCGCCGTCCGCGGGGCTGACCATCGCCGCCGTGATGGTCACCGTACCTTCGCCGGTGGCCTTCACGAGGCCGCTTTCGTCGACCGCCGCGACGCTCGAATCCGAAGAAGTGTATTGGACGGGGTAATCGGCCCAGACGGGTGTCGGCTCGGGCGTGAGCTGCAACGCGTCGCTGACGATCAGCTTGTAGCCGTCGCCCTCGGCCACCGCGCCCTCCGGCACGGCCAGATTCAATGCGGTGAGCTTGCCGATGGTCAGCTTCGCCGCCGCGCTGGTGGCTTCGGCGTAGTTCTCCCCGGCTGCCACCGTGGCCTTGACGTAGTATTCGCCGGGCTCGACGGGGGGAGAGGGTAGCAGGCTGTCCTCCCCGCAGGCGGGGTCGGAGTAGTACGCATAGATTATCTCGCCCAAGAGCGTTTCGCCCAATGCGCCTTTTACGCTGGCGGTGCCGACGGAAACGGGCTCTCCGGTGTAGGGGAATTGCATGTCGTCCAGCGTCACCGTGGGGGAGCCGGGCAGGATTTCGAACGGGGACACGCCCTCGCTGGGCATCAGGAAGGCCTGGTCGTCGCCCTCGTAGCGGGCTTTTACCCAGTAGGAACCGGCGTCTTTCGGGAGGTCGTCCGTGAACGGGCCTTCGGGCCGGGCCGCGTAGGCGAAGGACGCCTTCGCGCCCGGGACGGGCGCGCCTCCGGCGTTAACGGTCGCTGTCGGCGCGAATGTTTCGCCGTATTGGACGTTGAGAGCCTCCGCCGCCGTCACCGTGGCCTGGAAGAGCCGGAGCGCGTAGCTACCCTCGAAGGGCACCTGCTTGAGCGAACTGCCCTCCATGCCGGAGAGCTGGAACCAGCCCTCTTCGGCCCATTCGCCGCGCTGCACCGCCACGGCCCCCGCGGCGTTGCCGTTCAGGGTGAGGAAGACCGTTTGATTGACGATCGGCGCTTTTTCAAAGTACAGTACGCTGTCCACAAACGGGTTCGACGTATCAAGGAGCGTCGTCCCGGAGTTCGCGGTAGAAAAGATGCCGCCGCCGAGTTCCGCGCGGTTTGATTCAAAGCCGCAGCCGGTGACCGTAAGGCTGCCCGCCTGGTGTACGCCGCCCCCGCGCTGCGCCCTGTTCCCTTTGACCGCGCCGCCCGCGAGCTTCAGGACGCCCAGGTTGTTTACGCCGCCGCCCGTGCTGGAGGCGGTGTTGTCCGCGATCTCGCCGCCGTCCAACTCGCAAGCGCCCTGGTTGAAGAGGCCGCCACCCATGCCCGTGGACGTGTTGCCACTGACGGAGCCTTCCGCCAGATCGAAGGTTCCGTTTTCGCCGTTCAGAATGCCGCCGCCCGCCTGGGACGCGTTGCCGTCGATTTGGCCGCCGGTCATGCGGAAGGTGGCGTTGTTGTACACGCCGCCGCCGGAGGTACCCGAGTTGCCCCCGATCCGTCCGCCGGAGAGTTCGAGCTGCGCGCGATTGCAGACGCCGCCGCCCATGCCCCCGGCGAAGTTTCCGGCGATCTCCCCGCCGGATATGGAAACGGAACCCTTGTTACTCAGGATGCCGCCGCCGTCGAATGTGACCCGGTTATCGGTGACTTCGCCGCCGGTGACGAGAACGGACCCGGCCTCATTGTAGACGCCGCCGCCCCGCTGGGCGATGTTGCCGGTGATGCGGCCCCCGGCGACCTCCACCCTGCCGCTTTTAAGAAATACGCCGCCGCCGTACTGCGTGTTCCCGCCGGTCAGCGCCGCGCCCGACTCGATCCGAAGCGTACCGCCGCCCTCGATGGAGACGACGCTGTTGTCGCTGCCCGCGAAAGCCCTGCCGTCGAAGGTCAGGCTGCCGCCCTTGCCGATCAGGGTCAGCGAGGCCGTACCCTGGATTTTGACCATGGGGCGGTTGCCCGCGAAGGTGCGCCGGACCAGAACATCCTTGGATGCGAGAAGGGTGACATTCTTGACGATCTCAATGGGGGCGTCCAGATCCACGTCCCGGAGCACCTCGACAGAGTCGCCGATTTCGGCCGCGTTCAGCGCGTCCGCGAGCGACGGGTAATCGACGCCGGTCTCCGCGATCTTCGCCACGGCTTCCGCGCCCGGTGATGATTCGGCGTATGACGGAATGGACGGCAGCAAAAGGCACAGGATCATCAGGAGCGCCAGGCACTTTCTCATGGGTTGCGCCTCCCTCGTTTCGAGTCTTTCGTGTCGCCCGTAGAGTACAGTTCAGTTGGTATGCGCAGCGCTCAGGGCTTGACCGAGCGGGTCATGAAGAAGAGAGGGATGTTCATTTCATGCAGGTGGCCCGACCCGGCGGTGTCCTGAAAGATGTGCGTCAGGATGAGCCCCGCCTCCAACTGCCCGCCCACCTGTTCCTCGACGGTATGGGAGAATTGGATGCCCCAGTCGTCCCGCATGCACATTTCGTAGAGCTTGGGGTCCTTCAGGGGGTTGAAGGGCAGCCTGCGGATCACGCATTTCTGATCGTCGTCCAAAGCGTAGGCGATGCCGTTGTCCAGCCCGGCCAGAAGGATGCCGCCGCGCTTCAGCACGCGGTGGCATTCCCGCCAGACGGGGTAAACGTCCTCAATATAGCTGTTGGAGACCGGATGGAAGATCAGGTCAAAGCATTCGTTCGGGAAGGGGAAGGGCTTTGTCATGTCGGCCCGGACGATCTCGATTTCATAGCCCTCGCGCCGGGCCACCATCTCGTCCTGTTCCAGCTGGCGGCGCGAATAGTCCAGCACCGTGCACTTCGCGCCAAGCGCGCTGAACACGGGCATCTGCTGCCCACCTCCGCTCGCGAGGCCCAGCACCTTCGTGCCTTTCAAATCGCAGAACCATTCATGGGGCACCGGCTTTGTCGGCGTCAGAAGCACCGACCATTCGCCCGACTTCGCCTTCAAAAAGGTTTCGTGGTCGATCGCCCGGCCCCACTCCCAGCCGCTGTCCACCCAGGCGTCGACGACGTCCGAATTGATGTCGGTATACTCGCGGTCCATGGAAGCTTCTCCTTTTATACATGTCTGGATCAGTATACCATGGACCGCCACAGCGCGCAAATCCTTCACGAATTTTCCAAAAAAGAGCGTTGAAAACAGGCGCAAACCGGCGTATCATCGGAGGATATTGAAAAGGGAGGCGGGCAGGATGCCGGAAGGGGAATGGACGATCCGCACGGCCAGGGAAGAGGACGCGGCGGAGCTTGTCGCGATCTATGAGCACTATGTGCAAAACACGGTGATCACCTTCGAGTACGACGTGCCAAGCGTGGAGGAATTCGCGGGGCGCATCCGGACCATTCTCCCAAAGTACCCCTACCTCGTGGCGGAATCCGGCGGGGAGATCGGGGGGTACGCCTACGCGAACGTCTTCAAGGCGCGGGCGGCCTACGACTGGGCGGTGGAGACCAGCATCTACGTCCGCAAGGACATCCGCGGGCGGGGCGTCGGCGCGGCGCTGTACTGTGCGCTGGAGGAGATGCTCGGCAGGATGAATGTGATCAACCTGAACGCAGGCGTCTCCTACCCCAATCCGGAGAGCATCGGCTTCCACGAGAGGTTCGGCTATAAAATCGTCGGCCATTTCACCAAATGCGGCTACAAGCTGGGCGCGTGGCACGACGTGGTGTGGATGGAGAAGTTCATCGCCCCCCACGATAATCCGCCGAAGGCCGTCGTGCCCTTCCCGATGCTGCCGTAGGGGAGCAACTCCATATTCTTGGCGCGCGACTCGGCATTGCCGGGCGCGCTTTTTTCTTGAAACTGAAAGGGCCCACACAATTTCTACACAAAACGCTGCTATACTTGCGGCAGCAAAAACGCAAGAAGGTGACCGGAATGAACGGATTAAAGAAGAGAAAATCCATCGGTAAAAGACTGGCGCGCGCCGCCGCGGTGGCCGTCGCCCTGGTGGTTCTGGGCTTTTTGGCGCTGAACGGAGCGCGGAACACGGCCGGGAACGTGCTCGCGCATGGCAATGCCGCCGAGGCCGCCAGCGCGGAGCAGACAGCTCCGCCGCAGGACGGTGCGCCTCAGGGCGAAGCAAGCGAGAATGTGCAGAAGGTGCGCACTTCGCTGGCGTCCGGCTATGAACCGATCACCGTGACGGCGGGAATCCCGGTGGAGTGGACAATCGACGCGCCGGAAGGTTCCATCTACGGCTGCAATTACATCATGTCGGCCCCGGAATTTGGCATAGAGCATGAGTTTACGCCAGGCGAAAACGTGATCCGCTTCACCCCCGAGAAGGCAGGGACTTACCCCTACAGCTGCTGGATGGGCATGATTTCAAGCACAATCACCGTCGTCGAGCCTGGCGCGGCGACGGACAATCCGGCTGCTGAGGCTGCTCCGGCATACACGGTACCGCCGATATCCGGTTCCTGCTGCAGTTAAGTGGCGGCGGATGAGAGGCCAATTCTTCAAGATTTTAGGAGGGTTCCCATGCTGAAAAGAGCCTTGATGCCGCTACTGCTCGTGGCGATGCTCGCGCTGATACTGACCGGCTGCACGGTCAGCAAGGCCGCGGATCCGGCCGGGACGTCTGCCCAGTCATCCGCACCTTCGCCCGCCGCGGCGACTGCCGCCCCCGTTCCGACCGATGCCCAGGCACCGGAGAGCGCCGGCGCGCTGGCGATTCCCCTTGCCGAACTGGATGGCAACGCGCATTTCTATACCGCGGACGTGGACGGCGTTTCGGTGGAAGTGGTCGCGGTCAAGCTGGCCGACGGATCGATCCGGACCGCCTTCAACGCCTGCCAGGTCTGCTATGACTCGGGCAGGGGGTATTTCAAGCAGGAGGGCAACGAACTGGTCTGCCAGAACTGCGGCAACCGCTACACAATGGATCAGGTGGGCCTGAACGCGGGCGGGTGCAATCCGGCGCCCATCGGGGAGTCCGACCGGTCGAGCGACGGCACGACCCTCACCATCTCCCAGGACGTCCTGAAAACAGGCAGGGCGCTGGCGGAATACAGGAAGATTTGATCGCTGCACCAAGCGACGACCGGGGCATGGCGCGAATCCTGCCGGAACACACTGTTTGCGGGCGTTTTCGAACTTTTTTCGAAGCGCCCTCGTCCAAATTCTGCAAATTTGGACTTGAGCAGCCGGAGGGGACGAACATGAACGCGAAACCCCGCACCATTCTGGTCGTGGACGACGAGCCGAAGATCCTGGACGTGGTCGCCTCGTACCTGGAGAGCCGCGGCTACCGCGCGTTGAAGGCGGAGACCGGCCATGAGGCGCTCGCCGCCTTTGAGCGGGAGAACGTGGCGCTGGTGGTGCTGGACCTGATGCTGCCCGACATGCCGGGCGAAGAGGTCTGCCGGAGGCTTCGGAACATCTCCCGCGTGCCGGTCATCATGCTGACGGCGAAATCCGACGAGGCGAGCCTGCTCCAGGGCCTCGGCATTGGCGCGGACGACTACGTGACCAAACCCTTCAGCCTGAAGGCGCTGGCGGCGCGGGTCGAGGCGGTCCTCAGGCGGTCGGGCGGCGATCTCGTGCCGCTCTCCGTTCGCGCTTCCTTCCGGGACGGTGACCTGATGGTGGATTTCGAAAAGGGCGTCGTGAAAAAGGCTGGGCACGACGTCGCGCTGACCCCCAGCGAAACGAAGATCCTGTCGGCGCTCATCAAGGTGCCCGGCAAGGTGTTCACCCGGGAGGAGCTGGTGGAGCTGGCGCTTGGCAGCGAGTTCGACGGCTACGACCGCGCCATCGACAGCCATGTCAAGAACCTCCGACAGAAGATCGAGGACGACCCGCGGTCGCCCGTCTATGTCCTGACCATCCATGGAACGGGGTACAAATTCGGTGGCGAGTGAGAAAAAAATGAGCCTGCGCGCGCAGCTGACGCTGTCGATCGCGCTGATCGTACTGACGACCGTGGGGCTGGCGGCGGTTCTTGCCAACATGCTCATCGGGCAGCAGTTCGAGCGCTATGTGACCGTGCAGCAAGCCCAGCGCATCCGGGACATCGCAGGCAGCCTGGAGGCGCAGTACAATCCCAAGGCCGGCTGGAACCAGGCGCTGGTGCACGCTGCTGGCATGTACGCGCTCTACGACGGCTACATCATTCAGGTGAGCGACGCGTCGGGGAAAGAAGTCTGGGACGCAGAGCACCACGATATGGCGCTCTGCGGCAGCATCATGAACGAGGTCGCCCAGCGCATGAGCCACTGGCGCAGCGCCGCGAACGGCCACCGGGTGTCCGAGACGCTTCCGCTCACATACAACGGCGGCGAGGTGGGCCGGGTGGTCGTAAGCTACTACGGGCCTTTCTTCTTTACAGAGAACGACTTTGAATTTTTGAATACGCTGAACTTCGCGCTGATCATCACGGCGGGCATCTCGCTTCTGTTCGCGGCGGCGGTGGGCGCGTTTCTCGCCATGCGCATCGCGCGGCCCGTGGTCAGGACCGCCGACATCGCCGGGAGGATTGCGGCGGGCGATTACTCAATCCGCTACGAAGGGCCGACGGGCAGCCGGGAACTTGCGCAGCTTGTGCGGTCGGTCAACGCGCTGGCCTCCGCGCTGGATTCGCAGGAGGCGCTTCGCAGACGCCTGACCGGCGACGTGGCCCACGAGCTAAGGACGCCGCTGGCAGCGGTCGGCGCACACCTGGAGGCGATGATCGACGGCGTGTGGGCGCCGACGCCCGAGCGGCTGCTTGGCTGCCAGGAGGAAGTCACCAGGCTCACCGGGCTGGTGGCGGACCTGGAGGCGCTGGCGGACGCCGAGAGCGGCGACATGAAGCTGGAGCACACCCCGGTGGACCTAAACGGGCTGGCGCGGGACGCGGGGAGGAAGTTTGAGCTGGATTTCGCGCGGAAGAACCAGAGCTTCTCCGTCGAGGGTGAGGCCGAGGCCATGGGCGACCGCGCGCGGCTCCATCAGGTGCTGACCAACCTCATCTCGAACGCATCCAAGTACACCCCGGAGGGCGGCCACATCCGGGTTTCGGCCCGGCGGGAGGGCGCGTTCGCGGTGCTCGAGGTGGAGGACGACGGCGTGGGCATCCCGGTGGACGCGCTGCCGCTGGTCTTTGAACGCTTTTACCGCGTGGAAGCTTCCCGGAACCGCAAGACCGGCGGCGCGGGCATCGGGCTTGCGATCGTAAAGTCGATCGTGCGCGCGCACGGCGGCACGGTGGAGGCGCACAGTGGGGAAGGCAAGGGCAGCCGCTTTACCGTGAAGCTGCCCGCCGTGCCCGAGGGGCAGGACGGCGGGGCGTAAACAAACGAATGCATAGAATCAACCGCGGCGGGCGCTGCGGAAGATTGGAGGCGCAAACCATCCGGTACGTGCCAAACATCCTGACAGTCTTCCGGATCGGATTTGCGGTATTACTGCCGCTGACCGGGCCGCTTTCGCCCGCGTTTTTCACGCTGTACGCGCTGTGCGGAGTGTCCGACATGCTGGACGGCTACATCGCCCGGAAATTTCACTGCGCAAGCGCTCTGGGCGCGGCGCTGGACAGCATAGCGGACTTCGTGTTCTTCGCGGCGGCGCTTCTATCGCTGATCCCCGCGCTGCCCTGGGAAAGCTGGATGCTTCTCTGGGCAGGCTCTATCGCGCTGGTACGCTTTGTGTCACTCGCGGTCGGGTGGCTGAAATTCAAAACGCCGGCCTTTTTGCACACCATTGCCAACAAAGTGACGGGCGCGGCGCTGTTCCTCATGCCCTTCCTGATCCCGCTGACGGGACTCGCCGCGTCCGTCGCGGTTTGCTGTACCATCGCGAGCCTGGCGGCGCTGGAGGAGCTTGCGATCTTCCTCAAAAGCGCCTCGCTCGACCGGAACGCGCCGGGCCTGTTCTATAGACCCAGGCAAAAATGAACCCCGCCCGCTTTTCAAACGGACGGGGTGTTTTCGTAGGATGCCTACGCGCGTTCGAGGAACGCCTTGAGCGCCTTGAGCGACTCGTAGAGGTCGGCCTTGCTGACGATTTCCCAGGGCGCGTGCATCGAAAGCACCGCCAGCCCCGCGTCCATGACCTCCATGCCGTACAGCGCGCACATGTAGGCGATGGTGCCGCCGCCGCCCTGATCCACCTTGCCCAGTTCCGCGGTTTGGTAGCAGACGCCCGCCTGTTCGAAGATGCCCAGTACCGTTGCGACGAATTCGGCATTGGCGTCGTTGGTGTCGTACTTGCCGCGGGTGCCGGTGTACTTGTTGAGGCTGATGCCCCGGCCAAGGTATGCGGCGTTCTTCTTTTCAAACGCCTCCGGGAACTTCGGGTCGAAGGCGGCGCTGACGTCGCAGGACAGCATGCGGCTACTCGACAATGCGCGCCGCACGGAGATCTCTTTCCCGCCCTGAAGCTGCACCAGTTCCGCCACCGCGTTTTCAAAGTAGCGCGCGCGCATGCCGGTGGCGCCCACGCTGCCGATCTCCTCCTTGTCCGTCAGGATGGCGCAGAGCGTGCGGCAGGGAACGCCGGTGAACCCCATCAGCGCCTCGAACGCGGCGAACGCGCAGCAGCGGTCGTCGTGGCCGTAGCCCATGATCATGCTGCCGTCCAGGCCGAAATCCCGCGCGCGGCCCGCCGGGACCAGCTCGAGTTCCGCGGACAGGAAGTCCTTCTCCTCAATGCCGTACTTTTCGGAAAGCAGCTTCAGGATGTACGCCTTGACGGGCTGTTTTTCTTCCCCACCCAGCGGCCTCGAGCCGACGATCACGTCCATCGACTCGCCCTCGATCAGCGCGCCGGCCTTCTTTTCCAGTTGGTCCTTGGAAAGATGGGCCAGAAGGTCCGAAATGCCAAGCACCGGCTCGTTTTCCGCCTCGCCGATGGAGACGTTCACGGTGGCGCCGCTGGTCTTGACCACCACGCCGTGCAGCGCCAGCGGCATCGAAAGCCACTGGTACTTCTTGATGCCGCCGTAGTAGTGGGTGTCGAGGCTTGCGAGGCCTTCCTCCTCGTACAGCGGGTTCTGCTTGATGTCCAGCCTCGGGGAATCGATGTGCGCGCCCACCAGATTCATGCCCTCGTACAGCGGCGCTTCCCCGATCAGGAACAGCGCCAGCGACTTGCCCATGCAAAGGGTCATCAGCTTGTCGCCGGGTTGCAGCGGCTTGCCCTCGCGCACCGCCTCGTCCAGCGGGCGGTAACCGGCGGCCAGCGCCTGCTCATACATCCGTTGGGCGCACTCGCGCTCGGTTTTGCCCGCGTCCAGAAACGCGCGGTAGTTCGCGGCGAGCGCCTCCACGGCATCAAGATCGGCCTGGGAATAGGTCAGCCAGGCGTTTTTCGGCTCCATGGGATGCCTCCTTTTTCCATAGCGTAAATGCCCGTCCATAGTATCACCCAAGCGCTTATTTTTGCAAGCATTCCGGTTGATCTTCACGAAATCGTCATGTTCTTCGCGCGTATCCGCTTCGTCGATCGCTGCGTTTTGGGAAAAACGCATGATCCTGTTAAGAAATTCAATGGATTTGTTCGGCCTCTGCCTGTACAATGGGACGAGAAGCGGCCTTTCGCCGCGGGGGAGGGATTGCCATGACATCCAGGGAGAGAGTCCTTGCGGCCATCGCGCACCGGGAACCGGACAAGGTTCCGCTTGACATCGGCGCCACGCCCAGCTCGGGCATTTCGGCCATCGCATATGAGAATCTGATCCGGCACCTGAATCTTCCGGGCGCGCGCACGCTGGTGTACGACGTGGTGCAGCAGGTGGCGCAGCCGGAAGAGGCCGTCCTGGACTTGTTCGGCGCGGACGTATTGGACATAGGACGCGCGTTCAACGACCGCCCGGAGGACTGGTATCCGGTTTCTTTGCCCACCGGCCAAAAGGTTTATTGGCCCGGCTGGATCCATCCTGAGGCGGAGGGCGGGCGGCTCATCTGCCGGGATGAGGAGGGCGAGAAGATTGCCACCATGCCCGCGGGCGCGACGTTCTTCGACCAGGCCACGTTCCCCTACCTGGACGGCTACCCGGACGACTATTCGGGCCTCGGCCACGCGATGAACAAGGTGCTCTGGCAGAAGCTCGCCCACAGCCCGTGGGATCACGCGGGCGAGCCGGACTTCTGGCAGAAAATCCGCGAAAATGCGCTGAAACTCCGCGCGGAGAGCGACCGGGCGCTCATGATCGTGTGCGGCTGCAACCTCTTTGAGTGGGGTACGTTCCTCCGGCGCATCGACAACTTCCTGATGGACCTTCTGGAGGAGCCGGAAAACGTCGAGGCGCTTCTCGACGCGCTGATGGAAAAGCACCTTCAGACGCTGGAAAAGGTCTGCGCCGCCGTGGGCGATGTGTGCGACATCCTGCGCTTCGGCGACGACCTGGGCATGAACACCGGGCCGTTTATGTCGCCCGCCACCTACCGCGCGCTCTTTAAACCCCGTCACGCGATGCTGTGCGACTATGTGCACAAACACAGCGGCATGAAGACCTTCCTGCACTCCTGCGGATCCATCTACCGGCTGATGCCTGACCTGATCGAGGCCGGTTACGACGTCATCAACCCGGTGCAGACCGTCACCCAGGACATGGAGCCGGAGCGGCTCAAGCGGGAATTCGGAAACGACATCACCTTCTGGGGCGGCGGCATGAACACCCGCGCGATCCTGAACCACGGTACGCCGGGGCAGGTGTATGATTACGCGCGCCGCATGATCGACATCTTCGCGCCGGGCGGCGGCTTCGTGTTCAACCAGGAGCACAACGTGATGCCCGATGTGCCGCCGGAGAACCTGATCGCCATGTACCGGGCGGTGGCGGGCCTGCCGCTTGGTGGTATATGATCGGAGCTTGCGACCCACCGGGCTGCGGCCCGTCTGGCAGGGTATCTTGAAGAGGCTCACGAAAGCCCGACAAAGCGTTTCGGACATTGCCAAAGGCATTTCATCAAAGTGCTTTATGGAAATACATTATAAAAAGTGTTTCTGCGCCGCGGGCCTTCTGGCCGCGGCGCAGTTTCTTGCATGTATCACAAAATATTTGAAAACTGCATCCGGCACGCGTTTATGCATTGAGGCGGGTGGGTAATTGTGGTATGATGACAAGAGCGGTTACAGTGTTAGGAGGGGTCTGGTGAACCGGAAACTGCGGGCGGCGATCTGGATTGTGGCGGTGGTTTCCATCGCCATCGCCCTTTATTATCCCGTCACGCAGTACCTGGAAGGCAGGGCGATCGACGACGAGATGCTGAAGCTGCGCCGGATGAAGGCCGATGCTGTATCGGTTGCGCCGGATGCCGGGGTGCTCCCCGTTCAAACCGAACAATCCGCTGCCCCGGGAGGGACGCCCGGCGATCATGCCGACCCTGGTCTGGATATAGCCAAGATGAGCGCAAGTGAAACCGTAGAGGGCGAAGAACCGGAGGATTCGCACGGCGGGTTGTCGGGCATGCCCGAAAAACCGAACACGGCTTCTACCGACCGGATGCCTGAGATGGACGAAACCGCCCAAAGAACAACCGACCGGACGGTGATGCCTGATGAAATCGCCAATGACCAAACCGACCGGACGGCGGAACCCGATGAGACCGGAACCGCCCGAAAGGCGTTCCCGAATAAGGTTGCTGCGAACACATCCGGCGGGATGGCGGTAGCGGAAGAAAACTCCGGGAACGCGGCCGACCGGAAGGCGGGAGCAGACGAAGCGGCTGGGGCTCCAACCGGCAGCATAACGGACATAGATGACGAGGCTGTTGGCAATACAGACCGAAGTACAAAAACCCTTGACGAGAAGACGAACAGCATGCCGGACTGTTCCGGGGCTGCCGGTACGGAGAGGGATGCGGCGGAAACAAATGGTTCTGCAGCATGGGATGCAGCCGGTATCGTAGAAAAACAGACTGGCGTCGGTGAGGCGGTTTCGCCTGGGCCTGGGAGCACTGACAAAGCCGCGATAGCGGATAATGGCGCATTGGGCGGTACGCTTTTTCCCGCAGAGGAGCCTGCGTTTGCGCCCACGCCGCTGCCCGAACCCGAGCCGGTCCCGTTTGTCTTTGATGAAAGCAGAATTTTGCCGGAGTACAAGGCGCTCTACGAGGAAAACCGCGATCTGGTCGGCTGGCTGAAGATCGACGGGACGATGGTGGATTATCCGGTGCTGCAGCGGGCGGACGAGGAATACTACCTGACCCGCGACTTTTACGGCAATGCCAATGCCAATGGGCAACTCATCCTGGACGCCCAGTGCGACCCCTTTAAGCCGGATGTAAACCTCGTCATCAGCGGGCACGACATGAAGAGCGGCAAGATGTTCGGCACCCTGCAGCGGTACGCGAGCGAACGCTTTGGTGAGCAGCACCCCATCATCGAATTCGACACGCTGTTCTGGCGGGGCCGGTACCGGCTCGTCGCCGCCTTCCAAACCTGGGACTACCTCAAGCGGGAGGACGGCTTCCGCTATAATGTCGACATAAGCTACCGGCTGGAACTCATCAATTACCTGGAGGCGTTGGACCAGATCATGCTGTACGACACCGGCGTCGCAGTCGAGTTTGGCGATCAGCTGATTACGCTGTCCACCTGCAGCACCCAAATGGACGATGGTCGCTTCGTCGTGGTGGCGCGGAGGCTTCGCGAAGGCGAGCTGCCTTAGAACGGCGCGCAGGGGGAATCCCGGCTTTCGGGTTTCCATCCATTTGTAAATCTTAATATGTAACACAATTATCAGCGAAACATTTGTTTTTCGCTTAATATTACACGGTAACCAGTCGAGATATATACAATATTCGCAAAATCAAGCTGAATACGCTTGGAGGATACATATGAAGCCGACTGCCCGGTTCAACGTTCGAAAGGTTTTATCGCTTCTTTTGGTACTGATCATGCTTTTGGCCGAGTCCAATGGGATGCCGCTTTCCGCCCTGCAAGCCATCGCGCAGGAGGTTTCCGGCGAAACCCAAACCCCCGCGCCGGAGGAGACGCAGGCGCCTACGGAGAAACCGACTCAAGCGCCGACGCAGAAGCCCACCGAGGCGCCGACGCAGCAGCCGACTGAAGCGCTAACCGAGGCGCCGACGCAGTTACCGACGGAAGCGCCCACCCAGGCGCCGACGCAGCAGCCGACCGAAGAGCCCACCCAGGAGCCGACGCAGCTGCCGACCGAGGCGCCCACCGAGGCGCCCGGGGAGACCGTCGCGCCCGAAGCGCCGGAAGAAACCTCTGAGTCGACCGAAGCGCCCTCTGAGCCGATGAAAGTCGGACTAATGATGGTTATTGAGGAACGCGGTGACACGACGTTCGCGGACGCGCTCACCGCGACCCAGTGGGCGGCGCAGAACAGCTTCGTGTACCTCCCGAACGCGTCTGTGGCCAGCGATCAGCCCATCGCGACGGGTACGCCCTTTGTCTACAGGGTGTACTACGGGACGCTGTCCGCGCCGCTGTACGATCCCGGCGACGGCAACGGCCTAAGCGCCTACAACTACTATGACGACGTGGCAATCCAGGTCGTAGCGCCCGACAACATCAAGCTGATCGACAACAATGGAAACCTGATCGCAAACCCCGGCGACACCGCATTGATCCCGGTCAGTTCCAGGTTGACCGCGGGCGGCGCGGGCAGCATCACCTTCCAGGGCGTGATGATCGATAACGGCCTGTCCACAGGCGGCACACTTTACGACCCGCTGCGGCTCTCCATCCGCGCGGAGGTCTCCGTCTCCGGCGAGACGGTGGATTTCGACCAGGCCATCGCCGCCGAAGACAACAGCACTTCCGTCGTCAACAAAGCCGACAACGCCTGGGCCATCGACAAGACCGCGGGCTCCAACGAACCCGCGATTTCCGGGTCCGGCGAAACGGCGCTCGCCACGTTCACTTATACCATTGAAGCGGGAAAGCAGGTCTCCGGCTCCATCAGCGGCAGCGCGGGCGACTACAATAAATACGGCGCGCTCAATTTCACTTCGGGCGGATATACGCTGACGGACACCCTGCCCACATTTATGAAGGACGGCGTCGAAATCAAGCCGCAGTCCTCTTTCATCGCGCTTTTGGACGGCAGCGGCAACGCGACCACCACGGTGTCCGGCGGGGCGGGGGAGACGACGCTTGCGATCACCGCCTACCGCACCACTCAGCTGGACGCCGCATACGCCGGCGTAGGCGACGCGCCCGCCGCGAACCAGACGCCTTTCTTCTCCAGGTACAGGGTGTCGGTCAGCTACTTTCTGAAAGACCTGACGCTGCCCTACGGCAGCGACCTCGAAGACGACCCGGACACGTTCACGCTCAATAACGCAGCGACGCTCTCCTATACCCTCTACGGGACGGGCGAACAGACCGCCTCGGACAGCGCGTCGATCATCTGGAAGAAGACCACGCCGCCAGGCCAGCTCGCCATCCTGAAATTCATCCCGTTCAACGGCGACGACCAGCCCTACGACGCCTTCTGGAAGACCGTGTTCCCCGGGGGCGCGGAGTTTGCCGTGTACAAGGCGGCCGATTGGGACGGATCGGCCCCGAAGTCGGGCGCGACGCCCGCAGCCAATTATTCGCTCTTGGTCAATGACGCGTCCCACACCGTTCCGCTGGAGCCGGGTTCCTACGTCGTATGGGAAACCACGGCGCCGGGCGGCACCAGCCGGGGTCCCTCGGTGCCCGTGAACGTTGTAAGCGGCGAAAAAACGACGGCGCAATACTTTAACGCCGCCAGCTATGGCCTTCTGACGTTCAATAAGCTCGGCGCGGGCGGCGCACAGCTTGCGGGTGCGGAGTTCGCGCTCAAGCTGGACGGAAACCCCGTCGCCACGGCGAAATCCAATATCGACGGCAGCGTGTACCTCTCCGCGCCCGCCGGGACCTATCAGCTGGTGGAGACGCTGGCGCCCAGCGGGTATGTGAAGATGGACCCGATCTCCGTCACCGTCCATAGCGGCACGACCACTTCGATCGACGACATCGTCAACGAGATGTCCACCGCGACCCTGTCCGTCTCTAAGTACGCGGTCACCCGCGAGGGAAGCGCCCCCTACGCAAGCGAAGACATCACGGGCATCCAAAACGTCGCCAGCGTGAACGATTTCTCCTTCACGCTCAGCTGGTCGGAATCGGGCGGCGGCGTCGTCACAAACCCCAGCCAGGTGATCGCCCTGGGGGCGAACGGCAGCGCAACCGTCCCCAACCTCAAGCGCGTCGACGCAGACGGCAACTGGATCAGCTATACCCTTACGGAAAACGCGCCGGGCGACAGCGCGTTTCAAAAAGATGCTACCGCCTATACCTGGACTTTTACCGGCAGCTACAAAACCCTTTACGCGGCCAGCTTCTTTAACGTGCTCAAGGGCACGCTCCGGATCAAAAAGCAGCAGATGGACCTTGACGCCGCCGCGGCCTATCCGTCCGGCAAGGGCTTCAAACTGTACCGGATGAGCGGCTCGGATTATGTCGAGGTCGCCAGCATGACCACCGGGTCCGGCGGCACGGCGGAAGCCGCGTCCCTCGCCATCGACGACCCGGACGGCAGTCCCATCCAGTACTATGTGGTCGAGGATCCCGATCCGGCCTACACCGTCGTCTATCCGGGCAGCGCGAACATCGTTGTCGGCGGCAACACCGTCGCCGCATGGCCGGTCACGCTCGGATTCCAAAAGATCACAAACAAGACCGCAACCCCTGTGGTCAACAACCAGAACCTGGGCAAGATCGAGATCACCAAGACCAACGCCGATGGAAGCGTGAAGCTCGCGGGCGGCAAGTTCAAGGTCTACACCCTGTCCGGCGAGGACAGGACCTATCTGAACGGCGGCAACGCATACGTGACGGATGGCAGCGGCAAGATCGTCGTTTCTCCGGTGTCTCTGGGCGTCGCCTACCATGTCGAGGAGGTCGATCCCCCGGCCGATTACCTTTTGGGCGCCGTCACCATCAAGGATTGCACGCTGTCCACGCCTTTTGAAGTCGGGCGTTTGAACTTTGCCAATGATCGGAAGCCGCAATTAAGCCTGACCAAGACACTTTACAACCTGGCCACGCTGGCCACCACGAGCGGAAGCGGCGTCACCTTTGGCGTCTACCAGCTGACCGGCGGCAACACGTTTACCGCCGTGAACCCCGCGGTTTCGTTCACCACCAATTCCGGCGGCGCGGCGACCGCCTACCTTCCGGACGCGGGAACCTTCTATCTCAAAGAGACCTTCCCGGCGGGCGTCCTGAGGCCCGGCATGGAGCCCGCCCTGTACCCTTCTTTCATCCAGGGCGATGACGGAAACCATTATTACGGCCCGATTACCGCAAGCCGGAACGCGACGGCCAGCGTCGCCATCACCAACTCCCTCAACCGCGGCAGGATCGACATTACCAAGCGAAGCGTCAAATCGCCCCATGCCACGCTGAACGGCGCAAAGTTCACCATCAGCGTGACGCCGCCCGCCGGCGATACGGCGACCCAGGTGCTTCTGACCGCGCTCGGATTTACCGGGAGCGGCACCTATTCCTACGTCACCGCCGCGACCGCTGGCAGCGGCACCGTGTCGGTCGAAGGCATGCCGATCTACGCGTCGAACAACTCGGCGCTCGTCTACACGGTGACGGAAACGACGCCGCCCACAGGGTACTTCGCGGATCCGACCAGCCAGACCGCCACCTTTGTGACGGCGACTGACCGCGTGTTCGAGATGACCTTCTCCAACACGCCCAAGGTTTCGCTCAGCGTGAACAAGGTGGGCGTGGACAAGTACGCCAGCAGGGCGCACGAGGTGCAGCTCCCGCTCGCCGGTGCGGTCCTGGATGTGTACAAAAAGACCGTGAACGGATCGAACGTCACGCTGGCCTATGAGACGAACGCGACGACCAGCGCCGCCGGACAGGTGACCTTCTCAAACCTCGACGGCCTGTCTACCTATGTGATCTTCGAACGAACGCCGCCCGCCGGGTATGAACTGCCCGACGGAAAGAGCGTCCTCTCAAGCGCGGGCGCGCTGAACGGCACCTATTCAACCGACGCGTACAACGCGCTGCTGGCTTCCCACTACAGCACAGCGGAGTATAACTTCGCTTCGACCACAAACACCTCCTATACATACCCGAACAAGCTCGTCAACTACATTCCCTACGCGCAGTTCAGGCTGAACAAGTTCGACAGCGTGAATACAACCACGCCGCTCAATCACGCCAAGTACCGGCTGTTCTCAAGCCTTGTCTCCGCGGGGAACAAATCGTTCTCCCAGCTCCAGTCCGAAGGCGCCCTGACGGCCGAAGGCGTTACCTACGAGACCGGCAACGAGGCCGGGGCGTCCGGCTCGTTCCTCACCAACCCCCAGACCTACGGCAAGGTCTATTGGCTGTACGAAACCGCCGCGCCGTCGGGCTACATCCTGCCCGGGACGGACGACAGCCGCGTTATCGGCCCGCTGACGCCCGAAGGCACCGGCTGGGGCACCTACTACACGAAGAACGGTTTGACCACGGTCTCCGCCTACAATACGGCGCAGGGCGGCGGCGGCACCGGCTCGGAGCGTTACCTGCAGATTGAGATCAACAAGATTTTGAACAGCACCGGCGGGACGTTCATCAAGAACCTGCCGGGCGCGAAGTTTGAACTGTGGCTTGCGGACGGAACGAGCGTGCCCGTCCTGTACATCGGCGCCATGACCACGGGTGCGGACATGGGCAAGTATTCCGACCCCGGCCAGATCGCCTCCGTCGCGGGCCGCGCGATCTCCGAATCCTTCGACATGGCCGCACTGTACGCCGACCTCACCTACGGACAGTACGTCACGCGGACCGGTTCATTGGGCGCGTACGACTACAGCGCCCGGTTCGTGCTCAAGGAGACGGCCTACCCCAAGGACGCGACGCCGCAAAAGAGCCAGTGGGCGCTGACCGCCTCCACCGCCGGAGCGGCCTACACGGTCAACACGTACTACACCGGCGGCAATTCGATCCCCAACATCCAGACGCTGAAAATCCCCGTGCGCGTCCGCAAGGTGGGTTACAATGTTGCCTCACCGGCCACCCTGACCCCGCTTCAGGGCGTTGTCATCGGCATCTTCAGTACCTCGAACGCCGAACTGATGCGGGGCACCACCGACCAGGACGGCTACGTATCCTTCCTTGTGGATCCCTCGGCCAGCTACTACGCCAAGGAAATCACCGCCATCGCGGGGTACGATAAGCCCGCGACCAACCGGTTCGACTTCACCGCGGGCACCTACGGCACGACGGTCGCTGACATCCTGATCACCAATCCCCTGTACCGCAAGCTCACCGTCGTCAAGCGGGACCCGAACGGGAACACCGTGGCGAACGCGAAATTTAGAATCCTGAAGTCCGACGGCACCCAGATCAAGGATTCGAACGGCGCGTTGATCACCCCTGACACCATCACCACCGACGCCAATGGATCGGCTTCCATCATGCTGCCCGCCGGGACCTACCGGGTGGACGAGCAGTCCATCGGCGCGCACAACCTCTCGGCCACCGAGCAGGCATACTTCAAACTGGTCAACCCCAGCGCGAACGCCTTCGCCCTGACCGCCGCGAACACGGCGGAGTTTACGCTGAACGTGACCAACCCGGCCACGGGCGCGCTCAACCTGACAAAGACCGACGACGCGGGCGCGGTGATGGGGAACGTCGCCTTCGCTGTCCAGTTCAAGGCCTTCGCGTCGCTCGCGGAATCCCCTCCGTCCTATAATGACGCGGGCTTCTCCTCCACCGGCGACTGGCTGGCTGGCTTCGCCGGAACCGCCACCTGGACGACCGACGCGAATGGTTTCATCGTAAAGAACGGCCTGCTGCCCGGCTGGTACAAACTGACGGAGACCGTGCCCACCGGGTATGTGTCCACAGGCGTTACGCCCTTCGTCGTCAAAGTGGCCGCCAAGGGCATCGGCCAGCCGGATTACGCGCCGGCCATCAAGAGCGTTGTCAACGCGCGCAAGGGCTACGTCACCCTGACAAAAAGTTTCCTGGAGCCGGTCACGCTCGAAAGCCTGCCGTCGACCGTGACGTTCAGGATCTACACGGACGCGGCGAGGACCATCGCCGCAAGCCCCAGCTCGGTCGCGGTCACGGTTTCCGGCCGGACTTCTTCGGCCACCTTCGCGATTGATCCGGGCACCTACTACATCGCGGAGGAGAGCGGCGGCTGGTACGCCAGGTATTCGGTGAACGGCGGCGCGGAGCAGTGGCTTGATGCGTCCTTCCCAATCACTGTGGCCTCCGGCAACACCCAGATAAACGCCGTCCCGGCGACCGTTACAAACAACCTCCGGACCGCGACCGTCACGCTGAAGAAACTGGACGACGCGGCCGATCCCAACCCGGTTGAGGGCGCCGCGTTCGCCATCTACTATCTGGACGATTCGTCCAGCAAGGTCTATCTGGGCGCGCCGGTGACGACGGGCGCGGACGGTATCGCGTCCCTGACGGTCACGCTGCCCAAGGCGCGGGTCATCCTGGACAGGACGACTTACTACCTGGAGGAAGTGTCCGCGCCGCCCCAGTACAAGCTGGCCGACCCGGTTGAGCTGACGCTGACGCCCGGCGCGTCGCTGAGCTTCGGGGACCTTGATGAACTCACCATCGTGGACGAGACCGCGCTGGTCATCGACCTCGTCAAGTACGGAAAAACCAGGGCGCACGCCGTGGAGGATCCGGCGACGCTGTCCGGCGCGACGTTTGAACTCTACAAGGTGGACACCGACGCCGGAACCGGTGTGCTGGTTGCCTCCGCCACCACGGACGCGGGCGGCGCGCTGCGCTTCGGCAACCTGCCCAAGTTGTCCGGCGCTTTCAAGTATTCCCTGCGCGAGAGCGCCACGCCGACGACCCACGTTTCCGGCTCCTTGCAGCTGTATAACGGCGATGCGCAGCTCGGCGCGGAGTCCGTCAGCGTCGGCGGCAGCCAGCTTTCGCTCTACCCGGTTGCGCAGGCCGAAAACAACGTGGCGCTTAAGGGCTACAATACGCCCAAGGGCTCTGTGGCCGTGCTCAAGTACAACTACATCGACCCGAAGAACGCCTCCGCCGTGCCGCTGAACGCAACCTTCCAGATCAAAAACGCGCAGGGCGCGGTGGTCGGCACCGTCATGAGCAGCCAGCACCTGCCCGCGCACCCCAGTTGCCTCGACGGCGGCAACGTGACCTACACCGGCGGGAACTACTTCACCGGGACCAACGGCTTCTACTACAGCGCCGCGATCCTGAAAAACCTGGAGCCGGGCCAGTACACCGTGACCGAGACCGGCGCGGCCACGGGCTTCCTGCTGCCCGCGGGGACGGGCGCGTCCGACCCGTGGCGCACCAGCGCCACCGTCACGGTGGGGGACAACGGGGAAGCCGCGGTCACCTACTTCGCCAACGTGCCCAACACGTCCGTCAGTCCGCTCGTGCAGAAGTCGGTGTACGCGATCGGCGGCGTCCCGCTCGGCGGCGCGCCCGCCCAGATCAACTCTAGCCTACAGAAGGGCGAGCAGCGCATCACCTTTGAGATCACGAACATCGCCTCCACGCCTTCAAACCTGTTCCTGCTGCCCATCGAGCAGCTGATCCTGGAGGACAAGACGCTGTCCTTCAAGGGCCTGAACCAGACCAGTCAGACCGTGGACGCGCAGGTGACCCATTTCGTCACCCAGGTCACCGTCGGCAAGGCCTCCTATCTGACGACGCCGCTGTCCAACCCGCCGTCCGGGGACGCCGCCAAGGTGACGGCCAAGGTCTACGGCGTAAGCGGCGGCAGCCAGACGCTGGTGGCCACCGTCAACGTGACGAACGCGGCCCAGGCGGTCGCCTTCCCGGTGGATACCTACGGCGGCTTCCAGATTGTGTACACGGCTTCTGTCGGCGGGATGCTGCAGCCCGGCTTTGCGCTCGACCCTGTGCTGGCGGAGATGCGCTTTGTGCAGACCGACGACGCCTCCGTCGTGCCCGCGCGGGAGATCAAGAACACCGTAAACGCCAAGCTTACCTACCGGCTGGGTACCGATCAGTACGATTCCGGCTGGAAATTCGCCACGACCGCGGCCACCATAGTCCCGGATGAGGCGCTGCCAAGGGCGTCCATCGCAAAGACCGCGGTGAAGCTGGATGTCGTAAACGGCGTGCGCAATGAGGTGAACCCCGGCTCGCCGGACGTCATCGTCCAGCCGGGCGACTGGCTGCGCTACAAGGTCACGCTCACGAACGAGTCCGACCTGCCGATCGAAAATCCCGTCCTCGTCGACAAACTCCCGGCGATGCTGGGAGTGGATCTGGCCAATGTGAGCTACGCGACCACGTCGTCCGGGCTGACCGCCCATAACCCCGGAAGCTATACGGACGGCGACGGCGTATCCTACGTGTACCTGAACCTCACCGGCTCGCTCGCGGCGCACAAGAGTGTGACGATGACCATTGACGGCACGGTCCGCCTGAACTCGGTCGTGACCAACCTGAGCGCGATTGAGAACAACGCCTATGCCGCCTCCACCGCCAGGGTCAAGAAGAACGTGCTCAACCCCTGTGGAACGCCCTTCACCGATGTCAACGGCGTACTGCCCGCGAACCTCCTCGACGGCAGCGCGCTGGGCGGCGCAACCGGCGAGAGCTATCAGGCAATCGCCGCAACCAAGACCGTCGGCCTCATGCAGACCAGCGAGCTCAAGATCTACAAGATGGTCGCGGCCGATGTTAGCGGGATGGGCAACTACGCCTCCGCCGATGAGTACGCTATCGCCAACGTCCGGGACGGCAGCGGCAAGGGCCTGATCAAGTACCAGATCGTCATCGTCAACGGCAGCACCACCACCCCCGCGACGAAGGTGCGCATGGTCGACCGCATGCCCGTCATCGGCGATACCGCCACGAACGGGCTCAGCAGGCTTTCCAGGTGGCCGGTCGCCTTCGGCGGAAACGTGACGGCGGTGGACGATACCGGGACGTCGGTCTACTTCAAGCTGTACTCGAACACCGGCGCCCTCAGCACGACGGAACTGATGAACGCGGCCAAGAACGGGCCTACCGGCTGGTCCAGCGGCGCGGGCGAAAGCTCGAAGGCCATCCTCCTGGACTTCAGCAAGAACGCCGCAGGCCAGAATTACAGCCTGAAGCCGGGCGGCAAGATCATCATCACCTATACCGCCTGGGCGCCGCACAGGGACCTGGGCGAGGAGACGCTGGACGACTACTACTTCGAGGCGTCCGTCAACGACGCGGGCGTGGCGGTGGACGGCGCCCTTACGGTGTACAGCGGCCCGGCCAAGGTTGTGCTGATGCCCGAGCCGGTCTCTATCGGCAACCGCGTCTGGATCGACAAAAACATGAACGGCGTCCAGGACGGAAGTTCGATTGACGACCCCGCGCACCTCACCGGCGAGCCTTCCTACACCGGCGGCGGCATCACCGTCTCGCTGATGAAGTATTTCAACAGCGACGTAAGCGCCTCGGTTGCCGGCTCAACCAGCCTCGACGGCAGCGGCTTCTACCAGTTCAGCGGCCTGACCCCGGCGGACCTCAAGAGCGGCGTGACGCTGGCCGAAGCCTACGACGCGCAGGGCAATATCCTGAACAGCAAGCTCAAGGGCAGCGGCCGCGTGTCCTATCAGCTGAAGGTCACCGGCGTCCCGGACGGCTACTTCGTCACCGCGCCGTTTGCCTTGAACGGCGGCGTCGCGCCAAACCACGAGACGGGCTCCGGGCGCGAGAGCGACAACAACTTCTCAAAGTCCGGCGACACCTGGCTCTCCGAGAAATTCTACCTGCCGCCCGGCCAAAGCAGCCTCTCTTTTGACCTGGGCCTTTGCCGTGTGCGCGACCTGGAAATCGAAAAGCGTGGCAGCGACAACGCGCCGCTCTCCGGCGTAGCGTTCTCCGTCTATGGTCCGTTCACGGCGGGAGAGCTGACGGCGGGCGTCACGGTGGGCGAGGGCAACAAGGTCACGACTCTCACGACCGACGCAAGCGGCATGGCGAGCCTTGTCAGTACGCCCGCCAAGTACCTGAACTACTACGACGGCTACGTGGTGGTGGAGACCAACCCGGCGGCGCACTTCGACGCCACGCAGCTTCAGGCGACCGGCGGGAATCCCGCGGCTTCCACCCTCTACAGCGTTACCGGCGGCGTGATCGATGGCAAGAACTACTTCGTGTTGCCGCCCAAGACAGGCCAGGAAGCCCGAAAGGATACCGTGGGCGTCGTCAACCAGTACGTGGCGGGTGGTTCGGTGACCATCGAGGGCAGCAAGGCGCTAACCGGCCGCGCGCTGCAGCCGGGCGAATTCAGCTTCACGCTGACCGATGTGACGGACCCGGAGAACTCCTCGTCCGTATCCACGACCAACGACGCGTCCGGCGCGTTTTCCTTCGACCTTGAATACGAACTCGGCGACATTGGCGTCCACACCTACAAAGTGGCGGAGGTCCCGGGCGGCGTCGCCAACCATACCTACGATGAAACGGTCTATACCGTGACCGTCACGGTTTCGGACAGCAGCCTGCGGGACGGCGTACTGAACGTCGAGAAGGAGATCACCCATACCGACGAAACGCAGCCCAGCGCGCCGGCCGCGGCGATCGCGTTCCTGAACGGGTACGCGGACACCATCAGCGAGACGCTCTCCGGCACGAAGGCGCTGACAGGCCGCGCGATTGAGGACGGCGACTTCTCCTTCCAGCTCACCGATGTGACGGACGAAGAGAATCCGGTGGTTCTGAACACAGTCGAAAACGACGGCGAGAGCTTCCAGTTCCCGGCGCTGGATTACGACCAGGGCGACATCGGGAAGACCTTCGCCTACGAAGTGACGGAGGTGGACGGCGGCATCGCCAACCATGAGTACGACGACACGGTGTACAGAGTGACCATCGCCATCGGGTATGACGCGGACACGGGCGAGCTGACGAAGGCGGTCACGACGTACAGGGATGAAGTGTCGCAGGATGGCGGCGTGCTGGCTTTCTCGAACACCTATGCGGCCACCATCAGCCATACGCTCTCCGGCAAGAAGACGCTGACGGGCCGCGCGATTGCGGACGGCGACTTCTCCTTCCAGCTCACAGACGTCACGGACGAGCAGAACCCGGTAGACCTGAGCACGGTTCAGAACGTCGGTGGTAACTTCCAGTTCACGGCGCTGGCGTACGACCAGGGCGACATCGGCAAGACCTTCGCCTACGAAGTAACGGAGTTGGACGGTGGCGTCGGAAACCATGTCTACGACGACACGGTGTACAGGGTGACCGTCGCCATCGGGTACGACGAGGACACAGGCGAACTGACGAAGACGGTCACGACGGAAAAGGACGATGTGCCGCAGGACGGCGGGCTGTTGACGTTCGCGAACACCTATGCGGACAGCATCAGCCATACGCTTTCCGGCACCAAGACGCTGACGGGCCGCGCGATCGCGAATCGGGACTTCTCCTTCAGGCTCACTGATGTGACCAACAGCGCAAGCCCGGTGGACGTGAGCACGGTTCAGAACCTTGGCGGGAGCTTCCAGTTCCCGGCGCTGATGTACGACCAGGACGACATCGGCAAGACTTTCACTTACAGGGTTTCCGAGCTCAACCGCGGTGTCGCCAACCACGGATATGACGGCACGGTGTACACGGTGAGTATCGCCATCGGGTACGACGCGGCCACGGGCGAGTTGACAAAGGTGGTCGCCACGCAAAAAAATGGCGCGCCGCAGAACGGCAACGCGCTGGCGTTCGCAAACACCTATGCGGGCACCATCAGCCATACGCTTTCCGGCATCAAGACGCTGGCGGGCCGCGCGATCGCGAACGGGGAATTCTCCTTCAAACTCACCGACGTGACCAACAGCTTGAGCCCTGTGGACCTGAGCACAGTCGGGAACGTCGGCGGGAACTTCCAGTTCCCGGCGCTGGCGTACGACCAGGACGACATCGGCAAGACCTTCACTTACAGGGTCTCCGAAATCAGCCGTGGCGTAGGCGGGTTCACCTACGACGCGACGGTGTATTCGGTGACAGTCGCGATCGGGTACGCCGCGAACACGGGCGAGCTGACGAAGTTGGTCAGAACCTACAAAAACAGCGCCCAGACGCCTGAGCAGACCAACAACCTCGGTTTTGCCAACGGCTACGCAGCCACCGGCTCGTACACGCCGGTTGGCGTGAAGGCGCTGGAGGGCCGAGCGCAGCTGGACGGCATGTTCCGCTTCGAGGTTCGGGATAATGACAACGGCGGCGCGCTGGTTTCGACAGGTGTTTCCAATGCCAGCGGGCAGATCGCGTTCACCGCGATCCAGTACCAGAAGAACGCAGGCCGGGACGACACCGGCACGCACCGCTACACGATCACGGAGATTGCCGGGAACGCGCAGGGCATCGACGACACGGGCGTCGTCTACTCCTCTCAGAGCTTCCCGCTGACCGTCGTGGTGGACGACAACGCCGGCAACGGTCAGCTGCGCGTACAGGCGAGCTACCCCAGCGGCAGCGCGCAGTTCCAAAACGCCACTGAGAAGGTGGACGTGACGGGCAGCAAGCGCTGGGTTGACCAGTCCAACCTCTACGCCAAGCGCCCGGCGAACGTGACGGTGACCCTGCTGGCGGACGGCGAGGCTCTGGACAGCGCGACCTTAAGCGGCGCGGGCGACGCCTGGAGCTACAGCTTCACCGGCCTGCCAAGGTACGATTACAGCGATCCGTATGACGTCCGAGAGATCGCGTACACCGTGGACGAGAGCGCCGTGCCCGGCTACTTCAAGGCCATTGCCCCCATGACCGTCTCCGCGGGCGAGGGCGGCAGGCACGTGCTCGGCTACGACATCACGAACACCCTCCGGCTTGTGACCATCTCCAAGCGGACCGCGGGCGGCGACCGGCTTTCGGGCGCGACGCTCGCGCTCTACAGGGTGGTTAGCGGCGCGCGGACGCTGATTGAGACCTTCCGCTCCGCAACCGGCAGCGACCACGTCGTTTCCGGCCTTGAGCCTGGGAGCTACTTGTTGGTCGAAACCGTCGTGCCAGCCGGGTACGTCCGGGCGGCGGACATCGCCATTACCATCGCGGACAATGGCACTGTCACCAGCAGCGCGCTGACCGGGGGCGTCGTCCGCATGATCGACGAACTCATCCCCACGGCGGACGTATCGGGCACCAAGACCTGGGTTGACCTCAGCAACCAGAGCGGCCAAAGGCCGGAGGACATTGAGATTACGCTCTTTGCCGACGGCGTGCCGGTCCCCGCGCAGCCTTCTTGGGTCAAAGACGGCGACATCTGGACCTATACCTACACCGGGCTTAACGTCTACCGCACCGGCAACAGCGGCCCCAGGATCGCCTACACGGTGCAGGAAGCGCCGGTAACCGGGTATGCGGCCACCTACAATGGGCTGGGCATCGTGAACCAGCTGACCGACATCGAGGTCCGTTTCGTCGAGATCTCGGGCCGGAAGACCTGGGTCGACGACGGCGACGCGGCGGGCGCGCGCCCGGACTCCATCACAGTGTACCTGCTCCGCAACGGTACCCCCGTCGACAGCAGGGTGGTCACCGGGGCTGACGGCTGGGCGTACTCCTTCGGGAGTCTGCCCTCCTCGGACGGGCTGATGACGGCGTACACCTACACCGTCAACGAAAAGCCTGTGGCGGGCTACGCGCGCTCGGTTCGCGACTTTAACCTCACCAACACCTATGTGCCGCCATCGGAGGAGCCGCCGACGGAGCCGAAGAAGAAGCCTACCTACACGCCCGAGAACTGGGAGGAACTGGTCACCCTCCTGGACGCGGAGGTCCCGCTCTACGGCGGACTTCTCAAGACGGGCGAGGAAACCCCGCTCTATCCGTACGTATTCGGCGGCCTGGGCCTGATCGCGCTGATCGTAGCCTCCCTAACCGGGCGGCGCAGGCGCAAACGCAAGTGACACGCACCGGGGCGCGCACGCGCCCCGGGACCAAAAATCGGGGGTGCTCCGGATGAAAAAGAACCTTATATCAGTCGCGGTTCTCCTGACCATGCTGATCGTTTCTCTGGGCGCGGCGGCGCAAGGCGCGGCCTGGAGCAACGGGCAGTCGCCTTCGCAGCCCTACAAGGGCGTGCCGCCGGTGGACCTAACGAAGAAGCTGGGCTACATGGTGCTGGACCCGCTCAACAATGAAAACGTCGGCGCGGCGCTGACAAGCCTCAAAATCTACCTGCCGCGCGCCGACGTGAAGGCGGGCCCAGGGACGCTTCGCATCCGGGAAAAGGGCGCGGAAGCGCCGCTGGAGACCATCTCCTTCGCGGACGCCGCCCGCGTGACGGTTTCTGCGATCGAGCCGGAGGCCCTCGCCTGGCTGTACTGGGAGAGCGGCGTGTGCTTTACGGTGTCGCTGAAAACCACCCCCGACGCGGACAAGATCTACGCCGTTTCGATGGACGAGGGCTGCATCGTCGCCCAAGGCGCGGAAGGCGTCGGCAATCCCGCGCTGAACGGCGAGAAGGGCTGGACGTTCACCACGAACGCCGACGCGGGCGTGCTGTCCCGGCTACGCTCGGGCGGTGAAGCGCCCAAGGTGGGGGACAGCGTCACGATCGAGGTGAAGCTGGGCGGCAGCGCGGTTTCCGCGATGGTCTTCTGTGATACGGAAGCCGTGACCAGCGGGGATCTGCCGCTGTCCGCAACCGGCGCATTGACCGCGCACTACGACCAGGCTGGGAAAGTCAACTGGGGCGTGGCGCTGATGGACGCGAGCGGGACGCTTCTGGACGTCTACCACTACGAAGAGGAAGTGCAGCAGTAACCGGATGTCGGTAATTTCGGCCGGGGCCGCGCGGACGCGCGGCCCCGGCTTTTCCATGTGAAATGGGCGGTGACAGGGGCGCGCCGCCGTGGTACAATGGGCGCAGGTAGAAGATGCCAATCCGCGCAGCGCATCGAAACCTCTCGCCGATCTGAATGAAATTGCATTATGAAATGGTATGAAAGGAGTGCGCGAATGGAGATCAGCATCCGCAATGAACGCCCGGAGGACGTCGTCGCCGTTGAGGCGCTGACGCGGGAGGCCTTCTGGAACCTGCACGTGCCCGGCTGCAGCGAGCACCTGGCGGCGCGGCAGCTGCGCGCCTCCCGGGACTTTCTGCCGGAATTGGACCTGGTCGCGGTGGAGGACGGACGCGTGATCGGGAACATTATGTTCACTCGGTCCTGCGTGGTCGGCTCGATGAACGAGAACTTTGAAACCGTCACCTTCGGCCCTGTCAGCGTGCTGCCCGAATGCCAGCAGCGGGGCGTGGGCCGCGCGCTGATCGAGCGGGGGCTAACGCTCGCGCGCGAGGCGGGCCACAGCGCGGTGATCATCTACGGAAGCCCTGACTACTACAAAAAGTACGGGTTCCGGGCGGGCAGGGAATACGGCATCCGCACCGCGGAAGGCAAGTACCACGCGGCGCTGCTGGCGCTGCCGCTCGTCCCCGGCGCGTTGGACGGCGTATGCGGGCGCTTCCTGGAATCGGAAGCCTTCGAGACCGACCCGGACCAGCTGGAGGCGTTCGAGCGCCACTTCCCGCCCATGGAGAAGCTGGTCACGCCCTCCCAGGCAGAATTCACCCGGATCGCCTCCATGGTCGAGGACGCGCCGTAGAGCCTATGAATCAACCGGACCGGAACCTTCGCAGGCTCCGATCCGGTTTTTCTATGAATGAGCGGGGAGCCCCTAACGATTTCTTCCGCCCTAGAACGCTACGTACGCTTCCTTCTTCGCGCCGCAGACCGGGCAGCGGTCTGGCGCTTCGTCGAGCGCCGTATGGCCGCAGATCGGGCAGATGTAGACGCCCTGGATGGGCATGTCCTCGCCCGCCTTGGCGTGGTCCTGGGCAGTCTTAAACATCTCGGCGTGGAGCTTCTCCGCCTCCAGCGCGAAGTGGAACGAGCGTTTCGCGCCGCTTTCGCCCTGGAACTCCGCTGCGTTCAGGTACACGGGGTACATCTGCTCCACCTCGTGCAGCTCGCCGTTGATCGCGCCCTGCAGGTTGTCCACGGTCTTGCCGGTGCCGGAGACCGCGCCGGAGGTGACGGTCATGTCGCTGGTTCCGCCGCCGATCTCGCGGAAGTGGTTGGAGGCGTGCACGCGCTCCGCGTGGGAGATCGCCTCAAAGAGCTTCGCGATCATGGGGAAGCCCTCTTTTCGGGCCATCTCCGCCCAGTACAGGTAGCGCATGTGCGCCATGCTCTCGCCACCGTAGGCGCTCCTCAGAAAATCCAGGGTCATCGCATTTTTGACAGCCATGGGAAACCCCTCCTTTTACAGTGTCTTTTTTACAGATGCATTTGGATCAGACGATCCACGAGCTTGAGATCGGGTTCCCGCCCGGCCAGCGGGGAACCTTCGAGCGCAGGGTTCCGGTCTTTGTAGGTGGGTCTTTCCTCGCGGTACAGCACACCCAGCGGGATTTTTTCGCCAAACTCCATCGCCCGCTTCATGGCCTCCGCGCGGTTGGACGGGTCGTGATCCGTGGGGTCGTACACGCGCTGGTTGTACCACATGAAGGTATTCACCTTATTGAAGCTGACGCAGGGTTGCAGGATGTCCACCAGTGCATAGCCCTTGAAGGTGATGGCCTGGGTCATCAGGTCGATCAACTGTTCTTTACGGCCGGTGAAGCCGCGAGCTACGAAGCCCGCGCCCGCCGCGATGGCCATGAGCACCGGGTTCATAGGCTGATTGATGCTGCCGCCGGTCTGTACGCCGGTGACGAAGCCCAGGTCGGAGGTGGGGGAGGCCTGCCCCTTCGTGAGGCCGTAGACCTGGTTGTCGTGCACGAAGTGGGCGATGTCCACGTTGCGGCGGATGTTGTGCAGGAAGTGGTTGCCGCCCTCGCCGTAGGAGTCGCCGTCGCCTGAGTCCACCACGACGGTCAGGCCGTCGTTCGCGATCTTTGCGGAGATGGCCGCCGGGAGCGCGCGGCCGTGCAACCCACAGAAGCTGTTGGCGGACAGGTACTGGGGCGTCTTGGCCGCCTGCCCGATGCCGGCCGCGAGGAGCACCTCGTGGGGCTTCTTGTCCAGCCGCTCGAGCGCCGCCTTCAGGCATTCCAGGATCACAAAGTTGCCGCAGCCCGGGCACCAGGCCGTTTCGCAGGTTTCATAGGCGAAGCTCATTTTGCGTCCTCCTTTTCGAGGTTCTCGGCGATTTCCCGGCCGGAGATCTGCCGCCCGTCGTACTTGAGCACGCTCCGGTTCGTTTGAATGCCGGTCTCCATCCGGATCAGCTTTGCCAGCTGCCCGGTAGCGTTTTGCTCCACGTTGACGATTTCCTGCGCTTTCGCGGCCTTCTCGGTCAGGCGTTTCGTCGGCAGCGGGAACACGTCCGAAAACATCAGCGCCGCGTACTTCTTGCCTTCTTTGGAATTGAGCAGGCCCAGCGCCTCATGAATCGGACCCCAGGTGGAACCCCAGCCGAGGAGCAGCACATCGAAGTCCTCCGCGCCCAGGAATTCCGGCTCGATCAGCTCAGACGCGATTCCTTCGAGCTTCTTCATCCGCTTGTCCGTCATCCGGGTGCGCACCTCGGCGGACTCGGTGATCGCGCCGCGCTCGTCGTGCTCGTCGCTGTCGGCGGTCACCAAATGTTCCGTGAAACCGGGCAAGAGCCTGGGCGAGACGCCGCTTTCGGTGTAGCGGTAGCGCAGGTATTCCTCCGGACCCTCGTGGGCGGAGGCGGGCTGCGTGATGCTGATCCGACGGGGGTCGGGCGACGGCACCGTATAGGAGGAGTCCCCCAGGTACTGGTCTGTCAGCAGCATCACCGGGATCTGATATTTCTCCGCCAGGTCAAAGGCGCGCATCGTCTGGTAGAACGCGTCTTCAGGATTCGTCGGCGCGATCACCATGCGCGGGAACTCGCCCTGCGACGCGTGGATCATGAACAACAGGTCACTCTGCTCGGTTCGCGTGGGCAGGCCCGTGACCGGGCCGGGCCGCTGCACGTTCAGGATGACCACCGGGATCTCCGCCATGCCGGAGAGGCCCAGCGCCTCCACCATCAGCGAGAAGCCGCCTCCTGAGGTGCCGGTCATCGCCCGCGCGCCCGCGAACGACGCGCCGATGGCCATGTTGATGGCGGCGATTTCGTCCTCCGCCTGTTCGACCACGATGTTTGCCTCCCCGCTGAGCGCCGCGAGGTGTTCCATCACCGGCGTCGCGGGCGACATCGGGTAGGCCGAGTAGAAGGTGAGCCCGGCGGCCAGCGCGCCCAGTGCCACAGCCTTGCTGCCGGTGATCAGGATTTCACCGGAGGCGTCGCCCGAAACGCGCGGGTAGCGCGTCTCCACGGCTTCGAAGCCCGCCGCCAGCGCCTTCAGGTTGATCTCCAGGTGCTCTTTTTTCACCAGCAGGCCCAGCGCGTCCGCCGCCCCGTCCGGGGATTCCCCGAACAGCTTCAGGACCGCGCCGACCGCCACCGTGCCCGCGACCTTCGGGTTGCCCAGCGTCTTTGCCATCTGCGCCATGTCCAGCTTAATGGCGCGCGGGTCGTCAATCGCGAGCGCGCTGTCGCACAGGATGAACCCGCCGGGCGTGAGGTCGCCTTCGTGCAGACGCACGGTCTCCTCGTTCAGCGCCACGATGGCGTTTACGAACCGGTCGTGGGAATGGACCGGCTCCGCGCCGAAGCGCACCAGCGAGAAATTGTGGCCGCCGCGAATGCGCGACATAAAGTCGCGAACGGTCAGCACGTGGTGCCCCGCCCGCTTGAGCAGCTTCTCCAGGACGGCCGTGGTGGTGTCCACGCCCTGTCCCGCCGCTCCCCCCAGGATGATGTTGTACATAGGTGCCCTCCCGCTAACGTAGTATTTTTGCGCGCACGACCCCATAGGCCACTTTCGGGCATATACATTTATATTACCACAATTTGCGAAAATGTAAACACGCGCAATAGTCGTTTGAAGCGTCACCGGCGGTTGACAGCTACCGGCGAAGGGGCTATAATTTCGCTGATACATAAGCGGGAGGGATGCGGCATGGGCAATTCGTTTGTCGCGGTCGTGCTGCACTCCAGCCTGCCCGAAGGCGCGCCCAAGGATGAAATGGACGTGCTCCAACAGGCGAGCGCCGTCTCGCTGGCCCTGTCCAGGATGGGGTACGAGGTGCTCGAGATGCCCTTTTCGCTGGACGGAATCCCGCTGGACGGGGATGTGCTCCAGCGCCTTTCGAAGGGCCGTCTCGCGGCCGCGCTGCGCGCGGCCCGGCCGAGGCTGGTGTTCAACCTGGTGGAGACCGTCTGCTCGACCGGCATGTGGTGCTACCTTGCGCCGGCGTTGCTGGCGCGGCTTGGCCTTCGATACACGGGAAGTTCCCCGGGCGCTATTTTTTTGACCACCCACAAGATCGCGGCTAAACTGCTCATGAGTCGGCTCGGCATCGCGACGCCGCCCTGGGTGACCGCCGCCCGTCAGGACCAGTACCGCGAGGGGGACACGTACATCGTCAAGGCGCTGTACGAGGACGCCTCCGTGGGCATCGGACAATCCTCGGTGGTGCGGTTTTCCGGGCGGGACGAGGTCGCGCCGCACCTCATGCGCGTTTTGGATCAGACGGGCTTCGAGCACTTCGCGGAAGGGTACATCGACGGGCGGGAGTTCTCCATCGCCATAATGGGGGACGGCGGGCGGCCCCAAATCCTCGCGCCCGCGGAGATGCGCTTCCATGGCTTCGGCGAGATGAGCAAGCACCGCATCGTGGACTACAGCGCCAAGTGGGAGGCCGATTCGTTCGAATACCGGAATACCTGCGCGGTGCACCGGTTTCCCCCGGAGGACGCCGCGCTGGTTGCCCAGATGCGCTTGATCGCGAGCAAATGCTGGGAGAAATTCGGGCTGGGCGGCTACGCCCGGGTGGACTTCCGGGTGGACGCGGCGGGAAAGCCCTGGGTGCTTGAGATCAACTGCAACCCCTGCATCACGCCGGGGGAGAGCGGCTTTCTGAGCGCGGCGGGTGTCAGCGGCCTGACGTTTGACGACGTCGTGCGCAGGATCGCCTCCGAGGCGCTGGAGGAAGACGAACAGGCTTTGGCGGAAGGAAGCGACTTTTCGTGAAGACCCGGGTTTCGTTTGTCCCCGGCAAGGGGAGGGCCGTGCTTGCGGACGAGTTCATCCCCGCCGGCGCGACCATCGAGCGCACCCCTGTCCTGACGTTTCCCAAGGAGCAGTGGGTGCACATCGAGAACACCGTGTTCTCAGACTACTGCTACTTCTGGGGTGAAGACATGAGGGGCGGCGCGATGGCGCTGGGCATGGGCTCGCTCTACAACCATTCCTTTGAGCCCAACGCCCAATACCTGCGGCTGTTCGGGGAGCGGGCCATCGAATACGTGGCGCTCCATGACATCCGCGAGGGCGAGGAGATTACCATCAATTACAACGGCGACCCGGACGACAAGGATCCCGTCTGGTTCGAAGTGAAATAGCGGAGGACAAATGACCGTTTGCGATGAGGCGATCGTGCTCTATAACCGCACGGCGGAGGATTCCCCGGAGGACATGCTGGACGTGAAGGTGCAGGCGGAGTGGATCCGCGAGGAGCTGGAAGCCTTGGGCTGCCGCGCGCGGATGCTTCCCTTCGGGCTGGACGCTGTGGGCGAACTCCTGGAGGCGAAAAAGCGCGGTGGGTGCTTTGTGGTCAACATGGTGGACTCGGGGCCTCGCGAGGAGAACTTCGCAACCCTCGCGCCTTCGATCCTGGAAGCCGTGGGCATCCCGTTCGCGGGCTGCGGCGCGGAGGCGGTGCTCGTCACCACGAACAAGCCCCTGACCAAGCGGCTGCTGGCTTCCTATGCGCTCCCTACGCCCGCCTGGGCGGGCGTAGACGGCGTCTTCGAGCCGGGCCGCTACCTGATCAAGCCCGCCTGCGAGGACGCCTCCGTGGGTCTGACAGACCAGTGCCTGGTGGAAGCGGAAACGGCTGAGGCACTGAACCTGCTGGTCAGTGAGCGCAAAAAGATGAGCGGCGTCCGCTGCTTCGCGGAAAAGTACATCGACGGGCGGGAGTTCAACGTCTGTGTCTACGGAAGCCGGGAAAATCCGGTGGTGCTGCCGCCCTACGAGTGGGTCTTCCCGGGCTTTCAGGAGGCAGGCAAGCCCTGCTTCATCAATTACAACGCCAAGTGGGTCGAGAATACCTTCGAGTACGACAAGCTGGCGGCGGTCTATCACCTGCCGCCGGAGGACGAACTGCTGGTCCGCGAGCTCGTCCGCCTGACGTTGGCCTGCTGGGTAAATTTCGGGCTGAACGGCTGGGCGCGCGTCGATTTCCGGGTGGACGGCGCGGGCAGGCCCTGGATCCTGGAAATCAACTGCAACCCCAGTTTCTACGGCTTTTTCAACATCGCCCGGGCGCACGGCTTCCCGTTCGCCCAGGTCATCCGGGGCGTCGCGGGCGCCCTGATCCGGAAAGGATGCGCGTTATGACCGATCGGCTCACGTTTCGGGACGAGCTAAAACCGGGGGAGGACGGGGTGATCCGCGCGGTCACGGAGTCCGCCGGGGTCTTCTATCCGGAGGAAATCGACATCGCGGAGGAGCTGGCCAGGGAGAACCTGAACCGCGGTGCGATTGAGAGCGGCTACCACTTCCTGGTGGCCGAATCGGGCGGGGAGGTCTCGGGCTATACCTGCTTCGGGCCGATCCCCGGCGCGAGGCGGCGGTACGATTTGTATTGGATCGCCGTCGCGCAAAACTTCAAGGGCGGCGGCGTGGGCAGGGAGCTGATGGCGCGAAGCGAAGCGGCCATCCTGGAGGCTGGCGGCGCGAAGGTCTACGTGGAGACCTCGTCCCGGCCGCCCTACGCCCCTGCGCGGGCATTTTACCGGCGCTGCGGCTATGAGGTGGACGCGGTGCTCAGGGATTACTACGACGACGGCGACGATAAGGTGATCTTCGCCAAGTCGCTGGGTGCGAAAGTGTCTGGGGCCTGGGGTGAGGGCGGGGACTGAGCGTACAAACCCTCGCGAGCCCTTCCAAGGCAGATGTGAGGATTATTCGAAACGCTCGCCTTCCGTCCCGGCAACCCCGTGTTTACTCCGGACAATTAATCAGGTACTAATTCTATTTCATGAAGCAGTTCGTTCATAAGCTGCTTAACGGATACTATTTTATCAATTTTATGGACGTTACTTCCGACAAAAATCAGCCCCTCGCTAACATTTCCTTTGACCGCATTGATAAGGGCGGTTGATATACAATAGGGCGCGATAATGGGATTAACCAGATTGTCAAGTCAAGTGCAACACAGGGCGAAATATTGCTTGGGAGAAAGACCGCCAAGGCACTTGCGAGGTCTGGAGTTGATCCGGTCGACAACCTCGTCGAGTTGTTGCTGAGTAATGTTT
>JAEZHK010000064.1 GCA_023416655.1 Bacillota bacterium
GAATGCCCTCGGGCAGGCCGGTCTCCTCCGAAGCCTTGCGCGTCACCGCGCCCGCGCGGTCGGTGGATTCAAGAGCCGTCGGGAAGATGGTCTTGTCCAGGCCGCACTTGGCGATTAGCTCGTCCGACCATTTGCGGTTCTTGGTGTCAAAGAAGCCGGTGCCGGAGCCGTCCGAGACCTCGGTGGCCAACTCGCCCGTCAACAGGTAGCGGACATAGTCCTTCGGGCAGACGAACTTGTCCATCTTCCCGAAGTTCTCCGGCTCCTCGTCGCGAAGCCAGATGATCTTGCCGCCGGTGTAGCCGGGCAGCATGTTGTTGTTGGTCAGTTTCAAAAGGCCATTAAGGCCGCCCGCTTTTTCAATGATCCAGTCGCACTGGGGCTGGGTGCGCTGGTCGCACCACAGGATTGACGGGCGGATGACGCTATGCGCCTTGTCCAGCGCGACGAGGCCGTGCATCTGGCCGGAAAAGCTCACACCCACGATGTCCTGCGGGTCGCCCTGGAATTTCTTCATGATCGCCCGGCAGCCAGCCACGATGCCCGCCCACCAATCGGCGGGGTTCTGCTCCGCCCAACCGGGCTTGGGCGTGGACAGCGGGTACTCCTGGGTAGACGACGCGACGACCGCGCCCGCTTCGTCCACAATGATGCACTTGGCGCCCGAGGTTCCGATGTCAAGACCCACCAGATAACGCTTTTTCATATTGCCTCCCCCTCACACTGAAAGTAAGAAAATCCTCTTTTACGAGTCGGGTTTTTTGAGCTTTCGGATGCCGGAGAAGTCGGTCTTGGGCTCCTCGCCCTTCCGAAGCCTTCGGAAATTCCGGCGGTGGGTGTAGAACGCGAGGCCCGCAATTACAAACGCGAAGGCGATCTCCGGCCAGTTCCCAAAGCGGAAAACAAGCGTCAGCACGAAAAAGCACACCGTGGACGCCGCCGACGCCACCGACATGTAGCCGGTCAGCCAGAGCACCAGGAACTGAAAGATGATCAGCCCCGGCGCGAACCACGGCTCGACGACCAGGATCACGCCAAAGGAGGTGGCGATGCCCTTGCCGCCCTTGAAGCCGTAGAATACCGGCCAGTTGTGGCCCAGGACCGCGGCCAGGCCGCCCGCGTAGGCGCCCCATTCCCCGATCAGCCCCCAGCCCAGAAGTGCCGCCAGCAGTCCCTTCAGCGCGTCGCCCAGGAAAGTCAACAGGCTCGGCATCCAGCCCAGTGTGCGCAGCACGTTGGTTGCGCCGGTGGATTTGCTGCCGTGTTTCCGGATGTCCAGCTTCCCGAAAGCCATCCCGGAGGTGATGCCGGAGGAGAAATTGCCCATCAGGTAGCCCGCGACCACGACGATCAGCCATTTCAGCGCGATGCTCATTCGTCAGTCCTCTTTCTGCTTCTCGCGAAGGATGAACCGAATGGGCGTGCCTTCAAAGCCGAATGCCTTCCGGAATTGGTTGAGCAGGTACCGCTCGTAGGAGTAGTGCAATAGCGTCTTGTCATTGATGAACAGGATGAACGTCGGCGGACAGACGGACTGCTGTGTGCCGTAATAGATGCGAAGCCTACGGCCGGACATCGAAGGCGGCTGCAGCGCGGTCTGCGCGTCGGCCAGCACGTCGTTGAGAATGCCGGTGGTGACGCGCCGGGAGGCCTGCGCGTACACCTCGCGTACCATGGGCATGATGCGGTCGGCGCGCTGGCCGGTCAGCGCGGAGATGAACAGGATGCGCGCGTAGTCCATGAACTTGAGCTGTTCACGGATCTGCCTGGTGAAGCTCTCCAGCGTGCCGGTTTCCTTCGGCACCGCGTCCCACTTGTTAACGACGACGATGGCGGGCTTGCCCTGCTCGTCGATGTATCCGGCGATCTTGGTGTCCTGCTCGGTGACGCCGTCGGCGGCGTCGATGAGCATTAAAACCACGTCCGCCCGGTCGATGGCCGCCAACGCCCGGACCACGCTGAACCGCTCCAGCGACTGGTACTCGATGGCGCGCTTTCGGCGGATGCCGGCGGTGTCGATCAAGACATACTCCTCGCCTTCGTCCACGAAGCGGGTGTCGATGGCGTCCCGCGTGGTGCCCGCGATGTCGGAAACCATCACGCGGTCTTCGCCCAGCAGGCGGTTGACCAGTGACGACTTACCCACGTTGGGCTTGCCGACCACCGCCACATGGATGGGCTGGCCCTCCTCCCGCTCGCCCTCCTCGGGCGGCAGGAGCTTTATCATTTCTTCCAGCAGATCGCCGAAGTTCATCATGTTGACGGACGACACCGCGATCGGGTCGCCCAGCCCCAGCGCGTAGAACTCATAGGCGTGGCCCGACTGCGCGATGCTGTCGATCTTGTTGACCACCACCAGGATGGGCTTTTTGCTCTTGCGGAGCATGTCGGCGACGGTTTCATCGTCCGGCGTCAAACCCTGCCGCCCGTCCACAAAGAACAGGATCGCGTCGCAGGTCTCGATGGCGATTTCCGCCTGGTAGCGCATCTGCCTCAGCAGCGGGTCGGTGGAGTTGGGGTCGATGCCGCCGGTGTCGATCAGCGTAAACTTTCTGCCCTGCCATTCGCAGTCGGCATACACGCGGTCGCGGGTCACGCCCGGCGTGTCCTCCACGATGGCGATGCGACGGCCCGCGATTTTGTTGAAAAAGGTGGATTTGCCCACGTTGGGCCGGCCTACGATGGCCACGAGTGGTCTAGCCATGGATTCCTCCCATTGCCGGATGTCCGGC
>JAEZHK010000078.1 GCA_023416655.1 Bacillota bacterium
TTTTCAAACATGGGCACCTTGGGGAAGCCGCTCTTCGGGTCGCGCCAGGGGCCTTCGCGCATCAGCTGGATGATGAAGATGGCGATGTAGTTCATCATCAAGGTGAAGAGCGTCTCGTTGGTGTTGAACCGCGCCTTGAAGTAGGCGGGGACGAGGCCCCACAGACCGGCTGCGAGGAAGCCCGCCAGCGCCATCGCGATCAAAAGCGGCGCCTGCGGCCAATCCGGGAAGGTCAGCGCGAAGAACGACGCCGCGATGGCGCCCACGGAGATCTGCCCCTCCGCGCCGATGTTCCAGAAGCGCATCTTGAAGGCCAGCGCCACGCCCAGCGACGCGATGCACAGTGGGATGGCGATCTTGATCGTCTCCCGGAGGTTCGAAACGGACCCCACGGAGCGGGAGATCATCGTGCCGTAGACGGGGAAGGGGTTGAAGCCCACCGCGAGCAGGAACAGGCCGCCGGTGACCAGCGCCAGGAGGATGGCCAGCAGCCTCATGAGCATCGCGCGCTTCGGGTCGATGGTGACGCGCTGGACGATGTGGGTGCGGACCCTTACCTCGGAATATGGCATGACGCCTCGCCTCCTTCCAGCCTGCAGCCGGTCATCATCAGGCCCAGCTGTTCCTTGGTGACTGTCTTGGCGTCCACCAGGCCCGTGATGATGCCGCCGCACATGACCATGATCCGGTCGCAGAGTTCGAGCAGCACGTCCAGGTCCTCGCCGATGAAGAGGACGCCCACGCCCTTCATCTTCTGTTCGTTCAGAAGGTGGTAGATGGTCATCGAGGAGTTGATGTCAAGCCCCCGGACCGGGTAGGCGGTGATCAGGATCCTGGGGTCGGCGGCGATTTCCCGGCCCAAGAGCACCTTCTGCACGTTGCCGCCGGAGAGGCGCTTCACCGGCGTGTAGACGTCCGGCGTCATGATGGAGAGCTTCTCCACCAGCTCGGTGGAGAGGTTTTTGGCCGGCCGCCTGTCGAGGAGCGGCGCGTGCTGCTCCTGGTATTTTTTGAGCAGCATGTTGTCCACCATGCCCATCGAGCCCACCAGGCCCATGCCCAGCCGGTCCTCGGGCACGAAGCTCATCGCCACGCCTCGGGCGGCGATTTCGCGCGGGGAGAGGCCCCTCAGTTCCTCGCCCTGGAACAGGATCGACCCGGCGCAGGAGGACTGCAGCCCGGCGATGGTCTCGCAAAGCTCCTTCTGCCCGCTGCCCGCGACCCCGGCCACGCCCAGGATCTCGCCGGTATGCAGGGTGAAGGACAGATCGCACAGCGCCTTGTTCTTCTCTGTGCCCTGCACGGAGAGGCCGGAAACCGTCAGCGCGGGCTTCGGGTTCACCGGCTCGGGTCGGGCGATGGACAGGTCCACCGCGCGGCCGACCATCTGCTCGGTCAGCGAGTGCGCGTTGGCGTCCTTGGTATTGACGGTGCCCACGACTTCGCCCTTTCGAAGCGTGATCACGCGGTCGGAGATGGCGAGCACCTCGTTTAACTTGTGGGTGATGATGATGACGGCGCAGCCCTCGTCCCGCATCTTGCGCAGGATGATGAACAGTTTTTCAATCTCTTGAGGGGTCAGTACCGCCGTCGGCTCGTCCAAAATCAGGATGCGGGAGCCGCGGTACAGGACCTTCAAAATCTCCACGGTCTGTTTTTCGCCCACCGACAGCGTGTAGATCTTGCTGTCCGGGTCGACCGCCAGGCCGAAGCGCTTGGAGATGGACAAGATGTGTTCGCTGAGCTGGGCCTTGGAGCGGCGCTCGCCCTTCGTGCCCATCACGATGTTTTCGGCGACGGTCAAAATGTCCACGAGCTTGAAGTGCTGGTGGATCATGCCGATGCCCAGAGCGATGGCGTCCGCGGGAGAATGGATGGTGACGCTCTGACCGTTTATGTGAATGGAACCGCTGTCCGGCGCGTACATGCCGCCCAGCATGTTCATCAGCGTGGTCTTGCCCGAGCCGTTTTCGCCCAGAAGGGCCAGGATCTCCCCATTATACAGCGTCAGATCGATGTGCTGGTTGGCCTTGACCGAGCCGAATGTCTTGGAAAGGCCCCGAAGCTCCACCGCGGGCCGGCCTTGGGTCTTCTGCAATCCGATCACCCGCCCCTGAAAAAAATACTATTCTTATTATACAGGATGGGTTGGTTGCCCGCAACGTCATTTTGTGTGGAAAGCGCCGATTTTATAAAATATTTTTGATGGCATACAAATTTATGTGAGTTTGACAGCGGAGGTTGTACCGTATTATAATGAACCGATTCGGGGGCTGTCATCACGACCGCTGCCCACACCACCGGAGGGCGTTATGGACGAAGCACAGCTCAGCGGCATTTTAGAGGCGATCCTGTTCGTTTCGGGCGACCCGGTCAGCGTTCTGGACGTGGCCCACGCGCTGAACCTCACCGAGTCGGAGATGAACGCCGCCATCGACCGCCTGCGCGACCACTGCGATCTGGAAAAACGGGGCATCCGCGTCAACCGCTTTGGCGGAAAATTGCAGTTGTCCATCCAGCCGGATTACGCGCCCTATGTGGACATGTTTTTGCAGCCGGTCCGGCAGCAGTCGCTTTCGCAGGCGGCGCTGGAGACGCTGTCCATCATCGCCTATCGCCAGCCGGTCACCAAATCCGACATCGAATCGGTGCGCGGCGTCAAGTGCGACTATTCGGTGCAGGCGCTTTTGAACAAGAACCTGATCCGGGAGGCCGGGCGCAAGGAAGCGCTGGGGCGGCCCATCCTCTATGAGACGACGGACGAATTCCTCCGGCATTTCGGCATCGCGTCGCTTGCGGAACTGCCACTGGCCTCGCTGGGGCAGATCCAGATGAACCTGGACGGTGGCCCGGCGGAGCAGCCGGAAGCCTGAAAGCCATACATCAGTGACCCCGCGCGCCGAAAGGCGCGCGGGGTCACTGTGCTGGAGAGCGGTGGATTCTATACCCGCAATGCGAGCAGGATGGCCGTGATGATCGGGATCGTGGCGATGCTCAGAAGCGACGTAAACGAGATCTCCTGCGCCGCGAACAGCGCGTCCCGGTCGTACTGCTCGGCCAGAATCTGGCTCATGATGGCCGAGGGCATGGCGATGGCCAGGGTCATCGCGCCCGCCGCCACCGGGTCCAAGTTGAAAAGCCGTGCCAGCCCCAGCGTGATCAGCGGCATCGCGATGAGCTTCACCAGCGAAACCAGCGCGGTCTTCCAGTTGAGGAGCGCCTTGGGCGCAAAGCCAGCCATCCGCGCGCCCAGGATCAGCATGGCCAGCGGCGTATTCATCGATCCCAGCGTGTTCAGCGAGGAATTAAGGACATCCGGAAGGTCGATCCGCATCAGAAACAGCGCCGTGCCTACAAACGCGGCCAGAAGGCCCGGGTTGAACATCCCCCGAAGGGAGATGCCCTTCCGGTCGAACAGCCCGATGCCGAGCGTCCAGACCACCAGGTTGAACGCGACGATCACCGCCGCCAGGTACAGCGTGCCCAGGTCGCCGTACACCGCCTGGATGATCGGCAGGCCCATGAAGCCCGCGTTGGGCATCGCCGACAGCAGCGCGACGACCGGTCGCAGCTTTTCGCTCTGGCCCCGACACGCGATGTAGACGGCGGCCATCGTCACCGCCATCGCCGCGGTGGTCATCCAGAGCACGTGCAGGAAGCTGACCAGCGTGCCGGTCGTGTATTCGTGCTGCGTGACCATGAGCAGAAGCGCCGGGTTGGTCGCCAGGGTGACGATGTCGCTGATGCCCTTGATCACCGGGTCGCCCATCACGCCGCGCTTTCGAAGCAGCAAGCCGACGCCCGCGATGGAGAACAGCATGATGAGTTGGGGGAGGACGATCATTTCTTCGCGCCTTCTTTTGTAAACATTGCGTATACCAATCCAAAACATTCTTTCGCCGTCACGGCGGATCTTTTCGCGCAGGGCGGTGTCGCTCGCAGCTTGAAATAGCTCTGCTATTCCTGCGCTTCGGCTCCTAGCCCTGCATCGAAAATCTCTCGCCGCTTTGGACGAAATAATATTCTGCATTGGTATAAAGCTGCACCGCAGTTTCAGGCGCCCTTGCCTTTATGTATGCCGTCTAAACGATTGCATCCGCTTACCTTTAACCCTTGTGTGGGGTCAAGGGGCATCATGCCCCTTGCGGGTGGTCCGGAGGGCAGAGCCCTCCGGCGTCCTTCGCCTCTGCCCTACTCCGCCACCGTCTTGTAGCGCGCAAGCAGCTGCTCGAACATGCCGAGCGCACGCTCGACAGGCTCAGGCGTGGACATGTCAACGCCCGCCAGCTTCAGCGCGTCGATCGGGAACAGGCTGCCGCCAGACGACAGGAACTTCTTGTAGCGTTCGACCGCGGGCGCGCCATCCTCGCGGATCATCCCCGCGATGGCCATCGCGGCGGAGAAGCCGGTGGCGTACTGGAAGACGTAGAAAGCGTTGTAGAAGTGGGGGATGCGCATCCACTCGTACTGGATCAGCTCCGTCTGTTCGATGGACGGGTAGTAGGCCTTGTTCAGGGACGCGTACTGCGCGTTCAGGCTCTCGCCCGTCAGCGCCTCGCCGCGCTCGGCCATCTCGTGGGTGGCCTTCTCGAACTCGGCGAACATGGTCTGCCGGTACACCGTGGTGCGGAAAGCCTGCAGGAGGTTGTTGAGCAGGTAGGCCTGCGCGTTTTTCTCCGGGTGCTTGTCCATCAGGTACATCAGCACCAGCACCTCGTTGACGGTGGAGGCCACTTCCGCCACGAACAGCGAGTATTCCGCCATCGGCGCGGGCTGTGCCTTGACGCTCATGTACGTGTGCAGCGAGTGGCCCATCTCGTGGGCGATGGTCAGAAGTTCCTCCAGCGTCTCATGGTAGTTCATCAGCACATACGGGTGCGTGTCGTAGGTGCCCCAGGAGTACGCGCCGGAGGACTTGCCCTCGTTCTCGTAGGGGTCGATCCAGCGCTCTGTAAGCGCCTTCCGGAGGATCTCCTGATAGTCCGCGCCCAGCGGCGCCAGCGCCTCCACGACGAGCGCGTAGGCCTCCGCGAAGGGCAGGTCGATGGTGAATTCGCCCGGCATGCGGGCGTATACGTCGTACATCGCGGGATCGTCAAGACCCAGCCGCTTCATCTGGAAGCGCATCATATCGTCCAGCGCCGGCAGGTGGCGGTGAACCGCCTCGATCAGGCTGTCGTAGACGGAGGCGGGCACGTCGTTCCGGTAGAGCGAGCCTTCCAGCGCGCTTTGGAATTTCGCGGTGCGCGCGGCGAACAGGTCCGCCTTGACGGACGCCGCGTAGACCGCGGGCACGGTGGCGGAGTAGCCGCGGAAGGTCTCGTACATGGCGGTAAAGGCGGCTTTGCGCACTTCCCGGTTGGCGCTCATCATGTGGTGGATGTAGCTGCCGTGGGTCAGCGGGGCCATGTTGCCTTCGCCGTCGGGCACCGAAGGGAACTTCATGTCCGCGTCGGTCAGCATGTCAAAGATGACGCTGGGGGAAGCCCCCAGTTCGCCCGCCATCGCCACGATGCGCTCCTCCGCGGCGGACAGCGTGTGGGGCCGCGCGCGCTCGATGGCCGTGAAGAACATGCGGTAGTCGGCAAAGGAAGGATCGGCGGCGCATTCCTTCAGGTACTCCGGCGGCAGCGCGATCAGTTCCGGCGTCAGGAAGGAGGAAGCCGTCGCAAATTCCACCGACAGCGAGGTAGCCCGGTCGGTCAGCCCCTGGTAGCGGGCGAGGTTGTTGTCCTCGTCCCGGCGCATCTTGGCGTAGGCGAAGAGCGAGGAGACCCTGTTTACCGTGCCGAAGAAGTCCTTCAGCGCCTCCAGCAGGCTCTCTCTTGCGCCCAGCGCGCCCTGATGGCGGGCGAAGCGCTGAACCGCCCCGCGGCAGGTTTCGAATGAAGTCTCCCACGCCGAGTCGGTTTCGTAGATGTCTTCGAGGCGCCAGGTGTCCTGGGGCTGAAGCTCCGAGCGCTTTTTATTTGTCGACGTCAAGATTGATGCCCTCCTGTTCCTGCTGGTTCCATTGCTTGCGGATTTTCCTTCTGTGCATGGAAACGTTCATCTCGCGGGCGTACCGCCGCACGGCCCGGGCCATGTCGCCGGCCACTTCCGTGGGCTTCGCCGCGCCTTCTTCGTGGATGCGGGGGAAGAGGAAGATCACCGTCAGAAGGCGCAATACGCCCGATAACGCGAACAGCGCGTTGTAGCGGGAGACCGGCGTGCCAAAGAGATTCAGATGGTAGGCTTCCACATGGTACATGACATTATCCAGAAGCCACCCGCCCACCGCGGAGCCCACCGCGAGGCCGATCAGCTGGGTGAAGAAGAAGTAGAGCGCGATGTACATCGATTGGTTCTGGCCCTTCGCCTGCGCCATGAAAAGGTTCTGCGCGCCCAGGTCGATGGCCACGTAGGTCATGCCGCTGAGCACGTTGACCAGCGCCACCGCCCACACCATGTGCGGGCCAATCATCGTCCAGAAGAACGGGGCGAAGGAGGTCAAAAACGCGCCGATCGTCAAAACCGGGCGGCTGCCGTAGCTGTCAAGCGCCACGCCCCAGCGGGAGACCACGAGCACCAGGAAGAGGCTAGAGACAATCTGGCAGGACACCGTGATCTCGAAATTGGTCATGCGCATGTTTTCCAGCATGTAGACGTTGAAGTAGGGCGCGACGATCTGCACCGAGAACATCCACGCCGTCAGCGCCATCACCATGCGCATGTACTTCCGGTCCTTCAAAACCGGTTTGATCATCTGGGCCAGGCCGGTATTGACCGCGGGCGGGTGCATCGGCGGCAGGCGCATCAGCAAGAAGGACAGGATGTCCAGCGAGCCCGCAATGCCGGCGAGGGTGAACACCACCGCGTAACCGGTGAAGCCGGGCAGGGCGTCGAGCAGCGCGCCGACGGCAAAGCCGAACGCCATGCCCACCATTGTCGCGATGCGGCTGCGGACGGCGAAGTACCGCCCGCGGATTCGTAGTGGGATCACGTCCGAGCAGACGGAGTAGAACGCCACGTTGACGAACGGACCGGAGAGGGAGCCGACCAGCACCATGACCACCGCCGACCAGATGCGAAGGGACAGGGCGGTCGAGGGCACGAGGAATGGGATCAGCCCGAACGGGATCCAGATCAGCCGCTGGACCAGGCCGAACGTGAGCAGCATCTGCTTGCGTTTGCAGGTGCGCTCCAATATGTAGCTGGCCAGGAGCTGAAAGGCATTCGCCAGCGGCATCAGCGCCATGATGAGGCCGTACAGGAAGTCGGACGCGCCCAGCGCCTTGATGTAGCCGCTGATGGCGACGCCATTGATGATGTTGAACCACACGACGCCGCCCGCGACGCCCCCGATCATCAGGCGCAGCGTGCGGATGGTGTCCTTGTCCAACCCGTGTTCGTCGAACAACTGGATGTGGCGGATTGACGGAGGCTTCATGACAGCACCTCAAGGCTTCGGGGTCGTCTTTTGTATTCCATGCGTTCTGCGGTTTTCTCGTGTCGGCCCGGCAGCCAGTTTCTACCGCTTGTTATCGGTTCCTGCGGCAATCCCAATTTCGATGGTTGAGACGCCTTTCCGGTTCCATCCCCCTGGGGGTATGCGGGCGCAATGCCCGATTTAACCTTGGTTAGCGGAGGGCGGGGGACAGAGTCCAGTTCGCTACCAAACTCCGTTGTTCTTTCAAATCGTTCCCGGCGACCCGCGCGCCGGGAACGTGTTTCGACGATCAGTGCGAACACTGGTTGGCGAAACAATACCGTAAGTCAATGCGCCGCCCGGAAATTCGTGAGAATTTCAGGCGCATGCAGACCTCTTCCTTCGCGTTGAAAAAACCTCGGGGTTTTTCAACGCTAGAAGATTGCGTCTACAAACGCCTTCGCGTCGAAGGGCTCCAGGTCGTCCAGTCCCTCGCCGATGCCGATGTAGCGGACCGGCAGCCCCAGCTCGCCGCGGATCGCCAGCGCGATGCCGCCCTTTGCGGTGCCGTCGAGCTTGGTGAGGATGATGCCGTCCAGCATCGCAGCGTCCTTGAACACCTGCGCCTGCGTGAGGCCGTTCTGCCCGGTGGTGGCGTCGATGACGAGGAGGCCCTTGACCACCGCCTCCGGGAACTCGCGCTCCACCACGCGGCTGATCTTTTTGAGTTCCTCCATCAGGTGTGCCTTGTTGTGCAGGCGGCCCGCGGTGTCGATGATGAGCACGTCCGCGTGGCGGCCCTTGGCCAGCTGCACCGCGTCATAGACCACGGCGGCGGCGTCCGCGCCCTCGTGGTGCTTGACCAGCGGCACGTCCGCCCGCTCGGCCCAGACGGTCAGCTGGTCGGCGGCGGCGGCGCGGAAGGTGTCGCCCGCGCAGATGATCACCCGGCGGCCCACCGTCTTCATGCGGGAGGCGAGCTTGCCGATGGAGGTGG
>JAEZHK010000106.1 GCA_023416655.1 Bacillota bacterium
CATATTGACCAGTGCTACTTTAGGCATTGTTACGTCCTCCTTCCGAAAAGCAATCAGGCCTTGACCGAGTTGCGCACGAGCACCAGCGCGCCGTTTGCGCCGGGGACCGCGCCCTTGATGAGCAGGAGGTTGCGCTCCGCGTCCACCTTGACCACTTCAAGGTTCTGGACCGTGACGCGCTCCACGCCATACTGGCCGGGCATGTGCTTGTTTTTGAATACGCGGGACGGGTCGGAGTTTGCGCTCATGGAGCCGACGCCGCGGTGATACTTGGAGCCGTGGGCCATGGGGCCGGTGTGCTGGTTCCAGCGCTGAATGACGCCGGTGAAGCCGTGGCCCTTCGAGGTCCCGACCACGTCGACCTTGTCGCCCGCGGCGAACACGTCGGCCTTGATCTGGTCGCCCACTTTATAGGAAGAGATGTCCTTAAGGCGCAGTTCGCGCAGGTGACGGGTCGCAGGCACGCCTGCCTTTTCAAAGTGGCCGAGCTCGGGTTTGTTCTTCAGTTTCTTCGCCCGCGCTTGGGCGAGCTCGCCGAAACCGACCTGAACCGCTTCATAACCGTCGCTCTTTTCGGTCTTCACCTGCGTAATGGTGCAGGGGCCCGCCTGAACGACGGTGACCGGCATCAGACGACCATCCGCAAGGAAGATCTGAGTCATGCCAATCTTCTTTCCGAGAATTGCCTTATCCATCGAAGTTTCGCACCTCCTAAGTTTTCAAAAAGCCATGCTTTACAGCTTGATCTCGATTTCGACGCCGGCCGGCAGGTCCAGCTTGGTCAGCGCGTCGACGGTCTTCGAGGTCGGGCTCAAAATGTCGATCAGGCGCTTGTGGGTGCGCATCTCAAACTGCTCGCGGGAGTCCTTGTGCTTGTGCGGCGAGCGGAGGATCGTGACGATCTCCTTTTCGGTGGGCAGCGGGATCGGGCCGGACACGCGGGAGCCGGTGCGCTTGGCGGTCTCCACGATGCGCGCCGCGGACTGGTCGATGATGCCGTGCTCATACGCCTTGAGCTTGATGCGGATCTTCTGGTTGGCCATGGTGTCTCCTCCTCGTTGGTCTCATGCACACGCTGCCGGGCGTGTCCTGATTATTATTCGCATATTCCGCAACGAGCGGAATATGCGTCGACGCGGCATGAGCCCCGTCGTCCGATTGTCGGACTGGTCCCCGGAAATTCCCAGGCTTTACGCCCGCAACCTCCCGGTTCATCCCTTGGAAATCCGCTTCTTTCGGCCCTGCGGACCCCCTGCAAACCGGCATTTGCAACCACACCACTTGAGCGCAGCACCGTCTATTATAGGCAAAGATGCCCCCAAATGCAAGTTATTTTCGCGTATCATTGTTAAGTTTTCCGAGCGCACCGCCTAATACGCAATCTTTTAACAATAAAGCGCGGAGCTGATGCTCCGCAATGCGATCATAAGGCCGTTTCCGCCCAATCCGTTCAGCGCCGGTCTCTCTCGTCCAGCTTCCAAGTGGTCGTATACATCCAGTATCCGAACACCCGAATATATACATATAAGGCAGCAATAACAAAGGGGATTCCGGAAAGCAAATCCCACTTTTCTCCCAGACCAAATACGCCGCCTTGCAGATCAAACGGAAACAGCACAAGGTTGGCCAACATAATTCCGCCAAAGGACATCAAGAATTTCATCCAGGGGCGGATTTCCACCGTCCATCCGCATTCCATGCACCGAAAATCATAATAGGCGTCCCGAAGTCTGAACTCCCTGAAAGTCTTCTTATGATGCTCGCACATGTCCGCACCTCAGCCGGTCGTCCCGCTGAACGAGAGCATCGCCTGCACATACGTGTACTTGTTGCGGCGAACGGTAGCGCACAGAAGGTTGACGTTGCCCCTGTCGATGGTGATCAGGAAGGCGTTCCACTGCTTGAACCACTGCGCCCAGGTCTCGGCAGTGGCCATGTTCGAAAGGTCCGCGATGGGCTGTTCCTTGCTGCATATTGTTGTAGAGCAATACGTACTGCGAAAAGGCCGAGTCGCCATACGCCTCCGTCATCGCCTGGATCAGCGCGTTCAGGCGCTTCGCGGGCAGTTCCAACTTCTTGACAGATACATCACCCGGAGCGGGAAGCACCCCGAGGGGCATCTCCCGCTAGATCAGCAGCAGGCCCTCGTATTGGACGCTGCCATCGCCTTCCGGATCGTTCATCACCACGGCGAACCGGTCCAGAAAGTAACCATACTGCTTGATGTCCTTGACCCGGTTGATGTAAATCGTCCGGGTCCCGATGGACCTGTGCACGCTGTCCTCCCGGTCGAAGGCCACGCCCATCTGGGCTTCAATCAGGCCGCGGAGTCTTCCTGACCGGTCCCGAAGGGGCTGTCCCATATCCGATGGGCCTCCTCCGCCAGCGCAGCGCAGACATTTAAAAGGAGAAGCAGGCCAGAATCAGCGAAATCATACTTTTCATGGACATGTTCTCCCCTTCCTTTATCAGATCCATTATAATCCAGAGCGCCACAAAATGCAAACAACGGAGCCGCCCCGATTGGAGCGGCTCACGTCTTTTCGTGGATTCTCGTTTTGATTGGTGATGCCAGCGACCGATGGGATCACATCCAAAGCCGCGAGAGATTTTCGCTGCGGCGCCAGGAGCCGGAGCGCAGGCGTAGTGGAACTACGTCAAGCGGAGAGCGACACCGCGCCGCGCGGAAAGATCCGCGGCGACGATGCGAGCACATCGCAAGCGGGCATCAAATTACTCGAGGACCTTGGTGACGACGCCGGAACCCACCGTGCGGCCGCCTTCGCGGATGGCGAAGCGCAGACCTTCTTCACACGCGATGGGCGTGATCAGCGTGATTTCCATCACGATGTTGTCGCCCGGGATGACCATCTCAACGCCGTCCGGCAGCTTGATGTTGCCCGTAACGTCCGTCGTGCGGAAGTAGAACTGCGGGCGGT
>JAEZHK010000126.1 GCA_023416655.1 Bacillota bacterium
TATGGAAACGACATGAGCGAAGGGAATGCATCCATATGAAGAGAATCGTCACCCTCGATACGCGCGACCTCAATGAGAGCGCGAAGACCGGCGGCTGCGGCGAATGCCAGACCTCCTGCCAGTCCGCCTGCAAGACCTCCTGCGGCATCGCCAACCAGCAGTGCGAGCAGGAAAACTGATCTTCCGGCGTCCCAAGGCCGCCCGGCGCGTACCGCGCATGGCGGCATTTTTTTATCACAGTTGTATCGCATTTTGTGATACAATGCAAGCGATGCGCGTACCGCGCATGGCGGCATTTTAAATCGTAGAGGAAGCATCATGATCCATCAATACAAACTGAACGGCTACAATATCGTGCTCGATGTGATGAGCGGCTCGGTGCACGCCGTGGACCCGCTGGCCTACGACGTGATCGGGCTCTATGAACACGAATCCCCGGACGAAATCGTCCGGCGGATGCTTGAGAAATACCAAAATGATCCCACCGTCGACGAAAAAGAGATCCGGGACTGCATGGAAGACGTCGCCTCCCTGAAGGAGAGCGGCAAGCTGTTCGCGCCCGACCCGTTCGAGGGCGTACCGCTCGCGCCCCGGAAGCCGTTCGTCAAGGCGCTATGCCTGCACGTCGCCCACGCGTGCAACCTGAACTGCGAATACTGTTTCGCCAGCCAGGGCCGCTATCAGGGCGAGCGCGCGCTGATGTCCTACGAGGTGGGCGTCCAGGCCATCGACTTTCTGATCGCGAACTCCGGCAGTCACAAGACGCTGGACGTGGACTTCTTCGGCGGCGAGCCGCTTCTGAACTGGGACGTCGTCAAGCGGCTGGTTCAGTACGCCCGTAGCCGGGAAAATGAGAGCGGCAAGCGCTTCCGCTTCACGCTGACCACAAACGGCCTCCTGATCGACGACGAAGTGATCGAATTCTCAAACCGCGAGATGTACAACGTGGTCCTGAGCCTCGACGGCCGCAAAGAAGTGCACGACCGGCTGCGCCGCGACTACGCGGGCCGGGGCAGCTATGACCGCATCGTGCCGCTGTTCCGGAAGTTCGCCGAAAGCCGGAACGAACGCGGTTACTACGTGCGCGGCACGTTCACGCACCAGAATACCGACTTCCTCGAGGACATCCTGCACATCGCGGACCTGGGTTTCACGCAGATCAGCATGGAGCCGGTGGTCGCGAGCCCTTCGGACGAAAACGCGCTGACCGAAGGGGACATGCCGGTGCTTTTCGATCAGTACGAGAAGTTGGCGCTGGAAATGCTGAACCGGGAGCGCGAGGGCCGGGGCTTCACCTTCTACCACTACATGATCGACCTGGCTCACGGCCCGTGCATCCTGAAACGGCTCACCGGCTGCGGCTCGGGCACCGAGTACTTCGCCGTCACGCCGCAGGGAGACTTATTCCCCTGCCACCAGTTCGCGTCCGACCCGAATATGAAGGTGGGCGACGTGTGGCACGGCGTGACCAATCCGGACCTCACCGGCCAATTCGTCCGCTGCAACATCTATGCCCGCGAGGATTGCCAGGACTGCTGGGCGAAGCTCTACTGCTCCGGCGGCTGCGCGGCCAACGCCTTCCACGCCACCGGCGACATCACCGGCGTCTACGATTACGGCTGCAAGCTGTTTCAAAAGCGCATCGAGTGTGCGCTGATGATGAAGGTTGCCGAGGCCACGGAGCGCGGACAAATGTAAGTCAAGACGGCCGCGAAAACCTGATTGGTTTTCGCGGCTGTCCTTTCATGAAGGTCAAAGACTTTTGCCTTGAAAGACCCTAGACCGTGGAAGGAGGATTCGCAATGTCCACTTATGAGGCGCTCTACGAATTTGCGTCCGATCAGTCCATCGTCAACACGCACAGCCACTACCAGCTGCCCGAAGGCCCGCGAACGCTGGATTTCCTGATGGAGAACAGCTACGTGCGGTGGCTGAACGTCCCGCTGGGGCGGGACAAGGCCGGGCGAACGGAATTCCTCGAACGGGTTCGGCACAACACCTACTTTTCCTGGCTCGAGCGTTCGCTTCAGAAGCTGCACGGTTTTCCCGGCAGGCTGACCGCGGACAACTGGGATGAATGGTCGAGCGCTGTCGAGCGGAACAGCCTCCCGGACGAGCGCGTCTTCCGCGAAACCTGCGGCTACCGCGCCATCGTGCTGGACGCCTACTGGAACCCCGGCGCGGACCACGGGAGTTCGCTCTTCACGCCCACATTCCGGATCAACTCCTTCCTGTACGGCTACAACAGTGTGGCGCAGGATCACAACGGCAACAACGCGCAGCGCCTGTACGGCGAAACGCCGGACAGCTTCGACGAATACCTCGCGTTCACGCGCGGGATCGTGCTCAAAAAGAAGGCGGCGGGCTGCGTGGCGCTCAAGTGCGCCTCCGCCTACGACCGGCCGCTGGATTTTAAGGTGGTTTCCAAGAGCCGCGCCGCGCGCGCCTACCGGTCGGAAAGCGCAACACCCGACGAAATCCGGGACTTTCAGGACTACGTGTTCTTCGAGCTCTGCCGCATCGCGGCGGAACTGGACCTGCCCTTCCAGTGCCACACGGGGCTGGGGCTTCTGGACCGCACCAACGCGATGATGTTCCGGGAGGCGATCGCGGCAAACCCGGACACGCGCTTCGTGCTCTTCCACGGCGGCTACCCGTGGACGCAGGACATCGCGGCGCTGGCGCACTTCTTCCCGAGCGTCTATACGGACCTTTGCTGGCTGCCGATCCTCTCCACCACCGCGGCGGAGCGCTTCCTCTCCGAGATGCTGGACGTGACCACCGCGGACAAGCTGATGTGGGGCTGCGACACCTGGACGCCGCAGGAGAGCTACGGCGCGCTGCTGGCGATGCGGGATGTGCTCAGCCGTGTGCTGGCCGACCGGATCGACAAGGGCCTTTGCGACCTTGAGAGCGCGAAGGACCTGATCGGGCGCATCCTGTCCCGGAACGCCGCCGCTCTGTTCGGCATCCGGGCGTAAACCATCATCTTTACCCATACCAAAAGCGCAGGGAGGCCGAAGCCTGCCCTACGCTTTTTCGTATGCCTTTAGGATGGTGTTGCCTCCCCCGTCGGCGCGTCGTCCTTGGGCGCGCGCCCCACAAGCCCGCCGCTGGCGACGTCCCGGATCAGCTTCGGCACGTCGAGCCCGACGGACGCCTTCATCGCCTCGAAGGTCTGCAGCATGGAGCCGGTCATGTCGCGGGTCAGCCCGGTCGCCGCCCCCTCGCCAAAGAGGATGATCTTGTCGGTCTTTGCAAGCGGCTCGCCGATGGCCCTCGCGATCTCCGGCATCCTGTCGACCACCATCTCCAGCATGGCCGCCTGGCCATAGTTCTGCATGGCCTCCGCCTTGAGTTCCAGCGCCTCGGCCTCGGCCTTGCCCTTGAGCAGGATGGCCTCGGCCTGCCGCTGGGCCAGGTAAAACTCCGCGTCCGCAATGGCCTGCCGCTCGGCGCGGTCGGCCTCGGCGCGGGCGATGCGCGCGTCGCGCTCCGCGTTGGCCTTTTCGCGGATCTCCACGTTGAGCTTCTCGCGCTGCACCTCCACCTGCTGGCGGCTCAGATCGGTCTCGCGCTGCAGGCGCACCATTTCGGCGGCGGCACGCTGCGCTTCGAAATCCTTGCGCGCGACCTCCTTCTGCACGTCGTAGGCGATGTCCGCGTCGGCGCGGGAGCGGTCCTCCTGAATCTTGTATTCGGCCTTTTTAAGCGCCAGCGTCTTCGACTGCTCGGCGATCAGCGCCTGCGCCTCGACCTCGGCCTTGTGGCCCTGCTGGCGGGCTTCGGCAGAGCGGATCTGCGTGTCGCGCTCGGCCTCCGCCTTGGCGATGGCGGCGTCGCGCATCTTTTCCTGGATGTTGCGGGTCGCCATGGTCTCCACGACCTTGTCGTCGTCGGAGAAGTTCTGGATGGTGATGTTGATGATCTCAAGGCCCATGTTGCGCATGTCTGACGCGGCCGCCTTGGAGGTCTCCGCCGCGAACTTGTCGCGGCTCTGCACCAGGTCCGAGATAGTCATGCGGCCGATGATCTCGCGCATGTTGCCCTCGAGCACCTGGGTCGCGATGGCCGCGATGTCGGCAGGCTTCCAGCCCAGGAACTGTTCGGCGGCGGTGGCGATGGACATCTCGTCCGAGCCAAACTTGATGTTGGCGACGCCGTCCACCATCACGGGGATGTATTCCTGCGAGGGGACCGGCTGCGTGGTGCGGATGTCCACCTGCATGATGCCCATGTTCAGTTGGTCCACGCGCTCAAAGAAGGGGATGACGAATGTCGCGCCGCCGCGCACGATTCGGTAGCCGAAACGCTTGACCACTTCGCGCCCGTTCTCGTCCTTGACCCTGTACTTCCTGCGCCGGCCCGAGATGATCAGCGCCACGTTGGGCGCGACCTTGATGTACTGCAGCCGCAGCATGATGAGCAGCAGCAGTAGGACAACCGCGAGGCCAATCCATCCGATTCCCATTAGCGCAAACCATCTCTCCAAAGGCACTTTGACCCCTCCACCCCTTGTGTTTTCCATCTCCCCCATATTATGACATAATTCGCCCATTGCATCAACACATAAATTATACAATCTTTCCGACTTCACAACAAAAAGGGCCGCCGATGAACGGCTGCCCGAATATATTGTCTCCGCTACGCCAAAACGTACGCGCCGTCGCCGGTCACCCGGAGGTTTACGTCCCCGGGCGCGCTGTTCTGGAGAAAGCGGCGGATGTTGTTCAGGTCGCAGTACGCGTAGTGCTCCTCCGCCTTCTCGCGGCTCGTCCCGCCCATAAGCTTGCGCCCGATGAGGCGGTCCTTCAAAAGCGCCTCCTCCGCGGATAGTGCGATCGAGAAGTCGCACCGCTCCCTGAGCCCGGAAAACCCCGGCTCATCCAGGAGCAGCCAGTTGCCCTCCACCAGCGCGATGCCGCCGGACACCTCTACGGCGTCCTCCACCACGTCGTGGAGCCTGCGGTCATAGGCGGGCCAGCGCACCGGCCCGCGCTTCAGCGCGCGGATGGCGGCCTCCAGCTTCACGATGTCGAAGGATTCCGGGCTGCCCTTGACGCGCGCCATCGGCACGGTTTCGCCGCCGCGGCACACGACATGGGACGAGATGTAGGCGGCGGTGTGATGGAAACCGTCCATCGCAAGCGCCTGAAGCGCACCGGGTTCGCGCTCCTCCGCGAGGTGCTGAAGCATCAGCGAAAGCGTGCTCTTCCCGGCGCCGGGCGGGCCCACAAGGAACACCACCAGCCGCCCGTCCGCCTCCGCCCTTCGCGCCAGGAGGCGCTCCACCAACGGGCGGAGCAGGCCCTCCACCGTCCCCTCGTCGAAGACAGCGGGCACCTTGAAACCGTTGACCTCCAGTTCAAACGTTTTCATCATCCTGCCGTGCCTCCTCGCCCGCGGTCTTCCGTCATGCGGATTAGTGGATCGAAACCTGAGAGCGTACCCGAAGCGCCGACACGCCCAACGCACACCGCGCCCGCGGCGTTGGCAAAATCGAGGCATTCCGGGAGCGCGTACCCCCGCTCCCGCGCCGCGAGGAAGCCGGATACGAAGGCGTCGCCCGCGCCGGTGGTGTCGACCACTTCCGCTGGAAAGCCCGGCGACGCGTACTCAGAGCCATCCGAGAACGCCACGCAGCCCTCCGGGCCGCACTTGACGACCACCGTCCGGGGTCCAATCGTTGCGAAGACCCTTGCGGCTTCCAGAGGATCGCCGATCCCCGTCAGGCGGCAGGCCTCCCGGCGGCTGGGCATGAAGATGTCCACATGCGCAAGAACGCGCGAAAGGGCCTCCAGCTTTTCCCGGGACAACTCGCCCGTCACGTCCAGCGCGGTAGCAAGGCCCGCCGCCTTGGCGCGCCGCATGAGCTTCGCCATGCCATCCCCGTCCAGTCCCGGCAGCCCGTTCGCGCTGCCCACGTACATCGTTCCCGCGCCTTCGAACACCGCGTCCGGGATATCCGGTTCGGAAAGCCGGTGGCTCGCCCCATGGAAGGAGACGAAGCTGCGCTCCCCGTCCGGCCGGATCAGAACCGCCGCCGCTGAGGTGGGTTCGTCCTTCTCCACGAGACGCGCTTCGACGCCCTGCCGCGCGAGGCTCCCGCGCAGCATGTCCCCCAGTTCGTCCCGCCCGACGCCCGAGACCAGCCGCACCTTCGCCCCGAGCGAGGCCATGTTGCCGGCAGCGTTGAACGCGTCGCCGCCGCCCAGCAGCTTCACAAACTGCGCGCGCGACGTATCCCGCTTCAGCGTTTCCTCGGAAACCGGCTTAATCAGCACATCGCACACCGCGATGCCCACGCACAGGATCATCGGCCCCATCCCCCCGTACCCACATCCCTGATATGTACAGTTGAATTATATCATCTGCCTTCCCACGCTGCCAAGCGTGACGCTCAAAAATGACGAAAAATGCAGACCGCCCGGACCTTTCGACCCGAGCAATTCCTACTTCCGGTCAAACCCAGTCACTTCTTCTAACCGTTTCCGGCGACATGCGCGCCGGAAACGTATTTCTGCCACCAGTGCGCACACTGGTGGCAGAAATAATTCCTTAAGTCAGTGAGCCGCCCGGAAATTCGTGAGAATTTCAGGCTTGCGCAGGATTCTTCCTTCGCGTTGAAAAACCCCCGGGGTTTTTCAACGCTCTAGGCGGGCAGCAGGCTGGGGAGCTCCAGCGGCTCGCCGAGGTAGGTGTACAGGAGCGCCGCGGGCCAGGACCAGCGCCCGTTGGGCAGGTAGTTCTGCACCTGGTTGTCGGCGAAGTCGTAGTACACGTTCGAGTACAGCGGCACCGTCGGCAGGATTTCGCTGTAGCGCTTCATCAACTTCAGCCAGCGCTCGACGTAGGTTTCGTCCTGGCCCGGCTTGGTTTCGCGCAGCGACTTGGCCAGCGCAAGAAGCTTGTCGTCGTCGATGCCGAACTGGTTGAGCGAGCCCTGGTACTCCGGCGCACCGTTGAAGGCGAAGTACGGGTCAAACACGAAGGTGAAGTTGGTGGCGTAGGCAAACATGTTGTAGAGACGGGCGGTTTGGCGGTTGACCGAAGCCAGCATCTCGGCGAAATCGACATCCTTCACCTGAACGTCAAAGCCGATGGCCTTCAGGTTCGCCGTCAGCATCTCGTCCAGCAACTGGGCTGCCTGGCTGTCGCGCAGCTTCGCGTACTGCAGCTGGAGCGGCAGCAGCGTGAAATCGCCCGCCTTCACCGTCTTCACAACCGGATCCGCGATCTTCTCGTAGGCCTTGAGCGCGTTGCCTTTGAGCAGCTTGTAGCGCACGGTGTCGGTACCCTCGACGAAGGTCTCGCCCTTCTCGTTGAGCTTCCAGCCGTCCTCCACGAGCAGCGCCTTGGCCGCTTCCAGGTCCAGCGGATAGGCGGCCATGAGGTCCTTCATCTGGTTGACGTAATCGGTGGTCATCCACTGGCCGAGGCCGTAGTAGCTGTAGACTGCCTGGCCGTTGTCCCCGGTGAACGCCTTGGCGTAGGCTTCCTTGTCCAGCGAGAGCGCGATCGCCTTGCGGACGCTGGCCGACGCCGTGGGGCCCTGCTCGTTGGCGAAGCCGATGAAGCCGTAGCCCGAGCGCATGTAGTTGGCGACCTTGAGCTTCTTCTCACCGTAGAGCGCCACGCCTTCGGTGATGACGGCAGCGTCGCTGATCTTGTTGACGATGCCCAGATCGCCGGCTTCCAGCTTGTCAAGCGCCTCGGCGTTCTTGACGGGCGCCAGCGTGACCAGGTCGATCAGCGGGCGCTGCCCTTCATAGTTGCCCTTGTAGGCGCGGTTGGCTTTGAAGGACACGGTGGCGGTGGCGGGGTCATAGGAGACCAGCTGGTAGGGGCCGGAGGTGACCATCGGGTGGCTCAGGTAGCCGGTGTCCGGGTCGAGGATGGTCTTTTTGAGCAGATCCGAGGTGAACTCGGCCGCTTGACCTTCCAGCGGCACGATGGTTGCGCCGTCGCCTTCGTCAATGACGGTGAGGCCGGGCGCGAGCACGCTGATGGGATAGGGCGTTACGTTGACATAGGTCAACTCATAGAAATACGGCAGATATCCGCTGTAGATCGTCAGGCTGAAAGTGTCCTGATCGATCAGGCGGACGCCGGAGAATACCTTGGATTTGCCCGTGCTGAAGGCGGTATAGCCCGCCAGCTGGCTGTATCCGTACGTCGCCGCGCCGAGGGCGTTCAGCTCAGGGGCGCTTTGAAGCAGCACGCTGAACACGTAGTCGAGCGCGCCGATGGGCGTGCCATCGTTATAGGTAAGGCCGGGGGCCACGTGGAAGGTATAGGTCTTGTTGCCGCTCACAGCCTGCGTGGGCGGGTCGACCGTCACCACGGTGCTGTCCGGCGCATAGGTCGCGTCGCCCGTAAGGGCGATGGTGGCGTAACCGTGCAGCATGGCACGCACGTCGATGTCGGAGGTATTGTTCCCCCACATGTCGGTGAAGAAGTTGCCGCTTACTTCTGTGCCCGAGCCGACGGCCACCTTGGAACCCTCCGCCAACTTGCGGATCACCAGATCGATTGCCGTGTCACTGAGGAAGTTGAAGCCCTGCGCCGCCGAGTACCCGTCGGCCGGATCGACTGCCCTGGCGTAGTACACGCCGGAGGGAAGCGTATCGATGGTGGCGATGCCCGTCTTGTCAACGGCATACTCGTACACCAATTTGCCTGCCGGGTCACGGAGACTTACCTGCGCGCCGACCATGGGGTTGCCCTGTCCGTCAACGACGCGCACCGTCAACTGGATCGGAGCCTGTTCGGCTGTCGCGTCGCCAACCGCTTCGGCGGCAGCGACCGCCTGCACGGCCATGAGCAGCATCAGAAGAAGCGCCAGGATCTTTTTCATGGTTGGGTCACCCCTTTTCGTTCTGTTGAACTGGGCTGATTCGTTTGCTTGAGATCGGGATCATCCGGTCGGCCGATTGCTCGGCCGGCCGGATGCGCTCTTGGGACCGCCGTCCCTTATTCGGTTGGTGATCAGTCGAAGGTGTCGCCGACGTTGGTCACCGCGCCGCCCGCCAGCGGGATGCCAAGCTCTGTGATGACGTCGGGCTTCACGATGGATTCGTACACCGGCCGGATGATCTGGTTGGCCGTCACGTTGACCCAGACGCCGCCAGTCCATCTGGAGAAGGTGTAGCCTGTCCTCGCCGGATCCGCCGGAGGTGTCGTGGAACCGCCGTAGGACACCGCGGAATCCTTCAGTACGGTGCCACCGACGTCGATGAACCGCACGAGGAAGTACTGCAGCAGGTTGAGGACCGACAGGTTACCTTCTTGCTGCGTGAGGTAGGCATCGAAGGAATCGAGCTGCACGATGCTGTACACGATCGGTTTGCCTTCAGCATCGGTCTTGAGCAGGCCGGGCCAGGTGTAGCTCCAGATGTCGGTCGCTCCGGTGAACTTCTGGGCGGGACCGTACGGCAAACCATTGGCGTACAGCTGTACCTGAACCTCGTCGGGCGTCGGGCTCTCGGGGGACATTGCCGGTCCGTAGAACCATTCCACCGTACCGGTCACGTCGATCGCGTTATCGATCGGCGTCGTCGTGGTGGACCGCTCCTCGATCTCGTCTCCAGCCTTCACGGTCACCACGTTGATCACGGTGCCCGCTGCGACGTCTGCCGCCGTTACGGTGTGCGTGTAGACGATCGCCGGGTAGGATGCGCCGGGCGCCAGGCTGTCGATGAGCAAATCATCCGGGCCCATCATCGGGTCGTTCACCGTGATGTTCGTCAGCGTCTGGTTGCCATTGTTGGTCACCGTCACGGTGAACTCAATCACGCTGCCCAGACCGTAGCCGCCAGCCGGCATTGTGCTTGTCACGGTCTTCACGACGCTCAGCGACGGGTTCAGTTTTTCAATCGCCGTGGTCTTGGTGTCGCTGTCGCTCACCGGCTTATCACCGAAGGTCGTCGACGCCGTGAACACGTTGGTCAGAAGGCCGTTGCCGGTCAGGATGTCTGCCTCCGTCACGGTGTACGAGTAGTCGAA
>JAEZHK010000144.1 GCA_023416655.1 Bacillota bacterium
GGGTGAGCATGTCGGAGACTTCGGAGAGCGCGCCTTCCGCCGTCTGGATGAAGGACACGCCGTCCTGGGCGTTGCGGTTGGCCTGGGTGAGGCCCTTGATCTGGGAGCGCATCTTCTCGGAAATCGAAAGGCCGGCGGCGTCGTCCGCGGCGCGGTTGATGCGCGAGCCGCTGGACAGCTTCTCCATGGACTTGTTGGTCGAGACGGTGTTGGTGCTGTACTGCCGGTAGGTGTTGAGGGCCGTGATGTTGTGGCTGATTCTCATGGTTTCTTCCTCCTTGAATCTTGACCGCGGAATCCTTTCCTGCGGTTATGCGAGGGGGGTGTCTACCCCCCGCCGCCCGGCACCTCCCCCCCTTAGGTTTCCGGGGGCGGGGCCTGGGATTACTGAAGCAGCTGGAGGATGCCCTGGGGCTGCTGATTCGCCTGGGCCAGCATCGCCTGGGACGCCTGGAGGAGGATGTTGTTCTTGGTATAGCTCATCATCTCATCCGCCATGTCCACGTCGCGGACGCGGGATTCGGCCGCCTGCAGGTTCTCCTTGGTGGTCGCCATGTTGTTGGACGCGTGCTCAAGCTGGTTCTGCAGCGCGCCGTAGCCCGCGCGGGTGGTGTCCACTTCGCTGATGGCATCCTCCACCAGCTTGGCGGTGACGGCCTTCGCGCCGGCACCGGATCCGGTGTCCGCGTCGACGGTCTCGGCGGTCAGGGCGTTGAGCGCCGTGGTCTTGGCGTCCAGCACCTTGACAGACTGGCCGCCGTTCTCGCCGTAGTAGAAGGTCGCGGCGGTGGTTGTGCCGGCGTTGTCGTCCAGCACGCCGCCGGTGGTGGTCTGCGCACCGAAGACGGTCGTTCCGTTGAACTTGGTGTTGACGTAGATGTCGGTGATCGCCGTGCCCAGCGCCTTCATCTCGGAACCAATGTTGGTCTGGTCTTCCGTGGAGTAGGTGCCGTTCTGCACCTGCACGGCCAGTTCCTTCATGCGGGTGAGCATGTCGGAGACTTCAGAGAGCGCGCCTTCCGCCGTCTGGATAAAGGACACGCCGTCCTGGGCGTTGCGGTTGCCCTGGGTGAGGCCCTTGATCTGGGAGCGCATCTTCTCCGAAATCGAGAGGCCGGCCGCGTCGTCCGCGGCGCGGTTGATGCGCGAGCCGCTGGACAACTTCTCCATGGACTTGTTGGTCGAGACGGTGTTGGTGCTGTACTGACGGTAGGTGTTGAGGGCCGTGATGTTGTGGCTGATCCTCATGACAGTTTCCTCCTTGAATATCGCCGCGGAATCCTTTCCTGCGGTTGCCTAAACCGCGCCGCCCGTACGCTGCGATGCGGTCTACGCGCAATGAGAATAATCCCCGCCCCCATGCTTCCGGCTGTGAAAGAGCCGGGGGCGAGGGCTCGAATTACTGCTGTAACAGCTGGAGAATTCCCTGAGGCTGCTGATTTGCCTGGGCCAGCATCGCCTGGGAAGCTTGGAGCAGGATGTTGTTCTTGGTGTAAAGCATCATTTCCTCTGCCATATCCACGTCACGGACGCGGGATTCTGCCGCCTGAAGGTTTTCCTTGGTGGCGGACATGTTGCTGGCCGCGTGGTCCAGCTGGTTTTGCAGCGCGCCGTAACCGGCGCGGGTGGTGTTGACTTCACTGATGGCGTTTTCCACCAGGTTGGAGGTTACGTCCACGGCCAGCGAGGCGCCGCCGCCGCTCAGCGTGTCCGCGGTGGCCGTTTCGATGGTGAGCAGGTTCAGGGCGGTGGTCTTGGCTTCCTTCACGACGACCAACTGGGCGCCGTTCTCGCCGTAGTCGAAGGAGGCCGCGTTGGCCGCGCCGGTGTTGTTGGACAGGACGCCGGCTGTGGCGGTTTGGGTGCCGAAAACGGCGGTGCCGTTGAATTTCGTGTTGACGTAGATGTCGGTGATCGCCGTGCCCAGCGCCTTCATCTCGGAGCCGATGTTCTGCTGGTCTTCCACGGAGTAGGAGCCGTTCTGCGCTTGCACAGCCAGTTCCTTGATCCGGGTGAGCATGTCCGAAACCTCACCCAATGCGCCTTCCGCCGTTTGGATGAACGAGATGCCATCCTGGGCGTTCCGGGTGCCTTGCGTGAGTCCCTTGATCTGCGACCGCATTTTTTCGGAAATCGATAGGCCTGCCGCGTCGTCCGCCGCGCGGTTGATGCGCGAGCCGCTGGACAACTTCTCCATGGACTTGTTGGTGGAGACGGTGTTGGTGCTGTACTGCCGGTAGGTGTTGAGGGCGGTGATGTTGTGGCTGATACGCATGATTCTTTCCTCCTTGAATATCGACCGCGGAATCCTTTCCTGCGGTTGCCGAAACCGCTTGGCTTACGCCGTTTCGCGGTTCATGCTCGACCCCTGTCCTCGCCCCCCCGGTGCGTCGGGGAAGGGTGCGGGACCTTGTACCTCTCAGTATAGTATCTCGTCCAATCGGCGAGAAATTTTAGTTCCTGGCGGCTGGTTTCTCGTGGAGAAACCGATCGCCAGGAACAAAGAAGCGCCATGATGATAAAGAATGTTGCGGATTGGTTTAGCCCTGAAGCAACTGGAGTACGCCCTGGGGCTGTTGATTGGCTTGCGCCAGCATCGCCTGGGATGCCTGGAGCAGGATGTTGTTCTTGGTGTAGTTCATCATTTCTTCCGCCATGTCCACGTCGCGGACGCGGGATTCGGCCGCCTGCAGGTTCTCCTTGGTGGTGGCCATGTTGTTGGCGGCGTGGTCCAGCTGGTTTTGCAGCGCGCCGTAGCCCGCGCGGGTGGTGTTGACTTCGCTGATGGCGTCCTCCACAAGCACGGAGGTGACCGAGATGGCGTTGCTGACGCCGGAGGTCGTGCCGTCCGCCTGGGATGTCTGGGCGGTGAGCGAGGCGAGGCTCTCGGTCGTGGCCTGCTTGATGGTGACCGACGAGCCGCCGTTTTCGCCGTAGACGAACGTGGCTGCGGTGGTCGCGGCTGCCGCGGTGACGCCGGTCATCGCGCCGGCGGTGTCGGCGGTCTGAGCGCCGAAGACAGCGGTGCCGTTGAACTTGGTGTTGGTGTAGATGTCCGCGATCGCCTTGCCCAGGCCCTTGATTTCGGCGCCGATGTTCTGCTGGTCTTCGGTGGAGTAGGAACCGTTCTCCACCTGAACCGACAGCTCTTTCATGCGGGTGAGCATGTCGGAGACTTCGGAGAGCGCGCCTTCCGCCGTCTGGATGAAGGACACGCCGTCCTCGGCGTTGCGGGTACCCTGGGTGAGGCCGCGGATCTGGGCGCGCATTTTCTCGGAAATCGACAGACCTGCCGCGTCGTCTGAAGCCCGGTTGATGCGCGAGCCGCTGGACAGTTTCTCCATGGACTTGTTGGTTGCCACCGTGTTGATGTTGTACTGCCGGTAGGTGTTGAGGGCCGTGATGTTGTTTGTGATCCGCATATATAGTCCTCCTATAATAATCCCCCATTGCCCGGTCACGCCTGGATTCTACGTATTTCCGCAAGTACGCAGGATCGCCGCTCAGACGGCCAGAAATGGGCTCGGATTACTGCTGTAACAGCTGGAGATGCCCTGGCGCAGTTTATAGCCTGGGCTTTTTTGGTTGGAAGTCGTGATATCCTGTCGTTTCCGGCGCCGTCATCTCCTTTCGCGGTTTTGGGTTGCGGTTTCAGTTTGGCCGCCCTGCACATTTTGGGGTGGCGGCTATTATGTCGGCGGAGAGGTGGCTGGGTTTTGAAGCGCACCGTCCGCGTGGGTGTCGTTTTTCATTGAGGACGAAAACCTCGCCCAAAGCGCCTTACGCCTCAGGATGAACGAGAGACCATCCTCTGCGTCTCAGGCACCTTGCGCGAGTCCGTTGATCTGCGAACGGGTTTTCCCGAAAAGCAAAAGCCGACTACGCTGCCCACGGCCCGATTGATGCGCGAAGCACTGGGCGACATATTTGTGCCGACGGAAGGGTTTACGTCACGTCGGTGGCTGCTGCGCATGGCTCTATCCTCCTTGAAGTGTGCCCGAGGATTCCATTCCTGCGGTGCAAGGCCCTGTTGGGGCATGCCCTTGGGGGTGGTCAGGTCTTGTCGTTTTTCTCGGGCTTCAGTTTCCGCTTCGTCAGGTCGAAGTTGAGCGATCCGCCCGACTGATCGGCCTCGAGGTTGCTCCTCATCGTATCGAGGACCTCGGTTCTCATGACCGGGACGCTCCTTGGCGCGTCGATGCCGATTTTGATCCGGTCCCCGTTGACCTCCAGGATGGTGATTTTAATGTCCTGTCCGATCAACAGGCTGTCCCCGGGCTGACGGCTGATGACCAACATGTTTAAGCCGTCCTTTCGGCGTTGAACAGGCGGAAGCGGACCGAGTAGTCCCGGTTGCCCAGTATCACCTGCATGCCCAGATGTTCCTTGAAGTTGATCGCGATCGGGCTTTTGAGGTTCACCGTGGAGGACTTGAAGTCCTGCGGGATCACGGCGATGACCAGGAGGCTCAGTTCTTCGAGGGATTCGGCCCGGAGCTTTTTTAAGGCCTCGGGTGGGATCTCCGGCGCATAGTCCTCCAGGATCATGAACGGGTCCAGCACGATGAACCGGGGGGTGGGGGAGTCCACGCACTGCAGGTGCATCATGCCCGCGGAGGAGCCGGTGTCCAGCAGCGCAAACCGCCTGCTGTCGTCAAAACCGTAAATCCCGTCGGGGAACCGAATGACCTCGTCGTCCTGAATCTCAATGGAACCGTAGTCCCTGGTCTCGATCACCATGCCCAGCCCTCCGTCGCGCTTGCCGTTTGCTACCATTTATCAATGTAGAATTCCACCGCGTAGGGGATGTATGTGAAGTCGATGCTCTGCGGCTGCCAGTCCACGCTGATCTGATCCCGCTCCGCCTTGATCGTCACCTTGCCGCCGCTCCAGTTCACCCTGGGCCTTTCCGCGGGGCCGCCGGCCGGGACGTTGGACGCGCTCTGCGCCGTCTGGACGGCCGCGATTTCGGTCGGATTCATCGTGCTCGGGTTCAGCGTGGCGCCTTTTTCGCGCGTGTAACGACCGGCAGCGTCTAAAGCTGCCTTTCCCTTTTGCGCCTGCTCCCTGGCCTGGGGCGTATCCGCCTTGATGCCTACCGAGTCGAAGAAGCCCTCGTTGTCGATGGTGAGCTTCAGCGGCTCGTGCTGGATGTCCATCTGACCGTGCTTGACGGAGATGTTCAGCTTGGCCGGCGTAATCTCGTAGAGCAGTTGCGCCTTTGTGATTTCATACTGTAGCCGAAGCCTTTCGATTTCCATACTTCCCCACCTGCCGAATGGTCCTTAATTATGTGCTGAGATAATCAAGGAGGGAGGGCTGCAGGAGCTTGGTGCCCATCTGGAGGCAGGCGCTGTACATGTTCTCCTGTTCCGCGAACATGATCGCGCCCTCCTCTATCGACAACCCTTCCAGTTCAGTCTGCTTGCTCGTCGCGGTGATCTTTTCGCCGTAGAGTCTGTCGGTGAAGAACGAAATGTAGTTGGATTTCTCACCGATGGCTACGTACTGCATGCGCATATCGTCCGAGCGTTCTTCCAGCTTCGCGGAGTAGTCCTGAATGTTGTCCAGGTCGCCCGCTTCGATCTTGTCTGCGATCTCACCGAGAAGGTTGTAGAGGTTGTTGGGGAAGCCGTTTGCATCCACCCCGGTGCCTAGAAGCTCCGCGCCCGAGTAGGCCACGTCCAGCGCCGTCTGGGACGACACAGCCCCGCCCGGGGAGACCGTGAGGCCGATGCCGATGTCCACGTAGCGGTGTTCCCCGGAGAAGGAACCGGTGTCCACGTCCTGACCGTTGTAGACCAGTTTGCCCGAGGCGTTCAGCGTGAAGGGGGTGGAGCCGAAGCCCGAGCCGCCGAACACGTACCGTCCGGAAGCCTTCACGTTGGCGGCGCCCAGGATCATCTGCTGGTAGGAGCGCAGGGTGTTCGCGACGGCCTGGCGGTCCGGTTCGTCCAGCGAGCCGTTGATGCCCTGAGTGATCTGGGTCAGCGCGGTGGCGGCGGTTTCGCTGATGGAAGAGAGCGAGGTTTCCGCTTCGTCCAGAAGCGCCTGACTGTCGCCCAGGGTACTGGAGTACAGGTCGATGCGGCTCAGGTCCCTGCGGACGTCGAAGGCTTTGACGGAGGAGGCCGGGTTTTCGGACATCTTCATGTACTTCCGACCGGCGGCGACTTTGATGTTGAGGTCGCTCAGTTCCTTCATGTTCCGGCTCAGGCTCTTGAGGTAGCTGCCGGTGATCATGTTGTCCGTCAGGCGCATCTTTCGTCACCTCCCGCCCATTAGCGTCCCACCGTGCCCATCCGGTTGATGATGGTGTCCAGCGATTCGTCCAGCGCCGTCATCACCCGAGCGGAGGCCGCGAACGCCTTCTGGTACTTGATCAGGTTTGCCGTCTCCTCGTTCAGCGAGACGCCCATCGTGGATTCCCGCTGGTTGCCCACCGTCCGAAACACCATGTCGCTGGTCTCGGCGATGTCCGAGGCATGTCCCACGTCGATGGCCACGTCGCCCATGACCGAGAGGACGTACCCGCCGAAGTTGCCGGTGAAGTCGGATGTCACCGCCCGGTCTTCGTCCATCGCGGCGATCATGCTGAGGATGTTGTCGTTTTTGCCCTTGGCGTTGTCCGCGTCCAGCGTGGCGGTGATGTAGTTCGGGTTGGCCAGCCACTGGCTGGAGATCCGGATGTCCTTGGCGCCGGTGGCGGTGAAGAGGGGCTTGCCCGCGCCGTTGAGGCTGTTGAAGGTCCCGGCGAGGCTATTAGCCAGCGCGTCCAGCGAGGACTGGTAGTAGGGGAGGCCCCGGAAGTCGTTCTCGCCCGCCCCCGCAAAACTGCCCTTGCCGTTTAGGACCTGCATCGAGCCGAACAGCGATCCGCCTGTCAGGGTCATCGCGCTGCCGTCGGCGAGAAGTCGCATCCCGGAGGCGCCGTCGTCCAGCGAGAGCGCGGCCACCGTGCCCGCCTGGGCGTCCAGTAAAGCCGTGCTGCCGGAGGAGATGCTCAGCGTGCCGTCCATGTGGTAGGTGGCCTTGAGGTTCATGTACTTGGACAGTTCGTCCATGTACCGGTTTCGCGTATCATTGAGCTCGTTGGTCCGGTCGCCCTGCAGCTGCGCGGTCTTGATCGACCGGTTGATGGTGTCGATCTTGTCCAGCAGGGTGTTCGCATCCTTGACGGAGATCTCCATCTCGTCCGTGGTCTGCTTGCGGATGGCCGTCAGCTGTGTGGAGTACTGGTTGAGCGTCTGGGCCACCTTCTGGGCGCTGGAGCGCGCGAGGCTGGAGTATTCCACGACGCCCGCGTTGAGCGACAATACCTGGAGCTGCGTGTTGAAGTCGTTCAGCATGGCGCTCAGGCCGTCGTTCTGCGTTTCGTCAAAGTTGTTTTCAATGTCGGTGAGGATGGAGAGCATCTTTTCGTTTGCGCTGTTGTCCGCGTTTGCGTCCCTGTACCTCAGGTCCAGGAACTGGCTGCGCACCTGATTGATGCCCTTCACCGTCGCGCCCAGGCCGCCGAACTGCTGCGAATAGGGCGCTACCTTGTCGCTTGCTGAACCCAGGTAGGCCGAAGTTTGGTCGACCACCTGCCGGGAGTAGCCTTCCGTGGACAGGTTGGCAATGTTGTTGCCCGTCGTGTCCAGACCGGCCTGCGCGGCCGTCAGGCCGCTCCTGGCGGATTCAAAGCCGAAGAATGTTGGTCGCATGGATCCCTCTCATCCGCCCGCTATGCCTTGCGATGCACGCCCTTGGCGTAGGTGTTGGGGGTCAGCCCCAGCCGCTCGTTCATGAAGCGGATGGTGCCGAGGCGAGCCTCCAGAAGCTTCCGGTTCCGGTTGTTCTTCCGCTTGAGGGCGTTGACCGTGTCCGAGAGGGCCAGAAACGTCGGTTCCAGCGCCTCCCGGCATTCGGGGGAGGACTCCACCAGCGCCTTCAGCGTCTTATGCTCAAGGCCGCTGCAAAGCGCGATGCGCCTTTCCTCAAGGCCTTTGGCCTGTACCATCAGCGCCTGCTGCGCGCTCATCAGCTTGGTGAGCGCCGCCGTGTCGCCTTTGATCAGCGCCTCCGACTTCTCTTCCTCCATGTCCAGCATCCTCTGGTATGTGGCGCGCTGCGCCTCCAGAATCTGCTTCAGGGAGAGCATGTCGTTCATCGGCCTAGTCCCCGCCTACGATGCTACCCATCATCGCTTCCGCGATGGCTTCGGAGGGAACGCGGTAGGTTCCGTTCTGGATCTCGTTCTTGAACCGGAGCAGCCGCTCTGCCGAAGTGTTCTTGGTGGCCTCCGTGACCACCAGGTTCACCGCGCTGTCGATCTCCGAGCGGTTCTTCGCCGCTTCGGAAAGAGACAGACTGTCCGTGCTGCCGATGGCGGCCTGCTGTTTTTCGGCTTCCTTGGGAGCCGTCGAGGCACTTTCCGCAGCCAGGGCATTGTAGAGCTTATCAATCTGAGAAGGATTAATTTTCATTCCCATCACCTGCTCTATATATCGTACAATTCCGGGGGAAGTTTAGCCTTCGAAGCCCGTGATAACCTTGATTTTACTAGGCTCTGAGGGAGTTTACGGTCTGTTCGAGCTCATCGATCGTCTGCAGCATCCGGGCGTTCACCTGGAAGCCGCGCTGGGCCACCATCATGTGCGCGATCTCGGTGGACATGTCCACGTTGGACCCTTCAAGCCCGCCCTGCACCAGCCGCGAGGTGGCGTCCTCGGCGGCCGCGCCGGAGACCTCGTTCGGGGCGTAGCGCCCGTCGCCCAGCGCGGTCAAACCGCCGGGGTTCGGGAAGGCGTAGAGCGCAACCTGGCCAAACGCCGTGGCGATGTCCCCGTTCTGGACCTGGATGCGCTGCCCGCCCTGGTCGAGCACATACCCGCCGCCCGGCGCGGTGAGGTAAATGGCGCCGTTTTCGCTGGTCAGACGGAAGGCGCCGGAGCGCATGTACAGCGCGGGGACTTCGGCGTTCTCCGTCGGGTTCTGCACCGCGAAGTAGGCCCGGCCCTCGACCATCGCGCTCAGCGCGTCGCCCGGCTGGAACGAGCCCTGCTCGGTGACGGCCGACGTGGCGTACACCCGGCTGCCGTTGCCCGCCGTCACGTCCAGGTTCTGGGTGCGGGTGTAGACCAGGTCCGCGAAGCTCGCGGTCTTGGCCTGGAAACCGGCGGTCTCCACGTTGGCGATGTTGTTGGCGGTCACGTCCAGGCTGAACTGATAGCTCCTGAGGCCTGACTTGGCCGCTAAAAACCCGTTGATCATTTCATCCCCTCCGCTCTGATTGCCCCGTCGTTTCCTGTCGGCCGTCCGTCATCCGCCAAGGCTTCCATTTCCGGAGGCTTCGGCGGATTTTCCCGCCCCTTATAGACGTCCGATCTCATTGACCGTCTTCTGGCTGATCGCGTCCAGAATCCTGATCGCCTGCGCGCAGGTCTGGAAGGCCCGGGAGGCCGCCATCATGGCCGCCATCTCGTCGCCTACGTCCACGTTCGAGCGCTCCAGCTTCCCGCCGGCGATCCTGCCGGTGAATGTGCCCTGCCCGCCCGGCGCGCTCATCACGTTGTCGGACTCCTTGGTCTGGTTGTTGTTCGCGGGGTCCGGCACCAGGATGGCCAGCGTGTCCACGGTCTGGCCAGCGCTTGTCACGACGCCTGCGGAATCGATCGACACCGGGCCCGCACCCACCTGGATGCGTCCGCCCTGGCCCAGCACATAGCCGCCGGTGGCGGTGCGCAGGTAGCCCTCGCCGTCCACCTGGAAGCTGCCGTCGCGGGTGGAGGCCTGCTGCCCGCTCGCGGTCTCGATGGAGAAGAAACCGTCCCCGATGATCGCGAAGTCCAGCGCCCGGCCCGTATCGTCCACTACGCCCTGGCTGTAGTCGGTGTACAGTTTATCCACGATGGCGCCGTGGGTATCGCCGCCGATCTCCGTCAGGCTGCCGTCGGCCTCGAGCCGGTAGGCCAGCCGTTCGCTGAAGGTGGTGGTGAGCAGCCTGTCCCGCTTGTACCCCGCGGTGTTGGCGTTGGCCAGGTTCGAGGCCGTCACGTCCAGCGCGCGGCTGCGGTTCAGAAGGCCCGAGGTTGCCGAGTAGATTGCGTTGTTCATCGTGCGCCTCCTTAGTCGGCCATGTACTCGGCGATGCGCATTCTCAGGTGCGCCAGCGCCTTGGAGTGGATCTGGGAGACGCGGGAAACCGTCAGGTTCAAAACGAACGCGATTTCCTTGAGCTTGAGTTCCTCGTAGTAGTACAGCGAGATGACCGTGCGCTCCTTCTCCTCCAGCTCGTCGATGTACTTGGCGATCTGCTGCCTGAAGTCGCGCTCCATCAGGTTGTGCTCGGGCGACTGGGCGTCCTGGTCCTCAGTGATGTCCATCAGGGTCATGCCGGTGTTAAAGAGCGTTTCTTCGAAGGAGACCACGTTGTAGTTCACCTCGTCCGATCGGATCTTGTTAAGTTCCGCCTCCGTGATGCCCAGCTTTTCGGCCAGTTCCTGGTCCTCCGGGAAGCGCCCCAGCTCAATCTGCATCTCGTCCGTCGCCAGGTTGACCTGCTTGATTTTCTTGCGGATGTCCCGGGAAACCCAGTCTTTTTTTCGGATGTAGTCGATGATCGCGCCGCGAACGCGGATGGACGCGTAAGAGTCAAACTGCACGCCCCGCTCGATGTCATAGCGGTCGATGCAGCTGATCAGCTCCAGCACCCCCTGGCTTGCCATGTCCTCCGCGTCGGCCTTGTTCCTGATGAAGTTCTGCGCCTTCTTCAGGCTGTAGGTGACGATCGGGAGGTAGGACATCAGGATCTCGTTTCTTAGGCCTATGTCCTTACTTTTGGCGTAGCGAAGCCAGGTTTGCTCGGAAACTCTGTTGGTTGGCCCCTTCATCTGCTGATTCATATTCCTACCGTCCTAGTGCTCTGGCACAGCCAATCCTTTGTTTCGGCGCGGATCATGTTCCGCCCCAAAGGTTGGTTTCCCTGGGGAAACCAAGTCGCTTACGCAACCGTGCGATTCAAATGAATTTGCATCGCGCGCCGCCGTGTCGTTCTCCGCTGGAATCAGATCGTGATGGTGCCCAGCGCCTGGATGTTCACGTCGTTCATGATCTCGTTGAAGGACAGGACCACCGCCTCCGACGAGAATTGTTCGATCAGCTTTCGGTAGTAGCACCTCACCACCGGGGAGGTCAGCACCACCACGTCGCTCAGCTGGTCCTTCAGCCGGTTCTCCTGCTCCATGTGGGAGGTGACGATGGTCTGCATCACGTTCGGCTCCAGCGACACGTAGGAGTTTCCGGCGGTCTTGCGCACACCGCCCATGATCAGGTTTTCGATCTCGGGGTTCAGCGTGACCACCTTCAGGCTGCCGTCCTGCGCAAACCTTCGCGTGATGGTGCGCTTGAGCGCCTGACGTACGTACTCGGTCAGAAGGTCGCAGTCCTTCACGCTGGGCGCGTACTCGCCCAGGGTTTCCAGGATGGTCTGCAGGTCCCGGATGGGAATCTGCTCATTAAGGAGGTTGCACAGCACCTTCTGCAGGTCCAGGTGGTTGACGACGGCGGGCACCAGGTCTTCCACCAGCTCGCGGTTGGTCTTTTTCAGGTTGTCCAGGAGCAGGATCAGCTCCTTGCGGCCGAACAGCTCGTGGGCGTTCTTCTTGATGATCTCGGACAAGTGTGTCACGATGACCGAGAGCGGGTCGATTACGGTGTAACCGCTCATCTGCGCAAGCTCGCGCATGTCCGCGGTGATCCACTTGGCGCGGATCTTGAAGGCGGGCTCCAGCGTGTCGATGCCGTCGATCTCCTGCGCGCCTTCGATGGGGTTCATCGCCAGGAAGTGGTCGGCCAGCACCTCGCCGCCGGCGATGGGCTCGCCCTTGAGCTTGATCACGTACTCGTTCACGCCCAGCTCGGCGTTGTCGCGCAGCGTGACCGCGGGGACCACCATGCCCATCTCCTCGGCGAACTGCCGGCGGAGCATCACGACGCGGTTGATGAAGTTGCCGCCCCGGGCTTCGTCCACCAGCGGGATCAGGCTGTAGCCGACCTCCACCTCGATGGGCTCCACGTTCAGAAGCGAGTAGATGTTGTCGGTGTTCCGGTAGAACTCCGTCTCGTTGGCCGGGAGCGGCACGGCGGGTTGCGGCGCAAGGCCGGACTCGACCGCGCGGCGCCGATTCAATACAACCGCCGCGGCGATCAGGCCGCCGCCGATGAGGAGCAGGATCAATATCGGGAAGCCGGGGATCACCGACATCGTCACCAGCACGCCGCCCGCGATCATCAGCGCGATGGGGTAGGAGATGATCTGGGTCTTCAGGTCCTCGCTGAAGCTGTTGACCGAAGCGGCCCGGGTCACCACCATGCCGGTGGCGGTGGAGATCAGAAGCGCCGGGATCTGGGCCGACAGGCCGTCACCGACCGTCGCCACGATGTAGGTGTTGACCACGGTTCCGATGTCGCCGCCGCCCATCACCATGCCGATGATGATGCCGCCCACGGAGTTGATCAGCATCGTGATGATCGAGACGATCGCGTCGCCCTTGATGAACTTGGCCGCGCCATCCATGGAGCCGTAGAAGTCGGCCTCCCGCTGCACCTTGGACCGGCGGATTTTGGCGGTGGCGTCGTCGATGAGGCCGGAGTTGAGGTCGGCGTCCACGGCCATCTGCTTGCCGGGCATGGCGTCCAGCGTGAAGCGGGCGGCGACCTCGGCCACGCGCTCGGAGCCCTTGGTGATGACGATGAACTGCACCACCACGATGATCAGGAACACGATGAAGCCGACCACGGCGTTGCCGCCGATGACGAAGTGGCCGAATGTCTTGATGACTGTGCCCGCCTCGCCGCCGTTTCCGAGGATGAGCCGCGTGGAGGACACGTTCAGCGCCACGCGAAGGAGCGTCGTGATCAAAAGGATCGACGGGAACACCGAGAACTCCAGCGCCTCTTTGATATTCATCGCGATCAAGAGGATGATCAGCGAGAACGTGATATTCACGATCAGCATCACGTCCAGCACGCCTGTGCCCAGCGGGATGATGATCAGGAATATGATGCCGACGACGGCGACCGTCAAAGCGTTGTCGAGTATCTTCTTCATGCGGGCCGCCTTTTTTTCAGCTTGTAGAGGAACGCGATGATGTCTGCCACGGGCTTGAAGAACTGTTCGGGGATCGCCTTATCGAGATCCACCGCCTCGTACAGCCCGCGGGCCAGCGGCCGGTTTTCGGTCACGTACACGCCGTGCTCCTCGGCCACCTTGACAATCCTCAGCGCCACCAGATTGATGCCCTTGGCCACCACCACCGGCGAGGCGTTCTTGCCTGGGTCGTACTTGAGCGCCACCGCGTAGTGCGTGGGGTTTCGGATCACCACGTCGGCGGTGGGGACCTTGTGCATCATGCGCATCTGCGCCATACGGCGCTGGAGCGAGCGGATCCTGCCCTTGATGTTGGGGTCGCCCTCGAGCCGCTTGTGCTCCTCCTTGACCTCTTCCTTGGTCATGCGCAGCCGCTTTTCGTAGTCCCACCACTGGTAGATATAGTCGAAGGCCGCGAAGATCGCCATGAACGCCGTGATCCGTACGGTTACATCAAACGCCGATCCGGCGATCCACTGCATGCTGTTCATGGGGTTTACCAGCGGTGACAGTGTAATGGTGGGCAGTTTGTTGGTCAGGTCCGCGTACAGGATGCCGCCGATGATGACCACCTTCAGCATGGACTTGAGCAGCTCGACCATCGTCTTGAGGGAGAGTATGTTCTTGAGACCGCTCATCGGGTTGATCCGGGACAGCTTGGGGCCGAGCAGGCTGGGCGTGATGAGAAACCGCGTCTGCACGCCCGTGATCAGAAAACCCACCAGCATCGCCGCGCCTGTGACCGGCAGCAGGATCAGCGCCAGGTTGATGCTGAACCCCGACAGGATCCCGGCCGCGCCCCGCGCGTCCAGTTGGTCGACGGTGGCCATCGAGAGGCATCCCTCCCGGAGCACCCGCTCCATCGTGCCGAGCAGCAGCCCTCCGCCGAGTTTGAAGAGGTAAACCATGGCGAGCAGCGAAACCGCGGTGGTCATGTCCTTACTCTGGAAGATGTTGCCTTTTTTTCGCTCGTCTTCCTTTTTTCGGGGTGTTGCCCGTTCGGTTTTTGAGCCGTTGTCCATGGGTTCACCACCCTTCGCGACCGAAGAATCAGCCCGGTGTCAGCATGATCTGAACGCCTCTGCGCATCGCCTCGAACATATCCCCCAGCGAGGCGTCGATCAGGCGGGAGATCGCGGGCAGCGCCAGCACCACCACGACCAGGCCGATGGCCAGCTTGATCTGGATGCCCACCACGAACACGTTGATCTGCGGCACGATCCGCATCAGCACGCCCAACCCCGCCTCGCTGAGCAGTTCGATGGCGAGCACCGGCATCGCCAGCTTCAGCGCCAGCAGGATCATGTCGCCCAGCATCATCGTCAGGTAGTGCCCAACCTCGAAGGCGACCATCTGGGGCCCGGGCGGGAACATCGTAAGCGAATCGGCCACGATCTTGATCAGCGTCAGGTGGCCGTTGGTCGAGAAGAAGATCAGCGTGAACATGATGTTGAGCGCCGTACCCGTGATGGGCATCGAGATGCCGCTCTGCGGGTCGTAGATCTTGCTGACGCTCAAACCCATCTCCATGTCCATGATCTCGCCCGCCATCAGAACCCATGCGATGAAGAGGTTCACCACCAGCCCCAGCGCGTAGCCGATGAGCAGTTCCCGGACGATCGACAGCATGAACGAGAGCGGCGTGGGGAAGGCGACCGCGTCCAGCTTCAGCGTCGGGAAGATTATCACCGTCAGAAGAATCGCAAGGCCAACTTTCGCGATCGCCGGGACGCTCCGCCTGCCCAGGAGGGGGTTAAAGAGCAGTGCGCCCGTCAGCCGCGTGAGCACCAGAAGGGACACCAGGTAACCATTGTAGTCCAGTGTCACGCTGCTGCCTCCCTTGGGGCTTACGCCGACGGTCCATGCCGGTGTTAACCAAATTCGCTTGCGGGCGAGCGAAGACCGCTGCCCTAGCCCAGCGAGTCGATGGCGGCGAACGTGCGGGTGAAGAGGTCCATGCCGTGGGTGATCAGCCAGGAACCCAGCCCGATCAGGAGCAGCGCGATGGCCAGGATCTTGAACACAAACCCGACGTTTTGTTCGTGGATCTGCGTGGCCGCCTGGATCACCGACACGACGATGCCGATGCCCACGCTGGCCGCGAGAAACGGCGCGGCCATGGTCAGCGCGGACGACAGCGCGTCCCTCAGGATGGTCATGATTCCCGCCTGCGACATCCGGTTTCCTCCCTAGCGCCCGGCCTGTTCCGGCGCAATCACAACATCAGTAACCAATCTAAACTCTCATCGGCAACCCAAGGCTCTCATCGTTCCCGGCGACCCGCGCCGGTCCGATTCCCCTCGGTGTAGATACTACATCGGTGCCCATCAAGGCGCTCATCGTTCCCGGCGACCCGCGCGCCGGGAATCGGTTTCCATAACCAGTGCGCACACTGGTGGAGGAAACAATTCCTTCAGTCAGGGAGCGCCCGGAAATTCCTGAGAATTTCAGGCTCCCGCAGTTCTTCCATCGCGGTGAAAAGCCGCGTGCGGATTTTCACCGCTCAATTAAAGCTCATCACCAGGGATTTGACCACCATGGACCAGCCGTCCACCAGCACGAAGATCATCAGCTTGAACGGCAGCGAGATGAGCACCGGCGGGAGCATCACCATGCCCAGGCTCATCAGCGTACTCGCCACCACCATGTCGATGACCAGGAATGGCAGGTACAGAAGGAAACCGATCAGAAACGCGCGCTTCAGTTCGCTGGTGATGAAGGCCGGAATGATCACGAAGGTGCTAATCTCATCATAGGACTCCGGCTGTTCGTAGTCGCCCAGTTCCAGGAACAGGTTCAGGTCCTGGCTGCTCGTGTTCTTGAGCATGAACTCGCGCAAGGGGACCACCGCTTCTTCCATGGCCTGGGCCTGGGTGATCTCGCCCCGCTCGTAGGGCTGGTAGGCCTTGTCGTTGATCTCGCCGATCACCGGGGACATGATGAACATCGACAAAAACAGCGCGATGCCGATCAGCACCTGGTTGGGCGGCGTCTGCTGAAGGCCGATGGCGTTCCTCAGACACGAGAGCACGATCACGATCCGGGTGAAGGAAGTGGTCATGATCAGGATCGAGGGCACGAGCGCGAGCACCGTCAGTCCCAGCAGGATCTCGATGAGGTCCGCGTTTTCTCCCAGGCTGAAGCCGCCCAGGCTGATGGAGGGGAGGCCGCCCGCGGGGGTGACGACGCTCGAAACGCCCGCGGTCGGAGCCGGGCTCGCGACGATGGCGGGCGTCGTGCTCTGGGCCATCGCAGAGGGCGCGAAGACCATGAGAAGTACCACAAGAAGCGCCGGAAGGAGCGCGAACCGCGCAAAAAATCTTCTCATCGCTTGGAAACGCTCCTTGCGCGGGTTTCCGCCGGCCGCTCCCACATGCTCCTCGTGCGTGTTTCCGCCGGCTGTTCCCTTACGCCCCTCGCGCGGGCTTCCGCAGGCTGTTCCCTTACGCCCCTCGCGCGGGCTTCCGCCGGCTGCTCCCTTACGCTCTTCGCGCGGGTTTCCGCCGGCTGTTCCTTTACGCGGCGCATGCGCTGGGACAGGAGCGATTCGAAATCCTCCCCGTTGCGCCCACGGTCGCCCTGGAGCGTTCCGCCGTCGTCCAGCTCGCCGATCTGATCGACCCGGCCGGGGCCGACCGAGAGGAGGTAGGTCTTGCCCTTCACCCGGACCAGCGCCAGGTAGGTGTCCCGGGTCAGCGGCACCCGCTCGATCACCCGGATGCGCTGGCCCGTCGGCTTTACCACCTGCCGGTTTGCCAGCCACTTGGTTGCAAGGTAGGCGAATATGATCACCGCCACGACCCCAAGCAACGGCGCGATCAGGGAGAGCGTGTCGAGCGTGTCCGTCAAGTGCCCCACTCCTTCACGTCTTTTGTTCAGTCCGGTCGGGCATCTCGCTACGATCTCGTCAGGTTGCCGACGATCTCGGTGATCCGGACGCCGAAGTTGTCGTCGATGACCACCACGTCCCCGCGGGCGATCAGCTTTCCGTTGACCACGATGTCCACCGGCTCGCTCGCCTGCTTGTCCAGCTCCACGATGGAGCCTTGCCTGAGCGCCACGATCTCCTTGACCAGCTTTTTGATCCGGCCAATCTCCACCACTACGTTCAGGTCGATGTCCATCACCAGGTCCAGGTTGACCTGATCCGCTTCATCCCCTGCGCCGCCGTCGAGGCTCCCGAACGCCAGCGGGGTGACGTCCACGCTCCTGCCACGCGGCTGGGGGTGCCGATCGTGCGCGGTCTCGTAAGGGGCGGCGGGCCGGGGGCTGCTTTCGTAGGGCGCAGCCGGGCGGACGGGCGGGGGGGACGGGGCGCGGGCGGGCGTGCTTTGGGGCGCGGGCGCGGGTTTCTTTTGAGGCGGCGCGTCATGGAAATCGGCTTCGTATACGGGGTTTCGCACCTGCCGGTGTCCGGTGATGTCCTCCGGTCGCCCGTTCAGGTGCTCCGGGGCGGACGCGGCTTCCGGTTCGCCCTCGTCCAGGGACAGGGCGCTGTTCACGAGATCCCTGGTGAACTCCACCGGCATGACGGTGATGAACTCGCTGTCGATCAGCCCCTCCACCACGAAGCGGAAGCCGACCGTCACGATGAACGCCTGCTGGCGCATCCACTCGAACCGTTCGTTCGGCTCGCGGATCTCGAAGGAATTGGGCGGAGAGATGTTGATGCTGCGGTTTAAAAACGTCGCCAGGGCGGTGCTGGACGCACCCATCATCTGGTTCATGATCTCGCCCAGCGCGCTGATCCTCAGTTCGTCCATCTCCGCCGCGTCCGGTTCCTCGCCGCCGCTGTCGGCGAGGAGCAGGCCCACGATGGCGCTGGCGTCCTTGGCGCTCATGATCATGACGTTGGAACCGTGCAGGCCCTCAACGTACTCGATCTCGATGCCCATCGCCGGTTCGAGCCGGGAGAACTCAAACTCCGCCGAGGGGATCACACGAACGCTTGGCGTGGTGATGACCACCTGACGGCTCAGCATCAGCGAGATCGCCGTGGCTGCGGCGCCCATGCTGATGTTGAGGATCTCGCCGATGGTGTCGATCTCGATGGTGCTGAGGCCGAGGGCTTCCTGGCCATTCACGTTTTGCGTGCTCATCTACGCAAATACCTTCCTCACATGGCGTACTGACGGTTGATTCTCAGGGCCATTTTGTTCTTCCGGGTTCCCGGCGCGCCGAGAAACCACTTTTTGCCGTTCACCGTGATCACCACCGGCGAGCCGACGGGCTGATCCAGCCGGATCACGTCGCCGGGCTGCAAGTCCAGCACCTCGTGCATCGACATCGTGGTCCAACCCAGGATGCCGCACACCTCGGCGGTGGCGTCCTGAAGCCGGGAGAGCAGCGCCCCGCGGGACTCGCTGGCGGCCGCGACCGCCTCCGCGTCGTCGGCGTGGGTTGTGCCCGATTGCGCCACCACCGCCGCCTCCAGAAGCGGCAAAAGCCCCATGCAGGGCAGGCAGCAGGTGATGGTGCCCTTGACCGGGCCCAATGAAACCGAAAGCACAAGGGTCGTCACCATGTCCTCCATGGCGACGGACTTGATGAAGCGGGTGTTGGTCTCGACCTGGCGGACGTTGAGGGTGGCGTCCGGCCAGAAGGTCCAGGCCTCCTCGAACAGCGCCGTGATCCTGCGGACGATCCGCTCCATCAGCGCGACCTCGATGTCGGTGAACTCTCGCTCCGGCGGCTCCCGGTCGACGATCGCGCCGCCGAACATCCGTTCGATCAACGCGAACGTGACGGTATTGGACACGTCCAGCAGCATCGCGTTCTTTAAGAGATTCGACTCCAACACGCCGGTCACCTGCATATCTGGCAGGGCATTGTTATATTCCATGTAGGGGTGCTCTTCCAGCGAGACCACCAGCACCTCGCAGTAGGTGCGGGTCATGCCCGCCAGGTAGGAGGCCAGGTGCCGCGCGAAGACCTCGCCCATCGAGCGCAACACCTTTTGCTGATCCTTGGTCAGCTTTTTCGGGTTCCTGAAATTGTACGGCCGGACCTTCTTCTCGTCGGTGAAAACGCTCGGCGCTTCGCTCTGACCGGCCAGTTCGCTGAGTAGCGCGTCGATCTGGCTTTGCGTCAGGACTTCAGGCATGGGTTATTCCTCCGCATCCGGCTCTTCCGCCCGGGGATGTATGATGCCGTAGGGGTCCATCGGGTCCATGGAGCGGCGCATGACGCTCGCCCGGGCGGCTTCGATCGCCTGGACGACTTCCCGCACCGATTCCTGGACGTAGTGCTTCCGGTCGTTGGTCATGGTGATCAGCGTGTCCGGTACCATCTCAATGAACTCGATGAGGCCGGGGTTCAGGTAGAACGCTTCGCCGTTCATGTTGGTCACCAGGATCATGGGGCTTCACTCCTTATGCGGCCATGGATAGCGCGGCGGTGGATCAGCACGGCCACCGCATGAACTGCGAATGGTTGATTTCTGGGAGGTTTGGAGGGCCGAAGTCCTCCAAGGTTCAACCATTGGTACCGGCTTTGCCGGTGCCAATGGATTCCCCCAAAGGGTGTGCTTGCCCGCCCGACGGGGAATCAATTCCGGTTGTCCGGATTGCGCCCGAAAAATCCCGCAGGATTTTTAGAAATCCGGCCCCGTCCCTTTGGCAACGACAGGAACTTCAGTTCATGCCGTTGCCCTGGATGGATCAGCGCTTCAGGTTGACCAGCTCTTCGAGCACCTGGTCGGAAGTGGTGATGACCCGGGCGTTGGCCTGGAACCCGCGCTGCGCGATGATCATGTCGGTGAACTCCTTGGAGAGGTCGACGTTGGACATTTCCAGGCCGCCGGAGACCAGCGCGCCCGCGCTGGCGCTGCCCGCGGCTACGTAGGCGGGCGCGCCGGAGTTGTACGTCTCCTCAAAATAGGAGCTGCCCGACTGCAAGAGGCCGTTGGGATTCTGGAACACCGCGATGGCCAGCTGGCCCAGCGGGTCGATGGTTCCGGTGGTGGTGTTCATGCCGGTGATGGTGCCGTCCTCCTGGATGGAGATCGAGGTGTAGTTGGCGAAGTTGGCGATGGTCATGTTCTGCAGCGTCGGCGGGGTGCCCAGCGCCGGGATCTGGCCCTGCAGGATGTTTCCGCCGGAGTCCAAGAGGTTCCCGTTCGGATCGAAGGAGAACGCGCCCAGCCGGGTGTAGCTGATGCCGCCGACGGCGTTGCGCACCGCGAAGTAGCCCTCTCCCGAAATGTACATGTCCAGCGAGCGGGACGTCTGCTGGAAGGAGCTGCGGGAGTTGACCACGTCGACGGAGGAAACCAGCGAGCCGTAGCCGATTTGCGTGGGGTTTGTGCCGCCTGAGGTGGCCGTCGGCGCGGTGGCGCCGGAAAGCGTCTGGTAGTAAAGGTCCGAGAAGATGACCCGGCTGGACCTGAAGCTGGCGGTATTGACGTTGGAGATGTTGTTGCCGATGACGTCCAGCATGGTCTGGTGTCCCTTGAGCCCCGAAACCGCCGAAAACAAAGAACGAATCATATGTCCTCCTTACGTAGTCCCGCGCCTTGCGCGCGTCAGCCCTGCGCCGTCCCCGAGGAATTGGCCATGCCAACATCGGTCACGTCGGCCATTTTGTAGAACGAACCGTTTACCATCAGCCTCGGGACCCCTTCTTCGTAGCTCACCTGCGAGACGACGCCCGTCATGGTGGTGCGCGTACCCTGGTTGTTCTCCGTCGTCACGTTGACGGTCTTGCCAATCATCGAGACCGCCAGGTTGGACTGGAACGCGTTCGAGAGCTCCTCCATCTGGGAGAGCGTCGAAAACTGCACCATCTGGGACATGAACTCCGCGTTGTCCACCGTGTTGTACATGCTCTGGTTCTGCAGCTGCGCCGCGATGAGCTGGAAGAAGTCGCTGATCTTCAGGTCGGATTTGCCAAAGCTCACGGCCTGCGCGCCTGACGCCTGCGCCGAAGAGGCCGACCCGATGCTCTCCACGCCCAAGGAAACACCTCCCCAAAGCGGCCTGGCCGCTAAATCCTGTAATTGATCGAGCCGACCCGGGTCTCCAAAGCCCTGGGGAAGCGCGCTTCCTTCGGGGCGGGCGCCCCGCTCTTTGGTTCCGGCCTCACGTCCGGCCTGCGCTCGCTTTGGCTGCCGGGGTCCTGCCGGGCGCCGAACGCCTGTCCGCTCTGACCGCCCGATACGTCCACGCTGAAGCCTTCCAGGCGGTAACCGCCCTCCGTCAAATCCTGTTTTAACCCGCCGATCTGGCTTAGAATCAGGTCCCTCGTCGATTCCGAGCCCGCGTGGATCACAAGGCGCAAATCATGGTCTTTCGCGCTGATCGTGACCGCCACCTCGCCCACGCCCTCCGGTCGGAGCTTCAGGTGGAATTGGGCCTCGCCCCGGCGCACCGCGCCCAAGGCGGCTCTGGCCAGCTGCGCCGTCGGATCCGGATCGAAGGATGTCCTCTGGCCATCGGCCGGGGCCAGGGCCGCCGCCTGCTCCGCTGGCGGCGAACCCGGACCCTCCCCGACCGTCGGAATTGCCCCCGGCACGGCCTGCTGCCGCTCCCCCGCCGGGCGTGACCGGGCCGCATCCTGGTCGCGCTCCGCATCCGGCTCGGGTTTGAGGGCTTGTCCCTTGTACGCATTTTCCTGTCGCGCCGCCGCCTGTGTCCGGGTGGATTGCCCGGCAACCTGGGCTGCGCTGTCCTGTGGCTGCGCGTGAACCGCGCAAGCCGTGTCGGTCCCTTTCGGTGAGGTCCCCCGGACCCCTGACAAGGGTTCCGGGGCTGCCCCGGTTTTCGCTGCGGCTGCCGCCGTGTCCGCGCTGCCCGATGCGGACAGATTTGCCGCCTCTGCGCCCGGATGGGCATTCGCCGCTTGCGCCGCGGTCATCCCCTGCGGGGTGATTGTGCCGCCCGCCACGGTGAATGGCCGTGCGTCTGCCTGCGCCAAGGTGGTCTTTTCAGGCAGGGGGAGGGCGTCTGCCGTCATTGTTTCCGGACGGCTGCCTGCTGCCGGGTCCCCTTCCTGCGGGGCGTCTATCTGGTTCGCCGTGACCGTTTCCAGCCGGGCGCTTGTGTGCTGTGTCATGGCCGTTTCCGATCGGGGGCCTGTCCGCAGAGCTGCGGCCGCTTCCGTCCGGACGTTCATCCCCTGAACCGCTTCGGGCAGGGCGCTTGTCTGCATGGCGGCGACCGCTTCCGTCCGGGCGCTCAACCCATGAACCGCGTCCGTCTTGGCGCTTGGCTGCTGAGATGGGGCCGCATCCGTCCGGGCATTTGCCGCCCAGACCGCCTCCGCCTGCAGGCCCGCCGCACTCGCCTGTTGTGCGGTGACCGCTTCCTGCGAGGGGGCCGCTTTCGCCTTTGCCACTGTCCGGGCAGCCTTTGTCTGCGCTGCGCCCGCGCCGTAGCCGGGGATCGAGGGTTCCGGGGTCTCAGGGGCGGACACAGCCACCGTTTCGCTCACCGCGCCGCTTCCGGGATGCGGGACCGACGAGAGGGTTTGGAGGGCGGACGGGCGCTCCGCCGGGAAGGAGGCGCCATCCGCCTCGCTTGCCATTGCTGCCCGGACCGCCGCGCCCGCCGAAGCGGCTTGCGCTGCGCTCGTCAGGGCTGCCTTGACCGGTGCCGCCGAGACCAATGTTGCGCCCTTGCCCGAAACCGCCGTGACCGCATCCGTTGTATCACGCCTCGCCTCGCCTGCCGAGACCGCCCCGCCCGCCGCTCCGGCGCTTGCTACAGTGCTGTCCGGGCTTTTCGCGACCGCCCTGCCCGAAGCGGTCGGAACCGCCTCGCCAGCGGCCGCCGCCATATTTGAAGCCTGATTTGAGAGGCCTGCCATGCGCAGGGAGTGCGCCGTGCCCGCAAAGCCCGTCTGGCCGATCGCGCTCAGGGGAACCTCCGCGCTCCCCGCTTGAATCAGGGGGGATGCCGTGTTTCCCGCCGCGGCGCTCGAAAAGCTCGCCGCCATGCTCCGCAGGATCATTCCCTCAGGGCTTCCCGCCGCATCCGGAGAGGATGGTTCCCACACAAGGGGGAACCGGCCCGGCTGGTAGTTCAGCCCCGCTGCCCAGGCGTCTGCGCTTGGATCCGTGAATCCGTCCACGCCGCACGCGCCGTTCGGGTCCACCGTCCGCGCTTCGGACCGCGAACCGCCCCTTGCGTAAGCCCGCTCCATCGCCTCCACGAAGGCGCCATCCGGCGGCTGCTGGGTGGGCGCTTCCGCCATGCCATCCGGCGGAAGCTGAACGGACGGGACAACTGCCGCTGTCAGGATGGGGAACACCACCTTTCCGTAGGGACGATTGTCAGGCGTTGGTCTGGGCGGCCTTGTTGGACAGGAATTCCTCAATGAACAGCTCGTCGCTCTTTCGCTCGGCGGCCCGGTAGGTCTCCCAGGAGTGGGCGCGCAGCTTCTCGATCATCTCTTTGTCCTGGGTGACGGCGACCAGCTTCTCGCGCTGGATTTCGATCCGGCTCATCTGTTCCTGCAGCTGCGCCCGGCTCCTTACGAGCTTCTGCGCCACTTCCATGATGTACCGTCCGGTCGCGGCGGCCTTGCCCGCGTTCTGGCCGTTTTCGCAATCCTCCTGGTACTGGCGCTTGAGCTCCAGGTACTCGCTGGTGAGCGCGTCGTGCTTCGCCTTCATGTCGAGGTACTCCGCCTGCAGGGTGTTCATGGCGTCGGCCTCGTTTTTCTGGATGAACTTGTCGTAGTCGAGCACCTTTTGAAGTCCGAACTCGTATCGCTTCATGCTGGCCTCCGCCGTTTATCGTCCCTGAATCGCGATTTTCTGCATCTGCTGCAGCGTTTGTTCCAAGGTCAGCTTTTCGTTGATGTCCTGCCGGAGGAAGGCGTTGATTTTGTCGATGTTCGCGATCGCGTGGTCGATTTTGGGGTTGGTCCCGCTTTTGTAGGCGCCGATGGAGATCAGGTCGATGTTCTCATAGTAGGCCGAGAGGATCGACCGGATGACCGAGGCCATCTGCAGGTGGTCCTGGGGCGCGATCTCATTCATCAGGCGGCTGATGGAGGCCAGGATGTCGATGGCGGGGTACTGGTTGCGCATCGCCAGCTGGCGGGACAGGACGATGTGGCCGTCCAGAATGCCGCGCACGGTGTCGGAGATCGGCTCGTTGACGTCGTCGCCCTCCACCAGCACCGTATAAAACCCGGTGATCGAGCCGTTTGAGAACTTGCCCGACCGCTCGAGGAGCTTTGGCAGGATTGCGTACAGCGAAGGGGTGTAGCCGCGCGCCACCGGGGGTTCGCCGATGGCCAGGCCGATTTCGCGCTGGGCCATCGCGAAGCGGGTGAGGGAGTCCATCACGAGGAGCACGTCCTTGCCCTGGTCCCGGAAGTACTCGGCGATGGTGGTGGCGGTCATCGCGCACTTGAGCCGCATCATGGCCGACTGGTCGCTGGTGGCGACCACCAGCACCGACCGTCCCATGCCCTCCGCCTGCAGGTCCTTTTCGATGAAGTCCCGGACCTCGCGGCCTCGCTCGCCCACCAGCGCGATCACGTTGACGTCCGCGGCCACGTTTCGGAGCATCATACCCAGGAGCGTACTCTTGCCCACGCCGCTGCCCGAGAAAATGCCCATGCGCTGGCCCTTGCCGCAGGTCAGGAGCGAATCGATGGCCCGGACGCCGATGGACAGTTTTTCGTCGATCCGGGGCCGGGAGAGCGGGTTACTGGGCAGGTTTTGCACCGCGTAGTGCCGGTCGCAGCGGATGGGGCCCTGGTCGTCGATGGGGTTTCCGAAGCCGTCGATCACGCGGCCCACCAGGCCGTCGCCCACCGGCACCCGGAGCACGTCCCCCGTGGACTCCACAACGCTTCCGCGTACCACGCCGTTCAGGTCGCCGAAGGGCATTAAGAGCACCCGGTTTCCCTTGAAGCCGACCGCCTCGGCGTAGGTCCAGCTCGAATGCTTTGCGCCGTACACCCGGCAGATGGTGCCGATGTCCACCACCGGGCCGGTGCTCTCGATCACCATGCCGATGATCTTGTCGATTTTGCCATTGCGCTGGATGGGGTCCACCTTGCGCACGGCCTGACGGCAGCGATCGAGTACCAAGACTTCAAGCCCCCTTAAGCATTGCGGACGTACCGGGCGTCCTCCACCGACTGTTCCAGCACCTCCAGCTGCTTTTCCACGCTGGCGTCGATCGAGACGTCTTCGGTGTCCACGATCATGGTGCCTCTGGCCGCGCCTTCGACCACCTGGATTTCCAGCTTCTCGGCGTCCTGCACCAGGGAACGCAGGTAGTCGGCGTGGGCGGTGGCGAACTCGAGCTCATGCTCGGAGATGCTCAGCCGAACGATCTTTTGTTCGCTCAGGCCCTCGACCGCCCTTTTAAAGATGCGCAGGAAGGACTCGTCGTCCTCGGCGATCCGGTCGGTCACCACCTTGCGGGCGATCTCCAGCGCCAGGTCCACCAACTTCTGCTCGTGCTGCCGGAACAGGGCTTCCCGGCCCCGGTCGAGGTCTGCCATCAAGCGTTCCAGCCGTTCCAGCGTCTCCTCGTTTTCGGCCAGCGCCTGGAACTTGCCCTGTTCGTAGCCCTTCTGGTAACCTTCCCGCCGGGCCTGTTCCCGAAGGTCGGCCGCCTGCTTCGCTGCGGCGGCGCGGGTGGAGTCGCTGAACGCCTCCGCCTCCCGCATGATCTCGCGCGCTTTCCGGCGCTGTATTTCCACGGCGGCGTAGACAGCGTTTTCCTCGGCCTCATAGTCCCGGCCGGGGGCTACCTCCGCCGCTTCCTGCGCTGCGGGTGGGTGGGCGGGGACGCGGTAGATGAAGGCTTCCTGGTCCAGATTGACGCAGCGCCCTTTGACCAGCCTAGACAATTATATCATCCTTCCGACCGCGGGTGACGCTGATCTCCCCGGATTCCTCAAGCGCACGCACCAGCGAGACCAGTTTCTGCTGGGCTTCCTCGACCTGGGAGACCCTCACGCCGTGCAGATACTTGGATTCCTCCTCCATGGTCTGCTTGAGGCGGGAGGACATGTTGGCGTAGAAGATGTCCGCAACTTCCGTGCTGCAGCCCTTGAGCGCGAGGAGCAGGTCGTTGCTGTTGGCGTCCTGCAGGAAGCGCTGAATGAACACCGAGTCGAGGGCCGCGATGTCTTCGAACACGAACATGCGGTTTCGGATCTCTTCGGCCAGCTTGGGATCCTGCCGGAACAGCTCGTCCATGATGTACTTCTCGGTGCTGCGGTCCACGAGGTTCATGATGCTGGCCATGTACTTGGTTCCGCCGATCTCCGCAAAGCCGATCGACTCGCTGACCGACAGTTTGTGCTCGATGATGCGCTCCACGTCGCGGATGGCCTCGGGGGAGGTGGAGTCCATGGTGGCGATGCGGCTGGCCACGTCCATCTGGATGCTGGCGGGCAGTTCGCTCAGGATCTCGGCGGCCTGGTCGGCGGCGCAGTAGGACAGGATCAGCGCGATCGTCTGCGGGTGCTCATTCTGGATGAGGCTTAATAAGTGTTTGGGGTCTGCATCGCCCAGGAAGCTGAAGGCCTTGCTCTGCAATGACCGGGTGATCTTGTCGATGATGCCCGCCGCACCCGGCGCGCCCATGGTCTTTTCCAGAATGGCCTTGGCGTATTCGATGCCGCCCTCGGTGATGTACTTTTGCGCGATGCAGAGATTGTAGAACTCCTCCATTGTGGCGTCCACCGACGTCGAGGACAAATTTTCCAGCGTCGCGATCTGCAAGGTGATCTGCTCGATTTCTTCCGGTTTTAGGTACTTGAAAACGCGTGCGGCTTGCTCCACGCCCAGTGACAGGATCACGGTCGCGGCTTTTCGGACGGAATCGGAGTTTCTGTTCTTCGGCTTCACTTGTTCTCCTCTTTCATCCAGGATCGGATCAACTGCGCGACGATTTCCGGATTGCCGGCGGTAAACTCCTTCACCTGGCGCTTCAGCGCCTGCTCACGCGTTTCGTTGAGGACGATCTCGCTGGGAAGCGGCCTTCTGTCTCGCGTCGGCTGCTGCGGCAACTCCTCTTCCTCGTCCGGTTCGCCCCCCGCGCCCGCGGCCCCTGCCCCGGCCCTTGTGCCCGCCTTGGCCGGCGCGTGCTTTTTGCGGCCGCCGCGGAGGATGAGCAGGATGATGAGCAGGAGGATCAGAAGGCCCAGACCGATGCCGCCATAGAGCAGGACTTCGGCGGGCAGCGTGACCGGCAGTCCGAAGATGGTCGTGGGCGCCACCAGCTGGCCTGGATCGGCGTAGATCGGCGTCTCGGG
>JAEZHK010000015.1 GCA_023416655.1 Bacillota bacterium
CAATCAGGTCACCAACCTGATCTGGTACGGGAAGATCGAGACCACCCTCACCCGCGCCAAGGAGGTCAGCTCCGTCGCCGAAAAGCTGATCACGCTGGCCGCGCGCGAGTGCGATAACAACGTGGAAGCTACCAAGAACACAAACAACGAGAAGGGCCAGACGGTCGTTCTGAACGTGGTCAACGACGCGCCCACGAAGCTGGCCGCCCGCCGCCGCATGATGAGCTACCTCTACGAGATCCCCGAGGCCCGCAAGGACGACGAGAGCCGCTCCGACTACAAGGAGCGCACCGGCGCCGTCAAGCACCCGGTGGTCGAAAAGCTCATGCGTGAAATCGGCCCCAAGTACAAGAAGCGCGCGGCCGACAAGGGCCAGGGCGGCGGCTACACTCGCATCGTCAAGATGGGCCCCCGGCGCGGCGACGGCGCGGAAATGGTCGTCCTGGAGCTGGTGTAAAGAGGCAAAAGAAATCCGCGTTGCGGCTTTCTTTTGCGGGCGCCGGGAATCCTTTGAGGATTCCCGGCGCTTTGCGCAGGCCCTGTGAACTCAAGTTCACGGCCGGGCCTGCGCGCGCAAATCAGTAGCAGCCTGCGGCCGTACACGCCGCCCTCCGGCAGCCTTTATCCGCTGAAAACCGCAAGCGTTTTTCAGCGCCTTCGGTGGCTTCGGCCCCCGATCCCCCTTGGGTCGAGGCCAGCAGCCGCGCTTAGCGTTATCTTATCCCTTTGTGATGGGGTCCAGGGGAGCATCATGCTCCCCTGGCGGGATTCCAAAGGGCAGAGCCCTTTGGTGGCGTCCCCGGCGTTCTCTCCCGTCTCTTCCCAAAAACTCGCCGCGGGACGCGATATTTCGCGGCCCGCGGCGAGTCATTTAATTTTGTTTCATTTCAGACGACGTAGGCTTTGAGGTCCTCTTTCAGGTTGTCGTTGGCGCCTTCGCTGACCAGTTCCATGGGCCGGGTGAGGTCCATCGAGAAAATCCCCAGAATAGACTTGGCGTCGACGACGTAGCGGCCGTGCACCAGCGAAAGGTCTTCGCTGTACTGCGAGGTGATCTTGACGAAATCCTTGACCGAGTTGGCATCCCTAAGTTTCACTGTGAACTTCATTTTGTTTCCCTCCTGTTCACTTGGCTCGTTTCTTCTTTCTTCTTCCGACGCTTATATGATACCCTATGAATGTAAAGCCGTCGTACTGCCACGGTAACGTTTCCGGTCAGTTTTGGAGAAAGCGTGTTAAGTCGATCGGTGCTTTACGGCGGTTGATTTTTTACGCGTTTTAGGGTATTATGAGGAAGAAAACGAGAGAGAATCCGACGCCGGGAGGAAGTATGCCCAAATTCAACCAGGAGAACATCCGAAACTTCTGCATCATAGCGCACATCGACCACGGCAAGTCGACGCTGGCCGACCGGCTCCTTGAAAAGACCGGGGTGATGGCGCTGCGCGACATGACCGAGCAGGTGCTCGATTCGATGGAGTTGGAGCGAGAGCGCGGCATCACCATCAAATCCAAGGCCGTGCGCCTGCCGTATTTGGCGCCAGACGGCGTCACCTACATGCTCAACCTCATCGATACCCCCGGCCACGTGGACTTCACTTACGAGGTCTCCCGGGCGCTCGCCGCCTGCGAAGGCGCGGTGCTGGTGGTGGACGCCAGCCAGGGCATCGAGGCGCAGACGCTGGCCAACGTCTACATGGCACTGGAGCACGACCTCGAGATCGTGCCGGTCATCAACAAGATCGACCTGCCCAGCGCGCGGCCGGAGGTCGTCCGCCACGAGATCGAGGACGAGATTGGCCTGGACGCGGAGGACTGCCCGCTGGTCTCCGCCAAGCAGGGCATCGGCATCGACGCGGTGCTCGCCGCCGTGGTCAGCCGCATCCCGCCGCCCAAGGGCGACGCGGACGCGCCGATGCGCGCGCTGATCTTTGACAGCTACTACGACAACTACCGCGGCGCGATCAGCTCGGTGCGGCTCATGAGCGGCACCGTGAAGGTGGGCGACCGCATCCGCATGATGGCGAGCGGGCACGAGTTCGACGTGACCGAGGTGGGCGCTTTCCAGCCCGGCGGCTACAATCCCAGTGGGGAGCTCTACGCGGGCGAGGTGGGCTACATCGCCGCGTCCATCAAGGACATCGCGGACATCCGCGTCGGCGACACGATCACGCTGGCCTCCGCCCCCGCAAAGGAGCCGCTGCCCGGCTACAAGCCGGTATTGCCGATGGTTTACTGCGGCATCTACCCGGCGGACGGCGCGGATTACGAGGACCTCAAAGATGCGATGGCGCGGCTCAGACTCAACGACGCCGCCATCTTCTACGAGCCGGAAACCAGCGTGGCGCTGGGCTACGGCTTCCGATGCGGCTTCCTGGGGCTACTCCACATGGAGATCATCCAAGAGCGGTTGGAGCGCGAGTTCGACCTGAACCTGGTCACCACCGCCCCCAGCGTGGTCTACAACGTCATCAAGACCAACGGCGAAAAGATAACCATCGACAATCCCTCGAACCTGCCCAACGTGCAGGAGATTTCGTGGATGGAGGAGCCCTTCGTCGACGCGCAGGTCATCACGCCGCAGGACTACGTGGGCGCGATCATGGAACTGTGCCAGGACAAGCGCGGCACCTTCCATGACATGAAGTATATTGAGGGCAACCGCGTCCTGCTCAAGTACGACCTGCCGCTCAACGAAGTCATCTACGACTTCTTCGACCAGCTCAAGAGCCGCACCCGCGGCTATGCGTCCTTCGACTATTCGCTCAAGGGCTATGTCAAGAGCGACCTGGTCAAGCTGGACATCCTCTTGAACGGCGAAACCTGCGACGCGCTGACCATCATCGTGCACCGGGACCGCGCGTATGCCCGTGGGCGCTCCATCTCAGAAAAGCTCAAGGACGCCATCCCGCGCCAGCTGTTTGAAATCCCGATCCAGGCCGCCATCGGCGGCAAGGTCATCGCGCGGGAGACGGTCAAGGCGCTGCGAAAGGACGTTCTCGCCAAGTGCTACGGCGGCGACATCACGCGCAAGAAGAAGCTCCTCGAGAAGCAAAAAGAGGGCAAGAAGCGCATGCGCCAGGTGGGTTCGGTGGAAGTGCCCAGCGAGGCGTTCATGGCCGTGCTGAAGATGGACTAGGAGGAGAGCACCATGGCCAAGACCGGCGGACAGAACAGGCCATTGTATGATTTGAACGTGCATCTTTCAAGGCGCGACCTGGCCGGATTCTACCGGGTGCATTTTGCGCATACCTACCTGAAGGGCATGGTGATCACCCGCGCGGCGGGCGCCGCGTTGGCCATTTTGGGCGTCGTGGACGCCGTTGCCTTCGGCGGCACAACGACCGCCATGCTGGAGGCGGGCTGCGGCGTCGGGTTCTTCGCGCTGTCGTTCTGGATGGGCAGCGTCATCGGCTCGCTCGCGTCCCGCACGTGGAGCGGCCCCGCCAAGGTGCGCTACCGATTTTATGTGAACGACTTCGAGGCGCTCTACGACGGAGCCTCGGAGCGGCACCCTTATACGGCTGTGAAGAAGCTTCTGGTCTCGCGGGGTGTACTGTACCTGTACATCGGCCGAAAGCAGGCTTTTGTGCTCACACGGGACGCGTTGTCCGGGAAGCTCGGCGAGGTGAGCGCGTTTTTGCAGCGCGCTTCCGGCAGAAAAGCCGCTGTCGTCGGCCGAGCGCAATGAACCCCTGCGCACTGTACATCCATATCCCCTTCTGCATTAGCAAGTGCGCCTATTGCGATTTCGCGTCCTGGGCGGGGCGCGAGCGCGATCAGGCGCGCTATTTGCTGGCGCTTGAAGAAGAATTCAAGTCGGCGGCGCAGCGGTACGGTAAATTGCCGATCGCAACCGTGTTCATCGGCGGCGGCACACCATCCGTGATGCCGGAGGACGCGGTGATGCGGCTGATGGCGATGACACGGGCGAGGTTTGCGCTTCAGGAGGGCGCGGAAGTTACCGTCGAGGCAAACCCCGGCACGATCACGAAGGAGAAGCTTCGCGCCTGGCGGGATTCCGGCGTCAACCGGCTGTCCATGGGCGTTCAGGCGGCGCAGCCGAGGCTGCTACAGATGCTGGGCCGCGTCCACGACGCCCAGGAGGCCGTGCAATCTTTCGAACGGGCGCGGAGCGCGGGGTTCAAAAACATCAACCTGGACCTGATGTACGCGCTGCCCGATCAGACCATGGCCGAATGGGTCGAGTCCGTCCGGTTCGCGCTGAAGCTGGACCCGGAACACCTGTCGCTGTACAGCCTGATCGTGGAGCCGGGCACCCGCATCGAGCGCTCGATTTCGGAGGGGGTCCTGCCCGCGACAGACGACGAGGCGGCGCTCTCCATGCAGCGCGCCGCCGTTCGCATCCTGTCCCGCCACGGCTACGAGCGGTACGAGATCTCCAACTACGCCAAGCCCGGCTATGAATGCCGCCACAACATGACCTATTGGACCCGGGGCGATTACCTGGGGTTGGGCTGTGCGGCGCACTCCATGATGAAGAGCGAGCGGTTTGAGAACACGGGCGATCTTGACGCCTACCTCTTAGGCGCGCGGGAGGTCTCCCGGCGCGCCATCGGGGAAGAGGAGGCCCGGGAGGAGGCAATCCTGCTGGGTACGCGCACGGCGGCGGGTATTCCGCTGGAACTGGTGGCGAAAAGAAAGGCGCAGGTTGAGCGGCTGAAGGCGGGCGGCTTCTTGCGGGTGGGGAAGGGGCGGCTCGCGCTCACTGACCGGGGCATGGAAGTGCAGAACGCCGTGGTGCTGGAATTGGTCTAGCAGAAATCTGGCTCCATACCCATCGCAATCGCTTGCGGCGCAGCCGCAGGCCATTGCTTTCGTTAAATCGTCGATTCCCCTTGACAAAACCCGGGAACCGCGGTATCGTATGGGTAGATAATTAGAAAATTATCTAAATGCCTAAAAGGAGGGAGCTGAATGGGCGACGCATGGGACGCGCTGGCCGACCCGACGCGCAGGCAGATCCTGAAGCTTCTGCGATCGGGCGATTTGAACGCGGGGGACATCGCGGCCAAATTTGACATGACCAAGCCGTCGATCAGCCATCACCTGAACATTCTGAAAAACGCGGAACTGGTGCGCTCGGAGCGCAGCGGGCAAAACATCGTCTATTCGATCAATACCAGCGTGCTGGAGGACCTGTTGGACCTTTTCGCGGACATGACCGGGAGGGGGAAGGATCAATGAGTACCAAATTCAAAGTATACCTGTTGGCGGCGGCGATCAACGCGCTGGCGATGGCGATTGTGATCGTGGGCGTTCAGGCGCAGATTGTGCCGATCCATTTCAACTACGCGGGCCAGGCGGACAGCTGGGCCAGCAAATGGGTCTACCTGATCTTTGCAGCGATCCCGCTGGCCGAAATCGCGTCCTACAAATTCTACCGCCGCGCAAACCGAAAAAACGAGGCGGTTCAGAAAAACGCCGTGATCGAGGAGCGCGTCGTGGCGCTGACCGGGCTTTTCCTGGCGGCGGTGGGCTGGTTCTTCCTGCTCCTGGTTCGGTCGGGCGAAACAAAGCTGGACACGTCCTTCGCCTGCCTGATCTTTACCGGCCTCGGCCTTCTGATGATCTATGTCAGCAACTATATGGCGAAGATCCGCCCCAACCATACGTTGGGCTTCCGGGTCAAGTGGACGCTCCGGGACGAGACGGTCTGGATCAAGACGCACCGCATATGCGGTTACACCGGCGTCATTGGCGGCGCGATCATCGTGGTGGGGAGCCTGCTGGGTTTGGCGCTTGACGTCTGGATGTCGTTTGCCGGGTTCGCGCTGGGCATGATCGTCATGGTGGGCATCCCGGCGGTCTACGCTCGAAACCTATACCATCAGTTGCACCAGGATGGGAAGTGAGCATCAATGACGCGGCTCCTTTGAAGGGGGCCGCGCTTTTTTATGCCATTCAACCGGGCAGGTTATACGGCGCGCGCATTTTATGCAAACTTACATGCGGCCGGTGCGCATTTCCCCGCGGTTCACGACGTTATTTTCGCACTTTTTGGCATACAACAATCATTTAGCCTTGGAAAACGCCGCGCGCCGCTATACAAACGCCCCAAAACCCGGTATAATAGAATATCCGAGTTTTATGTTGGGGGAAGAGCATGCAGTGGATTGCGAGTGCGGCGTTCGGGCTCGAGGGCCTTGTCAAGCGCGACCTTGAGCGGCTGGGCGTCGGCGGCATCCGCACGATGAATACGGGCGGCGTCGCCTTCGAGGGCGACGGCGCGATGGGTTTCAAGGCAAATCTATGGCTGAGAACCGCCGACCGCGTTTTGATCGAGGTGGGCCGGTTCGAGGCGCGCTCGTTTGAGGCGCTGTTCGAGGGCGTGAAGGCGCTCAACTGGCCGCGCTTCCTGCCCAGGGACGCCGCCTTTCCCGTGCGCGCGCAGTGCGCGCGTTCCCAGCTGATGAGCCCCAGGGACTGCCAGGCGATCGCCAAGAAGGCGGTCGTCGAGCGGCTGAAATCGGCCTATAGGCTGGACTGGCTGCCCGAGACCGGCGCGGTCCATGCCATCGACGTGTCGATCCACGAGGATCAGGTCGTGGTGGCGCTGGACAGCTCCGGCGCTGCGCTCTCCCGGCGCGGCTACCGCACCTGGAACGGCGAAGCGCCGCTTCGGGAAACGCTGGCGGCGGCCCTGGCGCTGCTCTCGCCCTGGCGGCCGAGCCTTCCGCTCTACGACCCCTGCTGCGGCACCGGGACCATTCTGATCGAGGCCGCGCTGATCGCGCTGGATCGGGCGCCGGGCCTTACGCGTTCGTTTGACTGTGAAAACTGGCCGTTCATGCCCCGCGATGCGATGGCAGACGCCCGGAAGGCGGCCATCGAGCGCTTTGAGGCCGCCAAGTCGCGCCCGCTGGACATCCGCGGCTCCGACATCGACCCGGAGGCGCTGGAACTTGCCGCGCGCCATGTGGCGCAGGCGGGGCTGACCGGCAGGATCAGGCTTGAAAAATGTGACGTGCGGGACGCGAAAACGCCCGGGGAACCCGGCGCAATCGTGACCAACCCGCCCTACGGTGAGCGCCTCGGGGACAAGCAAGCGGCCCAGGCGGTGGCGAAGGCGCTGGGAAACCTTCAGCGCCAATCAAGCTGGCCCCTTTCCGCGCTGACCGCGGACCGCGGCTTTGAGCGCGCTTTCGGCCGCCGAGCGGACAAGCGCCGGCGCCTCTACAACGGCCGCATCGAATGCGAATTCATCACCTTCGGAGGATCATCCAAATGATCGGGAAAGCCATATTCAGCCGTGCACCGCTCGTCGCCAACCGCCTCGCGCCGCTCCCGCTCGGCGCCATCCGCCCGGATGGGTGGCTGCGCGAGCAATTGGAGGCTCAGGCGCTGGCGGCCGGGAAACTGCCGGAAAAGTGGCCGCAGATCGGTGAAAACGGCGGATGGCTGGGCGGAAAAATCGATTCCGGCGAGCTTGCGCCGATGTATCTGGACGCGCTGGTGTGGTTCGCCTACGCGCTGGACGACCAAAACCTCAAAGACAAGGCGCAGCGGTACCTCGACTGGGCGTTCGAAAGCCAGAGCGAGGACGGCTGGTTCGGCCCGAAGGGCGAAGGCGACTGGTGGCCGCGCTTTGTGGTCGCCCGGGCGGCGCAGAACTACTTTACCGCCACCTCCGACAAGCGCGCGCTGGTATTTCTTGACCGCTTCTTCCGCTATCAATCGAATAACCTCGAAGCGAAGCCCCTTTCGGGCAACGCCGTCGCCCGCGCCGCGGACAATATGCTGCTGGCGCTGTGGCTTTACAACCTGACCGGCATGGGATACCTTCTGACGCTGGTCAAGAAACTGAAGGGCCAGGCGTTGGACTGGACCAACCATTTCCACATCTTCCCGCACATCCGCCCGCTGGACAAGCAGCGGCCTTGGGCCGACCTCTCCCGCTCGATGGGGGGGGAGGAGGCGCTGACCGGCCTGACGCAGCCCTACTTCCGCAAGGAATGCGCGCTGTCCTCCGCCGTCAACGTGGCCATTGGCCTGCGCGCTCCGGGCATTGTGAACCTTTTCAAATCCGGCTTCAAGGAAGTCGGCGCGTTCAAGGTCGGCTGGCAGAAGCTGATGAAGCACCACGGCGTGGCGGCGGGCATGTTCACCGGCGACGACCACCTGGCGGGCGCCAGCCCCGCGCAGGGCGTGAACCTTCAGGCGGTTAACGAGATGATGACGACGCTTCAGACGCTCCTGGCCGTCGGCACGGAGGACGCGCCGGAGCTGGGGGACATCCTGGAGAAGCTGGCGTTCAACATGCTGCCGTCGATGGCAAGCGTGGATTTGGACGCCTGCCAGCACGTTGGCCAGGTGAACCAGGTTTCTTCGACAAACGCTTCCCGGCCTTGGTACAACCTGGGGACGGACGCGAACCTCTACGGCGCGGGCGACGCACTTTCCATCCTGTCGCTCCACCAGGCGTGGGCGAGGTTCGCCTCGTCGCTCTGGTACGCCACGGCGGACGACGGCTTGGCTGCGGCTTCCTACGCGCCCTGCCAGGTCAACTTCGTCGCGGGCGGCACCCGCGTGAAGCTGAAGGTGGAGACCGCCTACCCGTTCGATACCCAGGTGTCCATCGAGGTCACGGTCAAGCGCCCGACGGAGTTCCCGCTATACCTGCGCATTCCCGCCTGGGCGGAGCAGGCGATGATCCGGCTCCCGGAGGGCGAGCTCATGTCGCTTCGCGCCGGGGAGGCCGGCTGCGTGCGCCGCAGGTGGACGGGATGCGAGCGGGTGACGCTGGACCTCCCGATGCAGCCGCGGCTGACCCGGTGGTTTCACCAGTCTGCGGCGGTGGAATTGGGCGCGCTCGTCATGTGCCTGAGGCCCGAGGAAATTTGGAAGCAAAACGGTTCCAACCGTCAGGTGACGGCGGGGTCCGCCTGGAACTGGGCGCTGGTCGCGGACGAGGCGATGAAGGCCGTGATCGAACCCGACAAGGCCGCCCGCTTCAAGCACGGCGGCGACGCGGCCCGCGTGCTGGTCAAGGCGGTCCCGGTGCCCGGCTGGGAGATGGAGGGCGAAAGCGCGGCGCAGCCGCCCATCCAGCCGGAAGCGGACCGGGACAGGGAACAGGTGATCGAACTGACACCCTTTGGCAACTCCTCCATAAGAATCGCGCAGTTTCCAACCGTTAAATAGAGCGGATAGGAACAAAAGAGTATGCAAATGATTGTCCGAAGACCGCGGCGATCGCTCCTGCGCAACTTCACGAAGCTGGCGCTGCCCATCATGGGGCAGACGCTGATGATCGCGGCGATGCAGGTGGTGGACAGCGTACTGGTGGGCCAGTTGCAGGAAGGTCACACGATGCTGGGGGAGTACACCATCTCCGGCGTCGCCCAGGCGAACAAGATCGCCTTCCTGTTTCAGATGGCCGCTTTCGGCATGGCGGGCGGTGCGTCGGCGTTCTTCGCCCAGTTCTGGGGCAAGCGTGACCAGGAGGGCGTCGCCCGGACGCTGAACCTGGGCATCATTGCTGGTCTGTCCGTAGCGCTGTTGTTCGCCATCCCGTCCATCTGCGCGCCGACGTTGGCGCTCACACCGCTTTTAAGCTCCTCCGCTTCGCTCTGGTTCGGCTCGATCTATCTGCGCATTGTGGCGATCTCCTTCTTCCCCTACGCGGTTTCGGCGATGCTGGGCGCGGCGTACAAGTCCACCGAGCGGGTGATGCTGCCGATGATGGCGAGCCTCGCGGGCGCGGCCATCGACGCGCTGATGAGCTACGTGCTGATCTTTGGAAAGTTCGGCGCGCCGAGGCTGGAGGTGGCGGGCGCGGCGCTGGGATCGGTGCTGGGCGTGCTGGCGGAGCTTGCGATTCTCCTCACCGTCGGCTTTAAAAAGAAATACATCGCGCTCAGCGGCCTGAAGACCCTCCGGCAATTGTCGCGCAAGTTCGTCGCGCGGTTTCTCAAAGTTGTATTGCCTGTGGTGGGCAATGAAATGCTGTGGGCGCTGGGCGTTGTCGCCTATGCGGCCACTTACGGCAACATGGCGCACCCCGCGGTGGCGACGGCCGCGGTCAACATCTACAATAACGTTGAACAATTGGCGTCGGTGATCCTGCGCGGCACCACGCAGGCCGCCGCCATCATGATCGGTATGTCCATCGGCGCGGGGCGGGAGGCGGACGCGAGGCGCGAGGCGAAGCGGCTGTTGCTGCTCAACGTGGCGGTCGCGGCGCTGACCGCCGTGCCCATCCTGCTCTTTGGCGGAAGGATCACCCTACTCTTCCACGTCGGGGAGGAGACCAAGCTGAGCGCGGAGCGCCTGATCCAGTTCTTCGCGTTCTCGCTGCCGCTGATCGCGGCCAACTCCGCGCTGATCGTGGGCATCTTCCGGCCGGGCGGGGATTCGACGTTCTCGATGCTCTTGGACATCCTGCCGATGTGGTTCATCGGCGTGCCGCTGGCGTTCCTGGCGGCGCTGGTCTTCCGCTGGCCCGTCGAGTACGTGTACCTGGTGACACTCGCCGAATACGCGGTCAAGGTGGGTTTTGGCGTCTGGCGGCTCATGAGCGGCAAATGGGTGCATAACCTCGTATGCTAGGCGGCTTTTCTACGTAACCGCCCACTTCTGAGCAGAAGCCGGGGCGGCGCTGGAAAAAGAGATGCTCTTATCCCTTCGAAAGTTCCGGCGGCAGGGCAGTCGGAAATATCTTCTTGCTCGCAAGGAATTCCTGCACGATGCGCAGGGCTTCGCCGAACCGCTGGAAGTGCACGACTTCGCGCTCCCGGAGGAACTTCAACGGCTCAATGACATCGGGATCATCCGCAAGGTTGATCAGCCATTCATAGGTGGATCTCGCCTTCTGCTCCGCGGCCATGTCTTCCGTCAGATCCGTCACCGGATCTCCCTTGGACTGGACATACGCGGCCGTGAATGCAGCGCCCGACGCGCTAACCGGGTAGACGGCCTTGTCGTGATCGGCGTAGTACGCGTCGTAGCCCGATTCCTTGATTTCATCGATGCTCGCGTTCTTCGTCAGCTGCCGGACCATGCTGCCGATCATCTCCAGGTGCGCAAGCTCTTCAGTGCCGATGTCGTTGAGCACCGCGCGGGCTTCGGGTGTGACCATCGAAAACCGCTGGCTCAGATACCGGATCGATGCCGCCAACTCCCCATCCGGGCCGCCGTACTGGGTGATGATGACCTTGGCCATCGCCGGGTTTGGCGTCTTGATTCGGATGGGGTATTCCAGTTTCTTTTCATAAATCCACATTCAGCAGCACCCCTCCGGCAAATCAAAATTGGCGCTAAACTGCCACGGCCACGGGTCCTTGTACCACTTCCAGCTTCCGAGGTTTAAGGACCTGAACGAGTAGAGCGGGCCGCACAGTCTTTGGTACTGATTTCGGAATTCTTCCGCGCGCTCGAGAGTCCTGTTGTACTCTCGGAGTGCGTCTTCGTCTTCGGGGTGGGTGTCCAGGAAAAGCTGAAGGTCAACCGCGATGAAATCCAGCGCCATCAACTCTCTGAGAATTTCATCCCTTTCCATAGAGAAGCCTCCTTTCCGCGCTTTCGCAGGGTTTGCATTCGTGATCGTTGTGGCCCAGGCAAGAGACTTCCGGTTCCAAGTTGGCGTATTCCCTCTTGCGATACGGGCTGTAGAGCTCCGGGAAAGCCGTCCCTGTCAAAAGGGACTTGCAGGGCGACCATACGCCGCAGAACTTCTGGAACGGGACGTATGCGGTCGCGAGCAGCACACAATGGATGCTGGTCTCCTGCGGAACACAGCGTTCGCACCGTGCATCATATTGAGGAGCACTCAAGCTTATTCACCTCTCATCTGGTATGGGAACCAGGATAGAATATGCTCGAATTTTGGAGAATGTTCTGATTATCCGCGGTTTCTATATCATGATACATAAGGCATCGCGAACTACGAAAGGCATGCCGCAAAAACAACTAACACGCGAGTTAAGGCATTGCTCGAACGGATTGTGAAGGATGAACAGCTACATTTGCGTTTCCTCCAGGAAACCCTCGTCGGCATTGCAAACGCCTAAACACGTTCTCCCAATAAGCGCGTTCTGCGGAACAGAGGAACTGGACGAGCTCGAGTCGGACGTGGAAGACATCGTCAACCAAATCAACAATGCCGATTGGCGCAGGCGCGATCAGCGGTAAATGCGGTGAAGCAGACCTTTACTGATTTGAAGCCGTCGTTCCGGGTGGCAGGCGTTCCAGATTCCTCGGTGAACGAAATCCGGACGAGGCTACAAATGTTGGACACACAGGTGCAGGCCATGAACGCGTTTGTTGCCAAAGTTCAGGCCAACGCCATCATAAAGGTCATCCCCGAAATATTCAATCTGTATCAAGTGGCGGTACCGACAGACTTGGGCAGGTTGGATTATCTAGGACGAGAAATCCTTCTCAAGCGCGTGTATGCGGCGGTGGACGAGCAGTCCGCCCTGAACGAGTTCGACCGGTTCGAGGAACTTTGGGGAAGCAATACCAGAAAATTGGGCACTTCTGGCGGGAAAACTGGGCGGGGCTGAGCACCGATTTCTAGTACCCTGGCGAGATCCGTAGGATTATCTCGACGACCAACACCATTAACGGCTTCAACCGCCAACTCCGCAAGGTCACCAAGGCCAAGCCCATCTTCCCGACCGACGACAGTCTCCTCAAAATGCTGTACCTGGCGACGATGGACATCACGAGAAAGTGGACCGGCCGCTGTCAGGATGGGGGCCTGATCCATTCGCAGCTGGAGATCTTCTTCGCCGACCGGCTGCCCTGACAAGAGGCCGAAAAGCACAACCCGGCCGTCCAGTCAAGGGCAGGTGAACGGCCGCTGGCGCGTCCGCCCTTGATAAGACTGTCCGGGTTATGCTACCGTGCAGTCAAGGCGGGTAAGCAGAGCCCTGCTTCCCGCCTCATCCTATAAGCTACCAGTAATTGCGCTTTGCCCTGCTTTTTGGCTTTACATAAAATCTGGGATTGACCCGATGTGGTGGCATGGCACACTAGGACGAACCCCCGCCGGGCACCAACGCCGCTTTGGTGGATAATTATAGTTTTGAATTGGTATAAACCCTTGAGCTACTTGCGTTTGTAGGTCTCCACGATGAAGCGCGGCCTGCGCTTGACCTCGGTGTAGATCTTGCCCACGTAGGTGCCGATCAGCCCCAGCGCCATCAATTGCACACCGCCCACCACCCATATGCTGACCATCAGCGATGCCCAGCCGGAGGTCGTTTGGCCCAGGAAAGCCTGGGCGATCGCGTAGAGCGCCATCAGAAGGCCCAATAGCGCGAACAGGGAGCCCAGCGTGATCACCATCTTGATGGGCTTGACGCTGAAGGACGTGATGCCCTCCACCGCGAAGGCGATCATCTTCTTGAGCGGGTACTTGCTTTCGCCCGCCACGCGCTCGCCGCGGTCATAGTACACCGTGTCGGTTTTAAAGCCCAATAGCGGCACCATGCCCCGGAGGAACAGGTTGACCTCGCCGAAGTCGCTCAGCGCGTCCAGCGCGCGGCGGCTTAGAAGCCTGTAGTCCGCGTGGTCGTCCACCACGTCCGCGCCCATCGTGCGCATGAAGCGGTAGAAGCCGTGGGCGGTGGCGCGCTTGAAGGCGGTGTCGGTTTCCCGCTTCTTGCGCACGCCGTACACCACGTCCGCGCCCTCGTTCAGCTTCTCGACGAACTTCGGGATGGCGTTCACGTCGTCCTGCAGGTCCGCGTCGATGGTGACGATGGCGTCCGCCTTGCCCCGGACGGTCATCATGCCCGCCCACAGCGCGTTCTGGTGGCCGACGTTGTGCGCCAGCTTCAGCCCTTCGACCTGCGGGAAGCGCTCGGTCAGCGCCTCGATCACCTTCCACGTCTTGTCCCGGCTGCCGTCGTCCACCAGCGTCAGGCGGCTGGCCTCGTCGATCAGGCCGCTCCCCGCCATCTCGGTCAGGAGGGCCACCAACTTCGGCGCGGAGTGGGGCAGCGCCTCCTCCTCGTTATAGCAGGGGGTGATGATGTATAGAACCGGCTTCATGCTTCCTCCTCGTCCAAACCCGCGACCTGCCCGGCCCGCTCGCCCAAAAGCGCCTTCAGGGCCGCCCGGTCACTGGGCCGGGCCATGATCATTGGTAGATTGCCTTCCACCCACGCCTTTGTATCCGCGGGGACCAACAAGCTGTCGCCCGCCGAGAGCGGCAGGTCGCCGCCCTCCCAGCCGAGGACGCCGCTTCCGAGCGCGGTGATCAGCCGCATCCGTCCGCTGTCCAGCGCCATCCGGCCGGACACATCCAGCCGCCAGAGTTCAAAGTTGCCGTCGCAGATGTAGACCGTCTCCCGGCCGCCCGCGACCTTCCGCGCCACACCGGACAGTCTGCGCCCCGTCAGGGGCCGGGCCACGGCCAGCGCGTCCTCCATGTGCAGCGCGCGCTTGTTTCCGTCCGGTCCGGTCCGGTTCCAGTCCCACAGCCGGTAGGTCACGTCGGAGGACTGCTGGATCTCATACATGCGCAAGCCGTCGCCCAGCGCGTGCACCAGGCCGTGGGGGATGTACAGTACGTCGCCCGGCGATACATCCAGCCACGCGAGCGCGCTTTCCAGATCGCCACTGTTCACGGCGTCCTTGAGGTTCGCGCCCTCCTTCAGGCCCAAGACCAGCTTCGCGCCCGGCGGCGCGTCCAACACTACCCAGGCCTCTGTCTTGCCCAGCTTGCCGTGGCGCTTTGCGGCGTACTCGTCGCCCGGATGCACCTGGACGGACAGCATTTCCCGCGCGTCGAGGAGCTTGACCAGCAGCGGGAACCCCGCCTCGTCCGGAAGGCCCGTAAGGCGGCCGCGGTGTGTGGCATATACCTCGCCCAGCGGCATACCCGCCAGCTCGCCGTTTTCCACGACGCTCATCATGCCCGGCAAGGCGGAAATTTCCAGGCTCTCGCCGGTCAGGTCGTCCGGAATGTCTTTATGGAACAGCGTTTTCAGCCTGTCTCCGCCCCACGGGGTTTCCACGCCGTGGCGGTAGTATGGGCGCATCTTCAGCGGGTACACTCTATCATTCCCCTTGCGTTCTCTTGGTATAACCGGTACAATGATCCCATTGTAAGTTCTTGGAGGATGATTGTCAAGGAGGGGCGGATGGCGGCAAAGGATCGGGTCAGCGTGCGCGCGCTGGCGGAGTTCGCGCTGGAGGGCGGCGACCTGATGCGGGAGTCGGACGCTCTGAACCGCATGCTGGAGGGGGCCGAGGGCCACCGCCAGCTTCAGTCGGCCTACGCGGACGGCTTCAAAAGCGAGGTGGGCATCTCGCTGACCCAGGAGGTGTCCGGCAGGGCGCTGACCCTGTACGGGCGCATCGACGGCCTCAACGAGCGGCCATTCCCCCCCATCGTCGAAGAGATCAAGACCACGCGGCTGACGCCTTCCATGATCCGGGAGAACGACTTCCCGGTGCACTGGGCGCAGGCGGAGTTGTACGCCCACATGCTGGCCCGAAAGCGGGGCTACGGCGCGGTCAAGGTGCGGCTGGTCTACTTAAATCTCGGCGGCGAGAAGACGCGCTTCGAGCGCGAATACGGCTCGGAGGAGCTGGAGGAGCGGTTCTTCGGATACGCCGTCCCCTACGTGGAATGGCTGACGCGGCTGGACGAGTGGCACGCGGAGAGCCGCCCCACCATGCAGGCGCTCAAATTCCCCTTCGGCAGCTACCGGGAGGGCCAGCGGGACATGGCCGCCGCCGCTTACCGCGCCATCAAGGCGAGGAAGAACCTTCTGGTCTCCGCGCCCACCGGCATCGGCAAGACCGCCGCCGCGCTGTTCCCGGCTGTCAAGGCGCTGGGGGAGGGGCTCATCACCCACATCTTCTACCTGACCGCCCGAGGCACGGGGCGGCGCGCGGCGGAGGACGCGCTGGAGCGGATGCGCTCCGGCGGGCTTGCCCTCCGCTCGGTGGTCATCACCGCCAAGGAGAAGGCCTGCCCGTTCCAGGGCATCCCCTGCGATCCCATGGCCTGCCCCAGGGCGGTGGGCTACTACGACCGGCGGCGGGAGGCGCTGACCGAGGCGCTGAAGCTACTAAAGCTGGATGAGGACGCCATTCAGATGCACGCGGAAAAGTGGTCGCTGTGCCCGTTCGAGATGTCGCTGGACCTTAGCGAACAGGCGGACGTGATCATTTGCGATTACAACTACGCCTTCGACCCCAGGGTGAGGCTGAAGCGGTTCTTTCTCGACAAGGGCGAGTACGCGCTTTTGATCGACGAGGCGCACCACCTGCCCGAGCGGGCGCGCGGGATGCTGTCGGCGCGGATTGAAAAGAAGGATTTCCAGGAGCTGCGCCGCGCGCTGAAGGCGGAGGAACTCGCGAGGCCCGCCTACGAGGCGATCGGGGACATTTTGAAGGCCATGAAGAAATTGGCGCTCGAATGCGAGGAGCCTGGCGCGCTGGAGGAGCCGCCCGAGGGGCTATATCAGCCGCTTCAGGAATATCTGGAGGCGGCGAGGCCGCTCCTCTCCGAAGGGCTGGCGGCGCATGAGCTGCTCTTTGATCGGTATTTCGAGGCGCTGGACTACCTGCGCGTCGCGGACGCGTTCCAGAAGGATTACCGCGCGCTGGTGGAGCCGGTGGGCAAGAACCTGTCGGTCAAGCTGTGGTGCTACGACCCGTCCCGCGCGCTCCGGGAGGCGATGGGCCGGGTGCGGTCCTCGATCCTGTTCTCGGCCACGCTGTCGCCGATCGACCACTACATGCGCGCCTCGGGCTTTTCTGAGGACGATGGCGACGCCAGCCTGGAGCTGGATTCGCCATTTCCCCGGGAGAACCTGCTTGTAGCGCGCTTCCCGGTGGACACCCGCTTTTCCGCGCGCGAGCGCACCGCACCGCTGGTTGCAAGGGCGCTCAAGGCGATGTGCGAGGCGCGGCCCGGCAACTACCTGGCGTGCCTCCCATCCTACCAGTACTTGAACCTGACGCTGAACCACTTTCTCGCGCTGGGCGCGCGAGCGGAGGTGCTCGTGCAGCGGGGCGGCATGAACGATTCGCAACGCGCGGCCTTCCTCGCGCGGTTCACCGAGTCGCCCGCGAAATCGATGGTGGCCTTCGTGGTGATGGGCGGTGTGTTCGCCGAGGGCATCGACCTGCCGGGCGAGAAGCTGATCGGCGCGGCGATCGTCGGCGTGGGCATCCCGCAGCCGTCGTTCGAGCTGGAGGCGCTGCGCGGGCTGACCGACGACGGCGAAGGCTCGGGCTTCCAAACCGCCTACGTCTACCCCGGCATCGAGCGGGTGCTGCAGGCCGCGGGCCGAGTGATCCGCACCGAGACCGACAGGGGCGTGGTGCTGCTGCTCGATGAGCGCTACCAGTCGCCGGAGTACCGGAGGCTGCTGCCACGCTTCTGGCGTGTGCGCCCCGCGGAGGACGAAAAGGCGCTTCGCGCGATGCTCCGCGCATTCTGGGACAGCGAAACGTAAAACAACCCGCCTGCCGGATCATCGGCGGGCGGGCTATGGTTAAATTGCTATGGGGCTAAACCTTCGGCGCGCAGAGCACCTTTTCCGAGGGCCACAGCGCGTCCGGGTACTTGCCGGAATCCCGGAGTCCCTCGATGGCCCGGCGCACGCCGGGCAGGTCTTCCATGTAGGTGACGCCGTACCACTTCTCCTCGCAGGGCAGTACCCGCACCGTGGCGCGCTTGTCCTCAATCAGGCGGTTGACCACGTAGGGCAGGTAGTACTCGCAGCGGAGCGGGTTCTTCGGCAGGTTCTCCTCGAGGAACGACGTGAAGTATTCCTCGATCGCGTCCATCATGCCCGACCCGAAGCCCCACATGTTCATCGAAACCGGCGTGCCCGCGGGCAGGTCGATCCAGTTCTCCCCGTCCAATGTATAGGCTGCGCCGTCCGGCGCGGGGCGGATCTTCGTGCGCTCGACGACGCCGGTCAGAAGCCCGTCTTTCTCGCTGCATACGCCTCGGGAGACCGTGCCGTTCTCGGTCAGCGTGTTCTCAATGCGGTAGCCGCACATCGCGTGCTCGTCGGGCCTGCTGCCCAGAAGTGCCCCATAAATCGCGGTGAACGCGCACGCGCCATAGAAGTCGTCGGCATTGATGGCCGAAAAGGGGCCGCGAATCTTCCCTTTGGCGCTGAGCACCGCGTGGGCCGTGCCCCAGGGCCGGATGCGCTCCGCCGGGAGCGCGATGTCGCGGGGCAGCGCGTCCAGATGCTGCTCGGCGTAGGAAAGGTCGACGCCGGACGCGATCCTGCCGCCGACCGCCTCGTGGAAGTCGGCCTCCATGCCGGGCGCGATCACGCAGACCACCCGCTCGAATCCCGCCTTGACGGCGTCGAAGACGGAATAATCGATGATGCTGTGGCCCCGGTCGTCGACGGGGGCCAGTTGCTTAAGCCCGCCGTACCGACTGCCCAGGCCCGCCGCCATGATAAGCAGCGCAGGTTTCTCCATGCAACACACTTCCGTTTCTTTTTCAACCGTACTATTATACTATGCTGGTGCGGCTGATGCAAGTACACATGCCGACATCTCCGGGCTCATAAAAAATCGGCGGATTGGCGCAAAGCCGGATCCGCCGAAACTCTTTATGATCAGTCGCAGCCGCAGTCGCTCATGTGTTTGACGCGGTCGTGCTCCTCGGCGCGCTTGCCGTTGTTGAAGCGGTCCAGCGTACCCACCAGGTAGCCGGTGATGCGCCGGATCCTGTGGAACGGCACGCTGCCGAAGTCATAGTCGATGTCCACATATTCGCCATCCACCCGGATGTCCATCCCCAGCGGCTCGCGGCCGTACTTCTCGCGCGCGTGCGCAATGTACGCGTCAATTTCTTCCTGCGGCAGTGTGCCGTTGACAATGTGGACGTTGATGCTCATGGGAATCGACCTCCTTCGTATGAGCACCATTATACCACCAATATTTGGGGCGTAAACAGTCAAACACCACAAAATATGGGGGTCAAACGCTTTTTTCAGGGACCGAAGCATCTCCGACCGGGCTCAGGACCACCAGGCCGGCGAGGACAAGCAGGCTCCCGACGGCCCGCGGCGCGGAGAAAATGCCAGAGAACGCCCAGTCCAGCGCCAGCGCGGTCGCCATCTGGCTGACGAACGCCACCAGCGTCAGCCGCAGCGTTGAGATCTTCAGCGCCACCAGAGAGGAGAGCATCACCACCCCCACGCCCAGCGCGCCGCCGATGTACATGATGGGTTCGAAGCCGACGGGCGGCTCGACGCGCCCGCCCGCAAACACCATGAAGACTGTGCAGCAGACGAGGCCGACCCAATAGTTGTTGAACGTCGAGCGCACCAGGCCGACGTGCGCGCCGGCCTGGGCGTTGAGCATGCGCCCGATCACGACGCCCGCGCCAGAGAGCGCCGCCAGAAGTTCCATCATCTGAAACCCTCCCAACCGTAAGGTCCCTATGCTTGTACAGACAGCCGTTTTACGTCGTCGCCCGAATGGCGGGGTTCACTGCACGCCTCCGAACCATCATCCAAGGGACATAACCCATATACCCGCGGCGATCAGCGCCATGCCCGCGGCGGTGCGGATGCTTGGCCGCGCTTTTCTCGCACCCATAATGCCGAACCCGTCGATCAGCGCGGACGCGGCGGTCTGTCCGAGCAGCCCCAGCGCCAGCGTGGCCGAAACGCCGATTTCCGGCGTGGCCATGTTGGTGAAAACCGTCGCCACCGCGCCCACCGCGCCGCCCAGGTACAGGCTCCACGGCATGCCGCGCCGCACGAAGGGGTTTACTCGGCGGATCGCCAGCCATGCGAGCAGCACCCCAAGCCCCACCAGGTGGATGATCACCGCCGCGGTCCAGCTGCCCCAGACCGTGGACAGCCGCCCGTTCGCCAGGATCATCACCGCAATCATCACGCCGCTCAGCGCCGAAAGAATGTCCATCCCATCGCCTCCGCCTCCATGGTATCCGATTCCGCTTGCGGCGGGGTATGACATATGTCATAATAAGGCGTAATACCAATGCGAAATATTATTTTGTCCAAAGCGGCGAACATTTTGTTCCTGGCAAGGAGCCGCAGCGCAGGAATAGCAGCGCTATTTCAAGCGGAGAGCGACACCGCCAGGGCTTGAAAAGATCCGGCGCGACGACGAAAGAATGTTTTGGATTGGTATAAAAGGAGGGGTTGAAATGCAGCGCGTTTCCGACCCGGCGAGGCTTGAAAGGTTCCTGAAGGAGGCCGGCCTGACGGAGATTGCCGCCGACTTCCCGGCCGTTCTCTACCGCTGCCCGGCCGGACGGGACATCGTGCGGCAGGGGGAGGCGCTGACAAACCTGTACGTGTTCCTGAAGGGGCGCGCGAAGGTCGTTCGGCTGATGGAGAATGGACGGACGATGCTGCACGCCTTCTACAAGGGCGTGTCGCTGCTGGGAGACCTGGAACTCTGCCGTGGCGATCTGACGGCCCTGAGCAGCGTACGCGCCGTCACCGACGCCTGGCTGATCGGCTTCGAGCTGGCGGGGCGGCGCGAGGCCCTGCTGCGGGACCCCAGGCTCCTGAGATTCATGTGCGGGGAGCTTGCGGACAAGCTGGAACAGGCATCCGCTATGGCCGCGCAAAACCTCCTGTACCCGCTCGGCGAGCGGCTGATCGACTACATGATGAAGGCGCAGCCTGGCGACGTGTTTAGCGAGAGCCTTACCGGTACGTCGGAGCTTCTGGGCGTCAGTTACCGGCACCTTCTGCGCACGCTGAAGGCCCTTGAGGCGAATGGGCTGATCGAGCGCGTTCCGGGCGGCTTCCGGCTGACAAGTGTTGGTTACTGAAAGAGCTTTTTTGACATATTTCTGCCAAAAACTGTTGCGGCTGCGAACCAAATATGTTATGATAGCATTCAGAAAGCATATTGAATCTTTTATACATTTTCTATCGAGTCGAAAACCATTGGCGCCCCTGACCGGCGACGCGCCGGTAAGTTAAGCATGCCCCTTGGATGATTCGATCGTTCCGTACCCTGCGCGGCGCTTGCCGCAGCACATAAGAGGAGGGATCCCCTTGAGAAAACCGGTTGTCGCTCTGGCGCTTTGCCTCCTGCTCCTCCCGGTTCTCGCCTTCGCGTCGTCAACCCCGCCGGACAATTGGGAGCAGGTTCTTGCGGAGAAGGACGCCACGATCGCGGAACTGACGGAACAACTGGCGCAGGTCCAGGCGCAGCTCGATATCCTGACCGCGACGCCCGAGCCTACGCCCGAGCCGACCCCCGCCGCGTACAAACCGCTCAAGAAGGGGAGCAAGGGGGACTCTGTGCTCGCGCTGCAGGAACGGCTCAAGGAACTGAGTTATCTGGGCGGAAAGTCCGACGGGGCCTACGGCACGGGGACGGTCAACGCGATCAAGGAATTCCAGAGTCAGGTCGGGCTGAACGAAACCGGCGAAGCCGATGTGGACACGCAGGCGGCGCTGTTTGCGGACAACGCGCCGAAGTCGCCCAACCCGGTGCTGGACGAATCTCTCTATGAGAAGCTGGACTACAAGGCAAATTCCAGGGACCCCGATGCCTACACCGGCAAGCTGATCAAGTTTTCCGGCAAGGTTCTTCAGGTGATCGAGGAAGAAGGGTATGCCGCCTTCCGCATCGCGACAAAGGGCGGCTATGACAACGTCGTCTATGCCATTTACGCCCTCCCCGAGAACTACAAGCGCTTCCTGGAGGATGATTCGGTCGTCGTCTACGCCGTTTCCACCGGCATCATGTCCTATGAAACCGTGCGCGGAGACACGGTTTCGATTCCCTCCTGCCTCGTCAGCCAGATCAAGCTCAAGTAACTGCCTTCGCTCTTTTGCTGCCGCGCCCGGTCATCCGCCGGGCGCGGCTTTTCCATATCGTCAACAATTCTGGGGCGCGCGGTGGTTTGTTATTTCTCTGGGTGCGCTTGACAATGCCAGGAGCATCCCCTATAATTCACATATGAATTAGGCAAGGAGGCGGTTGCGATGCATATCCTGAAGCCAAAGTTCTATTTTTCTGGCGAGCGAATGTGACCGGCAGTACCGGTGACCATCCGCAGCGCCAGAAATAATGGAAAGAGGGATGAATATGTCTGAATACCGCTTTGAAACCCTGCAGATCCACGCCGGGCAGGAGACGCCCGATTCCGCGACCGACGCCCGCGCGGTGCCGGTGTACCTGACCAGCTCTTACGTCTTCAAGGACTGCGCCACCGCGGCGGGCCGCTTCGGCCTCTCGGAAGGTGGCAACATCTATTCGCGCATCATGAACCCCACGACGGACGCCTTCGAAAAGCGCATCGCCGCGCTGGAAGGTGGCGTGGCCGCGCTGGCCACCGCCTCGGGGGCCGCGGCGGTCACCTATTCGATCCAGAACATCGCCCACGCCGGGGACCACATCGTGTCCGACCACGCCATCTACGGCGGCACCTACAACCTCTTCGCCCACACGCTGAAGGAGTTCGGCATCGACACCACGTTCGTGAACGGCCTCAACCCGGCAAACTTTGAGGCGGCCATCCGACCCAATACCAAGGCGCTCTTCATCGAGAGCCTCGGAAACCCAAACTCCACCATCGTCGACGTGGAAGCGGTGGCCGAAATCGCCCACAAGCATGGCATCCCGCTGATCGTTGACAACACATTCGCCACGCCCTACCTGTTTAGGCCCATCGAGCACGGGGCGGACATCGTGGTTCACTCCGCGACCAAGTTCATCGGCGGCCACGGCGCGGCGATCGGCGGCGTGATTGTGGACGGCGGAAAGTTTGACTGGTCGGCCAGCGGCAAGTTTCCCGGCCTCTCCACGCCCAACCCCAGTTATCATGGCGTGGTGCTCACCGACGCGGTGGGCGCGCTGGCCTACATCATCAAGGCGCGCGTGACGCTCTTGCGTGACACCGGCGCGACGCTCAGCCCGCTGCACTCGTTTTTGTTCCTGCAGGGCCTCGAGTCGCTGTCGCTGCGCGTGGAGCGGCACGTGTTCAACGCGCTGAAAGTGGTCGACTACCTGGCGAAACACCCGAAAGTGGAGCGCGTCAACCACCCCGCGCTTCCGCAACACCCCAACCACGCGCTATACGAGAACTACTTCCCGAACGGCGCGGGCTCCATCTTCACCTTTGAGATCGCGGGCAGCGCGGAGGACGCCAGAAAGTTCATCGACAGCCTGAAGCTGTTCTCGCTGCTCGCCAACGTGGCGGACGCCAAATCGCTGGTCATCCACCCAGCCTCCACCACCCACTCGCAGATGAACGAGCAGGAGCTGGAGCATTCCGGCATCAAGCCCAACACCGTCCGCCTCTCCATCGGCACGGAGCACGTGGACGACATCATCGGGGACCTCGAGCAGGCACTTGAGAAGGCGTTTGGCTGATACTAATTCCAAATATAAATGCGTCGTCGCGTCGGCCCTTTTCGCGCAGTGCTGTGTCGCTCTCCGTTCAACGTAGCGCTGCTACGCCTCACTCCGGCTCCTTGCTCTGCATCGAAAATTTCTCGACGCTTTGGACGCATT
>JAEZHK010000045.1 GCA_023416655.1 Bacillota bacterium
GGACATCGGCGCGGAAGCCATCGTGAACGCGCCCGCCAACCCCACCGCCGAGGATCAGATCGCCATGATCGAGCAGCTGATCGCCCAGAAGGTCAACGGCATCGCCATCGCCGCCAATGACTTCGACGCGCTGCAGCCCGTGTGCGAGAAGGCCATGGCCGCCGGCATCCCGGTGATCTCCATTGACTCCTCGCTCAACCCCGACAGCCGCAAGACCCACGCCAACCAGGCCGACACCCAGAAGATCGGCGAGACGCTGGTTGAAGCCGCGTTTGACCTCTGCGGCGGCGAGGGCCAGTTCGCCATCCTGAGCGCCACCGCGCAGGCCTCCAACCAGAACGCCTGGATCGCCGTGATGCAGGAAGTGCTCAAGCAGGAAAAGTACGCCAAGCTCGAGCTGGTCAAGATCGCCTACGGCGATGACCTGCGCGACAAGTCCGTGTCCGAGACCGAAGGCCTGATCCAGAGCTATCCGGACCTGAAGTGCATCGTGGCCCCCACCACCGTGGGCATCGCCGCCGCCGCCAAGGTCGTCACAGACCAGGGCCTCATCGGCAAGCTGCAGATCACCGGCCTGGGCCTGCCCTCCGAAATGAAGGACTACATCACCGGCGGCGCCTGCCCCTACATGTATCTGTGGAACCCGATCGACCTGGGTTACCTGGGCGCCTACATCATCGACGCGATGGCCACCGGCAAGATCACCGGCGCGGCGGGCGACACCTTTAGCGCCAACCGCCTGGGTGACTACACCGTGACCGCGGCGGCCGATGGCGGCACCGAAGTGCTCCTTGGGCCTCCGTTCAAGTTTGATCCCTCCAACATCGGCGAGTGGGGCAGCGTGTATTAAGCCGTACACCTCTACGCCAACTTAATCGCTAAGGCAGTAAAAAACGGGAGGATGCGTGAGCATTCCCCCGTTTTTTTATTGTGTGATTGCTCCGGCTGTCCCAGGATAATACCCGCTTTGAACGAGATCATGTTTCGCATTGGTATAAGTCAAACCTGCCTCGAATCATTCCCCTCCCGCGCGGGCAGGATGATGAATGTCCCAAACCAACATGACCGAAAAAGGAGCGTGACCCCATGACCCAGGAGAAAATCGCGCGCTTCAACGAACTGACACGCCTCTTAAGTGAACGGGCGCTGACAAAGGAAGAGGAGGCGGAGCGCAAGCTTCTGCGCCAGGCGCATATCGGGGACTCCACGGCAGGCGCCCGGAAGACGGTTGACAATACCCTCGTTGAGTATGCGGACGGCACATGCATCACGCTGGAGGAATCGGCCAAGAACCGGGACAAGAGCGCCGATCCGAATGGCGTGGTTTGATCCCGATCTGCGGGATCACCCGAATGCTTTGCGGAAGCGTTCGCAGTAATACTGCACCAGTTCAAAGTGCGCGTCGGGCGCGATGCGGTGGTCCGGGCATGGGATGTAGCCGCCCAAATCCACCAGCGGCTTGAGACGTTCGATCTCGTGGTCCACCGCCGCGCGGTCCCTCGCGAACACGCGCTTGTCCATGCCGCCCACGCCCAATAGCGCCTTGCCGTACTTCGCCCGCCACGGCGCGATGGAGGCGTTCCATGTGCCGACCTCGATGGGGAACATGGTGTTCACGCCGTTTTCCAGCCAGATGGGCAGCAGCGCGTCGATCAGGCCGTCGCAGTCCAGCGACACGATGTCCACCCCGTGCTCCAGCAGCAGCCCGGTGATGCGCTTGTAGTGCGGCCCGACCAGCTCTCGGAACATCTGCGGCCGGACGAGCGGCCCGTTCTTGAAGCAGATGTCCTCCCAGAAGTGCCCGAAGTCAAATTCCACCCCGAACTCCAGCGAGCGCTTGACGAGCGCGTAGCTCAGGTTTCCGCAGGTATTGATGATCTCCTCGTGCAGTTCCTCGTCGTCGGCCATCAGGTAGCTCAGGTGCTCCACGCCCAGCATGTCGCGGATGGAGCCGTACAGCCCCCCGCAGTACAGGCCCAGCGGGATTTCCCGCACTCCGTTGCCCGCGCGGGCCTCTTCCAGCGCGGGCACGTTCAGGCGCTCCTCGCAGTAGCGTAAGCGGGGCAGGAAGATTTCCTCCCAGGCCTCGCGCCCGGTCAGCAGCGTGCCGATTTCCGCCGGGATGCTGGTGACGCCCGGCTTGACGCGGATGATGTGCCCCACTCCGTCGTTCTTGATGACGGAGCCGTCCGGAAGGGTCTCGATCACCTTCTCCTCCAGGAGCGGATACAATACCGTGTTGGGGCGGAGGCAGGTGGTCCAGTTGAAATCAAACCCCAGCTTCCGCATGATGGCGGCGTCGACCTCGGAGCCGTCGGCGCTCAGCCGGTATTCCCGCGCTTCCTCGCTTGTCACATGCCCTTCGTCCGCCCATTTGTCCACCGTCTCATGCCAATAGCCGAAGGCCACCACCGGCATCCGGTCGTATGGCTGGTAGTGCAGGATATTTAGAACCCGCTCCCGGTGCGTCATGAATGCGCCCTCTCTCTTGATTCAGTGGGATTCAGCGTAGGGGCCGCCCCGCGGCATCGAAAAACGCGAGCACGTTTTGAACGGGCGTACCGGCCTGTACGGCGTGGGAGGGTGCCAGGATGTAGCCGCCGTTTTCCCCGAGTACGCTTACGCGCTCCAGGACTTCGCGGCGCACGTCTTCCGGCGTGCCATAGGGCAGCGTGGATTGAACGCTCACGCCGCCGTGAAAGCATAGCCGGTCCCCGTACAGCGCCTTCATTTTTGCCGGGTCCATGCCGGAAGCGTCAAACTGCAGCGCCTCCAATACGTCGATGCCCATGTCGATCAGGCCCGGCATCGCCTCCATGACGGCGCCGTCCGTGTGGTAGATGACCTTTGCGCCGTGCTGGTGCACGATGCGGTTCACCCGCTGGTGGAAGGGCTTGATGCTCCCCGACCAGAGCGCGAGCGAGATCAAAAGGCCATTCTGCTGGCCGATGTCGTCCGCCGTGAAGATCAGGTCGATCTGCCCCTTCGCGGCTTCCAGACAGCGGTTCATGAATTCGCAGTAAAAGTCGGTCACCCGTCGCATGAGTTCGGCGGCGAACTCCGGCTCTGCGATCAGGTCCATCATCATGTTTTCCAGACCGCGCATATACCAGGAGGTTTCAAAGATGTTGGCGTTGCCCAGGATCACCGCGCGCGGGCCGTCCGCCTGAGCGCTTCGGATGATCCCGGGCAGCGCAGCGTAATCAAACCAATCGGGGTCCGGGAAAGGGTAGCCGCCCAGTTCTTCCGGGTCCGTGAAGTCGCGCAGCGGGTAGAGGCAGATCTCGTCGTAACTGCCCTCGCCGTAGCAGACGGGCCGCCGCCCGATCCCCCAGACGTCGATTTCCACGCCGTCCGCGCGCCGTATGTTCCGGTCCGCCGGGCCGACGTAGGGCGGCGCGACCCAGACCAGATCGCTCTTGGACTGGACCAGCGCTTTCGCGGCGCTCGCGCCGGGCAGCCCCAGTTCTGCTGCCAGCGCCGTTAGTACCGGCTCGTTGAGCCCGAACCCCAGGGAAAAGGGTGAAAGCTCCGTCTGTTCGTGGTTGAGTGCCCGCTGAATACGTTCCCTGGAATCCATGCAGGGACCTCCTTATACCACTCCGCAACATTCTTTCGTCGTCGCGGTGGATCTTTTCAAGCCCTGGCGGTGTCGCTCTCCGCTTGAAATAGCGCTGCTATTCCTGCGCTGCGGCTCCTAGCCAGGAACGAAAATCTCTCGCCTCTTTGGACGAAATAATATTCTGTATTGGTATTTAATACAGAAAATGCCCGAGGGGGAGCGCATCCCCCTCGGGCATCAGTCGGTTTAGCCCTTCATGATCTCTTCGATGGCGGCCATGCATTCCGCGATGGCGGCGTCCACGTCGGTGCCGGCCATGACGGAGGTGCACATGGTGTTCAGCGGGCCGTTCGGGAAGGCGTCAATCTGGCTCCACGCCGGCAGCGGCATGTCGCCCGGCACGGCGCGGGTGTTCTGCTCCAGCACGGCCTTCCACCAGTCGGAGGAGAAGTTCTCGTCCGCCATGACGTCCTTCCAGACGCTGACCAGCGCGAGGTCCTTCATCGCGGTGACCTGGTTTTTGGTGTTGCAGAAGAACTTCAGCCACTCCTTGGCGGCTTCGGGGCTCTTGGTGGAGTTGAACACGCACACGGGCGCCGCGAACGCGATGGAGGACGGGCCTTCGCCGGTCTCGCTGGGCATGACGGCGCTGACGGTCACTTCCGCGATCTGGGGCGCGTTGTTCTGAAGCTCCTGCAGAAGGCCCGGGCCGTTGCCCAGGAGGATGGCCGCCTTGCCGGCCGCGAAGGAGTCGTTGGACTTGTGGGTCGGGTCGAGCACGGTGGTGGGGAAGAGCTTGTCCTTGTACAGGCAGTCCTGCATGAAGTGCAGCGCCTTGCGGGTCGCTTCGGTGTCGATGGTGAACTGGGTGTAATCGTCGTTCATCAGCTTGCCGCCGAAGCCCGCCAGCACCGCGAAGAAGGTCTGGTCAAAGCGGGCGTTGTCCTGGTTGAACAGAAGGCCCGCGCGGTCCACGTTGCCTGCGCTGTCATAGGTCGTCAGCTTCTTGGCGACCTCGACGACTTCGGCGTAGGTCTTCGGGAATTCGGTGATGCCGGCTTCCGCGAACATGGCGGTGTTGTAGGCCGCGAAGCGCGTATCGCCGCGCCAGGGGAGGGCGACCCAGTGGCCATCCACATAGCACTCGGGCTTGGCAAAGTCATAGAACCCGTCGGATCCGATCGCTTCCACGATGTCATCGATGTTCATCGGACCGTACTGGTCGCCGCCGATGGCCTTCCAGGAGTAGGCGAAGAAGGTGTCCGCGACGTCGGGCGCTTCGCCGCCGGTCATCGCCAGCGTGTACTTGGTGTACGCCTGGCCCCAGTCGACGATCGAATAGTTGACCTTGATGCCGGTCAGTTCGAGGAATTCGGCGGTCATCTGGTCGAGCATCTTGGCCTGGTTCGCGGGATCCGCGCCGTACTTCTGCATCCAGAAGGTGATCTCCTGCCCGGCATAGGGCTTGTCTGCCGCGGCCATAGCCATCGAGGCAAACATGCTCGTCACGAGCATCAGGGCAACCAGGATCGCGAGCGTTCTCTTCATCGACTGACCCCTCCCATTTGATATGATAAATCTCTTTTCCGGAGATTTATGCCTTCGCGCTAACCCTTCACGGCGCCCGCCGTCAGGCCGCTGACCAGGTGCCTTTGCATGAAGCCGAAGAGGACCATGGTGGGGATGGTGATGAGCACCGCGGTCGTCATGGACAAGGCCTTATTGACGTTGCTGCCGAACTGGCCGACGTAATCGTAGATGCCGATGGCCGCGGTCTTCTTGGTGTTGTCGACCAGCATGACGCTGGCCCAGACAAAGTCGTTCCAGCCGGTGATGAACGCGAAGATGGCGGTGGCGACCAGCCCGGGCAGCACCAGCGGAAGCCCGATGCGCCAGAACATGCCGAACTTCGTGCAGCCGTCGATGCGCGCGCTCTCAAGCAGCGACACCGGCAGCGCCTGCTCGAAGTAGCTTCGCATCGTCAGCGTGCAGAACGGGATCGACCAGATGCAGTACGCGATGATCAGGCCCTCGTAGGTGTTGGTCAGCTTCGCGGCGTGCATCATCATGTAGAAGGAAACGAACGGCAGCGTAAAGGGGATCAGCTGGGTAAAGAGGAACAGCGCGATCGACAGCTTTCGGATTTTCGTCTTGAAGCAGGCCAGTGAAAACGCGGCGGATGTCGAAAACATCAGGCCGATGAGCGCGCCCATGCCGGAGGTGAACACCGAATTGCCGATGTACCGCGACAGGGGAACGGTGTTCCACACCTTGACGTAGTTTTCCCACACGAATCGGCTGGGGACCCACACGGGTGGGGACAGCATGAGTTCCTCTGCGGGCTTCAGCGACGTCATGACCATCCAAAAGTAGGGAAAGATGACAAAGATCGTGGAGGTCACGATCACCAGCCAGTAAATCCACCGGTCTCCAGCGCAGCGCTTGCTCCTGGGCCCGGCGGCGCAGATGCGGTTCGCCATTTTCTGGATCCCTCCTGAAATCATGCCAATACGGAATATTGTTTCGGCTAAAGCGGCGAGAGATTATCGATGCAGGGCAAGGAGCCGGAGCGATACGTAGTGGAGCTACGTTGAGCGTAAGAGCGACACAGCACTGCGCGAAAAGATCCGCCGCGACGACGAAAGAATGTTTTGGATTGGAATTTAGTTCACCAGTTCGCTGTGCTGGCGGATGACCCTGCTGATGTACATGAGCGCGGGCACGAGGGTAATCGCAACCATGACGACGCTGATGGCGGCGCCATAGCCGTATTTGAAGTTGGTCATCGATTCGGTGTAGACGCGAACGGCCATCAGCTCCGTGGTGTTGAGCGGGCCGCCTTTTGTGACCAGGTAACTGAGGTTGAAGTTGTTGAACTGCCAGATGCATTGCAGCAGCAGCGTGGTCTCCATGACTGGGGCGAGCAGCGGCAGCGTGATGTGCCAGAACTGGCGCGTCCGGCTGGCGCCGTCCACCGTGGCGGCCTCATAAAGCTCCTGCGGGACCGTCTGAAGCCCCGCCAGGAACATGACCACCATGAACGGCTGCATGTTCCAAAGGTTGATCAGAATCAGGTAGAGCATGGGCGTCGATAAAAATCCGCAGAAGATGGTTGGGTCCGCCAGGAAGGCGATGGGCGTTTCGATCAGCCCCAGGCGCGTGAGCAGCCCGTTGACCGGGCTGAGGTCGCGGTTCAAAAGCACCGCCCAAATGCTGGCCACCACGATCGGCGGGGTGACCCAGGGCGCCATGAACACCGAGCGGAAGGCCGCGCGGCCGCGAAAAGGCTTGTTGAGCTGCACGGCGGTGAACATGGCCAGGATGGTGCCGAACGTGACCGAGCACACCGCCCAGAAGAAGGTGTTGAACAGGATGCGCAGGCTGGTGGAATCGGAAAAGAACTTCGCGTAATTTGCAAACCCAACGAACGGCGTCTTGGGCTTTAAGAGGTTGATGTCGAAAAAGGACATTAGAACGGAACGGATGCTGGGATACAGGGAGACGAACCCGATGCAAACAAGCGCTGGGATGACCATCAGGTAGGGTGTCGCGTCATCCAGCGTGAGTTTGCGCTGCCGCTTCAGTTTGCGGCCCCGCGAAGTAATCATACGATTCATGGAAAGCGGCACCCGCCCTTTCATGCCGTAGAGTATGGAAATTTCAAAATATGTGATGAATTTCGCGATTTATTATATTCCTGTATCGGCCGCGTGTCAATACGTTTTTCATATGCCTGGTAAAGTAATTTGCACAATGTTCAGAAATAAACCGCAAAAAAGCATCGCATTCCTGACAATACCGCGCATATTCTGATTGGGGAACCTGATTTTTCATGAACCGGCAGCGTGATTATATGAAAACTCAGTTGACAATCTGCATGAAATATGGTAATTTGCATACATGGGCGGGTTGGCATTGAGTTGAATGGAAAAAGCAAAGGAGCTGCACGTATGGATACTCTGTTTCCGCGCACGATGGTCGGGGGCGTTTCGCTGCCCAGAATGTTGATTGGAAGCAACTGGCTTGTGGGGTTCAGCCATACCAGCACCGCTTCGGACGCAATGATCAAGGAGACCCATGCCCGGCGGGAATCCGTCGCGGCGGTGATCGAGGCGTATCTGGAGTACGGCGTCGACGCGATCATGGGCCTCATGGTGCAGACGCCCATCCTGGCGGACGCGTCCAAGCTGGCCGAAGACCGGACGGGCAAGAAGGTCATCCTCATCGATACGCCCATTATCAACGTGGACGACAATGCGCAGGCCCGCGATGAAGCGCGTCGCACGGTGGAGGCTTCCCGCAAGGCGGGCAGCACCTTCTGCCTGCCGCACCACTCCTGCGTGGAGCAGCTGGTCTGCAAGAACACCCGATCCATCGATCGGCTGCCGGACTATCTCAGCATGATCCGGGAGAACGGCATGGTTCCGGGCCTTTCGGCGCACATGCCGGAACTTATCGTCTACTCCGACTTGAACGAGTACGACGTGGAGACCTACGTGCAGATCTACAACTGCATGGGGTTCCTTATGCAGGTCGAGGTGGAGTACATCCATAAGGTCATCCATTCCGCGAAAAAGCCGGTGATGACGATCAAGGCGATGGCGGCCGGGCGCGTCTCCCCGTTTGTCGGGCTGACCTTCTCCTACGCCACGATCCGGCCGCAGGATATGGTGACCGTCGGCGCGTTTACCCCCGCCGAAGTGCACGAGGACGTGGAGATCTCGCTGGCCGCTCTGGAACGCCGAGCGCCCAGGATCGAGGGACGCCAGAGCCCCAAGAAGACCGACGCCATGCAGGGATGATCAAATGGGGCTGTCTCACGAGCGTTCTTCCGTGAGGCAGCCCCTTGTTTAGCTTTATTCTCCTGTATGACGCCCCGCTTGCCTGATTTAAAACCTGTTTGCCGTTGTACTTTGACCCGAAAATGGACGCGTTAGCGGACATTTTCCCCCTATGAGGGTTCCAAGGGGAATCATTCCCCTTGGCGGGGGCATGGGGGTGGAACCCCCGGCGTTCCCGGGGCGCGCTTCGTCAACGGTGCGCCTTGAGGGTTTCGAGCAGCGCCATCGCGCGCTCCGGGCTTCCGGCGAACAGCTCCAGGCCCACCGGCGCGTTCGTCCCGCTGCCCAGGATCAATTCCAGCACCGGCCGGTAGTCGAAGTTTGAGAAAATCGCGTCGTCCCGGTTCGGATGCCCCGCGATGTGGAAGTGGCCGATTGAGCCCAGGTTGCCGCGGATCTGCGTCAGCACGTCCTCGCCCATGTGCACCTGATGGTAGACGTCAAACAGTAGCTTGACGCAGCGGGAACCGGCCTGCCGCACCAGCTCGAAGCCCTCTTCGGAGCTGGTCAGGTAGTAGCCGGGATGGTCCTTCACGTCGTTGAGCGGTTCCACCAGCAGCGTGACGTTCGCCTTTTCGAGGAGCGGCGCCATGCGCCTGAGTCCCTTGAGGATCGCCGCGTGCTGGGCGGTGCGCGGGGCCCCGGTGTTCTGGCCCACCTGCGTGATCAGCGCCGGGCAGCCCAGGAACCGGGCGTGGTCCAGCGCGCGGATCAGGGCGGCCTCGTACCGGTCGTGGGCGCTTTCATCGTTCAGGACGAACTCGTCCGGGCAGAAGGCGGACAGCTTGATCCCGTGCTTTTGCATGGCCTCGCGCATGGACGCAAGCTGGTCCGCCTGCAGCCTCCACTGCTCGAAGGTATCGTACCCGGCCTGCCGCATGCGCTCGAACGCGCCTTCCAGGGGCATGTCGCCAAACAGGCAGAATGTATTGATGCTGAACGTCATCGCTTGTCCCTCGCTTCGTCTTTCTTCCGGGGCCGTTTCCCGCGGGAAATGCAAACACCAGTATTATATGAATGCTTTCGGGATATGTCAACTGAAAATTTCACACAATTGGAGTTGCATTCATAGCGGCGGCGCCTCGATCTGAAAACTTTCGGCACTCGATAGCCGTTGACAAAGGCGCAAAAAACCGATATTCTGTAATGAAAAGAATTCCAAAAAGCAGATCGAAAGGGTCATGACGCCCTTGTGAGAAAAGGGGATTTCGGGTGAAAAAAGTTCGGCTTCAGGACATCGCGGAGCTGGCGGGTGTATCGGCGGCCACCGTCTCGCGCGTGGTCCGGGACAGCGGGTATGTGTCGCAGGACAAGCGCAGCGCCGTGGAAAAGGCGATGCTGACGCTGGGTTATGTGCCAACGGAAAATACGGCGCCCGATGTCTCGCCCTCCGCCAAGGTGATCGGGCTTCTGACGCAGGATGCGACGAGCAACATCCTGTTTTCAAGGCTGGCGGACGGCGTGAACCATGTGGCGCAGGCAAATGGTTACAATGTCACCGTCATCAACGTCACCGCCGAGGTGAACTCGATCCAGATCACGTCCTATGTCAACGCGCTTCGGAACCTGGGCGCGAGCGGCATCATCTTTAACGCGCTGGGCGATCAGCTGGATATTCTGTCGATCCGCAAGTTCCTTGGCAACATCCCCATCCCGGTGGTGATGATCGAGCGCGCGCCGGACATCTTCGGCATCAACAAGGTGCTGATCAACGCCCGGGAAGGGCTCTTCCTGGTGGTACGGCACCTGACGCGGCACGGCCACCGGAAGATCGCCTACATCGGCCCGGAGATTCCGGGGCGGGAGGTGGAAATGGCCCGCCTGAACGGGTTTAGGTCTGCCTGCGAGGTGCTCAGCTGCGCGGAGACCGCCGTGTTCATCCCCACCCCAGATTATCGCATGGCGGACGGGTATCAGGCCATTCGAACATATCTAGAGGCGAACGAATGCCCCACCGCCATCGTCGGGGCGGACGAACTGCTGGTGGGCGTCGCGCGCTGCCTGTACGAGCGCGGCCTGCGCGTGCCCCAAAACGTGTCCCTGGTCGGGCTGGACGACACGCTCACCCGCTTCGGCATCCCGGCGCAGACCTCGCTGGCCTTCCCCGAAAAGGAGATCGCCGAAAACGCCGTGAACATCATCCTGGAGGCGCAGAAGGGGAAGGTCATGCCCAAAACCATCCTGCTTTCGCCCAACCTGGTGGAGCGGGATTCCGTCGCGCGCCCGGACGCGGCCAGATAACCTTGTGGATTAGTGCTCCGACCACTACCGAAGTTACGATCTCGCCGGATCTTTTTAAGCCCTGGCTGTGTCGCTCTCCGCTTGAAATAGCGCTGCTATTCCTGCGCTGCGGCTCCTTGCCAGGAACAAAAATCTCTCGCCGATCTCAAGTAACTTCTGTAGTTGCCGAACCACTAGGGCTGAATGATAAGGGGAGGAATCACGAGTGGAGAAGCGGGTCGCCATCGTCACGGGGGGCACGCGCGGCATGGGCCGTTCCATCAGCGCGGCGCTTGCCGGGGCCGGGAACATCGTTTGCGCCGTCTACCGCGCCAATGAGGCGGAAGCTGCGTTGGCCGAAGCGGAGATTTCGCTTTTGTCCGAAGGGTCGTTTGCGCTGAAGGCGGACCTTTCGCGCGAGGACGAAGCCCGGCGGGCGGTGGACGAGGTCGTCCGGCGCTTTGGCCGCGTCGATATTCTGGTCAACAACGCGGGCATCTTTGACTTCTGCTTTTTCGAGGACATGTCGGACGAATACTTCGACCGCGTGATGGACCACAACTTCAAAAGCCAGCTGCACATGATCCGCGCCTGCCTGCCCCATATGAAAGCGCGCCGTTACGGGCGCATCGCCAACGCCTCGTCGATCTCGGGGCGCTTCGCCGACGTCGGCCTGATTGCCTATGCCGCGAGCAAGGTGGCCATCGACATGCTCACAAAAATCGGCTCGGCGGAATTCGCGCCCTACGGCATCACGGTCAACGCCTACGCGCCCGGCATCATCCACACGGACATGACCGCAAAGATGATCGAGGAGCGCGGCGAAGTCCAGGTCAAGCAGATTGCGATGAACCGGTTCGGAAACGGCGCGGATGTCGCGCACCTGGTGAAGTACCTGACCTCGCCCGAGGCGGACTACGTCACCGGGGAGATCATCGGCATCGACGGCGGCTTCTTCAAGGTGCAGAACTGCGAGCGCGCCCATGAGTACGCCCGCGCGCACACAGAGGAATAAACGCTTTCGCGAAAAGGGGCTGATCCGGCATGAAGGAAGCCGGATCAGCCCCTTTTAATGTGCGCCGAACCCCTACAGCGCGCCGTCCCAGGTGGAGATTTTGGTCGCCTTTGCGTTCTCCTCATTGAACCAGCGCGTCGTCACGCACTTGGACTCGGTGTAGAAGCGGAGGCCGTCCTTGCCCAGCGCGTGCAGGTCGCCGATGAAGGAGTTCTTGTGCCCCGCGAAGGGGAACATGCCGGCGGGGACCGGGATGCCCACGTTGACCCCCACCATGCCGCCGTGGGTGCGCCGGGCGAACTCGCGGGCGTAGTAGCCGCTCTGCGTGAAGATGACCGATCCGTTGGCGAACGGGCTTTCGTTCATGAGCTTTAGGCCCTCTTCGAAATCCTTCGCGCGCTTGATGCACAGCACTGGCCCAAAGATCTCGCTCTGGCCCACCGTCATCTCCGGCGTGACGTGGTCCAGCAATGTGTGGCCGATGTAGAAGCCCTTCTCATAGCCGGGGACGGTGCAGCCCCGCCCGTCGAGCACGACCGTCGCGCCCTCGTCGATGCCCTTCTGAATCCAGCCGCACACGAACTGCCTGTGCTCCGCCGTCACGACCGGGCCGAGGTTTGTGGACCGGTCGTAGGCGGGGCCGATCTTCTGCGCCCTGATCTGCCGGACGATTTCCGCCACCAGTTCGTCCGCGATGCATTCCTCGACCACTACGGCCGGAAGCGCCATGCAGCGCTCGCCCGCGCAGCCGAAGGCCGAGTTGATGATGCCCGCCGCGGTGCGCCCGATGGGCGCGTCCCGGAGCACCAGCGCGTGGTTCTTGGCCTCGCACAGGCACTGCACGCGCTTGCCGTTCGCCGCCGCGGTCGCGTAGATGTGGCGGCCGACGCTGGTGGAGCCGACGAACGTCACCCCTGCAATGTCCGGGTGGGTGAGGAACAGCTCCGCCTCCCGGCGCGAGCAGGTCACGAGGTTCACCACCCCGTCGGGAAGACCCGCTTCCTTGAGGAGCGCGACGAGGCGCATCGAGGTCATCGGCGTCAGGGACGAGGCCTTCAGCACCAGCGTGTTGCCGGTGGCGATGCACATGGGCATCATCCAGCCCATTGGGATCATCGCTGGGAAGTTGAACGGCGCGATCCCCGCGAACACGCCCAGCGGTTCCCGGTAGAGCGTGGAGTCAAACCCCTGCGTGACGTTCATCAGGCTTTCGCCCATCATCATGCTCGGGCAGCCGCAGGCCACCTCCACCGGCTCCTTGACCTTTAATAGGTCGCCCTGCGCCTCGTCCCAGTTCTTGCCGTTCTCCCGGCAGAGGGTGTAGGTCAGCTCGTCCATGTTCTGGGCCAGAAGGTCCCGGAACCGGTAGAGCACCTGCACCCGCTGCGCGCAAGGGGTGTCGCGCCAGCCGGGGTAGGCCGCCTTCGCGGCCTGGATGGCCGCCTCCACTTCCGCTACGGTGCAGCAGGGCGTCTGGGCGATAATCTCTCCGGTGGAGGGGTCGTAGACCGGCATGTACTTTTCGGCTTTGCTCAAAACATACTGCCCGCCGATGAACGGCTTCAGGGTTTCGATGGCCATGGCGTTTCCCTCCCGGTCTGTTTAGTGGGCCTTTCGCTCAATCGCGCGCCGGGCCTTCCGGCAGATGGCTTCTTCGGTCAGTTCAAATCGGTCCATCAGGTACTCCTGGGACCCCACTTCGCCATAGCAATCCGGCACGCCCACGCGCTCCAGCGGCACGGGGCAGTGCTCCGCCAGCGCCTCCGCCACCGCCGAGCCCAGGTAGCCGATCACATTGTGGTTCTCCGCGGTGACCACTGCGCCGGTGCGCCGGGCACAGGCGGTCACCGTCTCCACGTCCAGCGGCTTGACCGTGAACATGTCCACCACCGTCGCTTGAATGCCCTCCGCACCCAGACGGTCAGCTGCCTTCAACGCTTCGTAGACCATGATCCCGGCGGCGATCAGCGTCACATCCGCGCCCTCGCGGAGCACCGCCGCCCTGCCGATGACAAACTCGGAATCTTCCTCGTACAGCCGGACTGCCTTTTTTCGCGCCATGCGCAGGTAGTCGACGCCCTTGTGTTCGGCCATCCGGCGCGTGAGCTTATACATCATCACCGGGTCGGACGGCTCCAGCACCGTGGAGCCCGGCACCAGCCTGAGGATTCCGCCGTCCTCCAGCGCCATGTGGGTGCCGCCGTTGACCGCCGCCGTGACGCCCGGATCCGCGCCGACGATCTTCACGTTCAGCCCCGCGAAGCCGCAGGAGATGTAGACCTGGTCCAGAATGCGGCGGGAGGCGAACACGCCGAATGTGTGCAGAAACGGCACGAAACCCCTGCGCGACAGCCCGGCGGCGACGCCGCAGGCGTTTGCCTCCTGAATGCCGCAGTTGAGATGGCGCTCCGGAAAGCGCTTCACGAACGGCCCGGTGCCCACGGACGTGACCAGATCGCAGTCCAGCGCGAACACGCGGCTGTCCGCCTCCGCGGCGTCGATGAGCGCCTGGCAGTAAGCTTCGCGCATCTCGCGGGTGTCCAAAGGGAAATCCTTTCTAAGCCTTACCACCGGACATCCCCCCTCGGAAACACGCCGTTTGCGAAGCGGCGCTCGATCTCCCGGACGGCCGACTCGGCCATTTCCGGGCTGATGACCATGTAGTGGTTGAAACTGGCCGCCTCCGCGAAGTCCGCACCCAGCCCCTTGAGGGTGTCCAGGATCAGCGCCGTGGGCGCGCCCGGGTGCGACTTGGCGCGTTCGATGGCTTCCGCGATCGCGCCCGCGTCCCAGCCCACTACGCGCTCCGCGCGCCAGCCGAACGCGCGCCACTTGGCCGCGAGGTCCTGCCCGGTGCGCACGGCGTCCACGGGGCCGTCCAGCTGCTTTTTGTTTTCGTCCACCAGCACGATCAGGTGGTCCAGCTTCAGTTGCGCCGCCAGCTCCGCGCCCTCCCACACCTGCCCCTCCTGGCACTCGCCGTCGCCCAGGATGCAGTACGTGTAGGAGGATAGGCCCCTCAGCCGGTTGCCGAGGGCGATGCCCTCCGCGCTGGACATGCCCTGCCCCAATGAGCCCGTGGACATGTCCACGCCCGGGGTCCTGAGCCTATCGCAATGGCTGGGCAGCCGCGTGCCGCCCTGGTTGACCGTTTTGAGTTCCTCCACGGGGAAGTAGCCCATCAGCGCAAGCGCCGCGTACAGCGCCGGGCCGCAGTGGCCCTTGGACAGGACCAGAAAATCCCGCGCCTCCCACTCCGGCTCCTCGGGGCGGATGTTCATCACGCCACCGTACAGCGCGCCCAGCGCGTCCGCGATGGACATCGAGCCGCCGATGTGGCCGTAGCCCGCCGCCGCCAGCGCGCGGATGGTTTCGATGCGGATGTCCGCGCTGAGCCGCCGCATCCGTTCGTTGTCGTAGCCCATGCGCATGCCTCCGTCTTAATTTCTGCCGACACGTTTTCGGTCGATGAGCACCGCCAGAATGATGATCGAGCCCTTGACCAGCTGCTTGTAGAACGCGTCCACGCCGACCAGGTCCATGCCGTTGTTGATGACGCCGATCATCATCGCGCCCAGCACCATGCCGGGCACGGTGCCGACGCCGCCGGTGAAGCTGACGCCGCCGATGATCGCGCCCGCGATGGCGTCGCCCTCGTAGCCGACGCCCATGGCCGGCGCGGCGGAGCGGAGCCTGGACGCCATCAGCGTACCCGCGAAGCCCAGCATCGCGCCCTCGATGAGGTATACGTAGATCTTGATCCGGTCCACGTTGATGCCGGCCACCCGGGCGGCGACCTCATTGCCGCCGACGGCGTAGGTGTAGCGGCCGATGGGGAGCTTGCGCGTGATGAAGGTGGCGATTAAGATGATCAAGAGGAACATGATCACGATCCAGGGCACGTAGCCGCCGCCGTCCAGCGAGGCGGTGCCCAGGTAGTTGAAGTTGTCCGGGAAGCTGGCCACCGGCATGCCGTGGGCCAGCACCAGCGCCGCGCCCCGGGCGATGAACATCGTGCCCAGCGACACGATGAAGGCGGGGATGCGGCCCTTGGCGACAATGCCGCCGTTCAGAAGGCCAAAGGCGACGCCGGTTAAGATGCCGGTCAAGTAGCCCATCCAGCCGGGAAGGCCGTAGCCGCCGTTGCCGGTGGACACGACCAGGCCCGCCGTCACGCCGCACAGCGCGAACATCGACCCGATGGAGAGGTCGATGCAGTTCATGATGATGAGCATGCCCACGCCGATGGTCGCAATGCCGATGGTGGAGACCTGCTTCAAAATGGTGATGAGGTTTGAGAACGAGAAGAAACCCTCCGCGAAGATGGAGAGCAGTACGCAGATCACAAGAAAGCTGAACACGATGCCGTTGCTCGCGATAAACCGGCCGATATCCGCGCGGTTTTTCTCAATACCCCGCCCAGGATTGACCATCCCTATCCCTCCTTTGTCGATCCGACGGCCAGCGCCATGATCGCGTCGGGCACGGCCTCACTCCGGCTGAGCGTTCCGGTCATGACGCCCTCGTGCAGCACCACCACGCGGTCCGCCATGCCCAGTACCTCCGGAAGCTCCGAGGACACCATCAGGATGGACTTGCCCGACGCGGCCAGCTTCGACATCAGCGCGTGGATGTCCGCCTTGGTCTTGACGTCGATCCCTCGGGTCGGCTCGTCCAGGATGATGATCTCGGGGTCCGCGCTCAGCGCCTTGGCGATGGCAACCTTCTGCTGGTTTCCGCCCGACAGGTTGGCGCACGGCGTATGCGGGGTGTGCATCCGGATCTCAAGCTTTTCGGAATACTCACGGACGCATTGGTCCTCCAGGTTCCTTCGCAGGTAGCCTGCCCGGAGGCATTTTTTGAGCGACGACATCAGCACGTTGTCCTTGACGCTCAGCTTAAGCACCAGGCCGTTTCGCTTGCGGTCCTCCGGCACCATCACGATGCCGCGCCGGATGGCGTCGGTGGGGATGCGGTTGACGATGGGCGCGCCGTGCAAAAGGATCTCGCCGGAATCGAGCCTTCGCATGCCCATCAGCGCCTCCATGACCTCCGTGCGCCCGGCGCCCATCAGCCCGGCGAAGCCCAGGATTTCACCCCGGTGCAGCGTGAAGGAGACGTCGCGGAAGGCGCCCTTGCAGGTGATGCGCCGGGCCTCCAGTACGGCCTCCCCGATGGCGGCGGGCGTCTTGGGGTATAGCTGTTCGACGTCCCGGTCCACCATCATCCGGATCAGTTCCCGCTCCGGCACGTCCTTTACCAGCCCGGAGAAGATGAATTTGCCGTCCCTGAGCACCGTCACCCGGCTGCACAGCTCATAGATCTCATCCATTTTGTGGGAGATGAATACGATCGACTTGCCCTCCCGGCGCAGTGTCTCCACCGTATCCATTAAATACTGTATCTCGGCATGGCTGAGCGCCGACGTGGGCTCGTCCATGATGATGATCTCCGCGTTGTAGGACACCGCCTTGACGATCTCCACCAGCTGATATTTCGCGACGGTCAGATCGCGCAGCATGGTTTTCGGGTGCAGGTCCACGCCCAGGCGTCTCAGCAGCGCCTCCGAGTCCCGGTACATCTTTTTGAAGTCGATCATGCCCAGCGCGTTTCTCGGCTCGCGGCCTAGGAAGATGTTCTCCATCACCGTCATGTGGCGGACCTGGTTGAACTCCTGAAAGATCATGCTGATGCCCGCGCGGCGGGTGTCCATGACCGATTTGAATTTGACGCTCTGCCCCTTGAAGATGATTTCCCCGCTGACGGGCGCGTGGAAGCCGATTAAGATCTTCATCAGCGTGGACTTGCCTGCGCCGTTTTCGCCCACCAGCGCGTGGACCTCGCCGCGGCGCAGCGTGAGCGACACGTCGTCCAGCGCGTGTACGCCCTGGAACCGCATGTCGATGTGCTTCATTTCAAGTATGACTTCGTTTTCCACGGCCGCACCCCCCGATTGGTTCATGAGGTCGGGGACAGACCCGCTTGGAGGCTGTCCCCGACCAGGCCGGATGGTTTCTTCGAGCCTTAGAAGTACTTCTTGGCCAGGGCGTTCCGCGCCTCGGCGCGCACCATGTACCCGTCGATGTTCTCGCCGTTGCAGACCTCGTAGGGCAGGAAGAAGTTCTCCACGGGGTTGCCCTTGGCCGCCTCGATGGCGATGCGGAGCGCGTTCTCGCCCTGGCCCACGCCATCCTGCCAGATGGAGCTGTCCACGATGCCCTTCTTGATGTCTTCCATGATCATCGGGTCGCAGTCCATGCCGCTGAGCTTGACCTTGCCGACCAGCCCGGCGTTCTCGATGGCGGTCACCACGCCGATCAGCTGGCAGTCGGCATTGCAGGCGACGGCGTCAAACTGCTTGCCGCTCTGGATCCAGTTCTCCACCAGCTTCATCGAATCGTCCGCGGACCAGTTGCCGGTGTCGTGGGCGACCAGCGTGACGGAGGGGTTGGCGTCCAGCACTTCCTTGTAGCCCTGCGCGCGGCCGATCTGCGCCGAGTGGCCCAGCACCGCGTCCACGTACACGACCTTCATGTTCGGGCCGCACACGTCGAGAAGCCGCTGCATCTGCAGCCTGCCGGACTCCACGTCGTCCGAGCCCACGTGGGCCGCCACGTTCTTGCTGTCGGAAATCGTGTTGACGGTGACCACCGGGATGCCCTTGTCATGGGCCGCGTCCACCGCCGCCGCAGACTGCACCTTGTCCACCGGGTTCAGCACGATGGCATCGACGCCCTTACTGATGAACGTCTCCACCTGCGAGAGCTGCTTGGCCGCGTCGTCGTCCGCAAACACGACCTCCAGCTTGATGTCCGGCGCGCTCGTCTTCTGGTACTCCCAGATGCCCGACGTGATGTACTGGATGAACCCGCTCTGATTCCCCTGCATGCTTACGCCGATGTAGATCTGGTCCTCCGCCATCGCGGGTACCGCCATCATCCCGGTGATCACGAGCGCCAACGCCAGCAGCCAGGAAAAGGTCCTCCTCATGATAACGCCCTCCTTCACATTTGACGATTGCATTTAAGCAATACATCATAAATATGTACAATCAATTTGAGTGGATTTCATTGTAAAAGTTTTTTACGTTAAACTATGTACATACTACAGGATCGGTTGGGTGTTTGCAATGCGTAGGGAGGAATCGGGTTGCGCAGGGTGCAACGTTCGTGCGATTTGTGGGTCACTCGGATTCGCTGGAGTTCAGGCCCCGCGTGTTGAGGTTGATGGTGCCCGCGGGGCAGCCGATGCCCTCGCTGATAATGCGCGCGGAGGCGAACATGGGCACGAGGATGCGCTCGATCTCCGAGGCGGTCAGGTCCCGCACGGGGCCGGAGATGCCGATGGAAAACTGTACGGATTTGCGGTAGTTGAAGATCGGAACGGCGACGCAGCGCACGCCGATGGCCATTTCCTCGTCGTCGATGGCGTAGCCCTGCGCGCGGATTTTCTCCAGGCGGTGCATCAGTTCGTCCGCGTCGGTGATGGTGTGTTCGGTATAGCGCGTGAATTCGTAGTGGGCGAGCAGCGACCTTACGGTCTCGGGCCTTCGGTAGGCCAGGATGCATTTGCCCACGGACGAGCAGTGGAACGGCTCCACCATGCCCACCGTGGCGGACAGCGAGTAGACGCGGCTGGAGCGCACCTGGTCGACCACATAGACGCAGTTGTTGTTGAACGCGCAAAGGTGTACGCTCTCGCCAAGGCTCTTGCTGAGGTCCATGATGGTCGGGCGCGCGATGGCGATGACGTTTAAGTTGCTTTTTAGCGATTCACCCAGGTGCAGGATTCGAAAGCCCAGCCGGTACTTGCCGGTGGTGGAGTCGATCTGCACCATGTCGTGGGCGCGGAGCGTGTCCAATAGGCGCGAGACGGTGGACTTGTCCACCTGCAGCTTTTGGGCGAGCTCGGTCACCCCCATGCTGTTGCGGTCGGCAATCAGCGAGAGGATCTTGACGGCGCGGTCCAGCGACTGGATCATGGCAGTTTCCGCCCGTAGGCCGCCACGAAGCGTTCGCTGCGCCCGACGGTTTCCAAAATGGCGGGATCGAGAGCGGCGAGGATTTCATCCATCGGCCGATGTGTTGCGGCGGAGACGCGCCGGAGCGCCTCGCGGCTCTCCCGCTGGGAAGCGGCCCGCGCGGGAGGGTAGCCCATACAGGGCGCATCCCGGAACAATTCGCGGAAGATCAGGCGCAGGTTGACGTCCCCGGCCCAGCCGTAACCCTTGTTCAGCGCCAGCGAAACGCAGTTGCCGCCGTTGATCTGCGAGAACAGCCACGCGTCCAGCGGGCTTTCGATCAGGCCGCAGACGACCCCCGGGTATTGCAGCGCGGAATTCAGAAAGCCCTGGCCCGTGCCGCAGCCGCCGATCACCAGGTCGCAGGCGCCCGCATCCAGAAGAAGCCCCGCCATCAGGCCCGTGTGGATGTAGGTCAAGGACGGCTCCTCGTCCGGCCGGGCCATGCCCGCGTTTAAAACCGTGATGCCTTCAAATTCCGAGAGCGCCGACAGGATGTCCGGGTTCTTCCCGCAGGCGCTGACCTCATTGATCACCGCGACGCGCATCGTATCACTCCATTTCGTCAATTTTGACCGGGCGATTCTCCCGCCCTGAGCGCAGCGCGGCCAGCGAGAATTTGAGGACCTCTTTCCCGTCCTCGCCGGTCAACCTCGGAGGCCGGTTCAGGCGCACCGCCTCGATGAAATCCTTTGTGGAATCGATGAAGGAATCTGCCCAGTCGTCCCGCAGGTTGTCGTAGGTGGTGGTTTCGCAGTCCCGGTAAACCATAACGGTGGGGATTTGCAGCATCTTGCCGGTGCACCGCGTGATCCATAAGACGCCCTTCGTGCCGGTGACCTCCACGCGCTCGTCGCAGGCGTAGTAGTCCGACCGGATCTCCAGGTCCTTCGAGTAGGTGATGTCGAACACGCCGAACTTCTGGGAATCCCTGTACTTCCAGACGATCACCGACGGTGCGTCCTGATAGAACGGGACCTGCTTGCCGGTCTTTTTGTCCAGGTAGTTCTCGCCCTCCATGAGCGTGTGTCCGATGAACGCGAACACCGTTTCCGGCTCGCCCATCAGGTATCTTGCGAGCGAGAACTTGTGGTTGCCGTCGTCAAAGACCAGCTCGCCGCCGCCGCTCAGTTCCTCCTGCATGCGCCAGGCCCAGGTGGCCGGGTCCACGCGCCAGCCGTACTTGTCGCACCCGGCGTTCATCTTAAGCCTTATCGACAGCGGCTCGCCGATCTTGCCCTCGTCGATCAGCTTTTTCGCCAGCACGTAGGGCGGATAGAACACGAAGTTTTCGTAGACCTTGAGCAGCACGCCCGCCTTCTTCGCGGCCTCGATCATCCGGTCACATTCCTGAAGCGACAGCGCCATGGGCTTCTGTACCGAAACGTGCTTGCCCGCCTCGCAGGCCTTCACCGTCATCTCGCAGTGCAGGTGGTGCGGAACCAATAGGTCCACGATGTCCACCTCCGGGTCGCGGAGCGCCGAATCGTAGTCGGTATAGACCCTTTCCGCGCCGGTCTCCGCGGCGAACGCGCGGGCGCGGCGCTCGTCCAGGTCGCAAAGCGCCCAGACCCTGGCGTGGGGGTTGTCCCGGTAGCCCAGCACGTTCAGCGTGGCGATCCGGCCGCAGCCGACGACCAGCACATTCAGCTTTTTCCCGCTCATACGCGCTCCTCCCCGAGGCCCTTTTCGTAGGCCTTGCGGCGCTCGGGCATGTAGGCGGGGATGGGCACGTCCCACCAGCCGTAGGCCTCCCCGCCGGAGGCCGGGTATTCGCGGCACACGTCCACGCTGATGAGCGCGGGCTTTCCGCCGTCCAGCGCGCGCTTCAGAACGCCGGCCAGCTCGCCGGGCTGCGAAATCGTGCAGGCGTCGATGCCGAACGCTTTGGCGACCGCTTCAAATTCCGGGGAGTACGGCTCGCCTTTGCGCTCAAAGTCATTACCGAACGCGTACTCCGCGCCCAGCACGTCGTATTGCAGGTCCTTGATGGCCATCCAGCCGCGATTGTTGGCGACGATGACCACCACGGGCACCTCGTACTGCGAAAGGAAGGATAATTCCTGCATGGTCATCAAAAAGTCGCCGTCGCCCATCAGCGCGATGACGGGCCGGTCGGGGCAGGCCAGCTTCGCGCCGATGGCCGCGGGCATCGCCCAACCCATCGTGGAGAATCCGCCCGTCGTCAGGTGCCGTTGCCCCTTTTTGAACTCGAATTCCTGGAAAAGCTGCGCCTGCGTGTTGCCCGACGAGGTGGCGATCACCGCGTCCTCAGGCGCGCATTCGTTCAGCTCGCCCACCAGTTGGGAGATGGTGACCAGATCGTACCGCTGTTCCCGCTTTTTTTGGATGGCTTTTTTCCACTCCGCCTTGAGGGCGAGGATTTCATGTCGGTATTCTTCCGACCCGCCCGCGGGCAGCGACGGGGTTAGAGCCTCAAGCGCCTCGGTCAGCTGCGCCATGACCAGTGAGACGTCGCCCAGGATGCCCGCGTCGCAGGGATAGTTCTTGCCGATCTCGCCGGGCTCGATGTCTACCTGGATCAGTTTCGTCTCGGGGAAGGAGAAGCCCGCCCCGTGGCGGTAGGAACAGGTCGTCTCGTCGGCAAAGCGGGTACCCAGCGCCAGCACCACGTCCGCCTCCCGGGTGAGCTTGAGCCCTACCGGCGTGCCCTTGGAGCCGGTGTGGAAGCCGTTGAGTGGGTGATCCTCCGGGAAGGCGGACTTACTGGCCATCGTGGTCACCACCGCCGCGCCCCAGGTTTCGGCCAGGCGAACGAGCGCTTCCTGCGCGCCCGGCTGGAACAGCGCGCCTCCGGCCAGGATGACCGGCCGTTTTGCGCTTAGCATCAGTCGGGCCGCCTCCTGAACCACCGCCGGATCGCCGCTGGGCCGGTGCGCGGCCCGGTGCGATCTCGGATCGGGCAGGGTTACGTCCGCGTCGGCGGCCTGCACGTTCATCGGCAGCGCCACGACCACGGGGCCCTTCCGCCCGGTCAGCATCTGGTTGAAGGCGCGCTGCATGATGCGCGGCAGCTGCGCGGGCGATTCAACGCGCCAGGATCGCTTGGCCAGCGGCTCGAACGCGCGCAGCAGGTTGGAGTCCTGATAGCGCTCCACCTCCTGCAGCACGCCGACCCCCTTCATCTGAACGTGCGTGTCCCCGATCACCTCGAAAAACGCGCTGGAGTCCACGTAGGCCGTCGCCAGGCCGATGGCGGTGTTGAGGGAGCCGGGGCCGATGGACGCGAACACCGCCAGCGGTTCGCCCGTCAAACGAAAGTAGCCGTCGGCGATGTGGGCCGCGGTCTGCTCGTGCTTGACCTGCAGGTACCGTATTTTACCGGCCTGCTCCGATTCGCGCAGCGCGTCGAAGAAGCCAAAAATGCCGTGGCCCGGGATGCCCAGAGCATACGGCACGCCTTCCTTTTCAAGGTACTTGACCACAACCTGGCCGCCGGTCAGTCTCACATGCGCCCTCTCCCTTCCGCCCGTTGCGTAAACTTAGTATAACAAAGCGGAAGACTATAAGCAATGTACAATTAAAAACCGGGTTGCGCTATGCGCAACGACGGATAAGTTGTGAATATGGGAAATATGCAAATGGGTTCTGTATGGAGCAAATGCGCGCGGCACAGCAAAGGCGTCCGGACGGATCAGCCGAACGCCTTGTTGTGAAAGATATTTGAGGGGAACGCCGCGCGGGTCGAGCCGTCCCTACAGCATCGGCGGCAGGCACTCCACCAGTTCCATAAACGCTTGGCTTTCGGCGGCGTACGCTCCCGCGGCGCATGCCGGAAGCAGGAAGTAATCCCCTTTCTTCAAGGGATGCCGGTATCCGTCCGGGCCGGAAAGCGCCCCTTCGCCCTCGGAGACGATATAAACCCCCGGGGCGCTGAGCTTGGGCAGGGAAGCGCCCTGAAGCGCATGGCGGTTGATCGCGAAGCAGTCCGTATCCCCGGGGCCGATCAGGCGCTCCGACAACAGCCCGTTTTCGTTCTTCAGCACGACAGGCTTTATACGGTGGCGTTCCGCGGCGGCCTCGCCGTACATGGCGTAGTCAAAGCAATCGAGCGCGGTGTCCGGGCTTAGCCCCAGAAACCGCTCGCGATCGTCCAGATGGTACGCCCCGCACCACGCTTCGGGCTGAATGGTGAAGTCGGTAGGTTCCTGAACTTCCAGAATCAGGCAGCCGTAGCCGATCGCGTGAACGACCTTCGGGGCGATGAAGTAGACATCCCCCTTTTTGACGGGAATCTCGCTCAAGATCCGCTCCATCGCGCTTTTGTCCTGCTCGCTTTGTGCCACCGCTTCGGAAAAACGTTCCTTTGTCATCCGCTCTTTAAAGCCGATGTAGAGCTTCGCGTTTTCCCTTGTCGCCAGCACGATCCACGCTTCAGCCTTTCCGTAGTCGGACGCGAAGTGCCGCCTTGAAAACGGCTTGTCCGGATGCGCCTGGACCGGAAGCCGGACCGCGCTGTCCAGCACCTTCACCAGGATGCCCAGATCGTCCCGCTGCCCGAGCACGAGTTCCTTTTGAGACGCGATCAGCTCGCTCAGCGTGACCTGCGTCCCCCTCACCCGGGAGACGCCCTCGTCCGGGCATTGGCTGTCCCGGTTGAGCGCCCGGACCGAGGAGGCAATCCATTCCTCGGGCTGAAACCCGTCCTCGTCGGCGTCCCCGAAAAAGCCGTGAAAAAGCTTTCCGCCTGTATACACCCGGGCGACGCGGTTGCGCTCGAAAAATACCGGCCTGCGCGCGATGTCCGCCAAATCCACGTTCATGGGGTTCTTCCTTTCCTCCCGGAAATTTCCTCCGGGTTCGGCGGCCCCATCGTACCATTTGCCGTAAAGCCTGTCAACGCCGCGTTTATTGCATGGCTAAGTCAGCAAAACCATGTGCGCGCCGTACAACGCCTCAAATGCCCTGAGGAACTCCCCGCCGGAGACGCGCGCGCAATCAAGCGCCCTGTAAGGCTCCGCGCGCGGGGTCATGAAGTCGTTCATCAGATAGTCGGGATACGGGTAGCGCCTGCGAAGGATCGAAAACAGCCGCGGGGCGCAGGGGAGCGCGTCGATCGTCGGACGGACGAGCGCGTCGCCCGCCTTTTCATAGGCCTTGTGCAAAAGCCATACGCTGTACGAATCGCGGTGCGCCAGCAGGGCGGCGTCTTTTAGGAAGGCGTCAAACGCCGGAATGACCTCCCTGAGCCCCGGTGCGTGGGCGAGCATGGACGGGCTGATGCCGGTTCCTTCCAATTCCTCCGGCGGCACCGTGCGGCCGGGACTAATGAGCGTCGAATACGCCGCGACCTCCGCGCCGCCGGCGTAGCGCACCGCGCCGATCTCGACGACATCCTGCGCGTGGCCGACCGCGGCCACATCGAACGCTACGAACGCGGCGACAGCCCCGTCGCGCCGCTTCCGTGCCGGCCCGGCTTCGAAGGCGTCGAAGGCTCTGATTTTCGCTTGCGCGCACATTTCAATACAGGCTCTTTGCGCATGCTCCCCGTTCATACCCAGCCTCCTCCTGTTTGATGCCCTTATTGTACATACTGTAATGTGTAAGAAACTACGCATTGTCACATTGACAGGCAGATTTTTCCACTGTAAAATTAATGCAAACAAAAGGGGAGGGAACCGCATGCCGGCCGCGCCAAAGAAGCTGACGATCCTGGCCATCCTGGAAATCCTGCGCGATCAGACCAACGCCGAGCATCCGCTGCGCCAGGCGGAGATCATCCGGAGGCTCGAAGCCGGGTACGAAATCACGGCGACGCGCAAGACTGTGCGGCAGAACCTGACCTGCCTTCAGGAGGCGGGGTATCCGGTCGAATACCGGGACGGCTGGTATTACGAGCACGAATTCTGCGAGGCGGAACTGAACCTCTTGGTAGACAGCCTGCTGTTCTGCGGGTATCTGCCCTACGCGCAGTGCCGCGACCTGATCGGAAAAATCAAGGCGCTCGGCGGTGCCCTCTACGCGCCGCGCGTCGGCCGCAGCGTCATGAAGCCCGAAAACCCGCAGTTCGCCTATTCGCTTGAAGTATTGCAACGCGCCATCGAACGCGGCGTGAAGGTGGAATTCCAGTATGCGGACTTTGACGTGGACAAAAAGCTTCACCCGCGTATGACGACAACCGGCGTTCCCCGGCTGTACACCGTCAATCCGTACCGGGTCGTCGCGTCGGGCGGGCGGTACTACCTGATCGGGAACATCGAAAAGTATGACAACGTCGCGCACTTCCGCATCGACCGAGTTTGGGAGATCCGGGAGTTGGAGGAGAGCGTCAAGCCGATGGCGGAGGTGGAGGGCCTTGAGTGCGGCCTCAACATCCCGGAATACATGGCGGGGCACGCCCACATGTTCTCCGGGAAGACGAGCCTCGTTCGAATCCGGGCGAAGCGCAGCCTGGCCGGGGACATCTTGGACTGGTTTGGCATGGAGGCGCGCTTTGAAAACGTGACGGACGAGTCATTGGAGGCGGTGTTCCGCGCGGACGCCGAGTCTTTGAAATACTGGCTTCGGCAGTATTCGGAGTACGCCGAGCGGATTGACTGAAAGAGCGACCGGGAGGTTCTTCAATGCCTTACCGCCAGGAGGAAATTGCCCGCATCATGCCGCGCATCCGGGAGCTGTTCAGGATCTCGTCGGAGCTGGAGGAGACCTTCCCGGGCCGGAAGTTCACGCTGGACGGCCATCTGGTCGGCAGCATCGGCGAGGTGCTGGCCGCCTACCATTACGCGCTGGAACTGCTGCCAGCTTCCGCGCAGCGGCATGACGCAAAAGCCCGGGACGGCCGCATGGTGCAGATCAAGGCCACGCAGGGAACGGGCCATGTCGCGCTGCGCAGCGAACCGGAGCACCTGATTGTGCTTCTGATTCACAGTGAATCCGGCAAGGCGCGGGAGGTTTACAACGGCCCCGGCGCGCCTGTCTGGGAAGCCTGCGGCGCTTTGGCATCCAATGGATCCCGCCCCATTGGCCTCACGAGGCTCAAAAATCTGGCAACCCAGGTGCCTGAGAATCAAAGGCTCCTTCAGGTGATCCCGATGGATGCGGCGAAGCTGGATCCGCCTGACGAAGCTGAGCCAGGAGCATGACACCGAACGGCGGCCATTGGTGATCAGGAAAAATCAGTACGAGGTGAAGGGATGCGCATCTGGTCCATTCAGCCGGAATCGCTCTATGAACAACTCAAGGTGGATAAGGTTTTGCATTATGATCCCAAATTTGCCGATGAAGACTTTCTTCCAGCCTATCAATGGCTTGCCGGGCAAATGGCCGTGCGCATCGGACCTCCTCCGGAAGGCGTACTGTACCCATTCTGGGCATGGCACACGATTGATGGGAAGAATCAGAAACCGGACCTGCGCCGATCGGAGTACAAAGAATACGACGCTCGTCCGGTGTGCCTTGAGCTTCAGATCCCGGACAACCAGGTGCTGCTCAGCGATTTTGACGCATGGCATATCGTTTTAAACAACTCGTACTATTTTGATTTCTCCGATGAGGAGGAGGCGCATCGAATCGACGTATGGTTTGACAGCCTTCCTTCCGACGAGCAGACCGGCATCAGGACGAAATCCTGGGAGAAGATCTTTGATGTCTATCGTCCGAATATGGATTCCGGGGATGGTCAGAAAATGTATGTTCAAGCCACCTTCTGGGCGTTGAGGCTGGATCAGGTGGTCGCCGCGCGGCGCTTCAAAGGGCGCCAGTGCGCTTGCCTGGCTTGAGAGCGGGCGCAAGCCGTCCAAGGATGGTCCCCTAAAAGAGTACCCACCGAAACCGGTGATTCGTTTATCCCTTCAGCGCGCCGGTGGTGAAGCTCTTCTGGATCTCGCCGCTCATCATCAGGTAGATGATCAGGGTCGGCACCGTCGCGACCACGAGGCCGGCGCCCAGCGCGCCCCAGTTGGTGGCGTACATGCCCACCATGCCCATGATGCCCACGGTCAGCGTCTTCCACTGGGGGCTACTGATGAACGAGATGGCAAACATCAGTTCATTCCAGCAGCTCAGGTAGGTGAAGATCGCGACGGTGGCGATGGCCGGGCGGATGAGCGGCACCATGATCCGCGTGAAGATGCGGTAGATGGATAGGCCGTCCAGGCACGCGGCTTCCTCCATCTCGCGCGGGATCGTGCGGAAAAAGCCGACGAAGATGTAGATGGCCATGGGGATCGCGAACGCCGTATACGGCAGGATCAACGCGAACGGCGTATCGTAGAGATGCGTCCGCTTCAAAAAGATGAAGAGGGGCACCAGCGTCGCGTGCAGCGGGATCATCATGCCCATCAGGAAGAAGATGAGCGCGGGATTGTTCCACTTCCACTTCATGCGCGCGATGGCGTAGGCGGCCATCGTGGAGAGGATGGTGGAGACGAAGATGGTGGAAATCGTGACCAGGAAGCTGTTGAAGAGGAAGATGCCCACCTTGCCCTGCTGCAGCACATTGGAGAAGTTTTCAAGGTGGTAGGTGGTGGGCAGCCCCAGCGGGTTGGTCCCGAAAATCTGCAGGTTATCCTTCAGGGAGAAGGTGAAGAGCCAATAGAGCGGGAAGACCTGCACCAGCGCGATTAAAATCAGCGCGGTGTAGAGGAGCACCTTTTTGGTGGATCTTGTCAAGCGAACCATGGCCATCCTCCTTAAAACTCAAGGTCTTCCACCTTGAACATCCGCTGCAGCATGACCGTGAACAGCAGGCATTCCAGGAGGATGAAGATCGCCATCGAGCTTCCCATGCCGTAGCGGTAGTTCAGGAAGATGTTCGCGAACATGAGCGTGGTGGGCACCTCGGTGGCGTGGATGGGGCCGCCCTTTGTGAGCACATAGATGAGGTCGAAGGTTTTGAGCGACCCGATCAGCGCGAACGTCACGCACGTCTTGATCATCGGCATGATCAGGGGGATGGAGATGTGGCGGGAGAGCTGCGATTTGGAGCAGCCGTCGATCTCCGCCGCCTCGTACAGCGTCGTGGGGATGGCCTTGATGGCGGAGTACATGAGCAGCATGTGGTAGCCGATGTACTGCCAGATCAGCACAAAGAAGACCGCGCCCAGCGAGAGCACCGGGTCGCCCAGCCAGCTTTTCTTCCAGCTCACGAGGCCGATATTTTGCAGCAGGATATTCAGCATGCCGTTGTTGGGGTGGTATATCTTCATCCACAACTGGCCGATGACCGTGGTGGAGATGATGACGGGAATGAAATACACGTTCCGGAAGAGGCCTTCAAATTTGACGCCCCGGGAGATGACCAGCGCCAGGCCCAGCGCCAGCGGCACCTGGACGAAGATGGATAAGCCCGCCAGAATGGCGGAATTTACGATGCCCTTGACAAAATAGGTGGATGGGTTGGTGAACATCTCGATGTAGTTGGAGAAACCGATGAACGTGGACTTTCCGGCCCCGTTCCAGTCCAGCAAGGAGTAGTATGCCGAAAAAACGATGGGCAGGATCACCACGGACGAGAACACGATAAACGCCGGCAGCACGAAGATCATGATGGCCCGCCTGTCCCTGAAGACCTTTTCCACTCTATCAACCCCCGCGGCGAAATCCCTCACCTTCAACGAAGGCGCCATGGTAATCTTGACGCTATCCCCGTTTTGTTTGTAGGGATAGCGTTACACGATTGACAAAACCCGGGTGCTGCTTTCACCGTTTCCGGCGACCTGTGCGCCGGAAACGTATTTCTTCTACCAGTGCGCACACTGGTGGAAGAAATATTACCGTTAGTCAGGGAGCCGCCCGGAAATTCGTGAGATGTTGGCTCCCGCAGACTTCTTCCTTTGCGTAGAAAAACCCTCGGGGTTTTTCTACGCTCCGACGCTATCCCCTACGAAATGAACCGTAGGGGATAGCGTGAATCGTTTAGGCTGTCACTTTCCGTGCAAGCCCTGCGGGTCGGGGATTTACGGCTGCTGCAGCTTCTCCATCTCGGCGGCGAAGTTTTCGGGGGTCAGCTGGCCCGCGAAGATCTCCTGCACGAGGCTCTTGTGGCGCTCGGCCGCTTCGCCGGAGAGGAAGGTGTCCCAAGCCAGCACGGAGCCGGTGGACTTGGCGGCGAAGTCGATGATGTTCTGCACCAGCGGGCTCACTTCGATGCCGGTCATGTCGATCTTCCAGGTCGCGATGCCGGCGCCGAGCTTGAAGCTCTCGCGGGACATGTTCTCGGTGATGTACTTCACGAACTCGACGGCCAGGTCCTTGTCCTTGGCATTGTTGGAGACCATCAGGCTGTCGATGGCGCCGCCGAGGATCTGGGACGGGTCGCCCTTGCCGTCGGCAACGGCGGGCCAGTTCACGGCGACGACCTTGTCAACGACCTGGGACAGGGCGGGATCCTGGATTTCACCGGCGAACCAGCTGCCCTGATAGAGCATCGGGACCTGGCCGGACAGGAACGGAATCTTGGCTTCGTCGTAGGTCAGCGCCAGGGCGCCGGGATCGAACGCGCCGGCCTTGACCAGGTCGTCCAGGTACTTCGCGGAAGCGACGAACTCGGGCGCGTTGAACGTGGTGGCGCCGGAGAGGGCTTCGTTACTGAGCTGGGCGCCGGCGGTGCGCACGGCGTACACGTTCTGGTAGAACATGGCCGGCCAGCCGTCCTTCGCGCCGACGGTGAAGGGCACGATGCCCTTGGCCTTGAAGGCGGCAACCGCGGCGAGCAGTTCGTCATTGGTGGTGGGGATGGCCACGCCGCTCTGGTCGAACATCTCCTTGTTGCAGTACAGCGTGCCGACCCACTGGATGAACGTCAGGCCGTAGGTCTTGCCGCCATAGGTGACGTTGTCCAGCGCGCCGCCCAGCAGGCGGTCCTTGGTGCCATCGGCGAGGTAGTCGTCCAGCGCGAGCACCTGGCCGGCTTCGACGAAGGGCTTGGCGAAGCCGCCGCCCCAGGCAAAGAACACGTCCGGCACTTCGTTGGCGGCCATGGCGGTCTTCAGCTTGGTCTTGTAGGCTTCGTTCTCGGTGGCGTCAATGACGACTTCCACGTCCGGATGCAGCGCCTGCCACTCTTTGAGGACGATGTTGAAGGACTTCGCGTTCGCGTCGGATTCGGTGGTCCAAAGGTGCCAGACGTTGAGCGTCTTCTTTTCCGACGCCATGGCAGCGGTCCCGCAGAGCGAGAACGCCAGGACGGCGACCAGGGTCAGGGCCAGCAACTTGGAAAACTTCATGGGTGTGCCTCCTCCATAATGAGTTTTCGTCAAATCCATCATATAGGGAAAGAATCTAAAAATACATCGAATAATTTGACCAGTACATTGAATTATTTGACCGTTCGTCTACCGGATTCAATTAACCCCGTCCTATGCACCGGCCCGGTACTGCTTGACGGTCTGCCCGGCGTATTTCTTGAACAATGTGGAGAAATAGTTGGGGTCGTCGATGCCCACGCGGGCGCAGACCTCGTAGGCTTTCGCGTTCGGCTCGTCCAGGTACTTCCGCGCCAGCTCAATGCGCTGCACATTGACGTACTCGCGGAAGGACATGCCGGTGTGCTGCTTGAAAATGCGGCTCAGGTACGAAGCGTTGAAGAAGAAGCGCTTCGAGGTGTCGTGCAGCGAAAGGGAGGGCTCCGAAAGGTGCTCCTGCACGTAGTCGACGATCGCCTGAACCTGCCCCGAGACCGTGCTGGTGCGAATGCTGTCCAGCGTGCTCGTGGCTTCGCCCATCAGGGTCAGAAGCATTTCCCGGATCTCCGCCACCGTGGCCATGTCCAGCGCCTGGGCGATCCGGTCCTTCAGGTTCATGGAGGGCTCCACGCGCATCGCATAGAGGCTGGAGAGCACCTGCACCGCGCGGAGGCGGGCGTTTTCGATGCCGTCCGCGCCCGAAAAGTGCCGCTCCACCCAGGCGCGCGCGCCCGCGCTCATGCCGCCCCGGAGGAAGAACCCCATCTGCTCCAGTTCCGCCGTGCCCACGCGCACAGGTTCCAGCCAGGACGGCCGGGCTTCCACGACGCCCAGGTCCTGGTAGTAGATCACCGGATGGTCGCCCAGGAAGGCGTGGCAGTTCACGGCCTGCACGGCCTCCGCGTAGGACCGACGCACGTTCTCGACGCCCTCCACGATGGACCCGACGCCGAGGACGACCGGGGCGTCCAGCGTGCCGTCCAAGAGGCGCTTCAGCGCGTTGAAGTCCGCGGGGCGCTCCTCCGGGTGGCTGCAAAGGATCACCAGGCGGTTGCCGCCCTCCAAGAACACGAGGGCCGATTCCAGCGCCTCCCGGGCCATGTTCCCGATGGAATACAGGGCGAACAGTTGGCGCATCGCGTCCGGGCCTTCCTGCGCGAGCGCCGCCACGCCCACCTGGAAGCGGTCGCCCGCCATCTCCAGCTTGAAAAAGGCCAGCTTATCCCGGCATACCGCAGGGTCCATCCGCCGGGTCACCCATTCGCTCAGGAAGCGGTCGCGAAGGGCGGGCATGTTCTGCGCGATCTGCCGCTCGATTTCCGTCGTCTCGATGCCGCCGCCCTGCCTCAAGAGGATCTTCTCGCGCACACTTTCAAGGATGGCCGAGAACTCCTTCGCGTCCACGGGCTTCACCAGGTAGTCCGCGACGCCGATCTTGATGGCGCGCTGCGCGTGGTCAAAGTCATTGTAGCCGGTGATGACGATCACCTGCACGCCCGGGTCCATCTTCAGGATGCGCCGCGCCATCGTGAGGCCGTCCATCACGGGCATGTTGATGTCGGTGATCACGATGTCCACCGCGTGCTCGTCCAGGTACTCCAGGGCTTCCAGTGCGAAGGAGGCCTCCTTCACCACCTCGTAGGCGTCCGATTCCGCCTCCAGATACCGCTTCAGCAGCATCCGCTCGAGCGTCTCGTCCTCCACGATCATTACCTTCAGCCTCAACATCTTGTTGCCCCCTGGTCATTTTGATGGGTACGGGACTGCCATTTCAAACATGTTTATATATGGTACGGCGTTGGCGCCGTTTCATAGGGCTTTGGTCATTTTGATGGATACGGTGGTGCCTTCGCCCAGCTCGCTGCGGATTTTGAACTCGCTGGACTCCCCGCAGACGATGGCGATGCGGCGCATGGTCGCGCCGATGCCGATGCTCTTGCCCTTCAAAACTTCCTCCAGGCGCTCCTGGGACATGCCGGTGCCATTGTCGGTCACTTCGATGCGGAGCGCGCTCTCCTCCACCCAGGCCTTGATTAGGATCAGCCCGTCCTCCTCCGCGCCCGTGCGGATGCCGTGGTAGATGGAGTTCTCCACCAGCGGCTGCAGGATCATCTTGGGCAAGCGCACGTTCAGCGCCTCCGGCTGGACGTCATACTCCATCCGGAAGAGCCCTTCGTAGCGCAGCTGCTGGATATAAATGTAGGAACGGATGGAATCCAGCTCTTTTTCCAGCGTGATCAGGTCTTCGCCGTTGTTGAGGCTGCTCTTGTAAAAATCCCCCAGCGCCTTGATGGTCTCCGAGACCTCTTTGGTCTTTCCCATCACGGCCAGCGAATTGATGGTGTTTAAAGTGTTGTAGAGAAAGTGCGGGTTGATCTGCGCGATGGTGATTTCAAGCTCCGCGCGCCTTAGCGCCTTCTGCTCTTCGATGATGTCCGAGATGAGCTGCTGGATCTTCTCAATGGTGATGTTGTACACGTCCTGGAACCGCCCGATCTCGTCCTTGGTGTTGATGGTGGTCACGTAGTTGAAATTGCCGTTGTACACGCCCTCGATGGACTCGATCAGCGCCTTGACGGGGCGGGAGATGTACCGGGAGATCCAGAAGGAGCCGAAGATGAAGAGGACGCCGTTCAAAAGGATCGTGAGCGCGATGATGGTCATGTACATGCTTAGCGGGAGCGGGGCGTCGAACACCGGGATGCAGCGCACGAGCGTCATGGAAAGGTTGTGGTTTTTGACCCCGACCAGCGCGTAGTTCTTGTTCTGGCTCGTGCGGATGACCGAAAACGTGTCCCGCCCATTGAAAAGGGAGGGAACGCTTTCGGGATCGACCAGATCGTTTTCGTTGTTCCAGATGACCAGAGTGCCCTCCCCGTCGTCCAGGATCTGCATGGGCTCCTTCCTGGGGTTAAAGATCTTCTCAAATTCCACGTTGATGCACATCAGGCCGATGGGCCGGATGGTTTTGAGGCTGTTGATGGTCCGCATGAATGACAGGTATTCGATGCCGTTGTGGATGACCCCACCGGCGTTTCGCGCCACGACGTAGCCGCCGTTTCGCGCGGCGATGGTCTTGTAGACCGGCGTTTCGAGGATGGCCGCATAGGTGAAGGGTTGCAGGGTGGCTTTGTCCGAATAATAGCGCATGCCGTCCGGCCGCAGGATGTACACGGAGGCCACGTTGGGTTCCAGGCTCACGGTCTCCTGCACGTAGCGCTGCGCGATGCGGTCCGCCTCCCAGCTTTTCCCGGTCAACGCGTCCTGCACCAACTGGTTGGCGATGATGGACATGGACATGCTGTGGATGTACTGGCGCGCGGTGTCAAACGAGCGGTTGTCCGCCTGGATGGATTCCAGCGCGATGTCCTGCATGGAGCGGTTGGTGACGAAATCCCGGGAATACAAAAAGACCACGGCGCTGATGGAGATGCTGATGATCACCAAAATCGTATAGCTCAACATGATCTTTTTGCGAAGCGACATCTTCATCGGCACCTTCTTATGCTCCAGGCTTCTTGTTATGATAACAGATTCATGCCATTCGCGCAATGTATGCGGTTTGCCAATATTGAGCGGACTGCTGCCCTGCGTCAGGGCGCATTTTGAAAAAGCCGGAAACTCTTCCGGGGCTTTTCCTTAAGGAATATTGATGGATATGGATACACGGCGGCCGGGAATGCGCACGTGTTCATATTGCATATTTTGACGGATGATTATTCAAATTGAGCATTGCCAAGCCTAAAACCGTGTGATAATATGGGATATGATTGCAATATGTGCAGACATCTTATGCGGTTTCCCTTTTGCACAATGGCAGTACGGTAGGACGCCCATCAGGCACAAGGCCCTCACCCGGGCTATTGCGATAAATGGACGGAGGGAAAACCAATGCAGAAAACGCCCAATCGAGTCATCCCGGTGATCGCGGCAATCGTCATCCAGTTGTGTTTGGGAACGGCCTACCTGTGGAGCATCTTTCAAAACGGCATCGCGACCAGCCTGTTTTCAGGGGACAACGCGGCGGCCGGCCTGACGTTTTCACTGCTGCTGGCGATGCTGACCATCGGCAGTACCATCGGCGGCAGGATGGCGGACAAGTACGGACCGCGGAATGTGGTCATCCTCGGCGGCTGGATCCTTGCCGCCGGCTTCTTCCTGGCATCTCTCGTGACCACCGCCGCGCCGTGGCTGATTTGGCTGACCTACGGCGTCATGGGCGGAATCGGGATGGGCTTTACCTATTCCACGACGATCGCCTGCGCGCAGAAGTGGTATCCGGACAAGCGGGGGATGATCACGGGCATCATCGTCGCTGCCCTTGGTTTTGGCGGCGTGGTGTTCACCCCCATCATTGAATCGCTGATCAAGGCCTTTGGCGGCGTCGCCCAGGGCGAGATGAAGACATTCCTGGTGCTCAGCGCGATCTTCGCGGTCGTCTGCACCGCGGGCGGCTGGTTTGTGCGCAATCCGCCGAAAGACTACGCGCCCCAAGGGGCTCAGCAGAAAGCAACGCTTGGCATCGCCCCCGTCAGCTATACGCCCGCGCAGGTTCTCGGGATGCCACAGTTCTACATCTTGACGGCCACGCTGATGCTGGCCTGCATGGGCGGCCTGATGATGATCGGCTTTGCCAAACCCATCGCGATTGCGAGGGGTATGGCCGAGAGCGCCACGATCGGCGTCTACGCGATCTCCCTGTTCAACTCCTGCGGACGACTCTTCTGGGGATGGATCTCTGATCGGCTGGGGCGCAAAAACACCCTGTTCGTCCTGCTGGCAGGCACCGCCGTTCTGTCGCTGATGGTGAATCTGGCTACCGGACTTTGGATTTATGTCCTGATCGGTTGCATCGGCTTCATCTACGGCGGTTTCCTGAGCACCTTCCCCGCCTTTACCGCGGACCTCTTCGGCGCGAAGAACATGGCCACCAATTATGGGATGGTGTTGATCGGGTTCGGCATCGGCGCCGTCGTCTCCTCCTATGTAGCGGGGCACTTCAAGAATATCGCGGCCTCGGACATCTCCCTGATGTTTCCCGCGTTTGTGATTGCCGCGATTGCGGCGGGCATCGGCATCGGGCTGCTGGCGCTTCTGAAAAAGCCGCAAACCGGGGCCTAAGGTCGCCGGATACAATTGAAGGAACGGTCATTTATCAAGGCCCCGCGACGGGGCCTTTTCCTGTTGCACGATGGAAAAATGGGAAAGCCCCGGAAGCAGGATGCTTCCGGGGCTTTGGCGGAGAAGGAGGGATTCGAACCCTCGAGACGCTTTTGACGCCTACGCGATTTCCAGTCGCGCGCCCTCGACCAAGCTAGGCGACTTCTCCAGGCAAGAAAATTGCTTTTGCTGTCGGCATGTGGCGCTTAGGAAGATCGCCGTGCCGTCAACGAGCGATATTATAGCACAACGCGGGCCGGAGCGCAATGGTTGGTATGAAAAATCAACGATTTTTCCTTTGAACGGGGTGTGAAGTGTCGTTTTGGGCGGGGCGGGCGCGAAACAATGACGCGGTTCCCGGCGATTTCGCCTTGGCGGAGCGAGGAGGAAAGGGATGCATACGGCATCCGCGTCAAACACGTCGATCCGCTGGTCCCGCTTCCCCGGCTGGGGTTCGGGGGCCGAAGCCCCTGATTTCATTGAAGGCAACCTGCCGCGGCAGGTTGCTTCCTCTTCGAGGCGCGTAAGCCGGATGCGAATCGAAGTTCGAGCCCGGCTTACGCGTGTGCGCCGCTGTCCGCATGGCGGACAGCGGCGCTATGCAAATCCCTTTGATGCTATGCTTATACCTTCCGAATGCCGATGGTTGCGGCCTCGCCGTTGATGGACCATTCGCGCACGAAGCCCTCCGGCTCCGCGATGGCAAGTCCGTCGGCCAGCGCCGCGCGCAGGATCTCCGCGCTGCCGCGGGATACCACGTCCGCGAGTCGTTCGGTGGTCTTCAGGGTGATCACGATATGGTCTGTCACCTCGAAGTCGGCCTCCTTGCGCATCGTCTGCACCTTGGAAATCACTTCGCGCACGAAGCCCTCCTCGATCAGTTCGGGGGTCAGGTTGGTGTCCAGCACCACCGTGACGCCGCCATCCATCTCGGCCACAAAGCCGGGCTTCTGCATCGGCTCGGTCAGGACGTCTGTCTCGGTCAGTTCCACGTCGTTCCCGTCCACTTGGAACCGAAGCGCGCTCCCTGCGGCGAAGGTGTCCACCACGTCGTTGCCGTCCATTTCGAGCAGCGCCTTGCCGATGGCGCCCACCAGCTTGCCGTACTTCGGCCCGACGGTGCGCAGCTGTGGCTTGACCTTGTAGGTGGTGAAGGCGCGCGCGTCGTCCACGAAGGCGACTTCTTTGACGTTAAGCTCGTCGGCCACGAGGTCGGCCATGCCGGGGGTCAGCGTCTTGCCCTTGACATAGAGCGTGCTGGCCGTCTGGCGGGTTTTCATACCCGCGCCAGAGCGGCAGGCGCGGCCGAGCTGCACGACTTCGATCACCTTTTCCATTTCCTCTTCCAGCTTCGCGTCCACCTTGGAGGGATCCGAAACCGGGAAGTCGGTCAGGTGTACGCTGGGCTTCGCGCCGGGGAGCTTTGCGACCAGGTTCTGGTAGATGCTCTCCGCCATGAACGGCGTGTAGGGCGCGATCAGGCCTGTCAGTGTGGTCAGCACGGTGTACAGCGTCTCAAACGCGGCCAGCTTGTTGCCTTCCAGGCCCTTGCCCCAGAAGCGCTCGCGGCAGCGGCGCACATACCAGTTGCTCAGTTCGTCCACAAACGCGGCGATGGCGCGGGAGGTCTCGGTGATCTTGTACTCGGCGAGCCCCTTGTCCACGAAGTCCACCAGCGTATTCAGGCGCGAGAGCACCCACTTGTCCATCAGCGAGAAGTCTTCGGAATTTGCCTTTTTCGCCGTCGGATCGTAGCCGTCGATGGACGCGTAGAGCGTGAAGAACGCGTAGGTGTTCCACAGGGTGCCCATGAACTTGCGCTGCACCTCGCTGACCATATCGCCGGAGAAGCGGCTGGGCAGCCACGGCGCGCCCGCGGAGTAGAAGTACCATCTTACGGCGTCCGCGCCCTGCTTGTCGAGGACTTCCCACGGGTTGACCACGTTGCCCTTGTGCTTACTCATCTTGATGCCGTCCTTGTCCTGCACGTGGCCCAGCACCAGGCAGTTCTCAAAGGGCGAGCGGTCAAAGATCAGCGTGCCGATGGCCAAGAGCGTGTAGAACCAGCCGCGGGTCTGGTCGATGGCCTCGGAGATGAAGGCCGCCGGGAAGTTCGCCTCAAAGATCTCCTTGTTCTCAAAGGGGTAGTGCCACTGGGCGAAGGGCATGGAGCCGGAATCGTACCAGCAGTCGATGACCTCGGGCGTGCGGTGCATCTCGCCGCCGCACTGATCGCATTTCAGCGTCACCTGGTCGATGTAGGGCCGGTGCAGCTCGATGTCCTCGGGTACGTTGCTCCCGAGCTTCTTCAGTTCCTCCACTGAGCCGATCATGTGCGTGTGGCCGCAGGCGCACACCCACACCGGCAGCGGCGTGCCCCAGTAGCGCTCGCGGGAGAGGCCCCAGTCCAAAACGTTATCGATGAAGTTGCCCATGCGCCCGTCGCGGATGTTGTCGGGCATCCAGTTGACCGACTGGTTGGAGGCCTGCAGCTGTTCCTTCACCGCCGTCATGCGGATGAACCACGTCGAGCGGGCGTAGTAGATCAGCGGCGTGTCGCAGCGCCAGCAGAAGGGGTAGTTGTGCATGTGCGGCTCGGCCTTGAGGAGAAGCCCGCTTTGGATAAGCGCCTCCACGATCTTCGGGTCCGCCTGCTTGACCGTCAGCCCGCCCCAGGGGGTGCGCGGGTCCATGATGCCTCGGGCGTCCACCAACTGCACGAAGGGCAGGTCGTTTGCGCGGCCCACGCGGGCGTCGTCCTCGCCGAACGCCGGCGCGATGTGCACGATGCCGGTGCCGTCAGACAGGGTCACGTAGTCGTCGGCCACCACGCGCCAGGCGGGCTTGTCGGCGACGGAGCGCGCGAAGTCAAACAGCGGCTCGTACTCCATGCCCACCAAGTCGGCGCCCTTCATGGTCTCGAGGATTTCCACATCTTCGCCCACCACCGGCGCGATGAGCGCCTTGGCCATGATGGCGGTCTCGCCGTGGCTGCGGAATTTCGCGTACTCGTGGTCCGGGCCGACGCACAGCGCCACGTTCGAAGGCAGCGTCCAGGGCGTGGTCGTCCAGGCGTAGAAGTAGGTGTCCGCCTGGCCCTTCACCGGGAAGCGCACGAAGGCGGTGTTGTCGGTGACTTCCTTATACCCCTGCGAAACCTCGTGGCTGGAGAGCGCCGTGCCGCAGCGCGGGCAGTAGGGGACCACCTTGTGGCCCTTGTACAGAAGGCCCTTGTCCCACACCTGCTTGAGCGACCACCACACCGATTCGATGTAGTTGTTTTCGTAGGTGATGTAGGGGTCGTCCATGTCCAGCCAGAAGCCCACGCGGTCGCTCATCTGCTCCCACTCGGCCTTGTACTTCCAGACCGACTGCTTGCAAGCCTTGATGAACGGCTCGATGCCGTACTTTTCGATCTGCTCCTTGCCGTCGAGGCCCAGCGTGCGCTCGACCTCCAGCTCCACCGGCAGGCCGTGGGTATCCCAGCCCGCCTTGCGCAGCACGTTCTTGCCCTTCATCAGCTGATAGCGCGGGACCAGGTCCTTCATCGCGCGGGTCAGGATGTGGCCGATGTGCGGCTTGCCGTTTGCCGTCGGCGGGCCGTCGTAGAAGGTGTAGTTCTCACACCCCTCACGCAGCTTGACAGACTGCCCGAAGATGTCGTTCTCCTTCCAGTATTTGAGCACTTCGGCCTCGCGGCCGACAAAATCCAGCGTGGTCGGCGCTTTCTCGAACATGTTCGCCCCTCCAAAAAACAAAATTCCTCCGCCCCTCTTGGGACGAAGGCTCGCGGTACCACCCAATTTGACGCGTGAAGCGCCCGCTCATGGCGCACTTCCATGCGCCGCCGCTGTATCGGGCGGACCCGGCTTGGCCTACGTTTCCTTTCAGCCAGCCGCTCCGGGATGATTCCCCACGCGCTTTGCCGTCCGGGCTTTCACCAATCCCCGGCTCGCTTTGCGGCTCCTTCGCTGGGCGCTTCCCATCATCGCGATCGTATACGCGGCTATTATAGCCCATCTTTCCCGCGCTGTAAACCCCTGCGCCGATATAAACCCACGGTCGGCGCGCTCAAAGTGCAAAATTAACCCGTGCCGCCCGCCTTCGGTCAAATTAACAGTTGACAAAACCGCCGCCTTTTTGTATAATATCGTTCGTCGCCTTTAACTTCCCCACACACGCGGTCGTGGCGGAATTGGCATACGCGCACGTTTGAGGGGCGTGTTCTGCAAGGAGTACGGGTTCAAGTCCCGTCGACCGCACCATGAGAGAAGCCCGGAGCCGTTAGGTTCCGGGCTTCTCTCTTCTTGTGAAGAAGTTGTTATATCTGCTTCCGACAATGTTGCTAGGAACTTGTTTGAGAACAAAGCAATAAACGGACTGCAACTTCTGGTTTTTTCGCGCATTATCATGTTTTCGCATGCAATTTGTTTGGGGAAATAGTAAAATATATACAAGTTATTTTGTTGAGTTTATGTTAATCAGAAAAACTTTTTGATGAGAAGGGGATTTTTGATGGTTACGTCCAGCTTTGATTCGCTAGTCAAAAGCATGAGCATTCGTAAACCATTTTTATTAATTGGCGCGGGGTTCTCTTGCGGAGCTTTGGATTCAAAAGGTGATAACCTAATGATAGGAAAAGAGTTGTCGAAATATTTATACGATAAATTTTACGAAAATGGTTCCCTAAAGAGCACTGATAAAGCTATGCTCGCTGATATTTATGAGCAGCGAGACAACTTGAAGTCAATATGCACTTTTTTGAGATTGCAAAACAAAGTTAAAGAAAGAAATGAGCTATTAACCAGATGCTTCAAACGATGCAGCCCGAATGAATACCATAGCAAATTAGTTAATTATCCGTGGGAGTATATCTTTACTTTAAATATTGATGATGTCGTGGAGGTTATATATCGTAAGGCTGGTATTCCGTTGGCTGTTTGGGACTATTCTCATCCGTTTAGTAACGGATCTTCGGCTGAAGTTAGTCTAATAAAACTGCATGGATCCGTAGATGATGAGAATTCTGGATATGTATTTGATGAAGATGAGTATAGTAATTATACGATAACGTCTTGCAGTATTTTGAAGGAATTTGCGCACAGGGCATTGCAAAACGACATAGTGATTTTGGGAACACAATTCCAAGAAGACGATCTTAATTTAATAATTAAAATGTATGAAAGTAGTGGATATTCTGGGGATGCGTTCAAACGGTTCTTCATTTCTCCGAGCATTTCAACTAAATTAAGATTGCAAATGGAGCAGTCAAAGAACACTGTATGGATACAGAGTGATGCCGAGAACTTTCTTAAAGAACTTGAGAAGAATGTATCAATTCCTACTGGAAAGCGCAATTCGTTAAAGGAGAAAGGTGTAGTATTTCTCGACGAGATTAACCGGCAGACACCTCCGTCCTTCGCTCTATATAAGGGCGACGATGTCGGCTACGTTGAGTTTTTTCATAATGTCGACATATCTCCTGTAATGCTTAATAAATGGAAGGCGGATGCTCTTTCGCCGGGCAAAAGCTCGATTCTGTCGTTCCATGGGGATAGTTATATAGGGAAATCATGTTTTGCCAAGCGATTGCTGGTTGAACTGTTTGGAATTGGGTTTGTTTCATGTCAATTAAATAGATTCGACGAGAAAGTATTCGACAATTTGATGGAGTATTGGGGTACACTGCCTCAAAAAACTAGTTTTGCGATATATATTGATAATGCGGCATACGAATACAAAAGAATTGTTGATTTAAAAAACATGTGCCCAGATAATATTGATAAAATTGTAATTATTACTGAGGATACAACAGAAAACCATTCCACTAAAAGTTATGTATTATTCGAAGAGCCGAATTATTATGAGTATAAAATTGTTGCCGAAATGAACGATACTTACGCGAAAGAAATTTTTGAAAAGCTCTCGAGAAGGAAAAGGCTTGGGCATTACCTTAAAATGTTGCCGCCACACACTAATCCATTTAGCAAAAAGAGCAGAGAATTGATAATGAAGAAAGTGATTGAAGAAAATGATATTATTGATGCGTTATACTATTCTTCGGAGGGCACTAGTTTCCAAAAACATTATCGGCGATGGCTTGACAATAAGGCAACTGATCCGGAGAAACGGATACTACATGAGCTGTGCTACCTTAATAGATTGGGTGTAACAAGGATTCCGAATCCTTTGTTGGCGCATTTGGGGGGAATGATAGTTTCTGGATTCAGCGTGGATGGATTTTTGAAGAAATACAGTGAAGTCCTTAGCTCTAGCTTTGGGTGGATTCGTTTGCGTCGCGGGAGAATACTCAACAAGTTACTGGAATCGATTAATAGAGAATGGGTTAAAGAAACTTTAATTGAGACTGCAAAATATTGTGTTCCAAAAAAAGAAAATCAAAAAGACGAGATTGCTACTATTTTCGAGAAAGCATTACGCGTTAAAAGGATTCGAAATGATGGCTTATTATTGAGAGAGGATATATTGGAACTATTCAAACCGTTAGAAGACGATTGTGGCCATATTAGTTATTTTTGGGTTCAATATGGAATTGCTGCCCAGATAAACGGAAAGTATGAAGATGCGAATAATCACTTAATGTATGCAAAAAACATGCGGCCAGTATCGAATCAGGTAGGACATGCATTAGCAAAAAATAGCATGGAGTGGGGACTGATAATGATTGGAGACGGAATGGATGAAGGCAAGACGAAATTTAAAGATGGTTCAGAAAAAATGCTAGAAATCGTCTATGATCGATATAGAGACTTTTTTAGATACGCTGTTCATACATATGTCAGCATGTGGTTGCGCTATGTAGAAATAGCAAAGGAACAATTATCTTTAGAACATTGTCAAATTATTGCCAATCTGCTGCGAGAATTGCTTGGTCAGCCTTTGGATAATATGATTTCTGGAATAATGAAGAAATTTATGTCTTATTGCGGGAAAGTGGGTTATAGTTCGTGCTGTACTGGTCTAACTGTTGTATATAAGCGTTACGAAGCATTCCATGTAGAACAAGAAGAGTACGATGTCGATTAAGTAAAAAGATGATTTAAACATCCGTAAACAATGGATGAGTTATCGACGCTGCTCTAATTGAGAGTAGTGAGTGCTATATTTTCTGTATGCGTCGCGGTCTACGCCGTTGGCTGCAAATGTGACGGACGTGTTCTGATGGATACAAAGACAAAGGCTGGGACGCCGTTTACATGCGCCCCAGCCTTTGTATGTATGTAAGGCATTGAAGGTTCGTCAGGCCCTGTCATCTTCCCGCCTGGGCGATGCCCTGAGAGAACACGTCGGCCATCATGAGCGCCTGCTGTTCGATCACGTCGAAGGCGTCGATGTCCCGCTGATAGTCGCCGGCGAGCATCCCGGCCAGTTCCTCCCGGGTGAGGTCGAGGTGGCGGTAGAGCATCTGGCGCATCTCCTCCTCGGGGAACTGTGGGCCGAGCGAGGCGAGCACGGCTGCGACCTGGTGCTGAGCGAATCGATGCCCGCTTTTGCGGCTTGGGTTCCCAGACCGTTATCCGGGATACGCCTGCTCCAGTACATCGACCTTATCCAGCAGCGCGTTTGCATCCCTGGTCGTCGCGGTTTTGTCCATATTCCGCGCGTCGCCGCTCAGGGCGTTGACGGTCGATTCAAAGTCGGCGGCGCTCTTCTTTGCGGTGGCGTTGAGCGTGGGCTTGAGCCTTGACCAAACGCGTTGAACCTCCGCCGCGGTGTTGCGCGCCGCCGTCCAGTCGCCCTTCTCCACATTGAGCAGGATTTCTCTGCCCAAGTAGTCCAGCCTCCCCAAGTCGGTCGGCACGGTCACCCGGTAATGGTCGTAGATGTCGGGGATGACCTTGGTGATTGCATTGGCTTGGACTTTTGCTTCATATGCGTTTTTCGCTTTTACCTGTGCGTCAAGCATCGTCAGTCTTCTGCTAATCTCGTACACAAGAGATTGGGGAACGGTTGCGGCTTGAAAAGACGGCGCGAGAGTCGCAAGGTTTTGCTCCATCGCGTTCACCGTCGATTGTGCCCGCGCCCAATCCTTATTGTTGATGTAGTCGATGATATCTTCGGCGCCCGATTCGAGTTGATCCAATGCTCTGGGTACCGCGGGGAGCGATGGCTGGGCGGCCATACGGCCAGCGGGAGGATCGCGGTATTGGGCGTGGTCCGCCTGGGCGATGCCCTGGGAGAACACGTCGGCCATCATGAGCGCCTGCTGTTCGATCACGTCGAAGGCGTCGATGTCCCGCTGATAGTCGCCGGCGAGCATCCCGGCCAGTTCCTCCCGCGTAAGGTCGAGGTGGCGGTAGAGCATCTGGCGCATCTCCTCCTCGGGGAACTGAGGGCCGAGGGAGGCGAGCGCGGCGGCGATGGCGTCGGCGTTGTCGTTCCAGCGCTGGTTTGCTTCGTCGACCGCTTCCATGTCGCTTTCCTTGGCGGCTTTCATGATCTCCGCGCCGATGACCAGATGCTCCGTGAGCAGCCGCGAGATGGTCTGCGCCGCCTGATCCCCGAAGGCGGGGCGGAACAGCGCGGCGATCTGGTCCGGGTTCTCCAGCAGACGGCTGGTCACCTCGGCTTCGTCGGGAAGGCTTGAGAGGATGCTGATCATCAGCTCCCGCGTCCACCAGACGTGCTGCTCCCAGAGGGTGCGCATCTGGTCGTGGAGCGCGAGAGTTGGGGCCGTTTCGTCGGACATAGAATAGTCCGGCATCTCTTCGTCCGACACCCCGTACTCCGGCGGCGCTTCGCCCGGAGCCTCGTAGTTCGGCGCGGTTTCGACCGGTTTCCCGGCGGGCGACATGGCGGCCCTCGCCACTTTGGCGGACATGCCCACGTAGGGAATCCGGACCATGGTTCCGACGCGCGCGTTGTGGGCGCTGATGTCCGGGTTCACCGCCAGAAGGTCCATCGGCGTGACTCCGTGCTTGTGCGCGATCGAATACAGCGTATCGCCTGCGCGCATTTGATATGTAGGCAGCTGGCTTTGTAGAATCAAGTCGTACCACCCCTTTCGCATCGATCACTTGCATCCTATGCGCGGGCGGAAAAAGGGTGATTGCGGCGGCTTGCCGACCGCGGCCTTCATTCCATGGAAAAAACCGCGGTCAGGCCCGCTCCGGCAAATTCCGGGATGCGGGGCGGCCGCGGCTCAGGGAGGGAGATCAGGTCAGACGGTGATCCTGCGCTCAATCCGATTGGAAAGATAGAGCGCCAGCGCGATCTTGATAAGGTCCGGGATGATGTAGGGGATAACGCACCAGGAGAGCACCGTCATCAGCGATACCGGGCCGTTCGCGCGTATGTAGACGCTCATGAACCAGCCCGTGCCGAACGCGTAGCACACGAGAAGCCCGGCCAGCATGCCGATGCCCCGCATGATCCAGCCCCGGCCGAAGATCTTGGAAAACCCCCACATCGTCAGCGCCGAGCCGATAAAGCCGATGATGTACCCGCCGGTCTTGCCCAGAAGATAGCCCAGACCGCCGCCGAACCCGGAGAACACCGGAAGCCCCACCGCGCCCAGCAGGATGTACACCAGCACGGCCAGCGTGCCGCGCTTGCCGCCCAAGAGGCCCACCGCCATAAAGACCCCGAACGTCTGCATCGTGAACGGGACCACCGAGGGGATTGTGATCCAGGCGCACAGCGCCATCAGCGCGGCGAACAATGCGATCAGCACCAGGTCTCTCGTCTTCATAAGCCCTCCATTGTCAATGTGGAATCAATAACGGTTTACAATCTACCACCACGCCGCGGCATTGTCAACCTGCGTGAAGTATAAATTGACAATTTAACCGAAACCGGGTATCATGATGCCGGTGATGGCGATGATGACGAAGGACCGGGTATTGGCGCTCCTCAAGGGGACGCGGGATTTCCTCTCCGGCGAGGAGATGTCGAGGCGGCTCACCGTCAGCCGCGCCGCCGTGCACATGGCGGTGACGGTTTTGCGCGGGGAAGGGTACGAAATCCAATCCACGACGAACCGGGGTTATAGGCTCGCGGGCTCGCCCGACCGGCTGAACATGGGGGAAATCCTGCCGTGGCTGCCCGAGGGGCGGGCGGAGCGCGTGCTGTTTTTGGACGCCGTGGAGTCCACGAACACGTACCTGCGTCGGGAGTCCGGCGCGCCGGGCGGTCTGGCGGTGGTCGCGGGCGAACAGACCGGCGGCCGGGGCAGGCTGGGCCGCAGCTTTTACTCCCCGAAGGACGTGGGGGTGTACCTCTCCATGCTCGTGCGCCCGGAGGCGTCCCACGCGGACATCGGCGGGATCTCCGCCTGCGCGGCCATCGCGGTGGCGGAGGCCGTCGAGGCGGTTTCGAGCGTTCGGCCCGGCGTCAAGTGGGTCAACGACCTTATGCTCGGCGGCAGGAAGATCTGCGGCATCCTGACGGAGCTGGCGGTCGAAGCGGAGACCGGGCGCGTGGAGTACCTGATCGTCGGCGCGGGCGTCAATTGCAATCAGAACCCTGCCGACTTCCCGGAGGAACTGGGGACAATCGCCACCTCCGTCCGCGCGTTCAGTGGCAAGGCCGTCGACCGCGGGCGTCTGGCGGGCGAGATGATCGTGCGCCTTGACGCGCTTTTTGCCGGCTGGCCGGACAACAAGGGCCGGTATCTTGAAGCCTACAGACGGGACTGCGTCACGCTGGGCCGGGAGGTCGCGATCCACGCGGGCGATTCGGTCCGCATCGCGTTCGCCGAAGGCCTGGGCGACGATTTCTCGCTGCTTGTTCGCACCCCCGACGGAAGCCGGGAGGCGCTGCGCTACGGCGAGGTTTCCGTGCGCGGCGTGTAGCGTGCGGGTGCTCGCCGGGGGGCGCTGCGGCGAGGTTTCCTTGCGCGGCGTGTAGCGACGGCACGGCTCGGGGCGGGGTTCGCGCTGATGTTTTTCCTGACGGGGGTGCTGGGCGCGGCATTTAGCGCACTGGCGCTGAAAGACCGGGGCTATAGGCCTCTCGACGGGGGCGGGCCCGGGCAGCAATAATTGAAAGGGGTATTCCATGGGCAGGAAGGCAATTGTTTCTCAGGGCGCTGCGGCGATCGGCCCGTATTCCCACGGCGTGGATTCGGATGGGCTGATCTTTCTCTCCGGCCAGACGCCCGTCGATCCCGCCACCGGGAAGCTGGTGGAGGGAGACATCTCGGCGCAGGCGCGGCAGTGCTTTTTAAACCTCGGCGCCGTGCTGGAGGCGGCGGGCCTCACGATGGACAACGTGCAGAAGGTCAACGTGTTTCTGACGGACATGGGGAATTTCTCGGCCATGAACGAGGTCTACCGGCAGCAGTTTAACGCGCCGTACCCCGCCAGGACCACCATCGGCGTATTGAGCCTGCCGCTGGGGGCGGCCATTGAGATCGAGATGATCGCGCGCAGGTAAGTCCATAAAAAATGGAGGAGCACCGCATGGCGCTCCTCTTTTTTAATTGGCTGCTTCCGTTACAGCCGTCGGCTCGTCCAACCGGGGCATTTTACGCTCGTCGAGAGCGAACCACGCGTACATCAGCGCGCCGCGAAGCGCCGCGGACAGGGTCACGCCCAGCCAGATGCCGTCAAGGCCCATCAGGCCCGCGAGCCACCAGCAGAGCAGTGGGCGGATCAGGTTGGACGCAATGGAGATCACGCTGGGCGGCAGCGTCTTGCCGATGCCCCGGAAGGTGCCGGCGCTCACACCCTCGAGCCCCATGAACAGCTGGCACCCGGCGAGGATCATCAGGTAGGTCGCGCCCATGTCCAGAATCCCCTCCGGCTCGCTTAGGAACAGCGAGAACAAAAACCGCCCGCAGAAGACCAAGAGGAGCGTCACCGCCAACTCCCAGCCCATGAGCGCCGCCATCGACACGCGGAAGCCGCGCCGGATGCGCGCCCATTTGCGCGCGCCGAAGTTCTGCCCCATGAACGCGGTGATCGCCGAGGCGAACCCGCCGCCCACCAGCCACGAGAGCGATTCGATCTGGCTGCCCACCCGCTGCACGGCCACCGCGTTTTGGCCGTACCCATCGGACACCATGCCGGTGACCACCATCGCAAGCGCGGTGAACGCGCCGCTCTCCAACGCGACCGGAAGGCTCCAGCGCACGATCTGGCGCGTCCGCTCCCAATTTACCCGGCCCAGAATCCGGAAGCGCTCAAACGGCCGGTGCGGGTGGCGCTTCATAAACCAGAGGAGCAGCGCGCATACCACGAACTGCGCGATTACAGTGGCGATCGCCGCGCCCGCCACGCCCCAGCCCCAGACGAGGATCATCAGCGGGTCCAGCGCCATGTTGAGCACGAGGCCCGCCGCGTTCGCCCAGAAGCTGAGCCGGGAATTGCCCGCCGCCGTGAACGTGCCGGAGACCGCGAAGGTGATGAAGACGGGCGGGAAACCCACCCCCACGATGCGCAGGTACACGCAGGCGTTTTCGAATACGTCCTGTTCTTTGACCATGAGCATCGAAATCAACGGTCCGGCCAGCGTGATCAGGACCAGCCCGTAGAAAAGGCCCAGGACCAGCGCGATCCGGGTGGAATCCTGGGCGTAGTCCCGCGCGGTCTCCATGTCGCCCCGGCCCAGGTTCTGCGACACGCCGATCTCCGAGCCCATGCGCCCGAACATCATCAGCGACATGCCCAGCCACAGGAACATGCCCGCGAGGCCGCTGGCCGCCACCGCCATGACGCTGTCTTCCATGCGCCCCAGCCAGAACATGTCGGTCAGGTTGTACGCCATCTGCATCAGCTGCGTGCCCATGATCGGCACCGCCACGC
>JAEZHK010000050.1 GCA_023416655.1 Bacillota bacterium
TCGCGAAGCGACTTGGTTTCTAGGCTCAACATTCCAACTCGTTGGAATGTTGAGGTCGCTCCCCGAGCGACTTGGTTTCCCTTTGGGAAACCAACCTTCCAAAGGGAAACCAACCTTGGGGGGCAAGTTCGCTCTTTGGGGAAATCCATATGTACCGGCAAAGCCGATGCATATGGTTGAACATGGAGGACTGCGGCCCTCCAAACCTCCCTTTGGGCTTACCGAATCATTGCCTCATATATGCCGTGTCCTGCAGTGTCCTAGCGCCAGCGCTTCTCGGAGCCGGTCAGCCGAAGAACCGGCGAGGCGACGATGCGCTCCCGCGCCTTCTTCGGGTCGTCAAGGCGGTCGAGCAGAAGGCGCATGGCCATCGCGCCCATCCGGGGCACGTCGCGGTCGAGGCAGCTATATTGAAGTCCGAAGAGTTCCAGACCGTCCACCCGGTCGAAGCCGATGTAGGCGACGTCCTCGGGGATGCGCTTTCCCTTTTCAAAGAGCGCCCGGATGAAGCCCTTGCTCGACAGGTTGTTGCTGACGAAGAAGGCGGTGGGATAGTCCTCCGTTTCGAGCATGGCGCGCGTCAGCGCGTAGGTCCTGTTCTGGTCGAACTCGCCGTAGAGGACGTCTTCCTCCCGGAGCTCGATGCTGTGGTCGCTGAGCGCCTGCTTAAAGCCCTCGAAGCGCTCCCGGCCGATGTTGAGGTGCATGTCCCCCGCCACGATGCCGATGCGGCGGTGCCCCGCCTCGATCAGCGCCTTGGCGCTCAGGTACGCGCCGGTGTGGTTGTCAGTGCAGACTTCGTCGAACTGCGCGTCCCGCAAGGGACGGTCAAGGATCACCACGGGCGCGCCGATCTGCCCGAGCAGGCGGATCATTTTCTCGCGCTCCCCGCGCTCCTCGTACTCCACCGCGGGGGTGTAGATCAGCCCGCGCAGCCGCTGCTGGCGCATGGTCTGCAGCACCTTGAGGTCGGTTTCGGCATTGTTGTCGGTGTTGGAGAGCATGAGCACGAGGTTGTTCTGTTCCACAACCTGGCCGATGCCCACGATGATTTCCGCGAAGAACGAGTTGCTGACCTCGGGGATGACCAGCCCGATAAGGCTCGTTTGCCGGGTGGACAGCGCGCGCGCCGCCGCCGACGGCGTATACCCCAGCGCAGCTACCGCTTCCTCGATCCGGCGGCGCGCCTCCGCGCCGACATACCCGCTGCCGTTGAGCGCGCGGGACACGGTCGCCTTGCCGACGCCCGCCCACTGCGCGATGTCTGAGATGGTCACTTCCCGGGCAACCTTGACGCCGCTTTCGTATACCGTCATATTTTCCACCTTAAAATGTGGAACCGTTTCCACATTACAGAAAAAATAAACCCTTGTTGATACCAACTATAACATCTCACTTCCAACCTGTCAAGCTATGTGTTTAAATATTCTGACAATATTGCAGCATAACCCCTTATTTTGTATTGTAACCGCGATTCGACATGTGGAACGTCGGTTCCATATACGTTTCGCATTTTTTTGCCGCGCCGCGGCCCCGCTTCCAGTTCCCGGCAGCCGCGCAAGCGGAAAAGGCCGCAGACATTCATTGGTGAAAGTACACAGTGTACAATATTCCAAAAAATGAAACGGGCAGAGCTTGCTCTCAAGCAAGCTCTGCCCGAAAAGGCTATGGGTACCGCGCCTCCGCGAATCGAAGCGCGCGGCGCATGCCGGGGCGCTGCGCGAACCGCGTCAGCGGTACGGCGATTCGTTCAGCACCATCCAGTACAGGCCGATCCGCTCCACCGCCTCGAGGAACTGGGAGAAATCGACCGGCTTGCGGACGTAGCTGTTCACGCCGAGGCGGTAGCTCTCGACGATGTCCTTCTCCTCGCTCGAGGAGGTGAACACGACGACCGGGAGGTTTTGGGTCCTCGCGTTCGATCGGATCGCGTGGAGCACTTCCAGCCCGCTCACTTTGGGCATTTTCAGGTCCAGCAGCACCATGATGGGAAGGTCGTTCCCGCTGTTTTCGCCGAGCAGGTATTCAAGCGCCTCCTCGCCGTCGTGCGCCACCACGATCTCGTTGACAAGCTTGGTCTTTTTCAGCGCCCGAAGGGTGAGCAGTTCATCGTCGGGGTTGTCCTCCACCAGCAAAATCGCGTCCTTCTTCACTTCAAGTGTCCCCCTTCTTCAAGGTAAAAGAGAATCTCGTCTCAACGCCGGGGCTGGACTCCGCCCGGACCGTGCCGCCATGCCGCCGCACGATGCGGTCAACCGTGGCCAAGCCGATCCCCGTGCCGGGGAAATCATGGCTGGAATGAAGCCTTTGGAAGGGCTGGAACAGCTTGTCCCGGTACCTTACGTCAAATCCGACGCCGTTGTCGCGGACGGTGAAGGTCTGCGACTCCCCGTCGGTACTTTCAGAAAACCCGATCCTTGGGTTCGCGGTCTTTCCGGAGAACTTCCAGGCGTTAGACAGGAGGTTGACCATCACGATGCGCAGTAGCCGCGCGTCGCCAAAGCCGGTGATGCCCGGCTCGATCTCAAGCGCCACCTCGGCCGTTGGATCGGCCTTCTTCAGCTCGTCGGCGATTTCATTCGCCATCCGGGACAGATCGACCTTCTCAAAGTTCATCGGGCTGAGCGAAACCCGCGACAACTGCAAAAGGTCGTCAATCAGCTCGGCCATCCGCTGCGCGGCGGCGCGAAGCCGCCTCAGGTATTCCCTTCCCTGCTCGTCGATGGAATCGTGGTAGTCCTCCAAAAGCGCCTGGCTGAAGCCGTCGATGCCTCGAAGCGGCGCGCGCAGGTCATGGGAGACCGAGTAACTGAAGGCCTCCAGGTTTTTGTTGGACGCCTGAAGGTCGGTCACGGCCTTTTCAAGCTGCATGGTGCGCTCGCGGATCCTCCGCTCGAGCTCCTCGTTGAGCGCCTTCGCCTTCGTCACATCGTCCTTCCGGGCCTGCGCCAGGTTGTTCATATGAAAGCCGAACGCAACGCCGCCGGCCAGCAGGATCAAGAGGCTAAAGATGAGGATGATTCTTGTGGCCGGTTTTCGGAACGGCTCGAAGTATTCCGCCGAATCCTTCTTGACGACGACAGACCACGGCGTGTCCGGGATCGAACGCGTCGCGGCAACGACGCGGACCCCGCGGTAGTCCACGCCTTCGCCCACCTTCGTCTGCCCCAACACGGCCCAGACCGCGGGAAGGGTTTGTTCCTCAACGCTGCGCGTCAGTTTCAGCGCCGTGTCCTTCTGATGGCGCAGCTCGTTCAGGAAGACGACCCGGTCACCCTCTCTGCGCACCATGAGGATTTCCGCGGAATTGCTGGGCACCGGCCAGGTCTGGATGAGCGGGTACAGCTCCTTATAGGGGTCGATGATGACGGCGACGACGCCCAAGACGTCCGGAATGATGCCCTCGGTAAGGATGGGCGCGGCGAAGATCATCCGGATCGGGTCTTCTCGCCGCGTATCATCCAGGAACAGGTCGGAGAACTGGACTTCCCGGCTCTCGATCGTTCGGGGGACGATTGTCTTCAATTCATCCCGGGGCCAGCCGCTGCGCTCCTGGCTGCTGGCGATGAGGTTCCCGGACGAGTCGTACAGGCACACCCCGTCAAACCCCCGGAAGAGGTTGGCGTGCTTGATTAATAGATTGACCGCTTCGCCCGGCCGCTCAAAATCCTGCCGGATCAGGGCGGAACTGTCCGATATGTGGTTGACCAAATGAACCTGGGTTTGATACCACTGTGCGATCTGCTGGACCTTCAGGTCCGCGATGATGTTCAGCTCGCCTTCCTGACTTTGAACGAAGCCCGCAAACTGGCTCGTATAGTAAAAAGCGCCCGCGACAATCAGGCCGAATACAACCACGCAGAGGACGATGATCAGCTGAACCCGCTTAAGCCGTGCCATGCAGCCCCTCCACTTATTTCATCAGATCAAAAGTGAAGTGTTCCTTCGTGAAGAGGCTGAGGCAGGCCTCGACGACGGCCGGGTCGTACAGCTTCCCGCTGTTTTGGGCGATTTCCCCCAGCGCGGCCTCGATCCCGAGGGCCGGGCGGTAGGGCCGGTGGGACGACATCGCCTCCACGACGTCCGCGACCGCGATGATCCTGGCCTCCAGCATGATCGAAAGGCCCATCAGGCCCTGGGGGTATCCCGAACCGTCCAGCCGCTCGTGGTGCTGGTACACCATCTGGGCGATGTCCCACGGAAAGTCCGCGTCCTTCAGGATGGACCGCCCGGCTTCCGAGTGCGTCTTCACCAGCGTAAACTCGGCTTCCATGAGCTTCGAGGGCTTGGACAGTATCTCGCCCGGGATCTGCAGTTTTCCGACGTCGTGGATCAGCGCCGCCATCTTCAGCCCCGTGATGTCGCTACTGGACATGCCCAGCGCCTGCCCGATGGCGACTGAAAGCGCCGCCACCCGCTTCTGATGCCCCGAGGTATAGGCGTCCTTGATTTCGACCGCGTCCGACAGTACCGTGACGGTCTGCTCCCACGCGTTCTGAAGCTCCAAGACCTTGTTGCTGAGCTCCTCCTCGATCATCTTTATGTCCGTAATGTCCCGGCTGGTGCCCATGATGCCGATCGCGTTTCCGTCGCCGTCCAGAAGGGGCACCTTGACGGTGTCAAACCACCGGACGACGCCGCCCTTCTCGATTTTCATATCCTGCCGCACCGTCTTCTTCAGGTCGAGGACATTTTGATCCGCGTCGCACAGCGCATCGACGGCCTCCCGCGGGAAAAACGACCGGTCCGTTCTTCCCAGGATGTGCTCTCTTGTGTAACCCGCGAACTTCTCGAACGCGGTATTCACCATTTCGTATTTTCCATCAAGGTCTTTAATAAAAAACATGTCGGGCAGCATCTCGACCATGGTGGTGAGCTTCGCGCTGGTGAGGTTCGCTTCCTCTTCGACGCGCTTGCGCTCCCTGCGGGCGTCCAGATCGCTCAGTTCCCGCTCGATGGTCGGGAGCAGCCTGGCCAGGCGGTCCTTCATGATGTAATTGTTCGCGCCGGCCTTCATCGCGGAAATGGCGATTTCCTCGTCGACGGTGCCGGAGATGATGATGAAGGGAATGTCGATGTTCCGGTCCTTCAGAATGGACAGCGCCTGCATCGCGCCGAAGCCCGGCACCGTGTAATCGGCCAGGATGATGTCCCATTTGCATTCCGCGAGCGCGCTTAAGAATTGCCCCGCCGTTTCGACCAGATGGCATGTGACTTCGTATACGCCTTTTTTCAACTCGCGCAGGATGATAAAGGCATCGTCGTTATTGTCTTCTATGTAGAGGACGCGTAACGGAATCATGTAAGACCTCCTATGGGGCCTACCGCGCGTATAATCCTGTTTTCATGCTCGTTTCTCTTATATTCGTCAACATTTTACCACAACATTCCATGTGTTGCAATGATTCTTTCACATGGGTGGGGGTAAAATCCGATAACATTTGATCCAAGCGACATCAGAGAAATGTACGGGCGCGCTTGCAACGCGCGACGTTTTCAATATAATGGGAGGGAGGATGCGGGCAGAAAAATCAAAGCGGGGTGGACTTTCATGAAGATCATGGAACCCTTTCAGATCAAGGGCGTAACCTTCCGAAACCGGGTCGTGATGGCGCCGATGGTCCCCTTCGGCCTCGAACAAGCGGAGGGCGGCGGGATGAGCGGCGAAGGGTATGCCCACTACCTCGATCGGGTACCCAATGAGATGGGCCTGATGATCAGCCAATCCGTTTCCGTTACCGGCGACGTGCCCATCAACGGAGGCGTAGGCGCTTATCTTGATGCGCACACGGCCCACCTGAGCCGCCTTGCGGAGGCCTGCCACAGTCAGGGCACCCGGTTCTTCGCACAACTCGCCTACCCCCTCGCAGGGTTCCCGCGAAAGCCCGGCGTGGGTGGCTACTCGACGGGCGACATCGAGAAGATCCAGCGCGAATTCATCCGGTCGGCGGAGATCTGCAAAAATTCCGGCTGCGACGGCGTGGAACTGCACGGCGCGCATAGCTTCTTTCTGAACCAGATGGCGTCGCCCATCGCGAACCGGCGGACCGACCGCTTCGGCGGCGACCTATCCGGGCGGCTGAGGCTCGCGGAGGGCATCGCGGCGGGCATCCGGGCGTTCTCGGACGAGAACTTCATCCTCTCCTACCGCATGGGCTGGAACGACGATCTGGAAACGGACATCCGGACGGCGCAGGCGCTTGAACAGATGGGGATCGAGCTTCTGCACTTCTCGTCGGGGATCCCCGGCGACCGCGTCATCGAGCGCCCCGCGGATTTTCCATACAACGACGTCGCCTATACCGGCGTTTTTCTGAAGCGGCACGTCAAAATCCCGGTCACCGTCGTCAACGGCATCGGGACGCTGAACCGGGGCAATGCGCTTGTTGAAAATGGTCTTTGCGATTTCGTGGCCTACGGAAAGCCGTTTCTGGCGGACGAGGCCTTCCTGACGCACTCCCTGAGCAACCCGGATTATCAGTCCTGCCTGAACTGCGAAGACTGCCGCTGGTTCTCGGACGGCAAGAAGTGCCCGGCGCAGATCCGGGCGAAGAAAACCCGGAAGGACACGTAAACCGTACCTCCGCTGCCTGACGCCGCGCCCGCGAAAGCGGGCGTTTTTTTCCCTCAGGGTAGAGGTTCGTGTTCTCCGGCGGAGGATGCGTACTGGCTGCGGTAGGCGATGGGCGACATGCCGGTGGCCTCCTTGAACGCGCGGGTAAAGGAGGCGTTCGAGTTGTAGCCGACCTGCATGGCGATCTCGATCAGCCGGTAATGGGTGGTCAAAAGAAGCTCCCTGGCCTTTTCGATCCGGAAATTCCTCAGGTAGCTGGACGGCGACATGCCGAACTTGCGCTTGAACCAGTCGGTGTAGTAGGAAACGTTGTAATTTTCGATCTGCGCCAGTTCCACGATGGTGATGGGCTCGGCGAAGTGCTCTTGGATGTACTGCTGGGACTTGGGCACGTTGGCCTCCACGAGCTTGTCGTACAGGTAGTAGTACAGGTAGCGCAGCGAATCGCTGTCCGGGTTTCTTGCGATCTCGCTTTTGATCAGCTCGATCAGCGGCACCAGCATACCCACGACGGGAAAGGTGACGTTGCGTTCAAAGAGCGCGAGGTCGCTCTTTTTGATCATGTTCTGCGGGATGTTGATGGAGATGATGCTCGAGGCGCACGCGCACTGGTGGAACACGTCCGAAAGGATGATGCCCAGCCGGCGCTCGTCGATTGTATACGTCCGCTCGCCGATCTTCACATGAAGCGGCGCGTTCGGCGACAGCAGGATGTGGGCATAGGGATGCGAATGCACCGAAGCATCGGGCACGCCGACGGTGGTCTGTACTTTGAGCATGGTCTTTCCCCCTCGCATCCGGCGCGTCGGGTGGGCTTTACTCTCCATCTCCATATAATATGAAATGCCGTTAAAGTGCAACGGTGAAACCGTTAAAACACCGGATTCGCGCTGTGCTATACTACTGGATATCCAAGACATTGGCGTTAAACGGGGCCGGACTTGCATTCTTACGCGCGAGAAAGGATGGTTCCATGCGAATCACTGAGCATCCCATCTTGACGTTCCCCGAAAAGAGAACCGTGAAATTCACCTTCGACGGCCGCGAAGTCTCCGGGTATGAGGGCGAGCCCATCGCCGCGGCCCTGCAGGCGGCGGGGATCCGCACATTCAGCCACAGCCACCGCCTGAACCGGCCCCGGGGCATGTACTGCGCCATCGGCAACTGCTCCTCCTGCTTCATGGTGGTCGACGGCGAGCCAAACGTCCGCACCTGCGTTGAAAAGCTCCGGGAGGGCATGGTGGTTGAGACGCAGTCCGGCAGAGGGGATCTGAAGTCATGTTGAAGACGGACATCGCGGTCATCGGCGGCGGCCCCGCGGGGCTGTCGGCCGCCATCGCCGCCGCAAGCGAAGGCGCGAAGGTTCTCCTGATCGACCGGAACGCGGCCCCGGGCGGTCAGCTGGTGAAGCAGACGCACATGTTTTTCGGCTCCGCGAAGCAGCACGCCTCCGTGCGGGGCTTCGACATCGCGAAGCTTCTTATGGAAGAACTGAATCAATACGGGGATCGGGTGGATATCCTGACGGACTCCACCGCGCTGGGCCTTTACGAAGATGGGGTGCTGACGGTCGAGAAGGGGCGCAGGGTTCTCAAGATCCGGCCCTCCGCCATCATCGCGGCGACGGGGGCGGCCGAAAAATACCTCCCCTTCCCCAACAACGACCTTCCGGGCATCTACGGCGCGGGCGCGGTGCAGACGCTGATGAACCAGTACGGCGTCGCGCCGGGCAAGAGCGCCGTCATGGTCGGCGCGGGCAACATCGGCCTCATCGTGAGTTACCAGCTTCTGCAGGCGGGCGTAAAGGTCAAAGCCGTGATCGACGCCGCGCCCCGGATCGGCGGCTACCTGGTGCACGCGGCGAAGATCCGCAGGGTGGGTGTGCCGATCATAACCTCAACGACTGTGCTGCACGCGCACGGCAAAGACGAACTGGAGCGGGTCACGCTGGCAGAATTGGACGAGAAATGGCAGCCGGTCCCCGGTTCCGAATTCGACATTGAAACGGACACGCTGTGCATCGCCGTCGGGCTTACGCCCCTTACGGAACTCCTGTGGCAGATCGGCTGCGAAATGCGCTACGTGCCGGAGCTTGGCGGGCACGTGCCGCTCCGAAACGGCGAATACGAGACTACCGTCAAAAACGTCTACGTCGCCGGGGATGTGGCGGGCATCGAGGAGGCCTCGAGCGCGATGGTCGAGGGCAGGCTCGCGGGCCTCTCGGCGGCCAAAAACCTCGGCTTCACGTCCGAGGGCTTTGAAGCGGCGCGGCTGGAATGCCTGGAGGAATTGAAGGCGCTTCGAAGCGGCCCCTCCGGCGAAAAAATCCTGAAGGGACTTGAGAAGACCCGGGTCCCCGCCACTGAAGGGAGCGCATGCCGATGATAGAAAAAACTGGCGTCGCCGCCGGGCGGGAACTGGAGAGCGTCACGCCGCCCTCCGAAAAGCGCGGGCGCGGCCCGGTCGTGATGGTGGAGTGCCTGCAGAAAATCCCGTGCAATCCTTGTGCGACGGCTTGCGCGCGGGGCGCGATCGAGCGGCGCGAGGACATCAACGAGCTGCCTGTGGTGGACTGGGAAAAGTGCAACGGCTGCGGCGTGTGCATCAGCCGCTGCCCGGGGCTGGCCATCTTCGTGATGGACGAGACTTACTCCGACACCGAAACGCTGGTGAAGCTTCCATATGAGTTCCTTCCCCTCCCCAAGGAAGGCGACTTCGTCACCGGTCTCGACCGCGAGGCGCGCCCCGTATGCCGGGCGCGCGTGGTCAAGGTGCTGAACACCGGGGCGCAGGACAAAACGCCGGTCGTCTCCGTCGCCGTGCCCAAAGAGATGGGCCTGATAGTTCGCAACATCCGGCTGGACGATTACTTTGGCGACCCCGCGATGGTCTGCCGCTGCGAGGAGATCACGCTGGGCGAGATCCGGCGGCTGATCGCCGATGGATACAGAAGCGTCGACGAGATCAAGCGCATTTCGCGCTGCGGGATGGGGCCCTGTCAGGGAAAGACCTGCGGGCAGATCGTGATGCGCGAACTCGCCGACCACACGCTTGCGGCCCCGGAGGATCTGAAGCCGGCCACCTGCCGCCCGCCCGTCAAGCCCGTCCGGCTGGATTTCTTCCTGGAGGATGAGGAGCATGCGTAATACGGCGGAGGTCGTGATCATCGGCGGCGGCATCTCCGGCTGTTCCATCGCCTACAACCTCGCGAAAAAGGGCGTCAAGGACATCGTCGTCCTTGAGAAGAACTACCTCGCCAGCGGCTCCACGGGGCGGTGCGGCGCGGGCATCCGAACCCAGTGGGGCACCGAGATGAACTGCCACCTCGCCAAGTACAGCGTGGAGTTCTTCGAAACCGCGGTGGAGGAGCTGGGCTACGAGGGGGATATCGAGTTCAAGCAGGGCGGATACCTGCTGGTCGCGACGACCCCAAAGGAGGAGCGCCAGTTCCAAAAGAACGTGGAGCTTCAGAACCGCATGGGCATCCCCTCGAAGCTTTGCACCCCCGCGGAAGCCAAGGAAATCGTGCCCTGCCTCGACGAGAGCAAGCTCACCATGGCCACGTTCTGCAAAAAGGACGGCCACCTGAACCCCTTCCACACCACCCACGCGTTCGCGGGCGCGGCCAGGCGGCTGGGCGTCGAGTTTCTGCCCTACACCACCGTCACCGGCATCGCCGTCCGGGACGGGCGCGTCGAGGGCGTCGAAACCGACAAGGGCTTCATTGCAACGCGCGTCGTGGTGAACGCCGCGGGCGGGTATTCCGCCGAGATCGGCCGGATGGCGGGCGTGGACCTGCCGGTCGTGCCGGAGCGCCACCACATCCTGGTCACCGAGCCCGTCGAGCCGATGCTGGAACCCATGGTCATGTCCTTCTCGCTCAACATCTACTGCCAGCAGACGCCGCACGGCAGCTTCATCATGGGCCGGGGCGACGACGACGAGCCCAGGGACGGCCGGATCACCTCCACCTGGACCTTCCTCGAAGAAATGGCCCGCACCTGCGTGAGCCTGATGCCGCCGCTTGGCAAGCTGAGTGTGCTGCGGCAGTGGGCGGGGCTTTACGAAAATTCACCCGACCGCCAGCCCATCTACGGGCCGGTGGACGGACTGGAGGGGCTATTCCTGGCCTGCGGGTTCAGCGGCCACGGCTTCATGTTCGCGCCCGCCACCGGGTTGATCGTCTCCGGGCAGATCCTGGGCGAAAAATGCCGCTGGGACGTGGAAAAGCTCTCGCTGGGCCGCTTCGCGCGGGGCGAGCTGGTGTTTGAGCCGTCGGTCGTTTAAACGCTGCCTCCAAAGGTTCGTCCCACAAGGTTCTCATATGCCTCCATTCCGGCCTTCGCGCCGGAATTTTCATGTTTTTAATCCGGCAACCCCTTGACAGGACAGGGAATCCGCAGTATCCTTAGGACTGTAAATTAGATGATTGTCTAATTATCTAAAAATTAGAGCGGTGTTTAAAGCGAACAGGATGGTGAACATATGAAGGCGATCGAAGCGCAGGGCCTTTCCAAGGCGTTTGCCGAGGGCAAGCGGGCGCTGAATCAGGCGAGCTTTGAGCTGGAGGCGGGCGAGGTGTTCGGCTTTCTGGGGCCGAACGGCGCGGGCAAGACGACGACGGTGAAGCTCCTAAACGGCATGCTCGCGCCGACCGAGGGAAGCTGCCGCGTGTTCGGCGTTGACCCGAGCGAAAAGCCGGAGGCGGTGCACGCGTTCTCCGGCGTGGTCACCGAACACGCGCAGATGTACGACAACCTCACGGGGCATCAAAACCTCATGTTCTACGGCACGCTCTATGGCGTGGACGCGCTGGAGACCGCGAAGCGATCGACGGCGCTGCTCGAAACGCTGGGGCTTTCGGACGCGCGGGACAAAAAGCTGGGCGCGTACTCCACCGGCATGCGCCAGCGGCTGTCGCTGGCGCGCGCGATGATCCACCGGCCCAAGATCCTGTTTCTGGACGAGCCGACCTCCGGCCTCGACCCCGAGAGCGCGCAGGCCGTGAACCATATGATCAAAGGTCTCGCGCGGGACGAGGGGATCACCGTGTTCCTCTGCACCCACCAGCTGCGCTACGCGCAGGAAATCTGCAGCGCCTACGGCCTGATCGACGAGGGCGTGTTGCTGGCGACTGGCAGCATCGACGCGCTCCGGGCCAGGGTCTTTTCCGGGATGACCGTGAGCATCGTGGCCAGCCGGCTCCCCGAGGGGCTTCCGGCCAGGCGGACGGCGGACAGGCAGTACGAGATCGACGTAAAGTCGGAAGAAGAGATCCCCCCGATGGTCAGGCGCATCGTGGAGGCGGGCGGCGACGTGTACCAGGTGGCCGCGCGGAGGCTGACGCTGGAAGAAATCTACTTCGCGCTGATCGAGGAGCGCAAGGCGAAGGAGGCGGCGGTATGATCGACTCAAAGCAGATCGCGCTGATCCGCAAGGACATCCGGGGCGTCGTATCGAACAAACAGCACTTTCTGGTCCTGACGATCGTGCCGCTGGTGATGGCGCTGATCCTACCCACCATCTTCATCCTCGTGGTGCATTTTACGCCCGAAGAGGCTGGTGACCTGGATCAGATGCTCAAACTTCTGCCCATTGGCGAACGGGTCGCCGACATCGGCCGCCTCTTTATCGGGCTGATCCTCAACAACATCATGCCGATCTTCTTCATCATCATCCCGGTCATGGGCGCTTCGGTCATGGCCGCCAGCTCCTTTGTCGGCGAGAAAGAAAAGCGCACGCTGGAGACGCTGCTCTACTGCCCACTCACCATCCGGCAGATCTTCCGGGCCAAGATCCTGGCGTCGTTCGCGGTCAGCATGCTGGTCACGGGCATCTCCTTTTTCGCGATGCTCGCCGTGGTGGAACTGGAGCTCACGCTGACGATGGGGAGCATGGTGCTGCCCAGCGCAAGCTGGCTGGCAGTGCTTCTACTGGTCGCGCCCGCGATCTCCCTGATCGCCATCACAATCATCGTGCGCGGCTCTGCGAAGGCGCAAACCATGGAGGAATCGCAGCAGAAGAGCGCCTTCCTGGTGCTGCCGGTGGTACTGCTCGTGGCGGCTCAGTTCACGGGCGTGGTGCTGATCAACGCCTGGATGTTCCTGGGGCTGGGCGTTGTGCTGGCGCTCATCGCGGCGCTCTGTCTCAAGGGATCGATGCGCAAGGCGAATTACGAGACGCTTTTAAAATGACCAATGCCATTGAAAGGCGGCTGCCATGAAGTGCGGGAAACCAAGCAAAACGCTCGGGCGCTTTCAGTCGCCGTACATTATTTCCCTGATGCGGCTGGTCGAAACGCAGAGCAAGCCAACGTTGATCAAGTGGTGTACGAGCTATGCCCAAGAGCGCATTGTGCCGATCTATGAGCGCGCGTATCCCACGGACACCCGGCCTAGGGACGCCCTGACCAACGCCATGGGCTGGCTCAAGGGCAGGGTCAAATTCGTCGACGCCAAAGAAACCAACAACGGCGCCCATACCGCGGCGACCGAGGCGGAAGGCCAGCCTGCGGCGCAGGCGGCCGCAAGAACCTGCGCCCATGCCGCGTTGACCATTCACGTCGCGGCGCACTGCCTGGGCATCGCCTTTTACGGCGCGGCGGCGCTCGCCTACGCGCAGGCAGGCACAGACGAAAAGGCCGAAGTCTATGACGCGATCGCCGCCGAGGAATGCGCCAAGATGGAAGCGGCCCTGCGCGGCATCGCCGTGGAGAACGAACCCAATCCCGCCAAAGTTGACTGGACTTTCTGGTCCTACGTGATCCGATAATTGAGTTGCCTCTGTCAATGTAGCGCGCCCGCCGTTTTTCAGCGGGCGCGTCATTATTGGGCATGAAAGGCATTGCCATCCGGCGGCCAACAGGTTCAAAGTCGGAGCACCCAGTCGATGAACGCGCCTGTGGCCAGCGAAAACGCCGCCGAGAACGCAAGGTACAAAAGAAATCGCTTCGCGCCCAGCACGATCTTGACCGCGCCGAGGTTGGTGATCTTGGTGGCGGGGCCGGTGATCATGAAAGCGGTCGCAGCGCCCAAGCTCATGCCACTCTGAAGCCATTCCGCGATCAAAGGGATCGTCCCGCCCCCGCACATGTAGAGCGGCACGCCCAGCGTCGCCGCCAGCAGCACGCCAAAGCCCCGCTGATTGCCGAAGACGTCCGCCACCCATTCCGACGGGACGTACCGCTGGTACAGCGCCGTCAAAAGGATGCCCGCGAGGAACCACGGCCCCGTGGCCCGGATGTTGCGCCCGATGTTCTTGACCAGCCTCATGAGGGGTTTCGGGTCTACGTCCCGCCCGGGCGCCTCCTGAAAGCCCGCGAAGTTGAAAAACGGCCTGTCCCGGAAGAAAGCGCGCACCAGAAGCCCCGCGACGATCCCGCACAGGAAGCAGGAGCTGACGCGGATCAAAAGCGCCGTCTCCCCCAGCGCCGCGCTGTAGATGATCAGCTGCGGGTTGAGCAGGATGGAGCTCATCATGAACGCCGCCAGCAGGTCATCCCGGACGCCCTTCTCCGAGAAGGACGCGGCGATGGGGATGGTGCCGTACATGCAAAGCGGCGACGCGATGCCCAGCAGACTCGCCGGGATCAGCCCCAATACGCCCAGCTTTTTCGCGCCCATGGCGGCAAGCGCCCGCCGGATCTTCGCCTTCCCGAACACGGAAACGACCGAGCCGATCAATATACCCAGCGCCCAGTAGGGCAGGATCTGCTCCAACTGGACGCTGAAATAGTACGCGAGGTAGATGAACTCCCGCCGGAGTACGTCAGCCATCGATCGAAACCAGGTTGTAGGTTCGGCTGCCCATGCCGATCGCCTCGGCGTGCTCCAGAATATGGACGCCCTTCTTGGCTTCCATGCGCCGGATCAGATCCTTGCCATCCGGAGCGGCGTACACCAGGTCAACGCAGGCCTGGTCCAGCGCCACCGGGTCCAGTGAGGCCAGGATGCCGATGTCGGCCATGGTGGGCTTGGCCGGGTATCCGTTGCAATCACAGTCGATCGAAAGCTTGTTCATCACGCTGATGTAGAGGATCTTCTCGCCCCGGTCGTCGGCCACCGCCTTCGCAGCCTCGGCCATGGACTCCAGAAAGTCCTCCTGCTTCGTGCCCATGCTGATGCCGGTGGTGCTCTTCCCGGCGCTGTGGATCAGGCTCTTGCCCTTCGAGGACGCGATGCCGATGGACATGTTCTTGAGCGCGCCGCCAAAGCCGCCCATCTCATGCCCCTTGAAGTGGGAAAGCACGATGAAGAAGTCGTAATTGGCGTAGTGCGAACCGACCACGTCCTCCTTGAGGTGCGTCCCGCCGACGATCGGCAGGGTCATCTCGCCGTCGCCGTCCATGATGTCCACGTCCGCGATGGCGGTGAAGCCGTGGTCCTCGGCGATCTGGTAGTGCATGGCCGTCTGCATGCGCCTGCCGCCGTAGGCGGTGTTGCACTCCACGATGGTGCCGTCAACGGACTGCACCAGGTCATTGATGAGGTCGGGCGACAGGTAGTTGGACTTGGTGGGCTCGCCGGTGGAGATCTTGACCGCCACCTTGCCCGTGGCCTCCCGGCCCAGCGCCTTGTAGATGTCCACCAGCGCTTGGGGCGTGATCGACGTCGTCATGTACACGGTGGGCGCGTCCGCCGGCTTCGCTTCCTCCGCCAGGGCGGAGAACGGAATCAGGCACAGGACGAACAGCAGCGCGATCCATCTCTTCATAGGGGTCTCCTTTCCTGTCGGGGCACTGCATGCCAATAGCACCCCTGTGTATCGTACCATCCGACGGGTGCATTGTGTCAATAGATTTTTTTGCGTTTCTTTGCCAATACTTGGCGGAATTTTTCAAAACAGGAAAATATCGTGGCCGCGATATGGGGTTTTAGATCTCAAACTTGTAGCCGTACCCCCAGACGGTCTGAATGCTGTTCTGGCAGGGCAGAATCTTGCCGCGCAGGCTCTTGACGTGGGTGTCCACGGTGCGGTCGGTGCCGAAGAAGTCCTGCCCCCAGACGAGCTGCAAGAGCGAGTCCCTTGAGAACGCCTGGTGCTGGTTGCGCAGGAAGAAGAGGAGCAGGTCGAATTCCTTGGGCGTGAGCTTCACCTCGCCGCCGCTGACTGTGACCTGGTGCGAGCCCAGGTCAAGGGAGATGTCGCCCGCCTTGATGGTGTCGGACGCGTAGGTGGAATGGCCCCAGATGTCCAAGAGGTTTTTGATCCGCGCCACCAGCTCTCTCGGGTAGAAGGGCTTGATGACGTAGTCGTTGCCGCCGGCCTCGAAGCCCGCGAGGCGGCTCACCTCGTTGCCGTAGCGGCTGATGAAGATGACGGGCATGCGCGCGGTCTTGCGCATGTGGCGGCAGACCACGTAGCCGCTGACCTCCGGAAGCTCCGCTTCCAGGATCGCCAGGTGGTACTCGCTCCTGCGCAGGAACTTGAGCGCGGTGATGCCGTCCTGCGCGTTGTCGGAGAGCCACCCCTCCGCCTTGGCGGAGAGTCGGATGATCTCGCGCACGGCCGGGTCCGCGTCGGCGACGAGCAGCTTCGTTTCCTGATCCAACCCGTACCCCTCCTTGCCACGTCCCAATGCAGCCATGGGCATTCTTCAGTCGGGGGAGTGAACGGTGGAGGTCTTGGCGGCGAGGAGGCGGCACCGGGTGAAACGCTCTACGGGCAGGGAAACGGCAACCATAGGAACGCTATAGATGCCTCAATTATACCCAATCCGGTGGGGAATTTCAACACAGCATATCGGGGCGGATGGTCATGCGGCCGCATCGGAGAGGAGTCCCCCTCCGATGCGGCGCGTTTTTCGGGCCTTCCCTATGTCCGGTAGTCGGTGAGGACGCTCTTGAGGATCTCGACGCTCTCCTCCTTGTCCTTGAGCTCCGCCTTCAGGCGGCGGTTTTCGGCCTCCAGCTCAAAGACTCTTGGCGATTCGTACTCCTCGCGCCCGCGCTTCGGCGCCTCGGCCGGCTGTGGCTTGAACCTGGGCATGATCTTGCGCTGCTCCGCGGCCTCGGCGGCGATCGAATAATCGCCGGCTGAAAACTGGTTGAACAGGCCGCGCTTGACGTAGTGCGTGTGCAGAAGCTCGTGGGAGAGGTGGCCGTTGGGCTCGACCAGGAACTTCTCGTACAGCGCCGTCACGTATGGGTTCTCGTGGGACTTGCGAATCTCCTTGCTCTCGTCCTCGAGATACAGGTTCTGGAGCCGCTTCTCGCGCACGTCCGGGTCGTCCGAGCGGGGCTGCCCGCCGCCCATGATGCAGCCGCTGGGGCAGCCCATCACCTCGATGAAATGGTAGGGGGATTTGCCGCTGGCGACATCCTGCATCAGCTTGTTCGCACCAGCGAGGCCGCTGGTCACGGCCACGCGGACCGTCACGCCGTTCAGGAACGCGTACTCGGGCAGCGGGTTCTCGATCAGCAGGGCGGCTTCCTTGACCTGGTCCAGCCCGACGATGGGCGTCACGTGCAACCCGCCGAAGGGCAGTTCCCTGCCGGTCACCACTTCGTACACGGTGCGCAGCGCCGCCTCCATCACGCCGCCGGTCAGGCCGAAGATGTCCGCCGCGCCCGTGGACATGCCCAGGGGGTTGTCGAACTCCTCCTCCTTGAGGGAAGCGAAGTCGATGCCCGCCGACCGGATCATGTCCGCCAGCTCGCGCGTGGTCAGGACCGCGTCCACGTTGGGGAGACCGTTGTTCTTCATCTCCTCGCGGACGATCTCGAACTTCTTGGCCGTGCAGGGCATGACCGATACGACGAACATGCTCGCGGGGTCCACGCCGATTTCCTTGGCATAGAAGGACTTGACCAGCGCGCCCAGCATGGTGTGGGGGGACTTGCAGGTGGAGAGGTGGCCGAGCTCTTCCGGGAAATTGTGCTCCACGTACTTGATCCAGCCCGGCGAGCAGCTGGTGATCATCGGCAGCACCGCCTTGCCGCCGGTCAGCGCCGCCTTCACCCGGTGCAGGAACTCGGTGCCCTCCTCCAGGATCGTAAGGTCGGCCGCGAAGTTGGTGTCGAACACGTCCTTGAAGCCCAGCTTCCGGAGTGCCGCCGCCATTTTCCCGGTCACGCGGGTGCCCGGCGGCAGGCCGAATTCCTCACCCAGCGCCACGCGCACGGCCGGGGCCACCTGCACCACGGCGCGCTTTTTCGGGTTCTCCAGCGCGTCCCAGACGGTGCGCTTCGCGCTGGTCTCCCGGAGCGCGCCGACCGGGCACACCACCGTGCACTGGCCGCAGAAGGCGCAGTTGACCTTGCCGATCGCGAGGCCCATCGCGGGGGAAATCTCGGTGTCGAAGCCGCGGTTCTGCGGGGCCAGCACGCAGGCCTCCTGCACCTCCTGGCAGGCGGTGACGCAGCGCCGGCACAGGATGCATTTGGACATGTCGCGGGTGATGGACACCGACGCGTCCATGTGGTAACTGGACCGCTCGCCCTCAAAGCGCGAGGTGTCCACGCCCAATTGCTTGCCCAGCGCCTGGAACTTGCAGGACTGGTTACGCGTACAGCTGAGGCAGTCCTGGGAATGGTCGGAGAGCATCAGCTCATAGAGCACCTTGCGCGCCTTGTTGACGCGGTTGGAGTAGGTGTTGACCACCATGCCGTCCGCGACAATCGTCATGCAGGACGCCATGAGGTTCTTCATGCCCTCCACCTCGACGACGCAGATCCGGCAGCCGCCGAACTGGTGGACGTCCTTCAGGTAGCACAGGTTCGGTATGTTGATGGCATTGCGGCGCGCCGCCTCCATGATCGTGATGCCTTCCTCCACAAGAAAGGGCTGGCGGTTGATGGTGATGTTGACCACGCGGCCTACCTCCTCTCACAATGGAGACAGCGCATCGATTCGGCCATCGCGGTGAGCTTGTGGTAGCCCAGCACGACTTCGTCGAAGCTCTCCTTGCGCTTCTCCAATTCCAGCATGTCCAACGGATAGCGCGGGAGTTCCACGACGTCGTCGTCGTCCTGCAGGCGCGGGAGCTTGATCTCCTCGCCCCGGTTGAGCGCGCCGCGCCCGCCGAAGAATCGGTCGATGGCGATGGCCGCCTTCTTACCGTCCGCGATGGCCTGGATGACGCTGTCGGGCCCGCGCACGATATCGCCGCCCGCGAACACGCCCTTCATCGTGGTCATCATGGTGTCCTGATCGATGGTGAACGTGCCCCACTGCGTGCGTCCGATGTCCTCCACCGGGATAAACGGCAGGTCGGCGTACTGGCTGATGGCGGGGATGACCAGGTCGGCGTCGATGAACTGGTTGGGCGCGTCGGAGGGCACGGAACGCCTCCGGCCGCTGGAATCGAAATCACCCAGCTTCATCTTCGTGTATTCGACCCGCATCACGCGGTATTCCGCGTCGCCGATGATGCGCACCGGCTGGGCCAGCGGAATGATCTCGACGCCCTCCAGCAGCGCCTCGCGGATCTCCGCCTCGTAGGCCGGCATCATGTTCTGCGTGCGGCGGTAGAGGATGGTGACCTTCTTCGCGCCCTTGCGCAGCGCCGTGCGCGCCGAGTCCACGGCGGTGTTGCCGCCGCCGATCACGACCACGCGTTCCGCCGGGGGCACATCGCGCCCCAACTTGACTTTCTTCAGGTAGTTGATGCCGTGGACGACGCCCAGCAGGTTCTCGCCGGGGATGCCCGCCCGCTGCGGCATCGACGTGCCGGTGGAGACGAAGATCGCGTCGTTTTCCTTGCGGAGCTGGTCGAAGCTGATGTCCTTGCCGACCTCGGTGTTCAGGTGGACGATCACGCCCTCCTGCTCGATCAGCTTGATCTCGTGCTGTAGGATGTCCATCGGCAGCCGGTACTCGGGGATGCCGTAGGCCAGCACGCCGCCGGCGACGTCCTCCGCCTCGTACACGTCCACCTCGTAGCCGATCCGGACCAGGTAATGGCCGCAGGTGAGCCCCGCCGCGCCCGCGCCGATGATGGCCACCTTCTTGCCGTTCTTGGGGAAGATGATGTCCTTGATGTAGGCCTTCTCATGCTTGTGCGCGTAGTCGGCGACAAAGCGCTTGAGGTCGCAGATGGCCACCGCCTCGTCCAGCGTCCTCCTGCGGCACTTCGACTCGCAGGGGTGCGTACAGATGCGGCCGCAGACGGACGGGAACGGGTTCTCCTGCCGGATCAGGTTGTAGGCGTCAATGAAGCGGCCTTCCGCGATCAGCGCGGTGTAGCCGGGCACGTTGACGTTGGCCGGGCAGGCGTTCTCGCAAGGGGAGATGAAAAGCCCCCCGCACACCCCGGCACGGCAGCGCTTGTAGCGGATGTGCTCCTCGAATTCGTCGCGGAAATTGCGGATCGCGCTGAGCACGGGGTTCGGCGCCGTCTGGCCCAGGCCGCAGATCGCGGTGTCCTGGATGATCGAGCCCAGCTCCTCGAGCAGTTCGATGTCGCCCTCCTCACCCTCACCCCGCGTGATGCGCTCCAGAATCTCCAGCATCCGCTTGGTGCCCAGGCGGCACGCCACGCACTTGCCGCAGGACTCGTCCTTGATGAAGTCCATGAAGTACCGCGCGGTGTCCACCATGCAGGTGTCTTCGTTCATCGTGATCAGGCCGCCGGAGCCCATGATCGCGCCCAGCGCCTTGATGTCGGCGTAGTCGGTGGGGGTGTTCAGGTTTTCGCGCGTGATGCAGCCGCCCGACGGGCCGCCAATCTGCGCGGCCTTGAACTGCTTCATGCCCGGCACGCCGCCGCCGATGTCAAAGAGGATGTTGCCCAGCGGGGTGCCGATGGGCACCTCGACGATGCCGGTGTTCGTGATATCCCCCGCCAGCGCGAAGACCTTGGTGCCCTTGCTCTTCTCCGTGCCGAAGCCCGCGTACCAGGCCGCGCCCTTCAGAAGGATGGCCGGGATGTTCACGAAGGTCTCGACGTTGTTGATGATGGTGGGCTTGCCGAAGAGGCCGTTCTGGAACGGGAAGGGCGGCTTCTGGCGCGGCTCGCCGCGCGCGCCCTCGATGGAGTTCATCAGCGCCGTCTCCTCGCCGCACACGAACGCCCCGGCCCCGATGCGAATCTCAAGGTCAAAGTCATACCCCGAACCGAAGAGGTCCGGGCCCAACAGCCCCATGCCGCGCGCCTGTTCCAGCGCCTTTTCAAGCCTCGCGATCGCCAGCGGATACTCCGCGCGCACGTACACATAGCCCAGGTGCGCGCCGATGGCGTAGCCGCCGATCGTCATGCCCTCGATGACCGAGTGCGGGTCGCCCTCGATGATCGAGCGGTCCATGAACGCGCCCGGGTCGCCCTCGTCGGCGTTGCAGACGATGTACTTGACGGGGCCCGGCGCCCTCAGCCCGGCCTCCCACTTGACGCCCGTGGGGAAGCCCGCTCCGCCGCGCCCCATGAGCCCGGACGCCTTGACCTCCCGGACGATGTCCGCGCCGCTCATGGCGGTGAGCGCCTTGGCCGCCGCCGCATAGCCGTCCCGGGCGATGTACGCCTCGATGCTCGCGTGCTCCATCGCGCCGCAGTTGCGAAGCGCGATCTTGACCTGCTCCCGGAAGAAGTCGATGTCGTCGATCTTGGGCACGTGCCGCCGGAGCGAGTGATCGTAGAACGTGTGCTGCTTCAGAACCTTGCCGTTTACCAGGTGCGCGGCGACGATCTCCCGCGCGCTGTCCGGCGTCAGCTTCGTATAGAAGATGCCGTCCGGCTGGACCAGCATGACCGGCCCGACCGCGCAGGTTCCGATGCAGCCGGTTTCCAGGACCAGCGCGGAATCCGTAAGAGCGTGCTGCTTCAGCGCTTCGCGCACGGCTTTTTCCACTTCGGCGCAGCCGGAAGAGACGCAGCCCGCGCCGCCGCAGACCAGGATGTGGTACTTGTACCCGGCCAGCCGCTTTTCATAGCCCTCGCGGATTTTGAGAAGCTCGTCGATGCTCGTGATCTTCATTTGCGTTTCACCTCCTCCAGCTCAGAATTTGGAGAGGATGCTCTCCAGCTTGTTGACGTTGACCTGCTTGTAAACCTCATTGTCGATCATCATCGCGGGCGCGAGCCCGCAAGCGCCGATGCAGCGGGCGACCTCCAGCGTGAACTTCCCGTCCTCCGTGGTGCCGCCCAGTTCCACGCCGAGCCGCTCCCTGAGGCCCTCGAGCACCCGCTTGCCGCCCCGCACATAGCAGGCGGTCCCCAGACAGACGCGGATCGTGTGCTCGCCCCGCGGCACGGTGGAGAAAAACGAGTAGAAGGATACCACGCCTGAAATCTCCGAAAGCGGGATCCCCATCTGCGTGGCGATGAACTTCTGCACCTCCAGCGGCAGGCAGCCGTAGATTTGCTGCGCGAGGTGCAGCACCTGGATGAGGCTGCCGTCCCTCCCCTTGTAGAGGTCGATGACGTTCGCGATCTGATTGAGCGCCTTCTCCTGATCGGTCCCCGGACAAACGCAGTTCGCTTGCATATTCACCTGTTCCCTCCTCCCTGGCCATGGTCCCGTCGCTTGCCTGTGCGGCTACCCCGCACAATCCATCATAACGGTATCTTACCATTCAGTTGTCAGGGATGTTTGATAGTTGCCGATATTGCCGCAACAAATTGTAGGGTTTCGCCTCTAATATGAAAATTTCCATCACAATCCGATCACAATCTCCGCAATGCGGCCCGCCTCGTCCGCGCGCGCATCACCGCAACTTCCCATTGGCGGCAAAAGAAAAGACCGCGACGAATGGCGCGGGCGAAGCTGTGTAGTTTACAATAATGTGCAACGGGTTGAAAGGGCCGGGGCAATCCGGCGGGCGCTATTCGCTGTGCCGGGGATTCCGGCACACCTTTTCGATGGCGATCGTGATCTCCGAGACGACGACGGCCTGCATCTGCGGGGTCATCAGTTCATATTGAAGCATCGCCTCGCCGACCCGGGTGACCACATATTTCGGCGGCAGGCTGTTGAGCACGATGGCGCGAACGTCGGCGCAGCATTTACCGCAGGTGCACATTCTGGATTTGTGCATCATATCCAGCAGCCTGGCTTCAACCACCTGCTCCATCATGTTGAACGGTTGATACTCTTTGATCATGGCTTCCGTATTCATGGCCTCCCCTTTCGCAGAGATCGTGCCGTAACGCGCATGAGCATTGTGGGAGAGCGGCTTTTTCAACGCCTTTGGTCACTAAACAGGTCCATTATACCACATTGAACGGGCGAAACCACACCCACCCGCCAGGCCGCAAGTCTTTACATGCCTGTACATATATATGTGTATTATATCTCATTTCCATAATAAAAGTTAATCTTTTCTCTCTTGGCGCGGAAATTTAACATAATATTTAAAAGCACAATGCACCGTGTGTCGACTCCAACACCCCGCGCCTTGTCCGGAGCGGCAAAGCGCATGACATCCTCAAAATCCAAAGTACCATGCGGTCACCCGCGCCAGAAGCAAGCCTGCCGCTCGGGATACAGGCAAAAAAATACCCTCCTCCACCGCCGCGGCGGTTCTACAAGAGGAGGGTGCCTTATTCACGATTGCCGATGGCGACTCCGGCGGTCGACTATTCCATAGGAATTATTCCGCTTCGCACACCAGGAAGGTGTCAAAGGGCGCGAGCACCGTCCGTTCCGTGAGTTTTTTGCCCGTCAATAGGTCTTCTCCGCCCGCGAAGCGCCGGGGCAGCGGCTGCGCATCCTTCGTCAGGTTGATGATGAAGCAGTACCGGAAACCCCCGGCAATGCGGCAGGCGATTTCAAGCCCGGTCTCCCCGTCCATCAGCGGCCGTGCGCCCGCCTCCTGCGCCGCCCCGCCCAGTACCTTACCCAGCGCCCCGGCCTCCAGCTGCGTGCCGACATAGTATACATAACCCCTGCCGAAGGCGTTCTTCGTCACCGCGGGGCACCCGGCATAGAAGTTGCTCGTGTAGCGCGCCAGCACTTCCGCGCCCTCCGGGTGGAGGATGTCGCAGAGCAGCGCGCAGGCGCCCTCCTCCCCGTCCTCAAAGCGGAGCGTGTTCCGCTGCTCCGGCGCGAGCGCGTCGATCTCCTCCGCCCAGACGCCCGAAAGCTTTCGAAGCGGCCCCGGATAACCGCCCAGGTAGACGCTATCGGACTGGTCCACCAAACCGCTCATGAAGCCGGTCACCAGCGTGCCGCCGCCCGACACAAAACTTTCCAGCGCCTCCGCCACGCCCTCCTTCACCATGTAGAGGACCGGCGCGACTACGACTTTATACTTTGAAAGATCGGCGTCGGTCGGGATCATGTCCACGGGGATGTTCTTTTCATAGAAGTACCGGTAGTACTGGTGGATCTGGTCCACGTACTTCAGGTCCACGCTGGGCCCGCTGGTATATTCCAGCGCCCAGTAATTGTCCCAGTCGAACACGATGCCGATCCGCGCGGGATTTTCCGCGCCGAGGAGCCGGCCGCCCAGCGCCTCAAGCTCCCGCCCCAACTGCGCGACCTCTCGGAACACGCGGGTGTCTTCCGTGCCGACGTGCTCGATCACCGCGCCGTGGAACTTCTCGCACGCGCCCACCGATCGGCGCAGCTGGAAGAACTGGATGGTGTCCGCGCCGTGGGCCATCGACTGGTAGCTCTGCGCGCGCATCTGCCCGGGCTTTTTGAGCGAATTGTAGGGCTGCCAGTTCTGCTGGCTGGGCGTCTGCTCCATCAGCATGAAGGGCTTGCCCTTCAGACCGCGCATCAAATCGTGCCGCATGGCGGTAAAGCTCCAGGGCGTGTCGTAGGCGGGGTAATTGTCCCAGGAGACAATGTCCATCTCCTTCGCCCACTTGAAGTAGTCCAGCTGCTTGTAAGTGCCCATCAGGTTTGTCGTGATGGGCGTTGTAGCATCGTATTTGCGGATCGCGTCCCGCTCCAGCTTGAAGTTTTCGAGCAGGCTGTCGGAGTTGAAGCGCATGTAGTCGATGGAGAGGCCTTGGAAAGCGGTCTTGTCCGGGCCGATACCCTCCGAGAGCGCGTTGGGGGCGACGATCTCGTCCCAGTCATAGACCGTATGGCCCCAGAATTCCAGATTCCACGCCTTGTTGAGCGCCTCGATGGTCTTGTACTTCTGTTTCAGCCAGACGCGGAAGGCCTTTTCGCAATTCTCGCAGTAGCAGATTCCGCCGTATTCGTTGTTCACGTGCCAGCACGAGACGCGGCCGTCCACGCCGTACCGCTCGGCCAGCTTCTCCGCGACGCGCGCGGCGTATTTCTGGTAGACGAGGCTCGACGGGCAGGCGTTGTGGCGCTGGCCGAACTTGTGCCTGCGCCCTTCGTAGTCCACCCGCGCCACCTCCGGATACCTCTTGAACATCCAGGCGGGCAGCGCGCCGGTGGCGGTGGCCAGTACGACGTCATGGCCGTTGCGGGTCAGCATGTCGATGATCGCGTCCAGCTCGGAGAAATCATAAGTATCCTCCGACGGCTGGATCTTCGCCCAGGAGAACACGTTGACGGTGGCGCTGTTGATCCCGGCCTTTTTGAATAGCCGCATGTCCTCGTCCCAGACCTCCCTGGGCCATTGGTTGGGGTTGTAGTCTCCGCCATACAGGATCCTTTTGAACGGCTTGTCCATTTACATCTCTCCTAAAGCTTTGTTTTGGTTATTGATTAACCCCGCCCGCGCGATCCGGTCAGATCAGGCTCCGCACGGCCAGATACACAAAGTTGCCGCCAAAGTACACGAGCAGGCAGCCAAGGCCGATGACAATCCCCCGGTACAGGCGCTCGCTGATGAACCTGCGCGTCTTCCCGATGAGGGTGGAAATCGCGCCGTACCAGAGGAAATCCGCCAGGATGTGCCCCAGATAGAACACCGCGACGCCCGCGACGCCAAAGGACTTGTACGCCCCCAGCAAAAAACCCAGGCCGATGATCGCCCACCAGAGCAGAAAATATGGGTTGGAGGCGCTGATGAGGAAACCCGACAGGATCATGCCCCTCGAGCCGCGACGCCCCCCTTCCACTTTGATATGGACCTTGTTTTTGATGGCGCTGCTGATCATGTCATACCCCAAGTAGACCAGCAGCAGGCCGCCGACCATGCCGATGGCGGTCTGCGCCGCGTCCGACTGCAGCAGCGCGTCAAAGCCCAGAAAGATCAAGCCGATCAGCGCCATTTCGAGGATCGCGTGGCCGAGCATGATCAGAAAGCCCGCCTTCGGGCCGCTGACCAGGGACTGCCGGATGGTGTATGTGAGCACCGGGCCGGGCATGATGGCCCCGGAAAAGGCGATCCCCAGCGCGGTCAGAAAGAGCGTTGCCATGGGCCAGCCTCCCGCTTTCTTTCGGTATGGATCACTCAAAGCCTTGACCGGCCTCAGGGCAGCGGCATCTCCATAAAGCCGACCGTGAACGGCAGGTGTTCAAACTTCTGTGTGCCGGTATGGATGAAGCCGAGGTTTTCATACCAGGCCTTGAGCAGCGCGCCTTCCTCGATGATGCCGATGGTCATTTTGCGCTTTCCGAAATCTTGGGCGGTGACCCGCTTCGCGTGTTCGACCAGCGCCCGGCCGATCCCGCCGTGCCGGTAGCCGGGCAGCACGGCGAGCAGCTTCATCTCGCAACTGTCCTCCATGGGCCGGACCGATACAAAGCCCACGAAGCGCCCGTCCGCCACATAGGCGACCATCGGGTTGCCGAACGCAAAGTCCCGCTCCAGCCTGTCGAGCTTCATGAAAGAGGAATGGCCGGGGCAGTTCTCCTCTGTAAACCCAAAATCCTCCGCGACGGTCGCGAAGCTTGAGCGGATGACCTCCAGGCACTTATCCAGTTCATCCTTTTGAACGCGCACGATCATACCCGTTCCCCCATCCCAAAGCGTTTACGGCCATTATACTATCAGCGCGCATAAATATCCAGAGGAATCGATGCGCCCGCGCCGCCAAAAAGAAACGACCGGCAAGCCTTATTGGTTTGCCGGTAAAAGTCCGGTTCAGCCGCCCCAGATGACCGATCGGTCGATGTGGGCGATGTCAGGCGACCCGGTGCGCGCCATCGCGCCCGCGAGCTCCCTCGTCATCTGCCGCATGTACTTGAAGGCGCCTTCCGCGCCCTCCTTCTTCAGCGGTTCCAGCACGGCGCGCCCCACGCACACGGCGGTTGCGCCCAGCGCCAGCGCCTTGAACGCGTCGTAGCCCGTCGCGATGCCGCAGTCCACGAAGATGGGCATTTCGGAGCCTACCGCGTTTACGATCCTGGGCAGGATCTGAAGCGGCGGCACGGCGTAGTCCATGATGCCGTGATGGTGCGAGACCATGATGCCCTTCACGCCCGCCTTCGCGCATTTCTCCGCGTCCCGCTCGCTCAGCACGCCCTTGACCACGAATGGCAGGCCCTCCGCCGCCTCGACGAACGCTTTCAGTTGCTCGTGTGTCTTGGGCCGCATCGCGTCGTCCAGCACCAAATCGTACTCCCCGGCGCGGCTAAAGCTGTGGTCGATGTCCATGCCCACGGCCAGCGCGCCCGCGCGCCGCGCGTGGGCGATCTGCTCAAAGACGCGCGCGTCGTCCTTGTAGGGCTTGATGATCTTGATGGTGGCCGCGCCGGTTTCGAGGATGTGCTCCAGCTCTTCCCCGCTGCCCATGCCGGCCCAGTTCACCGCGTTCATCCGGCGGGCGGCGCGCGCGATCTCCGCCATGCCGTCGTCGCGATAATTTGACAGGTGAGAGAACGCCGCCACCATGACGGGCGTATCAAAGCGCCTGCCGTACAGCTTAAGTTCCGTGGAAGGCAGGACGCCGTCCAGATGCCGCATCTCAATGCGCAGGGAATCCAGGTATTCCCGGGTGATGCGGTTGGAATCGCCCGGATTGAATGCTTTCTGCTCCATGTTGACCACGCCTTTCGCCTTGGATCGTTACAATAGTCCGCACTGCGACCGGATGATGTCCGCCGCGCGGGCAAAATCGATGGTATCCTTCATCGGGATCAGCGGGCTCTCGGTAAGCCCTCTCCTGTAGAGGTCCACGACGTGCTCGATTTCGTGCACGAAGCCCTCCTCCTGATCGTCGGTGAAGGTTTCAAGCACTTCACCTTCCTCGCTGAGAAGCTCGCACTTTCTGGAGCGGAGGAACCGGTGGACGTTGATGGACCCCTTCGTGCCGTAGATGTGGGCCGTCTCGCTGGTCTTGACGCCTACGGAGGTCACCGCGCTGGCGAGCGCGCCGCCAGGGAAGCGCAGCGCCATCACGACGGCCTCGTCCACGCCGTTCGGGGCTTTGCGGGCAACCGCCTTGATCTCTTCCGGCGCTTCGCCCAGAATGCCCGTGACGAAATCGTACGGGTAGACGCCCGCGTCGAAAAGCGCGCCGCCCGCCGTCTCGGGATTATATAACCTGTGCTTCGGGTCGTATGGGAAGTTGAAGCAGAACGCCGCGTCCAGCAGCTTGACCTCGCCGATGGCCCCGCTTCGCGCCCACTCCCTGGCCTTCAGGAAGGCGGGGAGGCACCGGGTCCACATGGCCTCCATGACCAGCACGCCCTTTTCCCGCGCCAGTTCCGTCAGCGCGACCGCTTCCTTCTCTGAAATGAAGAACGGCTTTTCGCAGATGACGGGCTTGCCGTGCTCCACACACAGTTTGGCCGCTTCATAGTGATAATTGTGGACCAGCGAAATGTAGACGATCTCCACGTCCGGGTCCCGGACCAGGTCCAGATAGCTTCCGTAGGCCTTTTGCCCACCGAAGCTTTCAATCATTTCCCGCGCCCGGGCCTCATCCCTGGCCGCCGCGGCGTACAATTCTCCGCTCTCCGACAGCCTCAGCGCCCCGGCGAACCTCCGCGCAATGCCACCGCACCCCAGCATGCCAAATTTCGTCTTCATCCCCATCACCTTTCCAATGAAAAGTTTCCGGCTTGCGCCGCAGTCTATCCGGTATCGCGTCCATTCTACCAGAACCTGAAGAAAATGGAAAGGGCGCATCCGCGCCCCCCTGAAAACCAGGTTTTTTCCGAGCACGGCGGGCGAGACCTCGCCGATGCAGTCGCCGGGGTAGACCAGCCGCTGGCAGATCGCCCGTGGGCAGACCGAGCTTGCCAAACAGTTCGTCGTCCCAGCACTTCTACCGGGTATTCACCAGCTGCGAAATCGATGCCATGTACTCGTTCACCATATATTGACGCAACATCGATCGCAGACTATAATACCATCAGATTGTTCGATCCGCATGGCAAGTCATCAGTTCGGAAGTTGCTTCAGATCAGTCTTTTTAGAACTCCGGATTTCTTATTGAATATCAGGAGGATGGTTATGTTTAAGAATGCGGAGACTGAAAAACTCTACCACGAGAGGGCAACCCGGTATTGGGCAGCCATGAACAACAAGACGCCCGACAGAATTCCGATGCGATTCCTCATGCAGGAAGCCGCCGCGCGATACATGGGGGTGACCAACCAGCAGGTCGCCTGCGATTATAACCTTGCGTTTGAAGTGACACGGAAAACCGGGGAGAAGCTGGGCGTGGATTCCGTGATGCTCAATGCGATCTGGAGCAACTACGGACTGGCGAAATCCGCCTCTTGGAAGTACCTGTATGTCCCAGGCGTAGACATCGGTCCGGATAGCGTGAATCAGTTCGCCGAGCCGGCAAATGAAGGCGAGCTGTTTCTTCAAAGCGACGAATATGACGAGTTCTGTGAGGATCCGACAGCTTTTCTATTCAACAAATGGTTCGCGCGCGCCACGTCACGGCTTGCAAAAACAGGCGAACCGGTGACATTTGATCACAATGTCGCGCTGGTATCCGGGGCGCTGGCCTACGCAAATTACATGAACGCGTTTGGGCCTGCCGCCCATAAACTGAAATATGAATCAGGGCTGATCGGCGCAAACGCCGGCATGATCAAGGCCCCGCTCGACATCCTTGCCGACAAGTTCCGCGGATATGTGGATACCGCGATCGATTCGCTTGAACGCCCGAAAGATGTACTCCGCGCTTGCGAGGCGCTCATGCCCCACATCGTGGCAAACGCGCTCGCCGGCGCCGACACTTCAAAGCAGGTGCCGATCACCATCTGGGCGCATCGAGGGTGTCTGCCTTTCTTTTCGCAGCAAACATTCGATACGATCTTCTGGCCGACGTTAAAACCCGTTTTTGAGGAAATCATTTCGCGTGGCTATCAGATCCTTTTTTATGGCGAAGGAAACTGGGAGCCACATTATCAAACGCTTTGCGAACTGCCTGTTGGAAGCATGATTTATCATCTGGACAAAGGGGATCCCGCGAAGGCCGCCAAAGCTTTCAAGGGCCGATTTGCCATCAGTGGAGGGCTTTCCTACGACGTACTCGCGCGCGGAAGCACCTTGGACGTGCGCGATCATATGAAGAGCCTGTTCGAAATCATGAAGCCGGATGGAGGGTACATTCTGGATGCGACCGCTCTGATGATGCATGACGTGCGGCCGGAGAACCTTGAAGCGGCGGTTAACTACACGCTGGAACACGGCGTGTATTCCCAAGGTCATGCCGCGTCCGAGCGTGGCACATGCGAACCGCGGAACATCGCTCCGGGGAAGCGCCCGCCAAACGTCGTAAGGCCGTGGGATGAGGAAAGCGCCTCCTACCGCAACCTGTGCGGAGACGTCGAGTTGGTCAGGCGCAAATGGCAGGAATGCGACGCGGCGGCGTACAATTACCTCTGGACGACCGTGCTCTGGTGATCAAACGCATTTCGCGGTTTCGTCGTACATGGCGAAGATGTTCTCGATCGGCGTATCCACCTGGAACAAGTGGGACGGCGCGCAGATGTACCCTTTGCCATCGAACGCCTTTTTGTACCTCGCCACTTCGGCGCGCACCTGGTCAGGCGTACCGTTCACGAGGACCTGCTGGATGTCGATGCCTCCGTGGAAACAGACTTGCCCGTGAAAATCCCTGGCGAGGACTTCCGGCTGCATGCTCGCGGTGCACGGCTGAATCGGGTCCAGGATATCCACCCCCGCGGCTATCAGATCCGGGATGAACGGGTGCACCATCCCGCACGAATGGAAGAAGAAGTACGCGCCCAGATCATGGATCGCGTCAGCCATCCGTCTAATGTACGGGATGACAAAGGCATAAAGCATCTCCCGCGAGATGAGGGTGCTTGTCTGTCCGCCCAAGTCGGTATAGATCAAGAAGATATCGATCCTGCCGTTGCTGGCTTTATATGCGCGCCGGTAATCCTCCACATAGAAGTTCGTAAATAGATCGCACAGGTAGTGGCAGAGTTCCGGCTCAAGGCTCATGTCCACAAAGAAGTTCTCCATGCCCCGCACAAGGCTGGGCCGCTCCCAGATGTCTCCGACGCCGTACATGATCGCCCGGCCTTGATACCGGTCGCACAGCCCAGGGATCTCGCCATAATCAAAAGCGTCGTTCTTGGCCCAATCGAAACTTTTGAAATCTTGCAGGGTCTCGGCATCCGCCAGCGCGCCCACGATGTCTTCCCGCACCGGGCCGTATTCGCTGGGTTTATAAACATAGCGCTCGCCCCAGTAGTTCTGGTAAAAGCCGTTCATCTTCTTTTCCGGCGGCGTAAGGGCGTTGATGTGCCTAATGTCAGAATCCAGCCGATCCTGCAGCGCATCGAAATCATGCTGATTTGTATGGCGATAGATCTTCTGCAGCGTTATGTCTTCCGCGCGAAAGTTGTAGGGGATGCGATCGACAGGCCGTCCCTTCAGCGTGGCCAATACGCGATCCCGGCTGTTCATTGCGAACTTCCTCCTCCGGCATGAAAATGCTTGATCTCTCCGTCCGGCCATCAAAGCGCGTGGCTGAAATGAACCGCGTAAACCTGGCCTGGCAAACTAGGCCCACCACATGGCGCCCGGCTTTTCCCGAATCATGACCTTGCTCAAAAGTTCGCAGGCCTTGCGCAGCCCTTCATCCTTGGACATGAAGCTGTCCTCGTGTTCAATGCTGATGACGCCGTCATAGCCGATGGTCGCCAGTGCGTCCATGATGTTTTTCCAGTAATACTCGCCATTGCCATACCCGACCGTCCCAAAGACCCACGCCCGGTGTTCCGCGTCGGCGTAATGCTTCGTATCCAGATTGCCGTTTTTGCGGATGTTCCGCGCAGAAACTCTGGTGTCTTTGGCGTGAACATGGAAGATTGCGTCTCTCAGCGAAAGGATGGCCCCGGGGATGTCAATGCCCTGCCAAATCAGGTGGCTTGGGTCAAAATTGCTGCCGATTGCATTCCCGACCGCACTTCTGAGCTTCAGCAGCGTTTCAGGGTTGTAAACGCAGAAACCGGGGTGCATTTCAAGCCCGATCTTCGTCACGCCATAATCGGCCGCTTCACGCGTCGCCCAGGTCCAGTACGGAATCAGGACATCGTTCCACTGGTACTCAAGCATGGACAGGAATTCCTCCGGCCAAGGACACGTTACCCAATTGGGGGTCTCATCCTTTGGGCCGCCGCCAGGGCATCCCGAAAAATTGGCGATTGTATCGACGCCCAATTCTTTCGCAAGCCGTATTGTTTGAAGAAAGGCCTCTTTATGCTTTGCCGCCTCCCCGGGGATGGGGCTGACCGGATTGCCTGAGCAGTTCAGCTGGCTGATGGGCAGGCCAAACCGGTCCATGGTGTCCTTGAATTCCTGCAGTTTGACGCCACTACTAAGCAGAATGCTCGGGTCGCAGTGCGAGGGGGCGCCCTGTTTTCCGGTATAGAACTCAACGGCCTCAATCCCCATTGCCTTCACTTTCCCGAGCATATCGGCAAGGGGCAACTCGGCGTAAAGCGCCGTGAACAAGCCCAGCTTCATGATAACACTTCCTTAAAAACTATTGGCGTATCGCCGGTTTTCGATTGTATATGATGAGTAGTGCGATCAGCATCGCGCCCATGATGATGTTGCGGATGGGTACATCCGTATTGATCGATGAAAGGAAGAGGCTTAGCGTCATCAGCATGATCGTCCCGGTAAGCGTTCCAAAATAGCTTGATTTGCCACCGGCAATCATGGAGCCTCCGATGACCACCGCGGCGATCGATTGCATTGTGTAGCCGTCAAATGTCGCGATTTGCAGCTGTCTGAAGTATCCCGCGCCCACAAATCCGCCCAGACCGGCGATCAGGCCTCCAAACGAATAAGCGAGCATTGTGACGTGCTTTGCGCGTATCCCTGATAGAACGGAAGCCGTAGGGTTCGTGCCAACCATGTTCAGGCGGGAGCCGTATTGAAAGCGGGTAAGGAATAGCACAAGCAGGATGTAGAACAGGATGGAACAAATGAAGATTCCCGGGAGAAATCCAAAAAACCGCCAAGCAAAGGCGTCCCCCAACTGCTGCGATACCGTCCCTCTTGGATAGGCGCCGGTAAAAATGGGCTGGAACTTGGTCAGCACATTGGACATGCACAATGTCAAAATCAAAGCGGGAATTTTGATGTAGGCAACGCCTAGCCCGTTCAGCGTGCCTATAAAGAATCCGAACACAAGGCAGACGAGGATGGCCGGGAGAAGCAACTCATTGTTCCCATTCATGATTTCAACGGTCAGGCATGCCGTTGTGGACATGATCGCCCCCGTTGAAAGATCAATGCCGCCCGATGTGATGACGACCATTTGTCCGGCGCTGGCAAACAGCAGCATGGCGGCGTTGGCAAGCACCGCTGCCACGGCTGTGCCCAGGGCGGCGAGCGTAAATTCACCGGGGCGGATCACCATCATGATGGCGAACAGCACCACCGCCAGCATAAGCGCCATGATGGATGTATTCGACAGCGAGGAAATCAATTTTTTCGCGGACGCGTTCATTCCGCCTCACGCCCCTCTTTGCCTTGAATTCGCATGATTCTGTTTGTCATCTCTTTTGCCCTGGCGCTGACGGTGATGGCCAGAACGATGCCCAGCATCGTGATGAGCTGTGCGGTGAAATCTTGATAATATGTAGAAACAGAGAAACCCTTGATAAAGGAGGGAATGAATTTTGTAAACATGTAGCTGGTGGCGTTGTTGACCAGCACCATGAAGAACGCGCCCAGGATGCCGCACAGCATCGTGCCCCAGCCGCCGGAGATCAACACGCCGCCGATGAGCGCCGCGGCGATGGATTGCAAGGTTTTCACATCGCCATTGATGGGGTTTGAACTCGCCAGCATCAAAGTCCAGGCAAGGCCCGCGACGCCCACGAACACGCCGCTCAGCGCATACGCCTTGATGGTCGTCTTGACGACGGAGATCCCGGTAAGATACGTCGCTTTTTCGTTGCCCCCCATCGCATACATCTCCTTGATGGATGCGCGCTTTTTCAGCACGAACCAGACGAGAACCAAGGCAATGAGCAAAAACAGCGAATTCGGTATTCCAAATACATCTCCCTGATAAGCCCCCCATAACTCGCTGGGCACTTTCCCCTGCGGCCTGTCGCTGATGAGCAGGTTGATCCCCTTGATGATGAATGACATGCCATAGGTTGCCAGCATGGGCGGTATTCTGAAAACGCCGACAATGACGCCGTTGAGGCTGCCCACGAATACCGCAAGCAGGAACGCGATGGCGTATGCCGCCCAGATCGGCAACGCGGGGATATGCTTGGGCATCATCACGGCAAAAACGTTGACCAGGGACATTGTGATGCCGGAAGAAAGGTCAATGTTTCCCGAAATCAGCACAATGACCTGTGCGACCGTCAGAATGACAAGCGGCATCGCGGTGATAAACAGCGTCTGGATGCTCGAGGGATTGAAGAATTCAACCCCTTCCATTGCAATGTTCAAAATCACGATCGCAACGATCAGCACAGTACCCATGTATTCCGGCTTTCGCTTGAGCTTCTGATAAAGCGTGTCGCCTTTGATGCTATGCCCGCTCACGATGCATCAGTTCCTTTCACATAATCCGCCTGTTTAAGCCCAAGCATCGCGGAAACAAATCGCTCCTCTGTTTTGTTTTCTCCTTCAAGCACCGCGTGGATATTCCCTTCAAAAAACACGTAGATTCTGTCGCACACGTCAAGCAACTCCTGGTTGTCGCTTGATACCATGACGACGGTCATCCCTCTGTCCGCCGCGTTCAACAAAAAGTTGTGCATCTCTCGCCGGGTCGAGACATCGACGCCCTTTGTGGGATCATCGAGCAGCAATACCGACGGCTCGACAAAGCTCCATCTTCCGAACACCACTTTCTGCTGATTGCCTCCGGAAAGCGATGTGATCGGATTGTCGATGTTTCCGATTTTGATCGCGTAGTCGTCGACAATTTTCGCCGCGGCCCGATTCACTTTTCGCCTGGAGGTCAAGCTGAAATCGCTCCGCTTTGCGAGCCTTGCGCTGTAGATGTTTTCCCCGATGGATCGCTGCCCGAAGACAGACTCGCGGGTCCGGTCGCCGGAGATGAAGCCAATTCCGGCTCGAACGGCATCCGCGGCATCCTTGAATTTCGCCTGTTTTCCATTGATGATCACTTTATCGGCCGTATAGGGGATCACGCCAAACAAAGCGCGGAGCAGCTGCGATTGGCCCTGGCCTTCCAATCCTCCAAGGCCTACGATTTCCCTTTTCCTGATGCATATGGAGGCGTTATGGACATACCCGGGAATGCTTAGGTTTCCGACGAATAACGAAGTGCCGGACTCTTCGCACTCCACCGAGCGGATTCCATGATGCGTTTCCGGCAGTTTTCCCGTCATGTTGTAAACGATGGTATCGATGGACGTTTCCGCGAGAATGACATCGGCCACGGACGATCCGTTTCGCAAAATCACCGCGCGCGAAGCGATTTTGTAGATCTCCCCCAACCTGTGGGTGACGATGACGATCGAGGTTCCCGTTTCCGCGAGTTCTCTGAGGTTTTCAAACAACCGCTCCACTTCGGTATGGTGAAGCGTCGCGGTTACCTCATCAAGAAGCAGGAACTCCGGCTTCCAGGAGATGGCTTTCACAATTTCAATCATACTCAGCACGGAGGGGGGAAGGTTTGACGGGTATTCATCCAGGCCGCAGGTTATGTTGTATTTCGTAAACAGGGCTTCGACGTACGCCTTGTTGGCCTTTTCATCGACGCTTCCGAATTTCCCTTTGATAAAATGCCCGAGCATGACGTTTTCGTACACGGTCATGAGCGGCAGAAGGCTCAGCTCCTGATACGCCACCGCGATCTTGAGTTTCCTTGAAGCATCGCTGCCCCGCATATTCACTTCCTTGCCGTCGATGGCTATCGTCCCGGAATCGCCAGCGACCGCCCCGCCGAGGATCTTGATCAGCGTGGATTTTCCAGAACCGTTCGCTCCCAGAAGCGCTACGATTTCACCCTTATCGACTTTGAATGAAGCGTCATTCAGCGCATGAACCACGCCAAATGCCTTGCTGATGTTCTTCATTTCCAGCAAAGCAACCATCTCCCTTACATGCTTTGTTCCAGAGCGCTCATGAGGGCGTTTCTTTTATCCTGCAAAGCCCACGCGGAGAAATGTCCGCGTGGGCTTATGCGGGACTTCATGAACCTGTCACTTCACATCCGCCGAACATGAGGCGGTGCGTTCGCCGGACGCCTCGCGGGTCAACCTTACTTGAAGAACGCGTCCGCCTGTTCGTCGGAAAGGTAGGTGGACATCTGATCGGTATCCGCGGCGTCCTTCCACTTCGCAAGGGCGTCCTTGAGGGTATCCGGCGTGACGGTATAGATGGGCGTGTAGTACGCAACCTTCGTGCCGTTCGCGTCCGTCTTCAGCACGTCATCCTTGAATTCCTTGCCCTGGGCCATCCGTACCGCAAGCTTGAGGGCGGAGGCGCCGATTCCCGGAGGGTTCTCAATAACCTGGAAATCAATGACCTGCTTGTCCGCGTTGATCTTGTCGAGCATGCGGATATAGCCAACGGTTTCATCCGAGGTCATGAATTCGGGATAGGGAGCATTGGCTTCCTGGATTGCCTGGAGAATGCCGACGCACGCTTCTTCGGTCAGGATGGCCTCGTACTTGACGCCGGAAGCGATGACTTCGGACATGAGCTTCTTGGATTCCACGTCGCTCCAACTATGCGCGCCCTGATAAACGATCTTGAAATTCGGATGCGCCTTGAGGGCCGCGTTCCAAACGTCGCCGCGCAAGCCCGATCCGGTTGTGCCGGGCATACCGCTGAAATTGAGCACATTGACTTCTTTGTCGCCAAAGTGCTTCACCATGGCGTCAAAGTTCGTCTGAGCCCAAACCGTCTGGTCGGTCTGCACGCCGATAACGTCGGGGAAAGGATAAATATTGTCCACCGGAACGGCGAGAATGCCTTTTTCCTTCGCTTTCTGGAAGCACGCGTCAAGCCCGCTGCTGCCGCCAGCATTGATCAGGATGATGTCATAGCCGTCGTTGATGCACTGGTTGAAATACTGTACCTCCATGGCGGGGTCCTGATTCGGGCAAAGCGCCTGGTACTCAGAGATAATGCCCTGCGCAATGTACTGATCGGCAACTTCCTTGATCTGGGCATCGTAGGTTGAACGCCATCCATGCGCGTTGGTCCAGTTAATGGACGCAACTTTGAAGGCCTTGACCCCTGAATCGGCCGAGGCTGCGATTGGGACTCCCACACAGAAGACCGCCAAGAGCGCGAATGCCAAGAATACCGCCAGAGTCTTCCTCACCTTGGATCTCCTCCTACCTGATTATTCGTTCAAGGCCACCGCCCCGAATTCGCTAAGCAAGTTTATTCAAGTATTTTAAAAACTACTGATGTTATCATTCTATACCGATTGTTTACTTTTGTCAATACATTTTGCTGCAGTAAGTCATGGAATTTTCTCTTTTATATTATCATGACACAAAGAGCCGGACGGGTGGATGGATATTTCCGGGATTGCAAAACCACGAAACATGTAATATGCATACAGCCTGGTGTTTCTTGAGGTCTGTGTCACGGCAACCTGCTCATTGGACTTTGTGATGGAGGGCACCCGAGAAGGCTGCCGCCATCAAAGCGTCCGTGTTCAAGAAAAAAAGGACGCCAAGCATGTCAAAAAGTCAGGGGCGGGTTGGAGTCCAGGAGACTAGATGCCGTGTCGATTAATCCGTTTGTTACTCCAAAAATGGGAGCTTCGAAATGGCATATAGGACTGGAACCGGGCGCCGCCAGCGTAAGCTTACTTATGCCAAGGTCTTTGCTGAACTGAAGGCTTCAGGCAAGACGCCAGAAGAAATCGCCGAATTACTCAACAAATGATCTTCACCCGCTTCGGCGGGTTTTCTAATCTGCTCAAAGCATTTATACGATGATCATTATGAACTTTCTAGTCATGCACCGTGCAGTCTATTTCATTACCCATCGAGCCAAACTCTTCTTTGGAATCAATTGTTGACATTTTCACCCATCCTGTGTTATAGTCATCACGCTCGACGGACAAACCGTCGGCGAAAATTGAATATCCGCCTATTGAGAGTACGCGAGAGAGCAAGCTCGATGACCGTACAGCAACCTGCCGGGAGGTAAGGTGCGCCAGCTTGACCGATGGGCTACATGAGGATCTCATCGGTTCGATGGGATTGTTTTTTTGCTCTCCATCGGGCGGACAAATCTGCTTCGCCCTTGACCCGTCTGCCGGTGGGCGATGTCAGGGACTGGCACGGCGTCCAGATCTGTCAGAAAGACAAGCGCGCCCTTCCACGCAAGCAGCTTTGACAGGCCACCGCCCGTAATTAGAATCGATTTGCCCTAAACGTTCATCGAACCCCCCTTGTGTATGTCCGATCAGCCCTTGACGCTGCCTAGCACAATTCCCTTGACGAAATAACGCTGCAGGAAGGGATACACCGCCACGATCGGCAACGAGCCGAGAAAAATTTGCGCGGAGCGGAGGGTTTTATCGGAAATCGTCGAGAGCGCCTGGATTTCCTCACGTGTCATTAGGCTGTAGGTTCGCTGAACGACAATGGTTTGAATATAGCTCTGCAACGGATAATTTGCGGGCTTGTTCATCAGGATCAAGCCGTCAAACCAACTGTTCCAGTGATGGACGATGGAAAAGAGCAGGATGGTGGCCAGCGCGGGCAGTGAAACAGGAATATAGATGCGGACGAGCGTGGCGAGGTGGCTCGCACCGTCGATGAACGCCGCTTCGGACAGCTCCTTCGGCACCTCGCGGAAAAAGTTCAACAGAAGGATAATATTGAACACGGGTACGGCGCCAGGAAGCACAAGCGCCCAAATGGTATCGATCATGCCCAACTGTCGAATGACCATGTACCAAGGGATCAGGCCGCCGCTGAACATCATCGTGATAAAGAAGAACCATGCATAAAAAGTACGCATGCGCAGTTCGCTTTTGTCCTTGCTCAGCGGATACGCCGCAAGAATCGTGAGCATCAGGTTAATGCCGCCGCCGAGCGCCACGCGCTCGAAGGAGACAACGATGGACTGCCAGAAGGCAGGGCGCTTGGTGACAAACGAATAGGAATTGATCGACCAGTTGACGGGCCAAAGCGTGACCTTTCCCGCCGCGGCGGATGCGCTTGTGCTGAAGGAGACCGCCGCGATATGCCAAAGCGGAATCAGGCACAGCAGGGCTGCAATCACGAGCAGCGAGGTGTTGATGATCACAAACCAATCGATCCTCTTACGGCGAAGCTTTGTCTGCATCTCTCACGCCTCACTCAGAAAATACGGTAGTCCGCGAAGCGATATGCGCAGTAATAAGAAACGGAAATGAAAGTGAAGGACACGACGGACTTGAACAGACCGACCGCCGTTGCGACGCCGAACTGTGCGTCCAGCAGACCTATGCGGTAAACGAAGGTATCGATGATATCGCCGCTTTCATAGACAGGCGGACTGTACATATTAAAGACCTGATCGAAGCCCGCGTTGAGAAGATTGCCAAGGTTGAGCACCATCAGAAGAACGATCACCATCCGCATGCCGGGCAGGGTGACATGCAACGTTTGCTTCCATCGGTTGGCGCCGTCGATCTGCGCCGCCTCGTAAAGCGAAGGATTGATCCCTGTAATGGCTGCCAGATAGACAATGGTGCCATAGCCGAATTCCTTCCATGTATCCGTAATGACGAGCGTGGCGGGTAACCACTTGTTGTCCCCCAGGAAAAAGATAGGCTTGCCGCCAAGAGCCATAATCAAACGATTGACCAGTCCGTCTGAGGGTGAAAGAATGTCGATAAAAATACCACCGAGCACAACCCACGATAGGAAGTGCGGCAGATAAATCGCGGTTTGAATATATGTCTTGAGCGATTTTTTGCGAACCTCATTAAGCATGATAGAAATGACGATGGGAACGAAAAGCCCGAGAAGAATTTTCATAAAGGAAATAGACACGGTATTCCAGATCACGCTGATGAAGCTCGGCAACTTGAAGACATAGCGGAAATTATCCAGCCCGATCCACTTCTGTACGCCAAATAGCCCCTTGGCCGGGATAAATTTCTGAAAAGCGATGACGATGCCCGCCATCGGCACGTAATGGAACACAATGAGCGCAGCAACGGCCGGCAGTAACATGAGATGGAGGGGCAGTTCCCTGAGCAGCTTACGCTTTTTAGGCAAGGGCGGACACTCCCCTTTTATAGTCGGTATGTGCAAAGGCAATAACAGGAAAAAGCGGGAGGAGCATCACGCAGTCCACTCCTCCCGCTTGCGATGATGCGATTACTTCAAGGAAGCATACCACTCGTTGACTTCCTGCGTGATGCTCGCACCGCCGAGCTCGTTCCAGTCGTTGACGAACTTGTCGAACTCTTCGATCGGCGCAGCGCCCATGATAATCTTGACGAAGACTTCCTTCTCCATCTTCTCAAGCGTCGCGCGGCGTTCGACCATTGTGGGCGTCGGCGCGCCTACGAAAGACTCAACCAACAGCTGATCGTGCGCCTGATAGTCTTCAAGCACCAGATAAACGCCGTCCTCGCCGTAAATTTTGTACCACCCCCACAGCGACATATCCCCGGCGGCATAGCGCTCCAGACTGGCCTGAATGGATTTCGCCTCGCCTACCACCAGGCCCATGTCGTTAGCGGCGCGGGCTTTCTGCAACTCCTTGAACGCGTTGAGGTTCTTGAAGGGCGGGAAGGGCGTCACGGGAGAGAACTTCCAGACGCTCGTGTTCGCGTTCTCGGCGGGCATGTAGTAGTAACCGAAATCGTTGGTTTCGCCCCAGTTCTTTTCCAGGTGCATGTTGACCATCTTGACAACGGCTTCGGGATGTTCGTAGCCCTTGCGCACGGCGAAGTAACGAGCAGTGCGAAACTTAAGCGGAACCTTGGGCAGCTGATCATCAAAGGAGACGATGTTGCAGCCGATCCAGTTGGCGTTGTTGTCATTGGTGTGGTTGCTCAGAAGCGGATAGATCGGGTTCCACTGCTCGCCGAAGTCAATGCCGCACTTGCCGGCGGCGATGCTCTCAGCCACCTTGGAGCCGTCCTTGACGCCGAATTCCTTGTCGAGTGCGCCCTTGGCGTACATATCAGCGAGCGCCTGCAACGCGGCCTTCATTTCGGGCTGCACGCTGCCATATGCCAGCGAACCGTCTTCCTTCTGCATCCAGAAGTTCGGATAAGCATGGAAGCCGGCAAAGAAGCCTTCAGCCGCCATACAGCCGCTGTACAGGTTCTTGGTGAGGGCCATACCGAAGGTATCGTCCACGCCGTTGCCGTCGGGGTCCTTCGTGGTGAACGCATCCGCCACTGCCAGAAGCTCCTGCATCGTGGTGGGGACGCTCAGCCCGAGCTTATCCAGCCAATCCTTGCGGATCCACAGGAACTGCGCGCACTCAATGGACGCATCCACATTCGGGATCGCCATAAGCTTGCCGGCGAAGGTGGCGGAATTCAGAACCGACTCACCTTCCTCGGTGTAGATGTCCTTTGAGAAGTCCGAAGCGTAATCGGTCCAGTAAGCAGTCATGTCCTCGATCATGTCCGCGTCCACCAACTGCTTGAGCTGCTGAGCGTTGACGTTGACCACATCGGGCAGATCGCCGGAGGCAAGCGTCACGTTGATTTTTTGCGTGTAGGCATCATCGGTGTAGCCGCCCGCGACCGTCCAGTCATACGTGACATTGATGCCGAGCGCATCGGAGTAGAGCTTTAGCCAACGGTTGCTCTCCATTGTCTCGTTGGGGGTGCTGGGCAGCACGTTGCTGGACAGGTCGTCGTCGATGGTGCGCACGAAACGGATGTTGATCGCAGGCTCATACTTGCCCAGGGGATCGTTCTCCGCCACGGCGCCCGTAATCGTGAACATCATAGCTGTGCACAGCAGACAGGCCAGAATCCTTAGGTACGAACGGTTTCTCATGGTAGCCCTCCTTTATCAAATCTGTGACGTGCCAAAAAGGCCCTAAGCATATTATAGTAAAGGCCACCCCGAAAAACCACCGCTGAGTTTTGACATCGGTCGCCCGTCTTTACCCTTTCGGTGACGATTGATAAGCAGATCTTTACCTGTCTGACTAACTTTGACCCTGTCGATACTCCTGCGGCGAGCGACCCGTATTCTTTTTGAAGAATCGCGTAAACGACATCGCGCTTTCATAGCCCGTCTGCTGCGCCACATCCTGAACGTGCACGTACGCGCCTGAAAGGAGCTCCTTGGCAAGCGCAATGCGCTCATGATCGATGAAATCGGACAGTGTAACACCCGTCGTCTGCCGATAAAGCCGCGAAAGATAGCTCGGGTTCAGCCGGACCTGCTCGGAGAGGCGGATGAGGGACAAATCCTCCGAAAGATGCTCCCGAATAAACGCCTGCAGATAGGAAATCGTTTTGTCCGCGCGTCTGTACTGTTCCTCTCCCTGCAATTTTAGAAGCAAACGTGCAAGCTCGCGCAGGTAATCGGCGGCCTCCGTCCAGGTGCCAAACAGGTCAGGGCGCATCAGTTTGTACTGCGCCAGATGAAACGCCACCTTCTCCATCGCGCCCCAACGGTTGATGTAGGACAGCAGCGCGAGCGCTACGGTGTAGTAGGCCTCGAGCGCCAACGGGTCGTTCCGGCTGGTGACGGCGGACAAGGGATCGAGATAATCCGAAAGCAGCGCCAGAAAGGAATCCCCCCGCCCGGCCATTAACAGTTTTTCCATCTCGCTCAGATCTTTGCGACCAAGTGTCCTTCGCAAATCATGTTCGCCGCCGCGTTCTGGAACGACGGCTTGATCGTTGCGAAGGCGATCGTTTCGCTCGCTGCCTGACAGAAACGTCTCGACACCCACTCCGATCCGATATGAGAGCAATTGATTCAATTGTGCGTACTCGTTGGGAATGTCATCCCATGAGCAGGCATCGGAGGCGATGACAAAGCTGACGGGCATGCCCAATGTATCACGGCATGCCGCCTGCACGGCCTCCAACGTACCCGCGAGGAACGCAATCGCCTTGCGCAACACCTTCTCGCTCATCGTCGCGCCGTCCGCGCCCGTCTGTATGGGCGAGGGCTGCGCAAACAGCGCAATCTGATCGCCGCCGCTGAACAGTATAAAGAAGGACAGCGACGGTGCAATGTATCGCGCCAGAAGTTGACGGATGGACTGCATCCGTCGCATCGCCTCCATATAGTCCTCCGGCAGTTCCTCCGCGCGGCAAAGCGTGAGCAAAAGCGGCACATCCGCACGGAGCGGTACGCCTAATTCTTCAAAGAGTTCGCGCGTCACGGCGCGGCGGCTGTGCAGGAGCTGACGGAAAAAGTCCTGCTGATAAAGCACATGGGTCTGTCGCACCTGTTCCTTGGCCTCGTGCAAAAGGTCCTCTATGTGGATTTCACGCTGAATCGCCTCCACAACGCCGGCGACCGTCTGAATCACCTTCATCGGGTCCTCGGTCTTGAGTACATAGCTCGCGTAGGGGTCTTGAATGGCGCGATACACATACTCAAACTCGCTGTAACCCGTAAGGAAGATAACGCGGCACTGCGGCCAGCGCCTGCGGATCTCTGTAAGCAGCTGCATGCCGTCCAATTCGGGCATGCGGATATCGGTCAGAACCACATCCATGCGCGTGCGATCAAGCCAATCGAGAGCATCGCGCCCTGAATATGCCTTGTAGATATCGAGATCAAGCTCTGTTTGGATCGAAATCAATTCGCTCAGGCCATTGACGACAAGCACCTCGTCATCCACGATCAACAGGCGGTACATACGCATTCTCCTCCTTGCGCGACAGCGCCAGTGTAACGCGAAGCCCGCCGAGCTCGCTTCGGCTGACGTCCAGTCCGCTCTCGCTGTCGAATTCGAGCCGCAACCTGCGGTGAATGTTGATGAGCCCTGTCGTTTCGCCGACGGCTTGTTCATCCTGCAGACACCGCCGCAGCCTGTCGAGCTTTTCATCGGTCATGTCGTTTCCGTTGTCCTCCACGACGATCGCCAGCCCGTGCGGCAAGGGGGAAAACGTCATTCTGACAATGCTGTCGCTGAGCTTTTTCTCCACTGCGTGTTCAAACGCGTTCTCCAGAACCGGTTGCAGGATTAATCTCGGCACCCGCAGATCGAGGTATTGTTCCGGGCACTCGCCAAGCATGAGCTTCAGGCGCTTGGGAAAGCGCATGCTCTGTATCTCCGCGTAATTGCGTGTATGCCGCAATTCCTCTGAAAGCGGAATTTCATCCATGCCGCTTCGCGTGATGAAGCGGAAATACTCGCCCAGGCTTTGCGTGAACGGAATCAAATGTTCGTCCCCGACGCGCGCCATCGTGTTAATCAGGAACAGGCTGTTGTACAGAAAATGCGGATTGATCTGCGCCTGCAGCTGCTTCATTTCCGCGCGGTGCGTCAGAATCCGCTGTCGGTAGTTCTGGTCAATCAAAGTTCCGAGGCGACTAACCATCATATTGAATCGTCGGCAGAGATAAGCGAACTCACCGCGCCCGCGTGCGGAGACCGCCACGTTAAAATTGCCTGTTTCCACGCTTCGGAACGTGCGGACAAGATCGGATAACGGGCGGTGGATATCGCGGTAGACGAAGATCAAATAGGTGAGGATCATCAATCCCGTCACAAACGAGAACGTCCAGACCCACCTATAGAAAGTTCGCAGAGGTGCCATAACCGTCGTCTTCGGTATATAGCGTCTTAGCGACATTCCCAGATAATCTGATTTCGCCGTAACAACAAAATATTCCTCGTTTTCCGTTTTGCGGTCAATACCTTTTCTCGTCATGTCTCGAAGAACGGTTTCCTCCGTCAGTGCCAAATCTGCCGAGCGGAACGTTATGATATCGTCACTCGCCGTCCACAGCAGGAAGGAGCTGCTGTTGGGATAGGTCTCAAACTGATTGAGGGCCTCGCGAAAGGCGTCTACGTTCAGATCGATTTCTATAGCGTACAATGACGAGCTCTGCCACTCGTGAAGCGTGCTCAGGTACAGCTTCCGTTCATCGTTGAGGATCTGCGCGCCGATCATGCTGTTCGGCACATACAGTTGCATAAACCTCTCTTTCATTAAATCGTCTACACCCGCCTTCGCCGAAATCGTTCTCCCAATGGGCGGGATGTGGGCGCGCACCTCGCTGACATAGGGGCTGCTACTTAAAATGGTAATCAGCCTCAGGCGAAGCTGGACCATACTATCGACGATTTCGTAATCCGTCATGATCGGATGACGGATCGCCAGTTTGTTCAGGTATTCGTCGTTGAGACAGTCGTACTGTAGAATGCGGATGCGTTCGATCTCCTTATCTAGAGCGTCCATAAAAAATGCCGCCTGTGCACTGGTGGAACTGCTGATTTCACTTTGAATGGTTTCAAGTCCGCGGTTGTGAATATAAATACCCAAAGTAAATACCGGCAGAACGGTTGCCAAAAACATGAGAATAAGGCGCCGCAGAATGCTGCTGCGACGAAGCTCACGCACGGTGTCCGGATTTTCCCTGTCGTCCGCCGGTACGCCTTCTATCATTCTGGCTTCGGTCTGCTCCGTGTCCATATTCGTTCCTCGTTTGGTTGGGTCGAACATCGTTCGGGGATATAAACAAATAAGCATTTGTAAGTATTTGCCCTCAGGCATCCTGTCTCCTGGTCTGCCCCCGGTTGTTGTGCCAAAACGAAAAGTTAGGAAAAGCCGACAATCGGCATGAAAACCCTTGTTACTGCATGGCCGTATAGTAGCGGATTCCGGCTCAGCTGTCAAGGACGGCGAAGCCGTTCATTTTACCCTTAATAGCTGAGCCGGAAGAAAGGATTATAATCTCATGTGAGGCCGCTTTATGTAGAGAATGATGATGTGTTACACTGTGCATGTGGGAGCGGACACTTCCTTTCGGATGATTTTGCTGCTACTCAATCATAACCGATGTGTCCGTCTCCCGCTCTCTTTTTTTCCTCCTGTCCAATATGTATTGTGGTCCTACAGTTGCCATTCACCAAAAACGCAGTGATGGTTGACAAGCGCGGCCTATAGTGCTATGATCAGGAAAACCGTTGAGGAAAAGAAGTACGCGGAAAGGCGTCCGTTCAAGAGAGTCGCGGGTGGTGTGATCGCGGCACGGAACCGTCCGGGGAATGGGCTTCCGAGGGTGTTCCCGAAGATCGGCATGGCTGGTGGTAGGGAATGACGGGATCCGCACCCGTTATCATGGCGGCATGTGTGATGGCACATGGAACAAGTGGGTCGAAAGACCAAGTTGAGTGGCACCGCGGGCAACCGTCTCAAGCATTATTGCTTGAGGCGTTTTTGTTTGCAGGCTCAGCGATCTTCCATCAATTCATTTTGAGGAGGAGAACCCCATGAAAAAGCTCGTTACCTTGATACTCTCGCTGATCCTTGCGCTGACCGCCGCGTCCACACTCGCGGAAGAGACAGTATTTCACATCGGTATCGCCCAATTTGCCGAGCATGGTTCGCTTGACAACTGCCGCAGCGGCTTCCTTGAGGGGCTGAAGCAGAAGGGCTTTGTCGAGGGAGAGAACCTGAGTGTTGACTTCCAGAACGCGCAGGCCGACATGGGGATTGCCGCCACGATCGCCTCGAACTTCGTGGCAAATGGCCTGGACATGATCTGCGCAATCGCAACACCGATGGCGGTCTGCGCATTCAACGCCGCCGAGGACAATATCCCCGTGATCTTCACCGCGGTCTCTGCACCGGAGGAGTCTGGGCTATCCGAGGGCAACATCACCGGTACCAGTGACCAGTTGCCAGTCGAAAAGCAGCTCGCAACCATCCGTGCGATGCTTCCGGGCGCGAAGAACATCGGAATCCTCTTTACCGTCGGCGAGACGAACAGCCAGGTGCAGCTTGCGATGTACAAACAGCTCGCCCAACAGTATGGATTCTCGATTGTGGAATCGGGCATCACCGCCGGACAGGACATCGCCTTGGCGCTTCCGCAGCTTCTTCCACAGGTCGACTGCCTGACGATGCTCACCGACAACACGGTGGTTCAGTACTTAGACGTCGTGCTTGACGCGACCGACAAGGCAGGAACTCCGGTATTCGGCAGCGAGATTGAACAGGTGGCGCTGGGTTGCGTCGCCGCCGAGGGGCTGGATTATTTCGAACTGGGCGTGCAGACTGGCCACATGGCCGCGCGCGTGCTTGGTGGCGAATCCGCTGCCGATATTCCGTTTGAGACGATCCAAGAATCGGCTCTGTACGTCAATACCGACGCCTGCGAAGCACTGGGCATCAAAATCCCTGAGGATTTGATGGCCCGGGCTACGGACATGGCCGCGTAACCGGTCCCCTACCCGGCGGGCCTCTGCCCGCCGGGCCTTCAAACCGTGAGAAAGGCTGGTTGAACCTTGCTGATAAGCTTCTTGAACGCCCTTCCGAGCACGCTCGAACAGGGGCTGATCTACGCACTGCTGGCGCTGGGGGTGCTGATCACCTATACGATCCTCGACTTTCCGGATCTGTCGGTTGACGGCACGTTCCCGCTGGGCGGCGTAATTTCAACAACACTCGTCGCGTCCGGCATGCATCCTGCGCTGGGGCTGGTCACCGCGCTCGCGGGCGGAGCGGCAGCCGGGCTTGTGACTGGCCTGATTCATGTCAAACTCAAGGTGCGCGACCTGTTTTCCGGCATCATCATGGCTACGGCGCTCTACTCGATCAATCTGCGCATTGCGTCCGGAAAGTCGTTGGTGACGATTGGTCGCAAGGAAATGACTCTGTTTCAAAACAACGCGCTTTCAGACGCCTTCGGGGACGTTTTCGGAACCTATGGGACACTTGTGCTGCTGATTCTGATTGTGCTTCTGATGAAGGTGCTTCTAGACCTGTTTCTCAGGACGAAGGTAGGGTATCTGCTGCGTGCGGTCGGTGACAATGAGCTCGTCGTCACTTCGCTCGCCTGCGACAAAGGGCGCGTTAAGATCATCGGCCTGATGATCGCCAACGGCTTCGCTGCGCTCTCGGGCGCCGTACTATGCCAACATCAGCGAATGTTTGAGATTTCCATAGGCACCGGCGCGATGGTGTTGGGCCTGGCGAGTGTGATCATCGGACTGAGCCTGCTGCGCAGATTGTCTTTTGTAAAGGCCACGACCGCTGTTGTTGTGGGCGCGGTCATCTACAAGATGTGCGTATCGTTTGCCATCGCCTGCGGCATGGGTGCCAGCGATCTGAAGCTGATTACGGCGACGCTGTTCCTCTTGATTCTCGCCGCGGGGCTTTTGAAAAAGGGCAGAAAGGAGAAGCGGCATGCTTGAGATGCGCAACGTCCGAAAGGTCTACAACCCTGCTACCGTCCGTGAACTCTGTCTATTTGATGACTTCAACCTGTCGGTGCCTGAGGGTCAGTTTGTGTCAGTCGTCGGCTCCAATGGCTCGGGCAAGACCAGCATGCTCAATATCCTGTGCGGCTCAATTCCCGTGGACGGCGGGAGCATCTTCCTGGAGGGACGCGACATCTCGCGCGAGCGCGAGTACGTGCGCGCGCGGCTGATGGGTCGCGTGTACCAGAATCCTTCTATGGGCACCTGCGGCTCGATGACGATCCTGGAAAACCTCTCGCTTGCTGACAACAAGGGGAAACCCTACAATCTTCGCTTCGGTACCGACCGGCGGCGGATCGGCTACTACCAAGAACTGCTTGCCCCGCTGGGTCTTGGCCTCGAAAAAATGTTACACGCACGTGTTGGGAATCTGTCGGGCGGCCAACGACAGGCGCTCTCACTGATCATGTCGGCGATGACGCCAATACGGTTTCTGATTCTCGACGAACACACCGCGGCGCTCGATCCGAAGACAGCGGAGGTCATAATGGCGTTGACCGACCGAATCGTCCGCGAGAAAAAGCTCACCGCGCTCATGGTCACACACAACCTACGCTATGCGCTCGAATACGGGGACCGGATTCTGATGATGCACCAGGGCGGCATCGTACTTGACCGTTCTGGTAATGACAAGCGTGCGTTATCGATCGATGACGTCCTCAAAATCTTTAACGAGATCAGTATTGAGTGCGGAAACTGACGCCACACTTAACATTCGTTCATGTGCCAACCACCTCACCCGAATCTCCTCAGCCCCAACCTCAATCCGCTCAAGCGTCCGCCGCACCAGCCAGTCCTCCGCATAATCGATGCGCCCTACACGCTCAATCAGCTCGCGTAGATCCTTTGCCCTGTACCGCTCAAGCTCTGTACCGCCCGCTTCCTCCACTAATGGCACTCCCCTATCAACCAGTTCATTCCACGCCTCAACGAATGCCTCCCGAATCCTGGAATCATCCACCTGTA
>JAEZHK010000116.1 GCA_023416655.1 Bacillota bacterium
AAATCTTCACTAGAACCTGAATCTAGCGCGTCTGCCAATTCCGCCATTCCCGCTTGTCTGGTGGATGGGGGTGGATTCGAACCACCGAAGTCTGCGACGGCAGATTTACAGTCTGCTCCCTTTGGCCGCTCGGGAACCCATCCATAATGAGGCTTCCTCCGACCACCGCCGCCCAGGAAAATGGAGCTGGCGATGGGACTCGAACCCGCAACCTGCTGATTACAAATCAGCTGCTCTGCCAATTGAGCTACGCCAGCGCGCTGGCCATTCAGAGGTTTTTGCCCACTCGATCCGTCCCCGAATCTCGGTTTCCGCCGTCGGTTTTCGGACTGACAGATGCTATTATACCTCAAAAAACCCCAAAGTCAATAGTGAGTATCGTTTCTTAACAATTCATTTTACCGGATGCGCTGCACCGCGAACAGCGCCGGCGCGGGCCGCGCGGGGTTCAGAAACGCGCGGAACATCGCCTGATACTGGTCCGGCAGCGCGCATGCCCAGGCGTTTACCGCGTGGAGCTCGGCCTCGCCCTCCGGGTGTCCGGGGTAGGCACAAACCGTGATAATCCCGCGGGGCTTGAGAAGCGCCAGGCACCCGTCCAGCGCCGCGATTGTGGTTTTCACCCGCGTGGTGACTGTCTTGTCTCCGCCCGGCAGCCAGCCCAGGTTGAAAACCGCCGCGTCGACCGGCTCCTTCACGAATTCCGGGATACGCTCATGCCCGGTGCAGTGAAGCGAAGCCCGCGCCGCGAAGCCCGCCTCCGCAAGTCTGTCGCGGGTGCGGCTGACGGCGTCTTCTTGCACATCGAAGGCGTACACACGGCCCGCCTCCCCCACCCTTTCGCACAGAAACAGCGTGTCGCCCCCGCCGCCCATGGTGCCGTCAACGGCCACAGCGCCGACGAACAGCGCCTCATTTATAAGTTCCTGCGCCCAGTGTCGCGCGCTTTTAAAATCCAGTGCCATCCCGTCCCCCGATTCGCTTCAACCTGAATCCTCAGTCGTAAGCCATAGTATACCACGCCCGCGCCTTTCTGGCAAACCCGGCAATCCCTGCCTCGCCCGGCAAACCTTGCTCCTTGCCATCCGCGGCCGCTTTCAGTATAATGAAACTATCCATAGGCTCAGGAGTACAATCATGCGCAGATTGATGATCATCGCGCTCACGCTCTTTATGCTCGCGCCGCTTCTGGCGGGTGCCGAATCTGACGACGCTTTCTATCTGGTGCCGGAGAGCCCGGCCGATGTCCGCGCCGCGGATGAGGCGCGCCTGATCTATCTGGGTTTTCTGATCGAATCCGGCTCCGACGACGCCTACAGTCTGGCGGTGCGCGAATTCCAGCGCTACCTCAAACGCCTGTCCGAAGACACGCCCGCGGAAGGCCTGCCCGCCACGACGCTGGAGGTGCTAGACCAACAGAAGGAGGACGCATCGAGGGCGCTTTCCATTAAACCCTTGACCACCTATTCCGAGATCGACGCCATCGAGGCGTTCAAGGCCTACACGGTGGTCGACAACGAGGGCGAACTGAGCGAGGACGCCCCGCCCGAAACCAAAGCGGAGGGCAGCCCGGAGCCGGGGGATGAATCCGTGACAGGCGAACTGACCGAGCCTCAGCGGATGCGTCTGTACGACCAGGAACTGCCGGTCTACCGGCAGACGCTCCGGGAAGGCGACGACGGCAACGAAGTGCGCCGCGTGCAGCGGCGGCTGATCAGCCTCAAATATACGGATCACGCCGCGGACGGCATCTTCGACGGCAAGACCGCCGCCGCCCTGACGCTGTTCCGGCAGGCAAGCGATTTTATCGGCACAGGCGAGGCCGACCGGGCCACGCAGGAGGCGCTGTTCTCGCCCGAAGCGGTGGCCAACGACCAGCCGCTCTACGAGTATCTGCTGAAAATCGACACCGAAAAACAGACCGTCACCGCCTACGGCTGGGAGGACGGGGAATACACCAGAGCGGTGCGTCAGATGGTGTGCTCCACGGGCCTGGATGATACGCCCACGCCCGCGGGCACCTACAAGGCCACCGGGCCAGTGGCCCGCTGGTGCTACTTCCCCACCTACGACTGCTGGGCGCAGTACGCGTTTAGGATCAAGGGCGGCGTATTGTTCCACTCGGTCCTGTACCAGCAGCCGAAGGAGTCCACGCTGCTCGAAGGCTCGGTCAAGAAGCTGGGCCGTAAATCCTCCCACGGCTGCGTGCGGCTGAGCGTCGAAGACGCGAAGTGGATCTTTGAGAACTGCACCGCTGGGACGACGGTGATCGTGGAATAGACGAAGGAACGGCGGGGCTCCGCCCCGCACCCCGCCAGGGACAGTGCCACGGGACCCCACAAATGCAAAAATGAGGCCCGCGCTGCAGTACAAGCGCGGGCCTCATGCGATTTTCGTGAAACTTATAAACCGGCTTTTGCGCGCAGCGCCTTCGCCATGTCCAGCTTCTCCCAGGTCAGGTTCAAATCATCCCGGCCGAAATGGCCGTAGGCGGCGACCTGCCGGTAGACGGGCTTGCGGAGATCCAGCGTTTCGATGATGGCCGCGGGCCGGAGGTCGAAGGTGTCCAGCACCAACTGCGCCAGCCGGTCGTCCGGGATCACGCCGGTCCCCTCGGTGTCCACGAACAGCGACACGGGCCGGGCCACGCCGATAGCGTAGGCGACGCCCACTTCGCACTTCTTCGCGAGCCCCGCGGCGACGATGTTCTTGGCCACATGGCGCATCGCGTAGGCGGCGGAGCGGTCCACCTTGGTCGGGTCCTTGCCGGAGAAGGAGCCGCCGCCGTGGTGGCCGTAGCCGCCGTAGGTGTCCACGATGATCTTGCGGCCGGTGAGCCCGGAGTCGCCCTGCGGCCCGCCGATCACGAACCGGCCCGTGGGGTTGATGAGGTAGCGGGTGTTTTCATCCAGAAGCTCCGCCGGGACGACCGCCTTCACGACCTTTTCGATCATGTCGCGCTCAATCGTGTCGTGATCGACGTCCGGGCTGTGCTGGGTGGACAGGACCACCGTGTCGACGCGGACGGGCGCGCCGTCCTGATACTCCACCGTCACCTGCGCCTTGCCGTCGGGCCTGAGGTAGTCGACGAGGCCGCTCTTTCGCACCTCGGCCAGCCTCCGCGTCACCCGGTGGGCCAGCGCGATGGCCATGGGCATGTACTCGGGCGTCTCGTCGCAGGCGTAGCCGAACATCATGCCCTGGTCGCCCGCGCCGATGTCAAAGCGATGCTCCGCGCGGCCCTCCAGCGCGTCGTTCACGCCCATCGCGATGTCCGGGGACTGCTCGTCCACCGACACCATCACCGCGCAGGCGTTGCCGTCAAAGCCGCAGGCGGCGTTGTCGTAGCCGATCTCGCGGATCTTCTGCCGCGCGATGTCGGCGATGGAAATGTAGGAACTGGTCGAGATCTCGCCCATCACCAGCACAAGGCCGGTGGTGGCGCAGCATTCGCAGGCCACGCGGGCGGCGGGGTCTTTTTCGAGGATCGCGTCCAGCACCGCGTCCGCGATCTGGTCGCACACCTTGTCCGGGTGGCCTTCGGTCACCGATTCGGACGTGAACAGGGTTTTCATGGGGGCACCTCCAACAAAAACTCCAAAAGAATAAGCGCATTCGTGAGAACGCACTTTGTAATCATGCGCCTCATCTTCCGGCGTGGAAACCACGCCGCGGGAATTGGCACCGGACCTAGTCAGGCCGGTTGCCGGGTTTCATCGGGCCCGTCCCTCAACCACTCTTGATAAGGCTTATTCAATTGTGCAATGAGTATACATCGGGCGCTCCGCATTGTCAACCGCGCCGGGCTTTCGTGCGCAACGTTTTTGTAAATTGTGTGGAAAAACTCGCGCGCGCTTGCTCCCAAAGCGTGGAAACCTTATAATAGGATTGGATTCATACCAAGACGAAATATTACTTCGTCCAAAGTGGCGACAAATTTTTGTTCCTGGCTAGGAGCCGAAGCGCAGGCGTAGCAGCGCTATTTAGCGGAGAGCGACACCGCCAGGGGCAAAAAGGTCCGCCACGACGGCGAAAGAATGTTTTGGATTGGTATCATATGGCCAACGCTTTCTGGAGGTACGACGGATGAAGAATTTACTCTGGGTCCTCATGCTGCTTCTCGTGTTATCCCCCGCTCATGCTCTCGCGGAGCAGGCCACGGCCAGCCCCGATTCCGAATGGCTGTACGCCGAGGATGAAGGCGACCAGGAAAACTGGACCGAGGCCACCGACGAGGATGCGGACGACGCCATTGAGGAAGAGGAGCCTGACGAGAACGAGAGCCTCTTTGAGAGCGCGGCGCAGGTGTACGGCTGGTTTGTCTCTCAGCCGCTGGACGTGGACCTCGAAAAGTCCAGCCCGGACGGCAAGAAGTTCCAGGTGCTGGACGAGCGCCTGAACACGATGCGGGCGCTTGAGGCAGAGGTGACGACCTACTTCTCCGACGCCATCGCGAAGAAACTCCTGGACAGCGGCGTGTACGAGGAGATCGACGGCTACCTGTACACCAACGCGCAGGACCGCGCCATCGACCCGGACGCCGGTGAAACCGAGCTGACGGTGGAGAGCCGCACCGACGACAAGATCATCTATACGCTGACCGTCAACCACGTGGACGAGGGCGGCAACGTCACCTCCTCGGAGGCGCTCACCTACGAACTCGAGCTCATCGACGGCGCATGGAAGTTCACCGAGTTCCCCTACTATCTGTAATTCAGGGAGGGCAAGATGTCGAATCCCGTTTTGGAAGCCATTTCGAACCGCCGCTCCGTGCGCGGTTACGCGCCGGAGCAGATTACACTAGAGCAGCGGGACGCGCTGATCAAAGCGGCGCAGGAGTCGCCCAGCGCGGTGGACCGCCAGCCCTGGCACTTCTCGGTGGCGCAGAACCGCGCGCTGCTGGTTGAGATTCATGAGGCCGCGCGCGACCACGCATTGAGGGACCCGTCCAGCTACGCCGCTGCTCTCTTCGGCAGGCCGGGCTACGAAGTGTTTTTCGGCGCGCCGACGGTGTTCTTTATCTCGCTGGACAGGGACGCCGAGAACGGCCAGTACGTGGACGCGGGCATCGCGGCGGAGAACTTCTGCCTCGCCGCCATGGGCCTGGGGTTGGGCAGCGTGATCCTGGGGCTCCCGCGGGAGGCGTTCCTCTCGGAGAAGGGCGATCACTTCCGCAAGGCGCTCGACTTCCCGCCGAACTACGACTTCGCCATCGCCGTGGCGGTGGGCCAAGGCACCGTGACCAAGGATGCCCACGAGTTCAAGCCGGGCCGGGTGAGCATCATCGAATAGCTGAGGCACGCTTCGCCGCATCAGGCTGGTAGACGGTTCTTTGCATTGGCGTCAGAATGATCGCAGCGAACCGTCTTTTTGTTTTGCGGAGGTGAGAAAAGTGCCATCTTTGATAGAAGTGCAGTTCATCAATCGATTTATCGTAAAAAGTCGCAGAGATCGACTGTTGTTTGAATTGTCCTCCGGCAAAAGAGATCGTTGCCTGAATCGCTTTGCGCCCAGGGCGGACGAGCACCTTATTGCCAGCTGCCTGCATCCTTACAAGCTCATCTCTGCAGAAAAACTGTATGGCGACATGCTTTCCCTAGGAAGCGGGAAAGATGGCGCGCACATCATGAGCACTTCGTGGGACGAAAACAATTCCATGCCGCTTCTTGAGGCAATCTCTCAGGCCGTGTATGGCGGGACGTTATTTGTCATAGCCGAAGGTGCTGCCGTTGCATATTACGAGGCGGAACCGTATCGTGCCTCAAAGAAATACCTGATATACTGAGAAGAAACAGAGGACGGTTCTTCGAGCTTGCACCGAAGCCATTCGGAAAGCAAGACAGAGAACCGTCCCCTGTGTTTTGATGTGCTCAGATCACCTGCAGAGCCTTGGCGGATTCCAGCGCCTTGCGCTTGACTTCGGCCTCGTCGAAGGTGGTGAACTTGCCGTCCTCGTAGAGGATGCGGCCATTGACCATGGTGAGCGCCACGTTCATCCCCTGCGCGGCGTAGACCGCGTCGGCGAGAGGATCGGGGCCGGGCAGCATGTTTTCGGCAGAGCCATCCAGCAGGATCATGTCGGCGCGCATGCCCGACTCGATCAGGCCGCAGTCCATGTAGCCCAGCGCCTCAGCGCCGGTGCGGGTGGCCATGGCGAGCGCCTCCCGCGCGGGCAGCAGCTTCGGGTCGCCGAACACGCCCTTTTGCAGGAGCGACGCCAGCCGCATGTCGCCCAGCATGTCCAGCACGTTGTTGCTGGACGGCCCGTCGGTGCCCAGCGCCACGCGGACGCCCTTCCCCAGCATCAACGATACCGGCGCGATGCCGGAGGCGAGCTTTAAGTTACTGGCCGGGTTGTGAGCCATGTAGACTTTCTTTCTTGCGAGGATCTCGATATCCTCGTCGGTCACGTGCACCAAATGCGCGCCAATGGTCGGGCGCTCGAAAAAGCCCAGCCTGTCGAAGTATTGGACCGGCGTGACGCCATGCCGCCCGATGCAGCCCTCCGTCTCCGACCGGGTCTCGGCGATGTGCACGTGGATGCCGGTATTCAGCGCCTTCGCGGTTTCGAGCGCGTAGGCGGCCACCTCCGGGGTGGTCAGGTACTCGCTGTGCAGGCCGACGTCGACCTTGATGAGACCGTCCCCTTCGCCCTCGTGCGCGCGGTGCAAATCCCTGGTGGAGTCCAGACCTTCCACGCTGTTGCAGCCGCGGCAGATGCTGGCCCGAATGCCCATCTCCACCGCCGCCCGCGCGACTTCATCCATATAGAAGTACATGTCGGCGAAGGCGACCGTGCCGCGCCGGAGCATTTCCAGGATCGCGAGGCGGGTGCCGTTATAGACATGATCCGCGTTCAGCCGGTCCTCGATGGGGAATATCTGGTGCAGCCAGTCCATGAGGCCCCGGTCCGACCCAACGCCTCGCTCCAGCGTCATCGCCGCGTGGCAGTGGGCGTTGTAGAAGCCGGGCATGAGAAGGCCCCTCTTGCCATCGACCAACCGCGCGCCGGGCGCGTCCGGGCATCCCGAGGATGCGCCCGCGTAGCGGACGAACGCGCCGTCGGTCAACACGCATCCGTCCGGGAAATATTCCCGCCCGGTGTACAGCCGGACGTTTTCTAGCTTGATCATCGGGCCCTCCTATTCGCCGGTCGAGCGGATGTACTCGCGCTGCGTGTCGGTCAGCGCGTCGATCTTCAGGCCCATGGCTTCGAGCTTCATCCGGGCCACCGCCTCGTCGATCTCCGGCGGCACCTCGTACACGCCGGGCTTCAGGGTGTCCCGATGCCTGGCCACGTACTCCGCCGACAGCGCCTGCAGCGCGAAGCTGATGTCCATGATCTCCGCCGGATGGCCATCGCCAGCCGCCAGGTTGACCAGCCGCCCCTCGGCCAGGACGTAGACCGTGCGGCCGTCCGAAAGCTCCAGCGCCTCGATGTTGCGCCGCGCCTCGTAGCGCCGAACCGCGGCCTTGCGCATGGCGGCCACCGCGACTTCCACGTCGAAGTGACCTGCGTTGCACAGGATCGCTCCGTCCTTGAGGGAGGAAAGATGTTCCACCGTGACCACGTCCTTGCAGCCGGTGACGGTGATGACGAGGTCGCCCAGCTTGACCGCCTCGTCCATGGGCATCACGTCGCAGCCGTCCATCGCGGCCTCCACCGCGCGGACGGGATCGACCTCGCACACCACCACGCGCGCGCCCAGGCCCTTCGCCCGGAGCGCCACGCCCTTGCCGCACCAGCCGTAGCCGGCCACGACCACGGTCTTGGACGCCACCACCAGGTTCGTGGTGCGCAGGATGCCATCCCACACCGACTGGCCGGTGCCGTAGCGGTTGTCGAAGAGGTACTTCATCTTCGCGTCGTTGACGCAGAGCATCGGGAAATGCAGACCGCCCGCGGCGCTCCTTGCGCGCAGGCGCATGACGCCGGTGGTGGTCTCCTCGCCGCCGCCGAAGAGGTTCCTCGCCAGATCCGGCCGCTCGTCGCACAATATCTGCGTCAGGTCGCCTCCGTCGTCCAGGATCAGGCTGGGCGCGGAGGACAGCGCTTCGATCAGGTGCGCGTGGTACTCGTCAGGCGTCGCGCCGTGCCAGGCGAACACCTCCACGCCCATTTCGGAGAGCGCCGCCGCCACGTCGTCCTGGGTGGACAGCGGGTTACAGCCGGTGGCCCGCACGCGCGCGCCGCCCGCTTTAAAAAGGAGCGCCGCCCGGGCCGTCTTGGCCTCCAGGTGGATGGACATCGTCAAGTCCAGCCCGTCAAAGGGCTTCTCCCTGAGAAAGCGCGCCTCCAGCGCGTTCAAAAGCGGCATGTGCCGCCGCACCCATTCGATCTTCTTCGCCCCCTCGGGCGCAAGCCTGATATCCCGGACGATGCTCATCGCGTTCCCTCCGTTTACTTCATCCTCGGCTGGTCCCTTCAAGGCTTCCACCGTTCCCGGCGACCTGTGCGCCGGGAACGCAGTTTTCTCAACCAGTGCACACACTGGTTGAGAAAACACTACCGCATGTCAGCGGGGCGCCCGGAGATTCCAGAGAATTCCAGGCCCGCGCAGACTTCCTCTTTCGCGCAGAAAAGCCGCCCGGCGGATTTTCTGCGCCATCACTTTGTGATGCTCACGATCGCCATGGCGCTCATGCCCTCGCCCCGGCCCTCGTAGCCCATGCGCTCGGTGGTGGTCGCCTTGACGGACACCCTCTCGACCGGGATCAAAAGCGCGCGGGCGACGTTCTCCCGCATCCGCTCCCGGTGCGGCATGAGTTTGGGCGCTTCGGCGACGATGGTCACGTCCACGTTATGCGGATACCAGCCGTGTTCCTTCAAAATCCGCGCCACGTGCGCCATCA
>JAEZHK010000034.1 GCA_023416655.1 Bacillota bacterium
GCAAAAGGCTGCAGGGAAAGCTGCGGCGAGATCTACTATGTGCATGCTTTCAGGGATGCGCAAGGCCTTCATCCGGTGCGCCTTTTCAATGGCGCTTCCTACAGGATGCTCAAACACACCGGTTGCCGGTTGGAAGGCGCGTTCCCGCAGTGCGTCGTCAATGCCGACGGGTTTGACGTAGTTCTGTCGATCAGGATCGTCCGCTGGGAGATCCAATCCGCTCTGCCAAAGACGCGAGATTTCCTGAGTGCCAAAGGAATGTCCATGGAGGCGCCCGCATGAAGCGTTCCATTCGCACCAAGCTGATCCGGACATTCATGCTGCTTCTCGGCGCAGCGCTCGCCCTGTCCATCGCTTTCACCTTCACGGGCATGCGCTTCCTTCGGGACACCGCCCGGTTGAGTGAGGAGCAACTCGGTGCCCACGTCTCCAAGAGCAGCCGCGACATGCTGGTGGACCAGGCGCTGAACGCGGCCACCAGCTTCATCGCCGAAAAAGCGATGACCATCAATCAGACGCTTAATTCCTTTGTGCAGACCTCGGCGGAGATGGCCGCCTATGTGGCGTATCTCTACGAGCATCCGGACCGGTACCCAGCCCTTCCCGTGCCCACGCCGGATGAACTGGTCGCGGAGGGAAAGGCCGACGGCCCGACACTTCACTACCTGCCCGCCACAAGCGATGTTCAGGGCATTTTGGCGCAGGCTGAAAACGCGCTGCTCGGAAATCTCGAAGGCATGTTTTCCGTCATGCTTTCAAACACTCCGGAAATCAACAGCATTTACACCGCCCATGAATCCGGCGCAAACATCGGCTATGACCGGTATGCCGCGGACAAGGCCGGGTTGGGGGCGTTCGACTGCCGCAATCTTCCATGGTATACGGCCGTCAAAAAGACGCGCGCATTGTACATCTCCAAGGCATATTCCGACAGTTTCAATCGCGGTTTGACGGTTACGCTGGCCCAGCCCATTGAGGTGAACGGCGAATTCAACGGCGTTCTCGGCGTGGACATCCTGATTGAACGCATCAACGACGAAATTTTGAATACCCACTATGGCGCGGGCGGCTACGCGATGCTGTTTGACAGCGACGGCGATGTCGTCTCCGCTCGCGGCCTGACCGAGCGCAACAACAGCGCCGAGAACTTCCTGGGAGCCGAAGCGCGGGCCGTACTGGAGGCGATGAAATCCAACGAGCGCGGCTTCATCCAAAGCACCATAGACCAACAGGCCGTATACATTCTTTACGCGCCGGTTCCCGTTACCGGCTGGAAGCTGACCGTCGTCATGCCGGTCAACGAAATACTGCGCCCAGCGGACGCGTCTGATCAGACAATCCGTTCGATGAGCGAAAGTACGCTAAGCGGTATGGATGGCATCATCAACAGGCTCTATGTCCTCATGCTTTTCGTGTTCCTCACGCTGACGGCGGTCTTTATCGCCATCGTCAGAGGCGTCTGCAACCGCATCGCGCAGCCAATTTTGAAGCTCTCTGGGGATGTGCGCCGCGCGGGTGACGGCAACCTGGACTATCGCTCCGACATCCATTCCGGAGATGAGATTGAGCTGCTCAGCACGAGCTTTGAGCGCATGACCGCTTCGCTCCGGGCGTATATCGACAACCTCACGCGGGTTACTGCGGAAAAGGAGCGAATCGGCGCGGAGCTGAGCATCGCAACCAGGATACAGGCCAGCATGCTGCCCTGTATCTTCCCACCCTTCCCCAACCGCCCAGAATTCGATATTTATGCAATGATGGTTCCAGCCAAAGAGGTCGGCGGAGACTTCTATGATTTTTTTATGGTGGACGAGGATCATCTCGCGGTGGTTATCGCGGACGTATCCGGCAAGGGCATCCCTGCCGCACTGTTTATGATGACGACTAAGACGCTGATCAAGACGCTGGCACTCAAGGGCATATCGCCCGCGCAGGTGCTTGATGAGGCAAACGCGCGGCTTTGCGAGAACAACGAAGCCGACATGTTTGTCACCGCGTGGATTGGCATCCTGACGATCTCCTCCGGCAAATTCGTATTCGCCAATGCCGGCCATAACGCACCTCTAATCCGACGAAAGGGCGAGAGCTTCGTGACGCTTAAAACGCGTCCGGGCTTTGTATTGGCGGGCATGGAAGGAACGCGCTATCGTCAGGCCGAAACGGTAATCCTGCCCGGGGACATGCTCTACCTCTATACCGACGGCGTCACGGAAGCAACCAATCCTCAGGAGATCCTTTATGGCGAAGACCGGCTCAAACAGGCGCTCGAAGCGTGCTATACAAAAAACCTCAAGGAATTCCTGAGCGGCGTGAAGGCGGAACTCGATGCCTTCGCAGACGGAGCGGCGCAGTTTGATGATATTACGATGCTGGTACTGCGAGTGGACAAAAACATGCAAAGCGGCGAAAAGCGCTTGACCGTTACGGCCAGGGCCGATCAACTGGGAGAGGTTCTCGCGTTTCTGGATCATGAGATTCCATCCAGCAACTACCCGGCAAAGGCTCGCATGCAGCTTTCCCTTGCGGCGGAGGAGGCATTTATCAACATCGCCCGTTACGCCTACGCGCCCGGGGAAGGCAGGGTCGACATCTCTCTGCGCGTTTCGGAAAATCCTCCAGTCGCGACGCTTACCTTCTCCGACAGCGGCGTTCCGTTCAATCCCCTTGAAAAGCCGGATCCGGACGTTACTCTCTCGGTCGGAGACCGGGAGATTGGCGGCCTGGGCATCTATATAATCAAAAAGAATGTAGACGAGGTGCGCTATCATTACGGCGGCAAGAATGTGCTGACTCTTACCAAAACCCTTTGGTGATCGAGACCGAAAGATTGTGTAGTCGTTTTTCCAACTCCTGCGCGTCTTCCAGGGACATGAACCAGTCGGTGTTCAGGCTTTCGTCGCTCAGGCTCCCGTTGAACGTTTCGATGTACGCGTTGTCCATCGGCGTTCCCGGTCTCGAGTAGACCAGAGCCACCTTGTTGAAGTACGCCCTGGCATCAGCGCCTTCGAAATGAACTCCGGGCTGTTATCCACCTTGATCCGCTTTGGCAGCCCTCGCGCTTCCTTAAGCCCGTTAGCACCAAGCTGACCTTCTCGCCGGTGATCGCCTCGTCCACATGGATCTCCTGGCACTTCCGAATGGCTTTCAGTATATCACTTCTCTCTCATTTCGCGAGGACAACTTCTTCTGTTGTCAGGTCAACAATGTCCTGTAGCGCAAGTAAAAAAAGGGTTCAGGATTAATCCCACACGGATATGAGAGGCCCCACGACGCCGTGGTACGCTATCCCCGGTACTCCATGAAACATAGAGTACTCCATGGACATGCATTATTTAAACGCCCGCCGCGCGCCGTCGCGCTGGGGCTTGGGCTGCGGGCGCTGGTGGGATTCGAGCTAGAACGTCAGTAACTCAATGATCCGATTTGCATTCGAGGCGTTCTCATGTTTTCATTATGAAATTCAGGCCTAGTAGCCAATCCGCACTAATTTTGAAGTAGAGGCAATACCGCGCAAGCGACTCAAGATCGATAGGCGTATGTGCCTTCTCATGCTCCAGAATCCTTTCAGCATCAATTCCAAGTGATCTAGAAAGTTCTTCAACTGTTATACCTTTGCTTTCACGCAGATACTTCAGCCGACCCGGAACGCTTCCCAACTCATCTCCTATCAAGATGCTATCAAAATCAACATCCTCATCGATCAAGTCCATGGGGCTCATCTTAAGAGCTATCGACAGAAGGGCAACCTTATCTCGCCCCATGTTCTTTATCTTGCCGATCTCCCATTTCCGTACGGTGCTCTTCCCGACGCCAACCTTTTCTCCTACTTGCTCAAGCGTGAGACCCAGTTCAAGGCGACGCTGTTTGATTTTTTCCTGCACCGTCATACTGTCACCCCCGATAGTTCACTTTTATTGATTATACGTCAAGGGTGTCTTAAAAGCAACTGCATATTCTACAGGAAAAACCAGTGTACTTTAGGACACTTTCCGATCGACTGCGTATATATCAGGTGATATGATGATAGTGTCCTTTGGGACACGGCGCTCGGTGACCAGTCATCTCGTTGACACCCACCCAGGCGTCCTGTCCACCAGGAAACACCTGCCCCGAGGTGTCTTTTATGACACAACATGGAGTAGCATGCGACAGCGGTTTCCGGAGATTCGTACTCATCACTTACGCAAAGGGGGGCCCAACCTTGAAGAAACGCTTTACGACCCTGCGCTGTGCGCTTATGGAGAACGGGACGACGCAGCATGCTCTCGCGCATGATCTTGGTCTGTCCCCATCATGCCTATCAAAACGGTTCACCGGAAAGGTACCATGGACGACGCAGGAAGCCTATTCCGTGCTTCGGTTATTGAACCGACCAGATTCGGAGCTGCAGCTGTATTTCCCGCGGGACGGCGTGAGCAAGTCAGTCCACGGCTGTGAGCTCAACAAAGAAACCCTAACAAAGCATCAGCTTGAGCCTTTCCCTAGAGCCACCAGCGGAAGGCACACCCGGATTTCGGCGCCAGTAATGCTTGGCGCAGCCACGCCTGATAAGAGGATGCTACTGGCTGACTACTCGCTAAACTGGTTGGAGACGTTCAAGCGGGGCAAGATCCGGCCCAGCTCCTACGAGCGGTACCAGTTCTGCTTGCAGCTCTTATGCAAGGACGAGATTGCCCATCTGGACATCAGGGAGATCCGGCTGGAGCATGTCCAGGGGTACGTCAATCGGTTGGAGGACATGAGCGCGTCCACCATCAAAAAGCAGAAGCTGCTCTTGAGCCAGGTGCTGGAGCATGCGGTGCTAACCGAAGTGATCCTGCGCAACCCCGTGCAGGGCGTACAGATGCCAGCCATGAGTCACAACACCCGGCTGATCTTTCCATACGAAAAAGACGAGCAGGAGAAGCTGGTTGCCGCCTTCACTGAAGAGAAAAATGTCGGACCTCGCCTCCGCTATGGTTTTGGATGCGTCCTCATCTTGGAGACCGGCCTCCGTGCCGGCGAGGCTCTCGCGCTTGAGTGGTCCGACATCGACGAGGAGAGGCGGCTCCTGAAGGTCAGCAAGAACATGGTCCGCGTTGACGGCAAGAACCTCGTCCATAGGGCCACTAAGACGGCGTCCGGTAAGCGAACAATCCCCCTCAACACTAGGGCAATGGAGGCCGTGCAGCACCTCAAGGCCCAGCAGGTAGAGGGCTGCCCCTTCGTGTTCGCCACCCAGACCGGGGAGCACGTTAGCTACAGGCACCTGCTGGCCACGATGGAGAAGGCCTGCGATTCGGCGAACGTGGAGCACCGAGGTCTGCACGCCCTCCGGCATTCCTTCGCCAGCAACCTGTACGCACGAGGCGTGGAGATCAAGGTTATCTCTAAACTGTTAGGGCACGCCAGCACGCAGATCACATACGACAGGTACGTTCACCTGTTCGAGGGTGACCTCGACGATACGCTCCGGCAAGCGGTTGGGGCATAAGTGGGAATTGATAAGGAGGACGGTTTCACCTGATCGTGAAACCGTCCATCAATTTTCTGGGACTTGCTTCGCACGTTTACCAATTGGGTATCGCGGATCAGCTTGTGTTCCCCCTCTCCGCTGTCATGGGCAGGGGAAAAGAACTCTATCTGGATCCGGGCTTACCGTTAGGCTTCTCCGCGCCATCATACGCCTGCATTCTGCCGATACCGAAGTGTAGGTACATCACTTCCAGAGAATGTTCTCGAACGTGTTCACAGCGAACTGACGCCAGAGCGACCACTGGTGGCCGTAGGGCAGATGGGAAATCTTGACCGGCACGCCCGCGTTGGTCAGCCCGATCAGGTACTCCAGCGTGCTGCCCTCGTTGTCCTTACCCATCAACACGGTCTTCTGCCCCGCCTTTTCGCCTTCCTTGTCCGCCTCGAGGTGATAAAGGGAGCGGGTCACCACGAAGTCATAATCGCCGTAGCCGATGAAGATGTGCTTATCCTTGAGCTGGGGCAGCGTGTAGTCCGGCTGGATGTCGCCCAGGAACGGCGCGCTGAACAGCGCGAAGTAGTCGAAGGTATCCGTGTAGTGGAACAGGCCGTACCCCACGGTGGCGCCGCCCATCGAGAGGCCCGCGAACGCGCGGTGCGCCGGGTCCTCGGCGGCGTTGTAGGTTTCGGACATGTGCGGGAGGATGGTGTTTACCACGAAGTCCAGGATGGCCGGGCGGTCCCAGCGGAAGGTGTCGTTGGGGAAGTCGGAACCGCAAGGCGTGACCACGATGGTGGGCTCCATGCGGCCCTCGGCGATCATGTTGTCCAGGATATTGACGAGGCCGTTGTTGAACCAACTGCCGTCATACCCGCCGCCGCCGTGGAACAACACGAGAATCGGGTACGGCTCTGCTCGGGTCACGTCGTATCCATAGGGCAGGTAGACGCCGTAGGAGGTTTCGATGCCGCCGGCCGACTTTGCGGACTCAAACAGCACCTTGCCGTTTTCCGTGGCGCGCGGCGCTTCCTCCGGCCGGGCGACGGTTTTCGCCTGCTTAACCTCGTCGTAGGGCACATAGACGCTGGTCAGGCACTCCTCGCCGTTCAGTTCGGCATTGGGGTCGATGATGTAGTGGGTGTTGTTCGGATCGGCCACCATGACCGCATCGGTATAATCGGTCAGTTCCGCGCCATCTTTGCCGCCCACATAGAAGCGGTAGTTCCAGGTACCAGTGGGCAGCGGGATGGTGTAGGACCAGATGCCCGTCGCCTCATCCTTCACCATATCAGCAGTAGGCCAGCCCTTGGTGTGCCAGATGGTGTCGCCATCCTGCCATTCGGCGGGCGTCGCGTTCTCGCTGGTCACAAAGGACGCCTGATCCATGGCGGAGAACACCCACTCGCCATAGATGCGCACGCGAGTGGCGTCCGGGGCCTTGCAGCGGAAGGTCACGAAGTAGCCGGTGGGCGAATCGGTGGACTTCACGACGGTGGTTTTTTCCAGCGCGGCAAACTCTGCCTCGGTAAAGCCTTCATAGGTTGCGGCGAAGGCCGCGAAGCAGGAAAGCAGCAAACACACAGTCAGCGCCAGGGACATGAGTTTCTTCACGCGGATCACTCCTTCAATCTTCTATGGAACTTGCGCCGCGCCTTTCGGCGCGGCGCAAGCTTGGGGCGTTACTTGGCGGTCATCAGCTCGATCAGCTTGGCGTCATCCAGCGTCCGGGTGCCGCTCGCCACGTCAAAGACCATGGTGTTCATGCTCTCGGGGGTATAGGGCAGCCACTCGAGGCCCTCCTGGCTGGGGTTGCCGGTCTTGGCGAAGTTGACCCAAGCGGTGGCCATCTGGTCCTGGATGCGGTGGGCGTTTTCGTCGCCGCCGGTGGCCAGCGTGACGATCGGGATGTCCACGTTGTGGAACACGTAAATCAGGTCGGCGCAGTGGAAGGCGGTGGTGCCGCCGTTGACCGGCGCTTCGTAGTTGAAGAGGAAGTTGTAGACCGGGGCGGAGCCGCTGTCAAGCTTGGTCTTCAGCGTGCCCTTTGCGCTTACGCGGTTGGTGGGCGCGAAGAAGAACGCATCCTGCACCTTCTTCTCCGGGAACACCTTGGCGAACTCTTCCTTGATGGCGTCGGCCTTGTCGCCGAACTTCTCCGCAAGATTTTTGGCGATCTCCTCGTCGGACCACTCGTTCTTGCGGCCGTCGCCCACTTTGAAGGTGCTGGTCTGCTCGGTGAACACGGTGCCCACCATCAGCGGGATGTCCTTGGTGAAGTCGCAGAGGGCTTCCTGCACCAGGTTGCCGTCGGCCTCGGGCCGCCAGGAAACGGTGCGGTTTTCGGCCTTCAGCTCCTCATTGAGCTTTGCGACCGCCGCGGTGGCCGCGGTGATGAACGGGGCGGTGGGCACAGCCTTCAGTCCTTCGACATCGCCGTCGGCAAGGCCCAGAACTTCAAAGGTGTACTTGGCGATCTTCTGGGCGTCTTCCTTTTTCAAGTAGCTGGCGCTGCCGCTGTGGACGACCGCCTGCTTGAACAGGCCTTCCGCGGAGGGCATGCGCAGAAGGGTCAGCACCTTGCCGCCGCCGCCCGACTGGCCAAAGATGGTTACATTGGACGGGTCGCCGCCGAAGGCCGCGATGTTGTCCTTGACCCACTGAAGAGCGACGACGATGTCCGCCATGCCCAGGTTCGGCGTGTTCTTGTAGGCATCGCCGTAGCCAGAGAGATCAAGGAAGCCCAGCGCGTTCAGACGGTGGTTCAGAGTCACAACCACCACGTCGCCGTAATCAGCCAGGTTGGCCCCGTCATAGGCCCAGGATTCGATGGAGGAGCCGTTGGTAAACCCGCCGCCGTGCAGGAACACCATGACCGGCTTCTTGGCCGCGGCGTCCGGGGCCTTGGTCCAGATGTTCAGGAACTGGCAGGTCTCGTTCTGGATCCAGTAGCGGTGCGGCCACACGAATTCATCCGCGCCGACGGCGGTCTGCTCCGGGATGGGGCAGATGGCGCCGTAAGCCTGGGCGGCCTTCACGCCTTCCCAGGGCTCGACCGCTTTTGGCTCTTCAAACCGGCCCGCGGTGGCGTAGGGGATGCCCGCGAAGGCGTAGATATCGCCGTTCATGTAGCCCATGAGCTTGCCAAACTGGGTTTCGACCACCGGCGGGTTCAGGTTGGGGGTGGCGTCCGCCGCAAAGGATACGGGCGCGAATGCGGCCACCATCGTCAGCGCGCACAGGACAGCCAGAGCGATACGCAGATACCTCTTCATGAATGAGTCCTCCCTGATTGATTTTAGTGAAACGGGGTGTCGGTCGTGCGTGTTCTTGGGGGGGCTTGTCTCCCGCCGGGGCGCGGCCGCGCCCCGGCGAAACCTGAATGCTACTTGAGGAAGTCCTGAAGGCCGTTGACGGTGATGATCTGTTCGCGCATCAGGTCATCGCGGGCGGCCAGCTTGGTGCCAGCGTAGAGGTTGGTGCGCGGCGCGAAGGTGTCGCCCAGCTCCATAAAGGCGGGTGCGTCCTTCCGGGCGGCAGGCCAGTAGGGCAGCGTGCCGCCGTTGGGGTTGCCTGTGGCGATGAAGTTGGCCCAGTAGGAGGAGAACTTGTCGGCAATCTCATAATCGATGGGTTCCCAGTCGCGCTGCTCCGGGATGTCGCGCATCGAATTGAAGGTATACCAGAGTTCGGAGCTGTGCCACGCCCAGCGGATGTCCTCCTCACGGCCCGGCGTCCTGTGGGTGAAGTAGTAGGGGAATAGGTTGCTGCCTGGGTTAAGACCGCTGAGCGCCTGGCCGATGATCATGTTCTGGGTCGCGCCCTGGTCGCCGCGCAGCCGGAGGGATTCCATCGTCGCGCCGACGTCGTTGGTGCCCTTGTAGAGCTCGGCGAAGTTGTACTTGTCAAAGAGGTCGCCGTAGGTCTTCCTGGCCGCCTCCATGATGTCGGCCTGGGGCGTGACGACGAACTCCGCGTTGCCCTCGCCGCTGTTGGAGCCGAACAGCAGGTTCTTGCCCTCCAGCGCGCCTTCCTTGAGGAAGAACTCCTTGGGGGTTTCGGTCAGCACATAGCCGTCCGTGCAGGGGGAGAAACCCTTGCCGTACACCTCGGTCTTGGGCGTGTTCTCGCTCATGAAGGCGGAGGTGGGCAGCCCACGCAGTTCCTCCACCGTCAGGTTTTCGTAGCCCTTTTCCTTCAGATAGGCCTCGCAGTTCTCCTGGGTCTTCTCCAGCGTCACGCGGGTGCCGAGTGCGCCGAAACTCGAGTCCATGATCGCCTGGTGGAAGAGGCCTTTCGCCAGCGGCGAGGTCATCAGCGCCGTGGAGTTGCCCGCGCCCGCGGACTGACCCGCGATGGTCACCCGGCCCGGGTCACCGCCGAAGGCCGCGATGTTCTTCTGAACCCACTTGAGGCTCTGGATCAGGTCCAGGAGGCCATAGTTGCCACTGGTGCCGGTCTCGGACGCCTCGGACAGCGCCTTGGTGGCCATCCAGCCGAACACGCCCATACGGTACTCGACGGACACAACAATCACGCCCTTGGCGGCCAGCTTCGAAGGCTCAAACTCCGGCTCCCAGCTGTAGCCGTGCATGTTCGCACCGCCGTGGATCCACACCAGCACCGGCAGATTCGCGTCCGCCTGGGTGGCGGGGGTGACCACGTTCAGGTACAGGCAGTCCTCGCTCATGGGCGGTTTCGCATTGAACCAGAGATAGTAGAACTCGGGGCCCCACCAGTCGGTGGTGCTGAGGATCTGCATCGCCATGGGCGCGTAGGTGTCGCAGGCCTTCACGCCCTCCCAGGGATCGGCCTCCACCGGCGCCGCCCAGCGCAGCTCACCCACCGGGGGCTTGGCAAACGGGATGCCCTTGTAATAAGTAGCGCCGTTCTCAAACATGCCGGACACCTGGCCCTTGTCGGTCGCTACGACGCCCAGGCCGGGCGCAGCCTCTCCTGCCGCCTCCGCGAGCGCCGCCAACGGAAGCACGAGCAAGCACACCAACAGCAGGGATACCAACCTCTTCATGATCCATCTCCCCTTTCACGTTAAGCCCCATGGCAAACCTTGACGGGTTCGAAAACGCATCCTTTGCGGGTCCTGGGATGGTCCGAATTCAGGCGGCAAGGCGAAAGCTGTCGCCAACCGGTGCGGTTTACGCCGGTCTTTCGGCTTTGGTTGTGTCGGTCGGAAAGCTACTTCTTGTGGGAGATGACGTCGAAGGCGACCGCCAAGATGAAGATGGCCCCCTTGACCACGTACTGGAACGAAATGTCCACGCCCAGAAGGTTCATGCCGTTGGTCAGCGACATGATGACCAGCGCACCGACGATGGTGTTCGTGACTTTTCCCACGCCGCCCGAGACCGACACGCCGCCGATATACGAAGAGGCGATGGCGTCCAGCTCGAAGCCCACACCCGCGGCGGGGGTGGCAGAAGCCAGGCGCGAGGTGTAGAGTATGCCGCCCAACGCGGCCAGCATGCTCATGGAGCAGAACATGATGAAGGTGACTTTCGTCACGTCGATGCCGGAAAGCTCCGCCGCCTCGGTGTTGCCGCCGATGGCGTAGATGCTGCGGCCGAACTGGGTCTGGGTCAGCATGAAGTTGTAGAGGATCAGTACGATTCCGACGATCACCGCCGTCCAGGGCAGCCCCTTGTAGGTGGCGAGGATCCAGGTGACCTCCGCCAGCACCGCGATGATCGCCAGCAGCTTCAGCGCGAACACCGGCAGAGAGGCCACCTTGAACTGGTACCGCTGCATGTTACGGCGGGCCCGCAGCTGCGTAAAGAGGATGATGAGCGCCCCCGCGGCGCCGATGAGCAGCGTGAGGAGGTGCACGCCGCCCACCGCGCCCTTGAAGAGGTCCGGCACAAAGCCGTTGGACAGCGCGCGGAACGCCTCGTCCCGCACGATGATCGTGCCGGTGCCGGCGGTGACCATCGAAAGGAGGCCTCGGAAGATGAACATGCCGGCCAGCGTGGTCACGAATGCCGGAACGCCCACCTTGGCCACCAGAAAGCCCTGATACATGCCAATCACAATGCCCACGAGGAGCATCACCGGGATCACCATCCATGTAGCCCAGCCCAACATGAGCAGCCGGGCTGCGAGGGCTCCGACGAACCCGGCCACGAACCCCACGGAAAGGTCGATGTGCTTGATGATCAAAATGCAGGTCATGCCGATGGCGAGGACCGCCACATAGCCCGTCTGGTTCATCAGGTCCGAAAGGTTCCGGGGCGACAAGAACAGCCCCTTGGTCATCACCGCGAAGATAAAGAAAATCACAACCAGCGCGATGTACATCGCGTAGTCCCGAACATTGTTTCTCATCAGCGACCAGGCGCCCTCCCCGGCCTTTTTCCTGACGGCAATCCCTTCGCCCATGCTCATGCGGGCACCTCCTGTGTCTTGGTGGCCATCGCCATCACGTTCTGCTCCGTGGCGTCGGCGGCGTCGATTTCCCCGGCGATGCCGCCCTCGGAGAGCACGTACAGCCGGTCGCTCATGCCCAGGATTTCGAGCAGCTCCGAGGAGATCATGATAATGCTCATGCCCCGTTCCACGAGCCTGTTCATGAGGGTGTAGATCTCGTACTTCGCGCCCACGTCGATGCC
>JAEZHK010000129.1 GCA_023416655.1 Bacillota bacterium
TTCCAAGCAGTACCGCGCCGCCAGCGAGCAGGTTCGCCGCTCCCTGCGCTACGCGTTCATCGGCCGCAAGCTCAAGAAGCGCGAATTCCGCCGCCTGTGGATCGCCCGCATCAACGCCGGCGCCCGCATCAACGGCCTGAGCTACTCCCGCATGATGGACGGCCTCAAGAAGAGCGGCGTCGTGGTCAACCGCAAGATCCTGTCGGATCTCGCCATCCACGATGCGGCGGGCTTCGCGAAGTTGTGTGACACCGCCAAGGCCGGTCTGGGCAAGTAATGCCCTTACACAATTGCGCTATAATCAATGAGCGACCGCATTCTGCGGCCGCTCAAATTTTTAAACGTCGTTGCCAGGCTTTCCATCATGCGTTGTTTGAGTGCGCGTGGGTATGATGGGTATCCGGCGTGTGGCTGTGCGAATGCTCCGTTCTTTCATGGGTATGGACATGGCTGTGCTCTCCGGAAACCGGAAGATCGTGCGCATGGGTATGGTGGCTGTCGCCGTGGCCATGCCGGTGCTCGTGCGTGGTGGCCGCGTGGACATGGGAATGTTTGTGGCGCTCCGCGCCCGCGAAATATGCCCCGGCGATCATCATGAGAAGCGCCAGCACAAACGAAGCGTTAAAGCTCTGTCCAAAGATCAGCACCGAGAACAACACCCCAATAAAGGGCGCGACCGCGTAATAGGCGCTCGTCCTGGCCGCCCCAAGTTCGCGCTGCGCGAGAACATAGAAGTAGATGCTGAGGCCATACGATACGAAACCAAGCAGCAAAGCCGCGATCGCGTACGAAATGTCGACACCGGCCTGCCCCAGCGAGAGCGCGATTATCAGGGAGACAGCCCCGGAACCCAACCCCTTGATCACCACGATCTGCACGGGATCCTTGGACGACAGCATTCTGGTGCAGTTGTTCTCAAAGCCCCACAGGACACACGCCAGCAGGATAAAAATGGAACCGGTTGAAAATGAGAAGCTGCCGATGTCCTCGAAGGACAGGATCATACTGGAAAGGGTGATCAGGCAGATGGAAATCCACATCGATCTGCCGATGTTCTCATGAAAGATCGTGAGGGCAATGAGCGCCGTTGCGACGATCTCAAAGTTGTTCAACAAGGAAGCGTTCGCGGAAGCGGTCGTGCCCAGCCCGACCAATAGGCAGATGGGGGCCGCCACATCCAGAAGGATCATCCCCGCGACATACGGCATTTCCTTCTTTGTGATCCGGGCTTCCGAACGCTCCCTTTTTCCGGCACGCTTTACGAGGCTGATCGCCAGCATCCCAAGCCCCGCTCCGAAGTAGAGCAGCGACGCCATGAACGCGGCGGGGACACCGGCCAGCAGCACCTTGGATACCGGCGCATTCAGCCCAAACAGCGCCGCCGCCAGGATGGCCATCAGAACCGCCTTCATGTTTCTGTTCACATGCTCACCTTAACGCAAATTCTCCGCTTATGATTATACATGGAATGCCGCCCCGGTTCAAGGAAGATGGCGCATTCCGATACTATGCGCGCCTTTTTCAGCCGTTGCGCCGCGGCGGAAAATCGCCTATAATGGATTATCGTACATTTCTTCCGAGGTGATCGTATGGCGGGCGGGCGCAACATCAGGCTCAACACGGACACAGGGTTTTTGAAGCTCATCGCGATCCTCACGATGGCCATCGACCACATAGGCGCGGCGCTGCTGCCGCAGGTCCCGATCCTCCGGGTGATCGGGCGCATTGCCTTCCCCATCTTCGCGTACACGCTGGCGGTGGGCTGTGTGTACACCCGCGACATGCGCAGGTACGTCTTTCGCATGCTGCTCTTGGCGCTCGTCTCGCAGCCGTTCTACACGCTGGGGCTCAATCACACCACCCCGGCGATGGACGCGATGGTCTGGAGCGGCGATCCCTTACGCAACGCGCTTTCCTGGTACCTGATGAGCTGGAACCGGCCCAGCATCATGCTGTCGCTGCTGGCCGGCATGCTGCTCATCTGGTGCTTCAAGGACAAAAGGTATGAGCTCGCGGCGGTGTTCGCGGCGGTGATCCTGTACTTCCAGGGGTATCTGGACTACGGCTGGCGTGGCATCGCGCTGATGCTATTATTCTACGCGTTTCTGGAGCACCCGGGCGCGTCGTTTCTTTGGGTGCTGGGCTTCATGCTTTGGTGGGGCATCTCCGGCGGCGGCGGATACGAGGTGGGCCCGATCCGCTTCGGCACGCAAGTTTTCGCGGTGCTGGCGCTGCCGCTGATCTACCTGCCCACCAAGACCAACTTGAAGCTGCCCAAGTGGTTTTTCTACCTTTTCTACCCGGCGCACCTGGCGGCGCTCTACGCCGCGCAAGTTTTCCTCGCCCGCGGAGCGTAAAAGGACGGCCCGATCCCTTCCGTTCCCGGCGCGAAATCGCCGGGAACTGTTTTTCAGCGGCGTGAGGCAGGCCGCCGCGAGTTTTGATCTTTTCGCGCCGACGTGGTATAATAATGGAAGGAGGTGAGCGCATGATCTTCTTCATCGCGCCCTTCGTCTGGATGATGGCGGTTCCCATCGTGGTCGTCGTGGTGCTGCTTCTGCGCATGCTGTTCTGGGCGCGCTCGCTGCGCGGGCCGCAAGCGACGCGCGCAAAGCGGCGGGAACAGCCGTTCATTGAGGGCGAGTTTGTGGACGAGGAAAAGGATTCCACGGAGGAAGGTTCGACTTCTCCCCGTGATCCGCTTGAAAAATAGCCCTGGAAATGGTATAATACTGTGCAAACGCTTCGAAACGGCATTTCTCTCCGAACGTTTTCGGGCGGTTGCGCGGTATTCGTTCGTAATTGGAGGTAAAATTCATGGCGATCTGCGCAATTGTAGGCATCAACTGGGGCGACGAGGGCAAGGGCCGCATGGTGGACTATCTGGCGGACCGCTTTGAGGTCGTCGTAAGGTATCAGGGCGGCAACAACGCCGGCCACACGGTGATCAACGAGTACGGAAAATCCGCGCTGAACCTCTTGCCTTCGGGCATATTCCGCCGGGAGACGGTGAACCTGCTGGGCGTCGGCACGGTGATCGACCCCAAGCACCTGTGCGCCGAGATGGACAAACTACGGGATAAAGGCGTGACCATCACGCCGGAAAACCTGCGCATTTCCGAGCGCGCGATGATCGTGCTGCCCTTCCACCCGCTGCAGGACAAGCTCGAAGAGCAGCGGCTGGGCAAGGACAGCTACGGCTCGACGCTTCGCGGCATCTCCCCCATCTACGGCGACAAGTACATGAAAAAGGCCATCCAGATGGGCGACCTCCTGTATCCCGAGACGCTGAGGCACCACCTGAAAAAGCTCATCGACTGGAAGAACGCGGTGTTCTCCTCGGCTTACGCCCAGCCGCCGATTTCCTTTGAGGAAACGATGGAATGGCTGGACACCTACGGCGCGCCGCTGATCCCCTACATCTGCGACACCGGCAAGGTGCTCAAAGAGGCGAAGGCCGCGGGCAAGAGCATTCTGTTTGAGGCGCAGCTGGGCGCGCTCCGCGACATCGACTACGGCATCTATCCATTCTCCTCGTCTTCCTCGCCGCTGGCGGCCTACGCGCCCATCGGCGGCGGGCTGCCGTCCATCAAGCTGGACGATGTGGTGGGCGTGGTCAAGGCCTACTCCACCTGCGTGGGCGAAGGCCCGTTCGTGGGCGAGCTGTCCGGCGAGATCGCCACGAACCTGCGCGAGGCGGGCGGCGAATACGGCGCGGCCACCGGCCGGCCCCGGCGCATCGCGTGGATGGATGTGGTGGCCACCCGCCACGGCATTGAGCTTCAGGGCGCAAACATGATCGCGCTGACCAAGATGGACGTGCTCTCGCACCTGGCCGAGATCCCGGTCTGCGTGGGCTACAAGCTGCACGGCGAAACCGTCGGCGAGTTCCCCTTTACGCCGGAGCTTGCCGCCTGCGAGCCGGTCTACGAAGTGCTGCCCGGCTGGCAGGAGGACATCTGCTCGGTGCGGGAATTCTCCAAGCTGCCCAAGGCCGCACAGGACTACGTGCTGTTCCTGGAGGAAAAGCTGGGCTGCCCCATCCCCTACGTCTCGGTGGGCGCCGAGCGCGACCAGATCATCTTGCGATGAAGTTTTCGAATGCGCTTGAAAGCGCATCCGAAAGCGAAGGGAACGGGACCGGATTGCTAAAAATTCTGTGGGATTTTTCGGGCGCAATCCGGGCGGCAGGTATTGATTCCCCGATTCGGCGCAACACTCCAAATCATTGGAATGTTGTGGTCGCGAAGCGACTTGGTTTCCCAAAGGGAAACCAACCTTGGGGGGCAAGCACGCCCTTTGGGGGAATCCATAAGTGCCGACAAGTCGGCGCTTATGATAGAACCTTGGAGGGTCTTGACCCTCCAAACCTCCCGCAGATTGAATCTCGTCAGTTCATGTCGTCATCGTGGCCGCATCAAAGCGGGGCCATCAGGAGGAACGCCCATGGAACGGAAACCCGCCTATGAGTCGCCGCTGGGCAGCCGCTACGCCAGCCGCGAGATGCTGTACCTGTTTTCGCCGGACAACAAGTTCATCACCTGGCGGAAGCTTTGGGTGGCGCTGGCCGAGGCCGAGCGCGAGCTGGGTCTGCCGATTACTCAGGCGCAGATCGAGTCGCTGAAGGACCACGTCACCGACATCGACTACGACGCCGCCCGCGCCTACGAGGAGCGGGTGCGCCACGACGTGATGGCCCACGTGCGCGCCTACGCCGACCAGTGCGACAGCAACGCCGGCGCGATCATTCACCTGGGCGCGACTTCCTGTTACGTGACCGATAACACCGACGCGCTGATCCTCCGGCACGCGCTGCAACTCATCCGCGGCAAACTTGTGGAGGCGCTTCGCCGCCTCCGCGCCTTCGCGCTCCGCTACAAGGACCTGCCCACGCTGGGCCTCACCCACCTGCAACCGGCGCAGCCGGTGACGGTGGGCAAGCGCGCCACGCTCTGGATGCAGGACTTTATGATGGACGTGGAGGACCTGGACCACGCGCTGTCCACGGTGAAGCTGCTGGGCTCCAAGGGCACCACGGGCACCCAGGCCAGCTTCATGGCGCTGTTTGAGAACGACGGCCAGAAGGTGCTGGAACTGGAAAAGCTGGTCGCGCAGAAGATGGGGCTTGAAGCGGTCTACCCGGTCAGCGGACAGACCTACCCGAGAAAGCTGGACAGCCGCGTGCTTTCGGTGCTCAGCGGCATTGCGCAGAGCGCCTACAAATTCGCGCAGGACATCCGGCTTTTGCAGGCGTTCCACGAGTGCGAGGAGCCGTTCGGGTCCGAACAGATCGGCTCCAGCGCGATGGCTTACAAGCGCAACCCCATGCGCTCCGAGCGCATCTGCTCCTTGAGCCGCCATGTGATGGCGCTCGAGGCCGACACCGCCATGACCGCCGCCACCCAATGGTTCGAGCGCACGCTGGACGATTCCGCCAACCGCCGCCTGAGCCTGCCGGAGGCGTTCCTGGCCACCGACGCGGTACTCGAACTGGTGTGCAATGTATCCGCAGGCATCGTAGTCTACCCCAAGATCATCGAAAAGAACCTTCGGGAGAACATGCCCTTCATGGCCACCGAGAACATCCTCATGGAGGCGGTCAAGGCGGGCGGAGACCGGCAGGCGCTGCACGAGCGCATCCGCGTGCACTCGCAGGAAGCCACGAAGCGCGTGCGCGTGGAGGGGCTGGACAACGACCTTCTGGAGCGCATCGCGAATGACCCAGCGTTCCCGCTGGACCGCTCGCGCCTCGAGGCGCTGATGGACCCGAAGATGTACACCGGCCGCTCCGCGGAGCAGGTGGAGGAATTCATCGAGGAACTGATCGACCCGCTGCTCGAAGGCGCGCCCGAGGTCAAGGCCGGCGACGTCCGCGTATGACCTCTCGGCAATCAAGAAACGGAGCGGCCGACACCGCTCCGTTTTTCTTGTCACAGGGCGCCAGGCAAGGGATTGGCTTGACCACCCTGGCGTATCATGGTAGAATAAAAGGAACCTTCATGTAAGGGACTGATGCTTTTGGGTACGGCGGACATCCTGTTGATCGGCGTGGGGCTTTCGATGGACGCCTTCGCGGTGGCCATCTGCAAGGGTCTCGCGATGCGCAGAATCCAATGGGGTCATGCCGCTGTGATCGCTCTGTTCTTCGGCGGCTTTCAGGCGCTGATGCCCTTTCTGGGCTGGGCGGTCGGACTGAGCTTTCAGGGCCTCATCGCGGCCTATGACCACTGGATCGCCTTCGGGCTGCTCCTTTTCATCGGCGGAAAGTTCCTGTACGACGCGATCCGCGCGGAGGCGTGCGGAGAGGATTCCTGCGACATCTCGCTGGACCTGAAGGGCCTAACGATGCTGGCCATCGCCACGAGTATCGACGCGCTGGCCATCGGCGTTACGCTGGCGTTCCTCAAGGTGAACGTGGCCGCCGCCTGCGGGGTGATCGGCGCGACCACCTTCCTGATCTCGCTGGGCGGCGTGGTGGTGGGCAATCTCTTCGGCGCTCGCTTTCAGAAGAAGGCGGAGATCGCGGGCGGCGTCATCCTGATCCTGATCGGCGTCAAGATCCTGCTGGAACACTTGGGCGTATTCTAGGCGCTGAAAATCCGCCGAGCGTCTTTTCAGCGCGGATGGGAAGAACTGCGTGAGCCATGAAATCCTGTGGGATTTCCGGGCGGCTCACTGACTTGTGGTATTGTTTCCTCCACCAGTGTTCGCACTGGTTATGGAAACCGATTCCCGGCGCGCAGGTCGCCGGGAACGATTTGAAAAGTGCGGAAGTGGCGTCAGAGTTTGACTATGTGAGCTTGACGGCGGCGGCGGGCCGTGTTAGGATAGTCCCAGAATTTGATACGGAGGCGCATCAGCGTGCATAAGATTCAATCGGTTTTCGACAACTCCTTCAAAAAGTACGGCGCGATCCTTCCCGTGCCGTCCGACGCCATCCGTGCGGCGGCCGCCCTGATCCCGATGCCCGAGAAGGGCGTCGCCTACCGGCGCTCGATCCCGGAACTCGAAGCCACGCCGGATTTCAAGGCCTTCCTGTCCCGTTACGGCGGCTGCAAGCCCATTGAAGCGGGCCTGTGCTGGGGCTACAACACCCGGATGGACTGCATGGAATACCACCGCGCCAGCGAGATCAACGTGGCGGTGACCGACTGCATCGTGATGCTGGGCGACCGGCGCGATATCGTGGATGGTACCTACGATTCCAGCCTGGTGGAGCTTTTCCACGTGCCCGCGGGCACGGCGGTGGAGATTTACGCGACCACCCTGCACTACGCCCCCTGCCAGACGGCTGAATCCGGCTTCTGCATGGTCATCTTCCTGCCCGACGGCACCAACGAGGCCCTCTCGCCCGAGGCGCTGGACGAGGCGATCCATTCGTCCGGCGAGCACCGCATGCTGTGGGCGGTGGACAAGTGGCTGATCGCCCACCCGGAGACCGGCGAGGCCAAGGCGGGCGCGCTGGCCGGTATCCGCGGCGAGAACATCGACCTTTTGAAGGGCTGAAATCCATCAAAACAAGACAGGCGGGGCCGAAAAGCCCCGCCTTTGTCATACCTTTTTCTGTCAGCCGACTCGGATGGTGATCTTTCCGATCTTCTTCGTGCCGTCCAGGGTCATACAGTAGATGTTCACTTTCCCCTTCTTCCTCGCCAGCACGACGCCCTTGGAGTTGACCGCCGCCACGCTGCCGTTGGAGCTGCGCCAGCGAACGGTCTTTTTTGTGGCGTTTTCGGGCGCGCACACCGCCGTCAGCGTCTGCTTCTTGCCGCGCTTCATCGTCTGGCTGCCCGTGATGGTGACGCCCGTCACCAGAACGGGTTTCACGGTCACCCTGACGGTATCCTTCACACCGTTCTCCGTCTTGACCGTGATGGTGGCCGTGCCCGCTTTTCTGGGCGTGACCACGCCGCTGCTAGAAACAGTCGCGACGGCCTTATTGCTGCTGGACCAGGTGCAGGCAGTCTCGGCGCCGGACGGCGAGACTTCGGCCGACAAGGTGAGCGAATCCCCAAGGTAGAGGGTCTGCGTGTTCGCCGGGCTGATGGACACGCTCTTCACCACGAGGGGCTTCACGGTCACCTTGACCGAGTCCGATTTGCCGTTCTGCGTCTTGACGGTGATGGTGGCCGTCCCGGCTTTCTTGGGGGTGACCACACCGCCGGAGACCGTAGCGACGCTGCTGCTGCTCGTGGACCAGTCGTAGCTGGCCTTCGCGTCCGAGGGTGAAACGTCGGCCGTAAGGTCGAGCGTACTCCCCAGATACAATACCTGCGCATCCGACGGGCTGATGGATACGCTCTCCGGCAGCTTCTCGGCCTCCTCGGCCGATCCTTCCACGGGGTCCGCCACCAGCATGTTGTAGACCTTCGTCCGCCGCGCCTTGGTGTGGGTGGCATAGACCAGCGCCGCCTGGTACATGGTCTTCAGGGTAATCTTGTCGTAGCCGCCCGAAAGCTCCGCCGCCTTGACGCCGTACTTTTTGATCGCGCCGCTGCCCACCTGATGACAGGTGTCAGCGTAAAACACCAGCGCGTTCGGGTCTATGATGCCCAGGCCTTTGGCCTTGTTGATATAAACGGTGATGTCCGTCTCCGCCTGTGCGTCCTGCCTTTTTACGCCCTGCGCCGTCTTGAGCAGCGCGCCGACCGCCTTTTTCTCCTCGGTGCTCAGCTTCCTGCCGGACCACACGCTGGTCGAACCTTCGGCAAGCTGCGCGTACATTTCCTCGCCGAGGATGGTTTTCGCGGCCTCCGGGTCGTCAGACAGGATCTTTTTCAGAAGGCTGACCGCGCGACCGTTGTTCCACTGCAGGATGCCGACGCTCGGGCTGCCGTTGGTGTCGTTGCCCACGCTGCCGTAGTTGCCGTTGGTCTCCATTTTTGAGATGATCTCAACCGCCCGGTCGAGCACGGCCGACGCCGAAGCGATCTGCGTGAGCGCCAGGATCAGCATGAGGCACAGGGCCGTCACACGCGTTGTGCGGTTCATGGCGATCCCTCCTCGCAATATATTTAATATTTGTCATTGTATCGTAATAATTTTCAGATGTCAAGCACAAAAAAGGCATGCCGCCGGCTTACGACGTAAGGCATGCCCTGGGCTATAACGCATCCTATGCGGGACTATTGAAGTTGTGTTCCCGTCATGACTTGGCGGTGGCGCCGGGTGTGGGCGACGTCGTAGGCCCAGGTGTGGGCGACGTCGCGGAACCTGGGGTGGGCGTCGTGGTGGGATCAGGGGTGGGCGAGGCGGTTGGCATTACCTCCAAGACGGTGATGAGTACACTGTCCGTCTGACCGCCCGAAGTCTCGGCGGTTATTACGGCTGTCCCGAGTTGCTTGGGGGTGATAGAGCCGCCATCCACCGCGACAATCTCCGGGTTACTGGAGGACCAGGTGATGCGCGTGACCGAATCCATCGGTTCAAGCAGCGCCGTCAAGAGAAGCGTATTCTCCAGGCCCATGACCTTGTCGCCCGCCGGGCTGATCCTGACCGACTCAGGCGCGGTGCCCTCGTCCCTGACCGGCGACTTTCCCAGCGCCTGAAAGACCCGTTTCCGCCGGGTTTTGAAGGAAGTGCTGATTTCCAGCGCCGCGTTGTAAAACGCTTTCAGCGTAATCTTGTGGTATCCGCCCGTGGCCTCCGCCGCCTTCGCGGCGTATTTGCGCACGCCGCCGGTGCCCGCCTGGTGGGCGATGTCCGCGTAGTAAACCAGCGCATCGGCGTCCACAATGCCCTGGCTTCTGGCCCTGTTGATGTAGAAAGCCACATCCGCCTGCGCCTGCTCCGCTTGCATCTGTTTGCCGATATCGGTCTTCAGAAGCGCGCTGATCGCCTTTTGCTGGTCCTCATCCAGCGCCTTCTCGCCCCAACCGTCGGACCCACAGGACTCGATCTCCTGGTAGAGCGCCTCGCCCAGAAGGGCTTTGGCCGCATCCGGATCGGCTGCCATGATTTTTTTCAATAGATCCACCGCGCGCGTGTTATTCCACTGCAGGATGCCCACGCTGGGGCTGCCGTTGGTGTCGTTGGCCACGCTGGCGTAATTCTCGCTGCTCTCCATTGTGGAGATGAGGTCGACCGCGCGCTCCACCACCTGCGAAGCGGCGAACGAGACATTCGAAGTCAGCAGCATCAGCACGAGGGCTATCAGCGCGGCTTTTTTCAGTCCTGTGAAGATTGTTGCTTCTTTATCATACGTATTATCCATGGTTCTATTGTAATGGCAAGCTCACCCGGTGTCAATCCCGACCGATGTTGGTAAGTTGTTCCGAGATCAACTGCAGCCTGGGCGGGTGACCACGCCCTCCTGGTAAGGGATCACAAACTCCACGATGCCGCTGGAATACGGCGCGATGTCGTACTGCTGGTAGTAGACGACGATCCCCTCGTCCGTCAGGTAGAAACTGTCCTCGCTAAACGTCTGCCGGGCCAACTGCGGCGCGTCCTCGAAGAAGAAGTTCTCGCCGCTTGCCGTCTGTTCGGCGATCTGTGCGTCGATCTGCTCAAAAATGTAAGCGCGGTAGGGAAACCCCGGCGGAAAGAAATCGACAAGGTGCATCCGGTCCCCCTCCCGGAGGTTCCAGGTGTCGGAGGTGCGGATGGTGCCGCCGTGCGCGCCGCCGGTAAACTGGTAGGCGTCAAAATACAGGCTGATCGTGCAGAAGCGGTTGTAGGTGATGGTGTACACCATCAGCGCTTCGTATGGATTGAATGGATACCCGTTCTGCCGCGCGAAGCGGTAGCCCTCCACCGCCTGCGCGTACAATTCCGTCGAGCAGCGGTGGATGAACGCCTCCGCTTTGCGGCGGTAGTAGAGGTTGATCCGGTTCAGGATCCAAGGGAATTCCTTCGATACGAACTCCGGGTATTCCACGGTGCACGTCAGAACGCGCGTACTGTCGTAATAGCGGGTCCGCCTTTCGCCCTTGCGGATGACCCCGGCCGCCTGCTCCATGTCGCCACCCCCCTCGCCATTGTATGCGCGCGCATCGTCGGCACTGTCCGCCCGGCGTGGCTCGCCAAAGACTATACTTTGGTCTGTATCCAAAAAAAACCGCAAAAACAGACCGTTGTATGATTAACAGAAGATGAAAATTTCTTTTCATTCCGGACAAAAGCGCACGCCCTGGACAGGTTGCGTTTTAAATTCTTCGATGCTATAATGGGCAAAACTAGACGGGGAGGCGCAAATTGTTATGGGCATCATCGAAAAAATGCGATTGGATGGCAAGAAGGGCTTTGTCACCGGCGGCGCGCGCGGCATCGGAAAATCCGTCGCGCTGGCGCTGTGCGAAGCCGGAGCGGACATCGCCATCGTGGACATGGACCTGGAAGAGGCCGAAAAGACGGCGCAGTGGCTGACGGAAGAAACCGGCCGCAACTGTTTCGCCATCCGTACTGACGTGACTGATCAGCCCGATGTGAACCGCATGATCGATCGGATCCTGGAAGCCTATGGCCGCATCGACATCGCGTTCTGCAACGCGGGCATCTGCATCAACGTGCCGGCTTCTGAAATGACGCTGGAGCAGTGGAATAAGGTCATCAACGTCAACCTGACCGGCGTGTTCCTGACCGCGCAGGCGGCGGGCAAGGTGATGCTGAAGCAGGGCTCCGGTTCGATCATCAACACCGCCTCCATGTCCGGCCACATCGTCAACGTGCCCCAGCCGCAGTGCGCCTACAACGCCTCCAAGGCAGGCGTCATCCAGCTGACCAAGTCCATGGCCGTGGAATGGGCCACGACGGGCGTCCGCGTCAACTCCATCAGCCCCGGCTACATCGGCACCGAGCTGATCCTGGCCGCGCCTCACCTCAAGGCGCTGATCGACGAGTGGAACAAGATCGCCCCGATGCACCGGCTCGGGAAGCCCGAGGAGCTGCAGGCGATCGTCGTGTACCTCGCGGGCGACATGAGTTCCTTCACCACCGGCAGCGACTTCGTGGTGGACGGCGCCTTCACCAGCTTCTAAACCCGATGATGGTAATCAGCTGCCGCGCCGGGGCGAGTTTCGTCTTGCGGCGCGGCGGCAAAGCATGTGCCGGGGCAAGGGCGCTCCCGCGCGCATAATTGGGCTGCACTCAAACGACGCTTGCGTGCAGCCATTCTCTTTACGTTTACAGCCCCGAGGTGATTTTGATGAAGACGCTCAAGACCGGGGGCCGGGAGATCCGACTCCACAACCGGAGCCGTATTCTGGAATACGTATACATGCGCGGACAGACCACCAAGCAGCAGCTGGTCGAGGCGCTGGATATGAGCCTGCCCACCGTCATCCAGAACGTCAAGGAGCTTCTGGGCGAGGGACTGTTCCGAAAGACCGGGCAACTGCAGTCCACCGGCGGCCGCAAGGCGACGGCCATCGCCCCCATCCCCCTCCTTCGCGTCGCGGTGGGCGTGGACGTCACCCGAAGCGACCTGGGCCTTGTACTTGTGGACCTGACCGGCGCCATCGTCATGCACCGCCGCATCGCCTGCGCGTTTGAGCCCACCCAAGCCTATTACGAGCGGGTCGGCCAACTGATCCTGGACTTCATAGAGGAGGCCCGGACCGCGCCCGGCCTGAAAATCCCCCGCGAGGCCTTCCTGGGCGTCGGCTTCTCGATCCCGGGCATCATCGACCAGAGCGGCGAGGAAATTCTCTACTCCCACGCGCTGAACATCCGCAACATGCCCTGCGCGCGCTTCTCCGACCCCCTCTCGGACATCCCCTGCGCGTTCATCAACGACGCAAGCGCCGCCGGCTTCGCCGAGGCCCGGGGGCTGGAGGAACCCGCCTTCGTCTACCTTTCGCTGAACTTCTGCGTGGGCGGCGCGATTTTTTTAAACAGCCAGCTCTATCCCGGTGTGCACCAGCACAGCGGTGAATTCGGCCACATGCGGCTGGTTCCGGGCGGCAACCGCTGCTACTGCGGCCAGATCGGCTGCGTCGACGCCTACTGCGCGGCGGTCAGGCTTTCGGACCTGGCGGGCGGGAGCCTGCACGAGTTCTTCCACCGGCTGCGCGCCGGCGAACCCGCCTTCAAGAAGGTCTTCGACGAATACCTGGGCTGGCTGGCGCTGGCCGTGACAAACCTCTCGATGGCCTACGACTGCGAGGTGGTGGTCGGCGGCTTCGTCGGCAGCTTCCTGGACGAATACCTGCCCGACCTCAGGCGCCTTGCCGCGCCGCTCAATACTTTCGAGCAAAACGGCGAATACATCCGCGCCTGCCGCCACCGCCTGGAGGCCTCCGCGCTGGGCGCGGCGCTGCAGCTGATCGACAATTTTTTCCAGTCCTTTCAATAGCCTGCGAGCAAGGCGGGCAACCCTTTCGAACCGTCGGGGCGGGCAGCCGTCCCGGCGGTTCGGCTGTTTCACCGCGTGATTTTCCGCCGCCCTGTTTCGATATCGATACGGCAGGTTAATATATGTGCCACAGTCCCGCCGCCGCTATAGGCAATTCAGTATATTTTTTAATCTCATTATTTTGCCTATTGACAACTGTGTTTGCTTGATGTATGATAATCACACATATAAAAAACGTTTTCTAAAAGTCAATCGCTACGCTCAAATCGCACTCCGTTACGGCTGCGCGGAATCCGGAAACCGGCTGCATTGAATCACCGCCCGATCCCCCATTCAGCATTCATTTTGCGGGGAGCCGCAAATTGACAAAATCAAGGAGGGTCCAATAATGAAGAGAGGTTTATCCCTGTTGCTGGTTGTGTTGATGGTTCTGGTGCTCGTGCCTTCGTTCGCGTCGGCCGAGACCAAGGTCGTCAACGTCGTGCTGGCCAACAACCCCCTTTCCCAGGCGCTGGCCGACCTTGCCAAGGAGTACTACAAGAAGGACGGCGTCGAGATCAACATCGCCATTCTGCCTGAGAACGACATGCGCGAGAAGCTGACGACCGAAGCCTCTTCCGGCGGCAACGCGTACGACATGTTCTACATCGGGCCTTATGAAGCGCAGAACTGGGCGCGCAACGGCTGGCTCGAAGACCTGACCCCCTACTTCGAGGCCATGACCGAGGAGCAGAAGGCCTGGTACGACTACGCCGACCTGATCCCGGGCATGATGCAGTCGCTGGCTGTGGACGGCAAGCAGTACGCCATCCCCTACTACGGCGAGTCCTCGTTCATCATGTACAACAAGGAGCTCTTCGAGAAGGCCGGCCTGACCATGCCGGAGAAGCCCACCTGGACCGAGATCTACGACCTGGCTGTCGCCCTCAAGAAGGCGCTGGGCGATGACTATGTCGGCATGACGATGCGCGGCATGCCCGGCTGGGGCATGAGCGGCGCTCCCTTCGTGACGATGGTCAACGCGTTCGGCGGCCAGTTCTACGACATGGACTGGAACGCCACCATTGACACCCCCGAGCAGCGCGCTGCCTGGGAAATGTACAAGAAGATCCTGCGCGACGCCGGCCAGAAGGACATCCTGAGCTACTCCTACAACGAGTGCATCGCTCTGATGGGCAGCGGCAAGTGCGGCATGTACTACGACGCCACCTCCATCAGCGGCGGCCTGGAAGCCGAAGGCTCCCTGGTCAAGGGCAAGATGGGCTACGTC
>JAEZHK010000042.1 GCA_023416655.1 Bacillota bacterium
CCGCAGCCGCCACACCCGCCGCAGCCTCCCCGGCCGCCGCAGCCGCCACAACCGCCGCAACCTCCCAGGCCGCCGCAGCCGCCACAGCCGCCGCAACCTCCCAGGCCGCCGCAGCCGCCTCAACCGCCCAGGCCGCCGCAGCCGCCGACGCCGCCCTGTCCGCCGGGCTACCGGCAGGCGACGGTGCAGCCGGGTGACAGTATCGAGGATCTGCTGATCCGCTACGACGTGTCCTACCGCGCGCTGCGCGCAGCCAACCCCTCCCTGACCGACCCGCCGCGGCCCGGACAGCGCGTCTGCGTGCCGCCCGCGGGCTCGCGGGGCTGCCAGAGCTACCAGCTGGCACGGGGCGACACGCTGGAGCGCGCCGCCGCCAGACTGCGCACGACGCCGGGAGTGCTCCTCCGGCTCAACCCGACGATGGCGCCCAGGGACTTCACGCAGGGGCGGATCATCTGCATCGATTAGGGCAACAGCATGCGTTGCGAAAGCATGATTGTTGCAAGAAAGCAATTTTCGCTGAAAGTAAAACGGGGTCGCGTCAGTCGCGGCCCCGTTCGTTGTATTCAGTTCCCGGCTTATGGGCGTTCGTTCGCGCTGGCCTCGTTATGCATGTTGATGGCCCTGCGGAACTGGGTCTCAAACAGCTCTCGGTAGATGCCCTGCCGCGCCATCAATTCTTCGTGGCGGCCGCGCTCCTTGATCTCGCCGTCCGCGAGCACCAGGATCTGGTCCGCCGCCAGCACCGTCGAAAGCCGGTGCGCGATGACGATGGAAGTGCGCCCCTTCATCAGCGCGTCCAGCGCGTCCTGAATGTGGCTCTCGCTGATGGAGTCCAGGGACGACGTGGCCTCGTCGAGGATCAATATCTTGGGGTCCTTCAGGATGACGCGCGCGATGGACATGCGCTGCTTCTCGCCGCCGGAGAGCTTCAGCCCCCGGTTGCCCACCCGCGTCTGGTAGCCGTCGGGCTGGGCGGCGAGAAAATCGTGAATGTTGGCCACGCGGCAGGCCGCCTCCAGCTCCTCCTGCGTGGCGTCCTCCTTGGCGCACCGAAGGTTTTCCTCGATGGTGCCGTTGAATAGGTAGGTGTCCTGCGTCACCATGCCGATGCCGGAGCGCAGGTACTCGAGGTCGATGTCGCGCACGTCCACTTCATTGATCTTCACGCCGCCGCCCGTCACGTCGTAGAGCCGGGGGATCATGTTGACCAGCGTGGACTTGCCCGCGCCGGAAGGCCCGACGATGGCGAACATCTCGCCTCCGTGCAGCGTAAAGTCGATGTCCCGTAAAATCTCCATCCCCGGCGCGTAGGCGAACTGCACGTGCTCGAACCGGATGTCCGCCTTCTCTAGCACGGGCTTCACAGCGTCGGGCTTGTTGAGGATGGTGTTCTTGCGGTCCAGGTAGTCGAAGATGCGGGTGAAGAGCGCCATCGAGCGGGTGATGTCCACCTGCACGTCGGTCAGGCTCTGGAGCGGCCGGTACAGGCGGTTGACGAGCGCCACGGTGGAGGTGATGACGCCCACGCTCAGCGAGGTGTCCATGCCCTTTAAGATCATGAAGCCGCCCGCGCAGTAGATGAGCAGCGGCCCCGCCTGGGAGAACATGCTCATCAGCATCTTGAACCACTTGCCGGAGCGCTGCTCCCGGGTGGCCCACGCCGAGACCTCCTCGTTGACCCGCTGGAAATTCTCGTAGTCCTTGTTCTCGCGGGTGAATATCTTGGTCAAAAGCGAGCCGCTGACCGAGAGGGTTTCGTTGATGATCTGGTTGAGCTCGTCGGTCCTCGCCTGGCCCTTGGACAGAAGCTGCCAGCGGGTCTTGCCGACCTCCTTGGTGGGCAGGATCAGAAGCGGGATCGCGACGATGCCCAGCAGCGCCAGCTGCCAGCTGATCGAGAACAGCGCCACCATCGTGGTCGCGACGATGGTGACGTTGGAGAGGATGTTGGACATGGTGTTTGAAAGCACGTTACTGACGCCGTTCACGTCGCCGTTCATGCGGGTTACGATGTCGCCCTGCTTTTCGGTGGTGAAAAACGCGTGCGGCATGCCCTGAAGGTGCTTGTACATCTGGTTTCTCATGTCGAAGATGATGCGCTGCGAAATCCAGATGTTGATGTAGCTTTCGAGCACGACGATCACCTGCGAGCCGACCAGCGTCACGCCCGCGATGATCATGAGCCGGATCAGCTCGTCCAGATTGTGCCCGGCCACCACTTCGTCGATGATCTTGCCGGTGATGATCGAGGGGTACAGGCCCAGGATCGACGCGGCGATGATGGCGACGAACACCAGAAGAAGCTGTTTCCAGTAGGGTTTCAGGTATGAAAAGATTCGGGAAATCAGCGCCTTCGTGATTTTCGGGCGGTTTCTCTTCTCTTCCTCGGTCAAAAAGCCGCGGGGCAGCCTCGCCAAAGCGATCTCTCCTTTCGGGCAACGGCCCGGACTGGTCGGCAACATTCCGATTATAGCACACATCTCGCGGAAATTCAAAGCACCTCCGCATTTTCATCCCGGTGACAAAATCCCGCGCGTGAAAATGCCCTACGCTTTATGGGCGCAGGGCATTTGATGGTTCGTGTTTCAGCGCTTGCGCTTAAGCGCGCGGCACGCCTTTTCCACGATGTGTTCCGCCGTCAGGCCGAAGCGCTTTTGCAGGTAGTCCTGCGGGCCGACCTCGCCGAACTCGTCCTCCACCGCCACGTATTCCACGGGGGCGGGCAGGTTCGCGGCCAGCGCCTCGCTCACGGCGGCGTAGAGGCCGCCGACCCTGTTGTGGTTTTCGCAGGTGACCACCGCGCCGGTCTTACGGACGGAGGCGATCAAAGCCTCCACGTCCAGCGGCTTCACGGTGAACATGTCGAGCACTTCGCAGGAAATGCCCTCGCCAGCGAGAACCTCCGCCGCGCGCAGCGCCTCGCCCACCATGATGCCGCAGGCGACGATGCTCAGATCCCCGCCCTCGCGCAGCTTCACGGCCCTTCCGATGGGGGGCTCGCTCCCCTCCCCGTAGACCTTGTAGTTGTTCTTCCGGCCGACGCGGATGTACTTGACGCCCGGGCGGCTTTGGCACTGGCGCAGCACGGTTTCCAGCATCACGGTGTCGGTGATGTCGATCACGGTGGCGCCGGGCAGCGCGCGGTAGAGCGCCATGTCCTCGAAGGGCATGTGCGTGCCGCCGTTGAATGTGGCGCACACGCCCGGGTCGGTGCCGAGGATGGTGATGTCATTTTTCGCGTAGCCCGCGGACAGGAATGCCTGGTCGAAGCACCGGCGGGACGCGAAGGTGCCGAACGAGTGGGCGATGGGCTTGAAGCCGGCCGCGGCCAGCCCCGCCGCCACGCCGATCATGTTGGCCTCCGCGACGCCGCACTGGATGGCGCGGTCCGGGCGCGCGCAGGCGTACTTGGAAGTGCCGATGCAGCTCATCAGGTCCGCGTCCAGGTAGATGGCGTCCGGGTCCTTGTCCAAGATGTCCGTGATGGTCGCGCCCAGCACGTCCTTGAACGCCCGGGGATCCATGCTGCCGTCATAGACGATCATGAAGGCTCGCCTCCTTCCAGCGCCTGAAGCTCCGCGCGGAGGTCACTGATCCAGCGATCGCAGGTTTCGGGCGAAACGACCATCGAGTGGTTGGCCACCGTCTCCTCGACCTCCCGGATGCCCGCACCCTTGACGCCGTCGAGCACCACCGCATGGGGCATATCGCCCTGAAAGTCGCAGCGGCGGATGGCCTCCCGGATCGCGCCCACGTCGCCGCCGGGCACGGTCTGGGTATGGAAGCCGAAGGCCTCGAACTTTTTGTCGATCTCGAAGGGTTTGACGATGTCGCAGCAGCAGCCGTCAAGCTGCTTTTTGTTGTAGTCGATGAACCAGACCATGTTGGACAGACCCCTCGACGCCGCCAGCATCGCGGCCTCCCACACCTGGCCCTCGTTCAGCTCGCCGTCGCCCACGACGAGGAAGGTGCGGCTGTCCCGCCCCTTGAGCCGATCGCCCATCGCCATGCCCACCGCCAGCGACGTGCCCTGGCCCAGGGAGCCGGTGGTCATGTCGACGCCGGGGGTCTTGTTGCGGTCGCAATGGCTGGGGAAGCGGGTGCCGGGCTGGTTGAGCGTCTTGATGTCTTCATAGGGGAAGTAGCCTTCAATGCCGAGCGCCGCGTACACCGCGGGGCCCGCGTGGCCCTTGGAGCACACCAGCTTGTCCCGCTCCGGCCAGTGGGGGTCTTCCGGGCGGTAGCGCATGACGTCGCCGTAGAGCACCGCGAGCAGGTCGCATACGCTGAGCGCGCCGCCCACGTGGCCGAAGCCCCGCGCCTTGAACTGCTCCACCGCGCCGATGCGGATGCGCGCCGCCAGCGCCTTGAGTTCCCGATCCGTTTTCATTTCGTCCTCCTGGTACGCGGGCCATGCCCGCATTCTTGCTTCACGCAGGTTCAAGTGGCCGCCAGCGCCTTGAGTTCCCGATCCGTTTTCATTTCGTCCTCCTGGTACGCGGGCCATGCCCGCATTCTTGCTTCACGCAGGTTCAAGTCCTGTTCTCCGGTTTGGCGGAACAACCTGCGGTGACCCTGTTACTCAATCATTCGTTCCCGGCGACCTGCGCGCCGGGAATCGGTTTCCGAAACCAGTGCGAACACTGGTGGAGGAAACAATACAACAAGTCAGGGAGTCGCCCGGAAATCCTTCAGGATTTCAGACTCCCGCAGAGCCTCTTCCTTCGCGTTGAAAAGCCGCCCGGCGGATTTTCAACGCTGCGCTAGCCTTGCGCCCTCGGCAGCGTCGATCCGCCGTAAGGCATCGAAAGGATGGTCGCATTCTGCCCCTGCTTTTCAAGCGCCGCGTCCAGCGCCGCCTGCGCCGACGGGAAGGGCGTAAGGAAGATGCGCCGCACGAAGTCGTCCGGCAGGTCACTTACCAGGTAGATGTCCGCGCTCTCAAGCACCATCGCGATGGCCGCCGCCTTGTGGCCGCCGAGCCGGAAGTCCCTGCGGATGCGCTCGATCATCGATTCCGGCGTGGGCGAGGTGGTCATCCATTCCTCAAAGGTCTGCTCGCCCATGCCCTCCCGGCAAGAGCCGATCAGGATCACCACGCCGCCCGGCTTCACCGCGTGCTTGGCGTTGTCCAGCGCCTTCTGGGTCTGGTACAGGTTTAAATCCTTGGGCGCGCCGCCCTGGGATACCAGCACGATGTCCGCCCGCGCGGGGATCGGCTTTAAATAGAATCTGTCCAGGAATTCGCAGCCCGCCCGGTGCGCCAGAACCATGTCCCCCGCCACCGCGCGGACGATTTTCTTGTGCTCGTCCAGCACGACGTTCAGGAGGAAGTCTGCGCCCACCATCCGGGCGGCCTCCTCGATGTCCTCGCGGAGCGGGTTTCCGTCCAGTTTCCCTGCGCAGGAATCAGGGTTCACCATCAGCGAGTGGTTCCGCTGGATGGCTTCCCGGGTGGACACGCCGGGCATCAACGCCTTGCCGCCGCCGGAGTAGCCGGCGAAGTAGTGGTATTCGATGTTGCCCAACAGCACTCGGCGGTCGGCCTCGGCCACCGCGCGGGTGATGTCCACCGGCGTTCCGCGGGTGGTCACGCCAAAGCGTACACAGTCATCCGGGTCGGAGTCCACGCATCGGATCTCGCGGAACGCCCGCTCTCCGGCCAGTTTCTTCATTTCCTCGGCTGTCTGGCGCCGGTGGCTGCCCAGCCCGAACACCAATGTGATGTCCTCGGGCCTCGCGCCCGCGCGGTAAAGTTCGTCCAGCAGCGCGGGCATGACCACGGCGGTGGGCATGGGCCGGGTGACGTCGCTGGTGACGACGGCGATTCTTTCGCCCGGCTTCACGATGTCAGAAAGCCTCGGAGAGCCGATCGGATTCATCAGCGCTTCCAGCACCGCGTCCTCGCCGGTCGCGCCCAGTTGAACATCGTTGGGCGTCAGAATGCCGACCACGTTCGCGTCCGGAGCGTAGGCAATCTGCACCCCGTCTCCAAAGCCGAACTCAAGTTTCATGCGTCTCTCCCCACTCTCCCCCGACCGGGAACGCCCGGGCCAACATATGAATTGCGAATGTATGAACTCCAGGAGGTTTGGAGGGTCAAGACCCTCCAAGGTTCCATCATACGCGCCGACTTGTCGGCACGTATGGATTCCCCCAAAGGGCGCGCTTGCCCGCCCGACGGGGAATCAATACATGCCGCCCGGATTGCGCCCGGAAAATCCCGCAGGATTTTCAGAAATCCGGCCCCAGTTCCCCTCGCAACGGCAGGAACTTTAGTTCATGCCGTTGCCTTGGGAAACGCCCGGGTCGCGTGCCGGAGCGCCTTGACCACCGGCAATTCCTCGCCGGTCAAAAAGCGGATCAGCGCGCCGCCGCCGGTGCACACATAGTCCAGCTTGTCCTTCACGCCGAACTTCTTGGCAGCGGTCACGCTGTCGCCGCCGCCGACCACGGTGTAGGCGGAGGAATCCCCCAGCGCCTGCCAGACGATCCGTGTGCCCGTCTCGGTCTCGGGCTTTTCGAACACCCCCATCGGGCCGTTGACGAAAATGGTTTTGAAGCTTCGGATGACCTTGGCGTAATCGTCCGCCACGTCCCGCCCGATGTCGAGCACCAACGCGTCCTCAGGCACCATCCCCACCTTCACTTCCCTGCGCTCGCCGCTTTCGACATAGGCGAGGGTGATCGGCAGCAGGATTTTCTCGCGGTACTGCTCCAACAGCGGCTTCGCCTTCTCAATGTATTCGGCGTAGCCGGACCTCTCGATAAATTCCATGCTGCCGCGGCCAATCTTCTCGCCCTTCGCGGCCAAGAGGATATTGGCCACCAGGCCGCCCGTCAGGACGAGATCCGCCGCGCCGCTGCCCAGCACCGTGCCCAGCATGAGAAACGCATCAGACACTTTCGCGCCGCCCAGCACGAACGCGCAGGGGCGTTCGGGGCTTTCCATGAGGCCGGAGACCACGCAGTATTCCTCTTCAAAGAGCCTGCCCATCGCGCTGGGCAGCACCTGCTCGAAGCCGCACAGCGACGGCTGGTCCCGGTGCGCGGCGGCGAAGGCGTCGCAGACGTAGAGGTCGTGAAGCGGCGCGAGCTTGCGCACCACTTCCGTCCTCGCCTGCTCCTCGTGGGTCAGCTTCAGGTTCATTTCAAAGTAAGTCTGCTCCTCGGAGCAGAAGCGCACGTTGTCCAGCAGCAGCGCCTCGCCGGGCTTCAGCGCGGCGATGGCCGCCCGCGCCGCCGGGCCGCACACGTCGTCGATGAATTTGACCTCCCGCCCCAGGAGCCTGGTCAGCACCTGGGCGTGGGGCCGAGTGGTGTAGAAGTTCTGGTATTCGATGTCGCTGCCCTGATGGGCCAGCAGCGTCAACTTCGCGCCTCTATCGAGCAGCTCTTTCAGCGTCGGCACACAGGCCTCGATGCGGGCGGTACTCATAAGCTCCCCGGTTTCGCGGTCCACCGGCTGGTTGATGTCCACCCGGCAGACGACCGCCTTGCCGCTTACGTCATAATCGTCCAGCGTATGGATGCCAAAGCGCATATGCATCCCCTCCCAATCTTAAGCGTTGAAAAACCCCGAGGGTTTTTCAACGCAGAGGAAAAACTCTTCGTGAGCCTGAAATTCTCACGAATTTCCGGGCGGCTCACTGACCTGAGGTAGTGTTTCCTTCCCCAGTGTTCGCATTGGGGAAGGAAACACGTTTCCGGCGCACAGGTCGCCGGAAACGAAATGAAGGAACGCCAGGCAACCGTAGGAAAGGTGGAGTTCCCTACTCTATTGGACGATGCATTTGAATTTCCCGATTCCGAGGTACTTGTTGGTCTCCGCGGTGCCGTCCTCCCGGGTCAGCTGCATCTTCATCGCCGCGCGGACGGCGTCGATGGACTCCGGGATGGTGACCGACTCCTGCGGGATGTTGATGGCGAACATGATGTCGTCGCCCGACTCCACGATGCTGTCCGTCCACAACCCGATCTCGTACATGTCGCCGCGGGCGTTGCCGAGGTCCCGGGCGTACTTGAAGAAGCTGGCGTTGCCCATGAAGCCTTCGGCGATGGACACCACGCGGATGCGCGGGTGGTCCTTGAAGCAGTTAAGCGCCTCGTCGCGGGTGATCTTCTTTCCATCTTTTCCGCTGGCCAGCACGGTGATGATGTGGCCGTGGGTGACCGGCGTGTGCACCAGGATGCCGGTGGCCTCCACGTGGGGCATGATGGTCATCAGGTCCACCGCCTGGTGGGAGGGGGCCTTGTCGATTTGCAGCGCGTTCGTGAGCCCGCGATGATAGTCGCCCGGGTCAGCCACGCGGCGGATGATGGTGATGGCGATCTTCGAGACGCCCACGGCGCGGTCCAGCGCGTCGACGGCGCGGATGAGGCCGGTGGTGTTGCAGGAGGTCAGCTTCAGGTAGTCCGCGCCGACACCCTTTTCATAGTTTGCGTAGCCGTGGAAGAACACGTCGGCAACCGAGTTCTTTTCGCCGCCCTGGAAGACCGCCTTTACGCCCGCCTTTTCGTAGAGCAGCTTGTTTTTCGCGCCTACGCCGCCGGGCGAAGAATCCAGCATCACATCGACCTTGCCGATCAGCTCGTCAAAACTCCCGGCCACGGGGATGCCCAGCGCGTCAAAGGCCGCCCTGTCCGCGCCGTCCACCAGGTACAGGTCGTAGGGCATGCCCTTTTCATGGAGCGCGCGGATCGCGAGCGTCGGCATAAGGTCGGCCACGCCGACCAGCTCCATGTCGCCCTGAAGCGCCACGCCGTCCGCCAGGCGCTGCCCGATGGTGCCGTAGCCCGCGACGCCCACCCTGATCTTTTTCATGTTCCGTTTCCTCCCCTATCGTTCTACTTTGACCGGCTCGCCGCCACTTGCCAGCGATTTTCCCGCCGCGATGGCGATGGCGACCGGCGAGAGGCTGTCCCTCGCGCTGATGAGCACGTCTTTCCCGTCCAGGCACGCGTCGACGAAACCCTGTTCTTCCCGGACGAAGGCGTCGGTGTAGCGCTCCAGGAAGAACCAGAGCGGTTTCGCTCGGCTGACGCCTCCCGCCGTCGAAAGCGTGGTCGAGTCCATGGTCTCGTTCTCGGCCGCGATCATGCCCTTGGAGCCAAAGACCTCGATGCGCTGGTCGTAGCCGTAGACCGCCTGGCGGGAGTTGTCGATCACCGCCAGCGCGCCGCTCTCAAGCCTCAGCATCACCACCGCGGTGTCTACGTCGCCCGCCTCCCCGATGCCCGGGTCGATCAGACACGCGCCAGCGGTGGACACTTCCAAAACACGGCTGCCCGACAGGTGCTCCACCATGTCGAAATCGTGGATCATCATGTCCGCGAAGATACCGCCGGAGGTCTTCACGTAGGAGACCAGCGGCGCGACCGGGTCCCTCGACGAGATCTTGACGATCTGAACGCCGCCCACCTCGTCCTGCCTCACCGCCTCGTAGATGCGCCAGAAGTTGCGGTCAAACCGGCGGTTGAAGCCCACCTGACACTTGACGCCCGCGGCGTCCACCGCCTCGATCACCTTGCGAATCTCCTCGAGGCTCTGGTCCACCGGCTTTTCGCAGAAGATGTGTTTGCCCGCCCTCGCCGCCTCGACGGCGATCGTCACATGCGTGTCGGTCGGCGAGCAGATGAACACCGCGTCGATCGTCGGATCGTTCAGGATTTCATGGTAGTCCGTCAGGATTTTGGGGGTGCCCAGCGGCTCACCCAACTTGCGCGCGGCCTCGAGATCGATGTCCGCCAACGCGACGACCTCGGCGCGCTCCACGCGGTGCACCAGGTTTGGCGTGTGCACGCGGCTGATGCGCCCCGCGCCGATCACGCCGATTCTCAGCTTCTTCATGTCGTATTCCCCCGCTTAGCCGACCTTGACCGGCGCTCCGCCCAGTTCCCAGGATTTCTTGGCCGCGATGGCGATCTTCACCGGCTGCAGGCCGTCGAAGGAACCGACAGGCGTATCCTTGCCGGTCAGGCAAGCCTCTACAAAGTCGCTCTCCTCCTGAATGAACGCGTCGTTGTAGCGCTCCAGGAAGAACCACAGCGGCTTCTCCTTCTGAACGCCGTCGGCGGTGTACCAGGTGGTGTTGTTGGCGGTTTCGTTCTCGGCGGCGATCATGCCCTTTGAGCCGAAGACTTCCACGCGCTGGTCGTAGCCGTAGACCGCCTGGCGGGAGTTGTCGATCACGCCCAGCGCGCCGTTTTTAAAGCGAAGACTGATGATGCAGGTGTCCACGTCGCCGGCGCTGGCGATCTCCGGGTCCACCAGGCAAGCACCGAAGACCGAGACTTCCTCCACCTCGCTGCCGGACAGGTAGCGCACCATGTCGAAGTCGTGGATGGTCATGTCCACGAAGATGCCGCCGGACACCTTCACGTAGGAGAGCGGCGGGGCCGCCGGATCGCGGGAGGTAACCTTGACGATCTGCACATCGCCGATGCCACCGGAGGCGACGACCTCGCGCACTCGCTTGAAATTCCGGTCGAAGCGGCGGTTGAAGCCCACCTGATACTTGACCCCGGCTTCCTTGACGGCCTCGAGTACCGGTTCGATCTTGGCGAGGTCGTGGTCAATGGGCTTTTCGCAGAAGATGTGCTTGCCCGCCTTCGCCGCCTCGATGGAGATGGGCGAATGGGTGTCGGTGGACGAGCAGATGAAGACCGCGTCGATATTCGGGTCGCTTAAGATTTCATGGTAGTCCGCGGTGGCCACTTTCACGCCGAGCTTTGCAGCCAGTTCCTCCGCCGCGGGCAGGTACACGTCCGAGATGGCCGCGACTTCCGCGTTCGCCACCCGGTTCACAAGGTTCGCCGCGTGCAGCTTTCCGATCCGGCCCGCGCCGATGACGCCAATTTTGAGTTTCCCGTCCATGCGCATGTCCTTCCTTCTTCTGTCAATTCTATTAATATTGGTGCGCGTCCGCGACGTGCGAAAGATGATCCTGCCATGCGAGATTAATGCGCGGGTTCTCGGCGACCTCCGGCGTGCCCACCCGCCACCAGGCGCCATAGCCGCTGGTCATGGACTTGGGCAGCACCTTGATGTCAAAGAGCACCGGGCGATCCTTGATCTTTTTCGCGTCCTCGACCGCACTTTCCAGCTCCGCCATCGTGCGCACGGTGTAGCCCACCGCGCCGTAGCCTTCGGCGATTTTCGCGTAGTCCACGCTCAGGAAATCCCCGCCGTGGCCGGTTCCTTCGCGGTAGCGAAGCTCGGTGACCATGGTCTCGTTGCCCTGGCCGATCTGGAGGTTGTTGATGCAACCAAAGCCCGCGTTATCGAAGAGGCACACATTGATCTTCATGCGCTCCTGCACCGCGGTCAGGAGTTCCGAGTGCAGCATCACGAAGCTGCCGTCGCCCACCATCGAGTACACCTGCCGGTCCCTGATCGCCAGCTTCACGCCCAGCGCGCCGGAGATTTCGTAGCCCATGCAGGAGTAGCCGTACTCCATGTTGTAGGTGTCGGTGGTCTCGGGCCGCCACATGCGCTGCATGCAGCCGGGGAGGCTGCCCGACGAGCCGATGACCGCCGCGTCTTTTTCGATCAGGCGGTTCAGCGCGCCCAGCACCTCGGTCTGGGTCAGCGAGGCGTCGAGATCCTTGGCGAACTTCTTCGCCGAGTCCGCGTTCCGGTCGTTGACCTCGGGCTTAAATTCCTCGCCGGTGAAGGTCAGGCCGTCCAGCCGCCTGAGCTCCTCCGCCCAACGGGCCTTTGCCTCCGCAATTTCGCCGCCCCAGCCACTTTGGAAGCCGGTAAGCGCGTTGGAGAGCGCGGTCAGCGCCGCCTTCGCGTCCGCCACCACCGGCACCGCGTCCAGCTTCATGGCCTGGAACGGCGAGGCGCTGATGTTGACAAAGGCCGCATCCTCGCGGAACAGCCACTTGGAGGCGGTGGTGAAGTCGGTGTAGCGGGTGCCAACGCCGATCACGAGGTCGGCTTCCTTGGCGATGTCGTTGGCGGCGGCGCAGCCGGTGACGCCGATGCCGCCCAGGTTCAGCGGGTGCGTCCAGACGACGGCGGACTTGCCCGCCTGGGTTTCGCCGAAGGGGATATTGAAGGTTTCCGCGAAAGTGCGGAACACGTCGTGGGCCTCCGAGTAGCGCACGCCGCCGCCACAGACGAGAATAGGCTTTTTCGCGCCGCGGATGCGTATTGCGGCCTCCGCCACCGCCTCGGGGGTCGGCGGACGGCGCTCGATGACGTGTACGCGCTTCTCAAAGAAGCTCTCCGGGTAGTCCCATGCCTCGCCCTGCACGTCCTGCGGCAGCGCTACGCACACCGCGCCGGTGTCGGCGGGGTCGGTCAGCACGCGGAAGGCATTCAGCATCGCGCTCATGAGCTGCTCGGGCCGGTTCACCCGGTCCCAGTAGCGGCACACGGGGCGGAACGCGTCGTTGGTGGAGAGGCCCAGGTCGTGGGTCTGCTCGATCTGCTGCAGCACCGGGTCGGGCTGGCGGCAGGCGTACACGTCGCCCGGCAGGAACAATACCGGGATGTTGTTGGCGGTGGCGGTTCCGGCGGCGGTGACCATGTTGGCCGCGCCCGGGCCGACGGAAGACGTGACCGCGAAGATCTGCTTGCGCTTAACCTGCTTGGCGAAGGCGATGGCCGCGTGGGCCATGCCTTGCTCGTTCTTGCCCTGATAGAGTTCGAGACTTTTACGCTCCTGCTGCAGCGCCTGACCCAGGCCCACCACGTTGCCGTGGCCGGGCAGCATCATGACGCCCCGCACGAAGCGGTGTTCCGCACCATCAAAGCGTACGTACTGGTTTTCCAGGAAGCGCACGAGCGCCTGCGCCATCGTGAGCCGTACCGTTTTCATAATCAGCCCTCCGGGGTGAAAATATGGTCGTTGGCATCCTTTTCCCAAAGCCACGCGTGCTCCGGGTCGTCGATGCGGGTCTTTTTCCACGGGTCGCCCGGCAGATGCCGGATGCCCCATACGTACACCAGCGCGTAGCCGGGCGCTGCCGCCTGGGAGTGAAACCCGTGGTGGATGATGGTCAGCCCATTGTGGCGGGAGGTGTGGATTTCGCCGTCCGCGAAGCTCGCGCCAAACCCCTGCGGGTGGTCAAAGCGGTGGAAGTAGACCTCCGGCTGCGGGTGATGGTGCGGCGGGTAGCTGGACCATTTGCCGGGGAAGTTCAGCACTTCGCCCAGCACCATGTTAGACCAGGGCGCGCTCTCAAAGTCGAAGAGCGTCTTGATCTCCCGGCGCATGCAGCCCTGCAGTTCCCCATTCGCGCCCGCGTGCTGCACCGTCACGTCCTTGGGCGCGTAGAGCTTCGGCGGGAAGCTCCGGCTGTTCGGCACCGCCTGCACGTACAATTCCGCGCTGTCCAGCGCCGTCACGCGAAGCCGCACGCCCTTGGGGGCGTGCAGGCACCAGGGTTCATGATGGAACTCGTCCGGCCGCTCGGCCAGGTGCACCTGACACGCCTCGCAGTCGATGTCGCCCCACTCAAAGCGCACGTTTCCGCGCAAGAGCAGCAGCGCCACTTCCTTGTCCGGCTCGTAGAACTCCCACTTCGAGCCGTCCGTCAAGACCAGCAGCCCCACATCCATGCCGGTGCCCGCGTCCTCCACGGGCGTCCTCAGGAAGGGGTTGAAGCCGGGGCCGATTTCCTTTTGGATGTACATGTTGCCTCCTAAAGACCTGCGTGCTCCTTGATGTAGGCGCGGGCTTTCATCGCGTATTCCAGCGGGTTGGCCTTCGCCGGGTCCTGCTCGGCCTCGACCAGCAGCCACCCCTCGTAGCCCGCCTCCGAAAGCAGCTTCAAAATGGGGTCAAAGTCCACGCAGCCGTCGCCCGGCACGGTGAACGCGCCCTCGCGCACGGCTTTGAGGAAGCTCCAGCCCTCCGGCTTCACGCGGTCGACGACGCTTCGGCGCATGTCCTTCAGGTGCACGTGGCCCACGCGGGACGCGTACAGTTCCAGCATGGTCAGCGGGTTCTCCCCCGCGAAGGTGAAGTGGCCGGTGTCATAGCACAGGAACACATATTCCGGGTCCGTCTCGCGCAGCATCCGGCCGGTTTCCTCCGCGGTCTGCACCACGGTGCCCATGTGGTGATGGAAGCACAGCTTGAAACCGCGGTCGCTCGCCGCCTTGCCGAGGCGGTTCAGGCCGTCCGTGAAGCGCGCCCACTCGGCCTCGTCCATCACGTGCTTCGCGCCGCCGAGGACCGACGTATCCGCCTGGCCCTGGATGGAATAACTCTGCTCGGACACATTGATGCGGTTCGCGCCCACGGCCTCAAGGAAGTCGAGTTCCCTCAGGAAGTCGGCTTCGATTTCCTCATAGGGCTTGGTCACGAGGAACGAGCTGAACCAGCGGGAGGCGACCCGCATGCCGCGAAGGTCCAACTCCCACTTGAGCACAGCGGGGTCCGCCGGGTACTTGTTGCCGATCTCGGTGCCGGTAAACCCAGCCAGCGCCATCTCGCTGACCGTCTGGCGGAAGTTGTTCTCCGCGCCCAACTCGGGCATGTCGTCGTTGCACCAGCCGATGGGCGCGATGCCCAGGAACACTTTATTCTTGTCAAACACGTGTTTTCCCTCCTAGTGCTCTGGCAGAGTTAAGACTTCAGATTTCGCGCGAGAGATTTTTTTCGTCCGGCAAGGAGCCGGAGCGCAGGAATAGCAGCGCTATTTCAAGCTACGAGCGACACAGCAGGGCGGAAAAAGATCCGCGCCAAAGCGAAGGATTGGCTGTGTCAGAGCACTACACCGTTGCCATTTTCCGGGCGCGCGCCTCAATTTTACCACGGGTCACGTCAATTGTCACGGCCACGATGATGACCGAGCCGATGACGATGTACTGGATGTCGTTGCCCGCGCTGAAGAGGTTGAGGCCGTTCCTTATGGCGGAGATGAGCAGCGCGCCCAAGAGCGTCCCCCAGATCGTGCCCTTGCCGCCCCTAAAGGACGCGCCGCCGATGATGCAAGCGGCGATGGCGTCGGTATCATAGGTGGCGGCGGAGGCGGTGTTGGCAGTATTGAGCCGGCCTGCCAGCACCACGCCGGCGATGCCGCACATGAAGCCGGAGATGGTGTAGACGATGGTCAGCACGTTCTCTGAGCGGATGCCGGACATTCGGGCGGCCTCCGGGTTTCCGCCGACGCAGTAGATCTGCCTGCCCAGCGCCGTATGGTTCAAAAACACGTGGAAAATGGCGTAGATCGCGAGGATCAGCAGAAAACTGACCGGGAAGCCGAAATTAAAAATCGTCTCCTTGCCGATCCACAGCACAGGATCGATGCCCTTGTTGGTAAAACCAATGGTCTTCGAACCCGTGATCAAAAGCGCGATGCCCCAGAACACGTACTTCATGCCCAGCGTGGACACGAAGGGGTGCGGAAGGTCGAGCCGGGTGAGCAGCACGCCGTTTAGTAACCCTGCCAGCGTGGACACCAGCACCGCGCCGAAGATCAGGACGGTCGGGTCGGTGATGCCGAAGTTCTGCATCAGTACGCCGATCAGGCAGGTGGCGAGGATCGTGTTGTAGCCGACCGAGAGGTCGATGCCAGCGGTGATCAGCGTCAGCAGCATGCCCGAACCGATCAGGCAGTTGATGGAGGTCTGCTTCAAGATGTTCATGAGGTTCGTTACGCGCAGGAACTTGTCTGGAAGCGCGATGGAGAACACGATGAACAGGATCGTCAGGACCAGAAGCGGCCCCAGTTTCATGAGAATGTCGCCGATCCCGGTTTTTTTCTTCATGACGGTGCCCGGTATGTTTGTCATCCGACTTCTCCTCCCCACGCAGCGCGCATGATGTCTTCCGGATTGAAGTGATCGCTCTCGCGGTCCAGTTCCGCCATGATGCGCCCGCCGCGCATGACGATGACGCGGTCGCTCATGCCCAGAACTTCCGGCAGCTCCGACGAAACCATGATGATGCACTTGCCCTGCCGGACGAGTTCGTTCATCACGTTGTACACCTCGACCTTCGCGCCCACGTCGATGCCGCGGGTCGGCTCGTCGAAGATGTAGATATCGGCGTCGCAGTTGATCCACTTGCCGATGACGACCTTCTGCTGGTTGCCGCCGGAGAGCTGCATGGTCACCTCGTTGACCGACGGGGTCTTGATGCGCAGCGTCTTTACAAGCTCCCGGCTCTGCTTGTCGATGGCGCGGCCCTTCAGCATCGGCCCGCGCTGGAACCGCTTCATGTTGGCCAGGATCATGTTGGTCTTGACCGACTGCGAGAGCACCAGTCCCTGCCCCTTGCGGTCTTCGGTCAGAAACGCGATGCCGTGCCGGATCGCGGCGCCGGGGCTTTTGATGGAGACTTTTTTCCCTTTGATGAAGATCTCGCCGCTGTCCAGCCGGTCGGCCGCGAAGATGGCGCGCATGGTCTCGGTGCGGCCAGCGCCCACGAGGCCCGCAAACGCCAATATCTGCCCGCCGTAGGCCTCGAAGCTCACGTCCTTGAGGACGCCCGTTTCCTTCAGGTGCGAAGCCCTAAGGAAGCACTCGCCCTTCTTTCCGGCGATCTTCGGGAACTGGTTTTCAAGCGTCCGCCCGACCATTGCCTGGATCAGCCGGTCGTTGGTCATTCCGGCCATGTCGCTGGTCATGATGTGCTCGCCGTCCCGCATGACGGTGACGCGGTCGCACAGTTCAAACAGCTCTTCCAGCTTGTGGGACACGAACAGGATCGCGATGCCCTGGTCGCGCAGCTTGCGCACCGTAACCATCAGCTGCCTGACCTCCTGCTCGCCCAGCGAGGAAGTCGGCTCGTCCATGATGAGCAGCTTCGCGTTCAGCGAAACCGCCTTGGCGATCTCTACCATCTGCTGAAGGCCGATGCCCAGCTTTCCGCATTCCCGCTTCGTATCGATCTCGGGATGGCCCAGCATAGCGAGCGCCTCGTGGGCCTCCCGGTGCATTCTCGGATAATCCAGAAGCCCCAGCCGGTTTTTGACCTTGCGGCCCATGAACACGTTGTCCACCACCGGCAGCATGGGCACGATGCCCAGCTCCTGGTACACGCAGGCAATGCCGTGCTCCCGCGCCCTCACGGGACTTGCAAAGGTCACCTTCCGGCCGTCCACCAGAATCTCGCCCTCCTCGGGCGTGTGGACGCCGGTCAGCACCTTGATGAGGGTGGACTTGCCCGCGCCGTTTTCGCCGATCAGGCCGTGGATTTCTCCGGGCCTGATCTGAATGTGCATGTCCCGCATCGCAACGACGCCCGGAAACTTTTTGGTTACACCTTTGAGTTCCACGACGTATTCGTTCACCTGGTCACCCCCCGCTTAAGGGCTTGAATTTCTTCCGGATGTCCCGCGGACGACCCGGCGACCGGGTCGTCCGCGGGGCCTTGTCAAATAGTTTCTACTTCCGCGCTAAAATCCGCTTGCGGCTTTTCAACGCCCGTCTTACTTCTTGAACTGCGCGGCGTTGGAGGCGTCGATGATGACGGTGTCAACCACGACGTTGGCCTCGACCTTGTCGCCCTTGACGGCGCTGAGGGCGGTCTTGACGGAGAGGTTGCCCATCAGCACCGGCTGCTGCGCGACGGTGGCGGTCAGCTTGCCCGCGGCGATCAGTTCCACGGCGCTGGCGTTGCCGTCGAAGCCGATGACGCTGATGCCCTTGACGCCCGCCGCCTCGATGGCGTTGAGCGCGCCGATGGCGGTGTCATCGTTCATGCAGAGCACGAGGTTGATCTGGTCCGGATAGGAGTTCAAGAGGTCTTCCATGACCTTGGTGGCGCCGTCGGTGGTGTTGTTGCCGGAGAGCATGGCCAGCGGC
>JAEZHK010000082.1 GCA_023416655.1 Bacillota bacterium
TTTCATTCCTTTACGCTGCCCAGCATGATGCCGGAGATGAAGTAGTTCTGAAGGAACGGGTAGATCATCAGCACCGGGATCGCCGCGATGAACACCTGCGCGGACTTCAGCGTCCGGTCGGAGATCACCCGCATGAGTTCCGCGTAGGCCTTGGTGATCAGCTTCGCCGTGGGCGCGACCAGCACCGCCTGCAGGTAGGTCTGCAGCGGGTAGAGCGTCTGGTCGTTCATGTACAGCATGCCGTCAAACCACGCGTTCCACTGCCCCACCACCGTGAATACGATCAGCGTGGCCATCGCGGGCAGCGACACGGGGATGTAGATCTGGAAGAGGATCCGCCAGTGGCCCGCGCCGTCGATGAACGCGGATTCCTCGATGTCGCAGGGCACCGAGCGGAAGAAGTTGAGCATCAGAAGGATGTTGAAGACCGGCACCGCCACCGGCAGGATCAGCGCCCAGATGGTGTTGAGAAGCCCGGTGTACCGGACCACCATGTACGTGGGGATCATGCCGCCGGAGAAGATCATCGTGAACACGAAGAACCACGCGAAGAAGGGCTGCGCCTTAAACTCCCGGCTGGCCTTCGACAGCGGGTACGCCGCCAGCACGGTCATCAGCATGATGAACGGCACGCCCACCCCGATGCGAAAGAACGACATGCCCATCGCCCGCCAGTACTCGGCCTTGTTGAAGATAAACTGGTAGGACTTCAACGTGAAGTCTACCGGCACGAGCGTCACCTTGCCCGCCGCCACCGCCGTGGACGAGGACAGCGAAAGGCACAGTACGTGGTACATCGGGACCAGGCAGAGCAGCGCGTAGAACCCCAGAAGGCATGCGTTGACCACCCGGAACGCCCTTCTGGAAGGTGAATTGTCGATCATTTTCCCACTCCCTCCGACGGGTCGGCGCTTTGGAAAATATCAGAAAATGCGGTAATCCGCAACCTTGTAGGCGATCCAATAGGACAGCGACACCATCACAAACGACACCACCGAGCGGAACAGGCCCACCGCTGCGCCCAGCGAGTACTGCGCGCCCCGAAGACCCGCGCGGTAGACCCAGGTGTCGATGACATCGCCGGTCGAGTAGACCACGGGACTGTACAGCATCAGAATCTGCTCGAAACCCGCGTTCAGAATGTAGCCCATCGACAAGACCACCATCAGAATGATGGTCGGCGACATGCCGGGGAGCGTGATGTACCAGGTCTGCTTGAGGCGGCCCGCGCCGTCCATGGCGGCGGCCTCATAGAGCGAGGGGTTGATGTTGGAAATGGCAGCCAGGAACACGATGGTGCCAAAACCGGTCTGCTGCCAGGTCTCGGTCCAGACCAGCGTCCACGGAAACAATTTGGCGTTTGCCAGGAGCACGATGGGCTTGAAACCCAGATAACCTATCACAACGTTCATCAGGCCGTCCCGGGCCATGACATCCCGGAGGATGCCGCCCAGGATGACCCAGGACAGAAAGTACGGAAAGTAGATGGTGGTCTGCACCACACGCTTAAAGCGGCGGGAACGGACCTCGTTTAAGAGGATGGCCACCAGGATCGCGGCCAGGGTCTCCACGATGATCTTCCAGATGGCGATGTAGAAGGTGTTCCACACCACTTCCTTGATGTCGGGCATGGAGAGGATGCGCTGGAAGTTCGCCCAGCCCACCCACTGGGACCTCAAAAAGCCCATGGCGGGCTCAAACTTCTGAAACGCCATGACCAGGCCGAACATCGGCCCGTAGCAGTAGATGAGCGCGAGAAGCGCCGGCGGCAGGATCATCAGGTACAGCGGCAGCGACCGCCGGGTGATGATGGGCCTGCACGCGCGGCACGAGGCCGGCAGGGAGCCGGGGGTTGCTCGGTTCATGGTCTGACCTCCTGTGCCCGTCCAATTGAATCCCCCGGGAGAGCGTCGAGAGGGCCGAAGCCCTCTTGATTTTCCACCAAATCCAGCGGCATGTACGGTGGATTTGGCTTTCCCCCAAAGGCCGAGCTTGCCCGGCCAACGGGGAAAGCATTCCCGACCCGGTTTCCGCCCGAAAGCGCTCGCAAGCGTTTTAGGAAACCGGCTCCGTTCCCTGGCGGATGAAATCCGCAAGCGGCTTTCATCCGCGCGTCCCGGGGCGTCCGCGCGAGCGGGCGCCCCGGAATAAACATTGGTTCAGTTCGCCTCGAACGCGGCCTGGATGCTCTTGGCGCCCTTGGCCTGGAACCAGGCGGTCATCTCCGCGCCGACGGTGGGCGCGTAGATTTCGTCGTAGAGCTTGAGGAACGCGTCATACTCGGAGATGTCGCCGCCCATCGCGACGGTGAGGAACATGGTGTCCCACGCCTTCTTGAGGATGGAGTCGTTCTCGAGCATGAGGTCGGTGGTGTCGCCGTCATACTCGTTCATCTGCATGAGCTTGTTCTTCATGTAGTAGTTCTGCACGCCCAGGCAGCCGTCGTCGGTGTAGGAGCGGTAGGCCGGGAAGCCGGACTTGTCCTTGTTGTCACGGAAGGCGACGGCCTGATCGTAGAACATCTTGTAGGCGACGCTGAGCTTTGAGGTGTCGCCGGTCTTCATGGCTTCGCTGATCGCCAGGTAGCCCTCGTAGTTGAAGGAGGGGTTGTAGATCAGCAGCGGATAGGCCAGGAAGATCTGGTTGTTGTCCACGGGGTCGGTATTGTACTCGCCAAACTCCATGGTCTCGGGGTTGTTGTTGAGGTCGTGGTAGAGGTTGGCCATCTTGACGGCGGCTTCCGGATGCTCCACGCCCTTCTTCGCCACGATGATGTTGTTGACGAAGTACATATTGTTCGAGGTCTTCGCGGGCTTGTCGTCACAGGAGACGACGGGCACCGGCACCCAGTCGGCGCTGGGGTTCATGTCCAGGTGCAGCACCAGCGGCCAGTAGGCGCCCCACAGGTCCATGAACACGATGCCGGCCTTGTCGTTGAACAGGTCCTGGCGCATCATCTCTTCGTCATAGGTGGCGAAGTCCGGGTGGAAGTAGCCCTTCTGGTAGTACTCCTGCAGCTTCACAAGCGCCGCGCGGGTGCTCTCGCGGTAATCCGGGCCGAACATGGCGCTCTGCAGCTTGTCGGTTCCCTCCACCGCCCACTGGTTGGGGTAGGTGTGGAACATGTTGAAGAAGGACGGGTTCAGGCCCCACACGAGCGAAGTGGGGTTGGCGCCCGCCGCCGCCACGGCGTAGGTGTCATTCGCGCCGTTGCCGTCCGGGTCTTTGTTGACAAAGGCGTCCATGATGACCTCGAGGTCGGCCAGCGTCTTCGGGGTCTCAAGGCCCAGGTTCTTGAGCCAGTCGGCGCGGATCCAGATCATCTGGCAGGTGTCGTGGTAGGTGAAGCCGTTGGTCAGGCCGTAGGTCTTGCCGTCGCGGGTGGCGACATCGAGCAGCGACGCATAGTCGCCCGTCAGGTACTTCTTGGTGTACTTGGAGGCGTACTGCTCGATCTCGTCCGTCAGGTCCTCCAGCATGTCGGCCTTGTACAGCATCTCGAACTGCTTGCGGTTGACCGCGAAGAAGTCCGGCAGGTCGCCGGAGGCGATCATGACGTTCATCTTCTCTTCGCCCTGAGAGCCGGGGCAGGTCCACAGGAAGTTGTACTTGATGCCCAGCGTCTCTTCCCAGCGGCGGGTGTAGACGTTGCTCCCGATGTCGTCGCCGGCCGGGAACCAGAACGCGCCGTCGTTGGCGGTATGCACCATGGTGACGGAGATGGGCGGGTCGTACTTTCCGAGGGGGTCCTGGGCCGGTTCGGCGCTGGGGTCGAGCTGGCTGGCGAAGGCCGCCCCGGTCAGGATGAGCAGGAGCGCGAGGGCCACGGACAGGATCCTGAGCTTCATGTGTCTAGTCCTCCTTTTCCATATTCAAAGAGTGCTTGCTCTCGGGATTCGGATCAGGGCAATCGCTTCCGACCAATGTCGTAAGCGATTGCGGGGGGACGGGGCGGAATAGATCGACGGAGATCGGCTCAGGTTTTTTTCCTGAGTGCCTTGAGCGTGTCCTGATAGATTCGGTCAATTTCTTCCGCTCTCGCAGCGTCCAGCACCGGGTCCATGGTCTCGTACCCGGCGGAGACCTTTTCCACGACCTCGTGGGCGCGGGCGTAGAGGTCGGGCGTTTCCTTGCGCCGCCACGGCTCCCACTGGTCGCGCCAGAGCGTGCGGGACGGGGCCTCCCAATAGCTTCGACGCATGTGCTCCAGTGTGTGCTCCTCGGCGAAGAAGTTGCCCGCGATGCCGACCTCCTGGATGAGGGGCAGCGCGTCCGGATCGTAGTACACGCCCTGCCGCACGAAGTTGTAGGCGTCCAGCCAGTCGTTGTCAATGACCAGCTGCTCCAGGCTCACGCCCTGGTCCGCGCCCACGATGCCCTGACAGCCGATGCCGTTGGTGCCGGAGAGCACCGCGAAGAGCCCATTGAACGCCTTCTCGAAGCCGCACTGGTAGTCGGGCAGGCAGGCGTCGGACAGCGCCGAATTCGAGCCGCCACCCCAGCCGTAGAAGCGCCCCATCTGGCCGGAGACCATGCCGAACAGCGCCTGCGTGGGCGAGCCGAAGGAGCAGAGCGTGGTGCGAAGATCCATGGTGTGGCTGGAAAAGCTCAGGTAGTTGGAGAACTTTCCGGAAATGGCGTAGATGACCACGTTGGTGCCGGTGACCTCCGCCAGCTCCAATACGCAGGTGCCCCACAGGCTCATCGGCCCGGTCGCGCCGGACACCACCATCGGCGCGGTGCCGATGGGCATGCCCGCCTCCGCGAACACCAGCGCCATCGAAAGCGAAGAACCCATGAAGCCCAGCGGGCTGATGGTCTCGAGCAGGTAACCCGGCTTCTGGCCCATGACCCGGCCCATCTCGATGATGCCACGGCCGCTCTCCGGCGAGAGGATGTAGGTGCCGCCGGGATTCTTGGAATACAGGTACAGCTCCCGGAAGGAGGCGATGTCGGTTTCGTTGTACGCACGGTCCTTGGGGATGACCACCGCTGAAGAATTCCAGATGTTTTTGAGCGTGTCGGTCACCCGCGCGCCCTTGCGCACGTCCATCATGGTGCCTTCCCGGCGCACATTGCCCGGATAGTCCACGATGAACACCTGCGTGGACACGCTGCCCTTGATGACGCTTGCCTCTTCGGGCACCGGCTCTTTGGGCTTGAAGGTTGTGAGAAGCTCCTGGGTCAGCGCGCGGGGCACTTTCACCCGCTGCGCCGCGTGGTCGACCACGCAGCCGATTTTTTCGCAGGCCTTAAGCACCTTCGCATGGGGCACGCTCATGCCGACGGTCTCGAGAACCGTCAGCGATTCCTCGTGCAGCTTCAGCACCTCGGCCTCCGTCAGGACGTCGACAAATTTCCGCACCATCGCCATCAGATTGCCTCCTCTATCTTGCGCCCCGCGCCCGACCAGAAAGCCGCCGAGCGCTCGATTTCTTCCGTGATGTCTTGAAGGCCAGCGCAGCGCCCGCGGCGCACATAGTGGCCGGACGCGGCGTTGCCGGTCATAAGGCAGCCATGCCCGTCCAGGCCCGCCAGCATACCCAGCATGAACCCGGCGTTGAAGTTGTCGCCGCCGCCGGTCAAGAGCACCGGGTTTTCCGCCAGCCGGGTGGCGAGGGTCTCTTCCCCTTCCGGCCCCAGCACACGAGCGTAGCGCAGCGAGTGGTGGACCAGAAGGTCGACGCAGCCTGTTTTATTGAGCGCGTCCGCCCTGTCTGAGAGCGAACCGCCGGGCGCGAGGCCCGCCTTGTCGGTCAGCGAGGAAAGCTCGCCGTCGTTGACGGACAGCACCGTCTTTGCCTGCCGTTTCAGAAGGCTCAGGGTTTCCATTAGGTCCCGGACTTCCTCGCCGCTTCGGTGGGTCATGTCGGCGGTGTCGCAGAACACGTACCGGGGCTTTTTCGAAAGCGTCGGCAATAGCTCTTCCGCGATGCCGCGCCAGAGCGCGCGCATCTCGGACACCTCGCCCCAGTTGAGCAGCGCCAGCACGTCCGCGCCCTCCAGCGCTTTTGCGAGCTTCGGTTCGCCCGCGCGGCGCAGAAACGCCTCGTAGGTCATGCCGGACAGGCCGCCGCTGTCCGAGAGGAAGAGCTTGCAGGCGTCGAACTCCACCGCCAGGCAGTAGCCGGGCTCGCCGTAGGAGACCAGCCGCGCGCCCTCCTTCAGCGGCTCAAACGCCTCGGAGACGTTGGGGAAGCCCAGCGTGCCCACGCAGGTGCACTGCACGCCCATGCCCATGAGCGCGATCGCCGTGTTGGGCATGTTGCCGCCGGGCCGGGCCTGTACGCCGTCGAGCGAAAGGTAGGCGCTATTTTCGCGCCTCTCCGTCAGAAACCTTGCCATCTCGTCCATCGTCCCCAGCGGCCGCCCGTCTGGGCCTGCCGCGCGGTGGGCGATCCGGTCTACAAAGCCGTCCAAGCCCAGCACGGCGCGGGGCGCGCGGGATTGAAGCGCGTGCCGTTTCAGCCGCGCGAGTACCTCGGGCACATTCATCGTATCAACACCTTCGTCCCGTATCGGGTTTCGGCTGCCAGCGAAGCCACCTACCAGCGAAGCTCCGGCAGGATCTCCGCCTGGCGGTCGCACATCTCGTTGATGAGGGCGACGGCGTTGTTGTAGGTGGAGACGGTGGGGTCGATCAGCATCGCCTGCAAGAGCTTGTGGCGGGATTTTTCCACGTAGGCTTCGATCAGCAGCTGCGCGATCACGCCCTGCGTTGAGATCATGTGGGCGATGGCGGCGGGCAGCGGCTTCTCGGCCGCCACCGGATGGATGCCGCGGCCGTCCACCAGCGCGGGCACCTCCACCACCATGTCCGCGGGCAGGTTCGAGATGAGCGCGCGGTTTGGGACGTTGACCGCGCCGATCAGGCGGGGCTTGTCAAAGTGGATCGCCTCGGCGATGGGGATGCCGTACTCGTTCGAGCCGCGGAGCTGCCCGTCCTTCAGGCGGAAGATGGCCTCAAAGCCCGGGTCGCCGTTGCCCTCCGGCTTTTCCTTGGGGAAGAGCTCGCGGGCGGTGGGGTTCGAGGAGAAGCTGTAGACGAACTCCGGCACCTGGCCGCCGTGCCAGGGGTCGCTCCGGACGGGATCGAAGAAGTACTGGATCTTGGTCGAGGCCAGCATTTCGTCGCTCCAGGCGATGTATTCGCCGATGTGGTTGGTGCCCGGGTAGGGGTACAGCCCGAACGCGCGGAACATGAGCCGGGAGAGGCCCAGCTCGTCCCAGTGGGCCAGCCAGTCCATCCTGCCTTCCTTTTCGCGCAGCAGCGGGTACAGGTCCTCCCCGGTCGAGCGGCTTTCGATCTTCGTGAACCAGCCGAAGTGGTTGAGGCCTGAGACCTGGGTGACCAGTTCCTCCTTGGGCAGTTCCAGGATGGCGGACAGCTGGTCCACCCCCATGCCCTCGCCGTGGCAAAGCCCCACGACCTTGGCCTTTGTGAGCTTGTTGACCGCCTCGACCAGCTTGGCCTCGGGGTTTGTGTAGTTTAGTAGATACGCGCCCGGGCACACCTTCTCCATCGTCCGCGCGATTTCGAGGGTGGGGCCGAGGTTTCGGAGCGTGTGGAACATGCCGCCCGGCCCGCCGTTTTCGCCGTACACCTGGCGGAAGCCGTAGCGGCGCGGGATGTGGAAGTCCATCGACCAGTAGCGGTAGCGGTCCACTTCGATGGCGGAGACGACGAAGTCCGCGCCGTCGAGCGCCCTTTGAAGGTCGGTGGTGGCGGTGAGCTTGACGTCCCGCCCGCAGGCGGCGACAGCTTCGCGAGCGAACTTCTCGCTGACCCGGAGCGCGTCCTCCGCGATGTCCATCAGCGCGATCTCAAGCGCCACGGACTTGAAAGACTCATTCAGCAGGATATCCCCCAGCGTCGCGGGGCAAAAACACACGCTTCCGGCGCCCACGATGGCGAACTTGACGGCTTTGGACATGGGCGGTTCCTCCTTGGAAACATTTATTAAATAACTTTATTTAGTATTATAACCGTTTACATTTCCGTTGTCAACGCAAAAATATCAGCGCGGATTTGTGCAATCCGCGCCGTTTCCCTATCATAGGATTGAATTTTCTACTCGTCCTCGGTCAAAAGGTTTTTGACGGCCCTGTCCAGCGCCACCGATGCCGCGCCGACGATGCCCGGATCGGGGCAAAGCTGCGCCTGGATGGACACGTCCAGCACGCTCAAATCCTTCACGCGACCGGCGACGCTCTCAAGGAACGGCTCTCCCAGCGCCTGTGCCAGCACGCCGCCCAGCACCACCGTCTGGCAGTCCAGGATGGACACGATGTTGCTGACGCAGACGGAGACCGGCGCCGACACGTAGTCGATGATCTCCTTAAGGTTCCCGCCGTCCGGGCGGAAGGGCTCAAAACCGAACTTTTCCCTGAGCGCCTTCAGGTTGACGCGGCTCTCCAGCCAGCCGGGGGTCGATCGCCCGGCGGCGTAGCTTTCGATGAAGGTCATGTAGCCGATCTCGCCGCACTGCCGGGTGCCGCCCCGGCGGAGCTTTCCGTCCAGCACCAGCCCCGCGCCGATGCCGGTGCCCAGCGAGATGTAGATGAGGTCGGGCGGGTTCTTGCGCGCCTGGTGCTCGCCCAGCACGGCCATGTTGGCGTCGTTGTCTACGTAGACGGGCGCGCCGAAGCGCTGCTCCAGCGCGCGCTCGTAGCGCTCGATGGACTGCGGGCCGTTGATGTTGACCAGCGGCGCGAAGTTGACCTCGTGCGCGTCCGGGTTGTAGCCGCCCGGTACGCCGATGCCGATGCCCTTGACGCGGGACGGCTCGATGCCCGCCGAGGCGATCAGTGAGGCGATCATCTCCGGCAGCGCGGCCCCCAACCCCTCGGAAAGGTCGGTGCCCACGTGGCGCACGCTGACCGGCCCGATTTCACGGAGCAGGTTCACAAGCCCCGCCCGGATGTACTCGCCCTCCAGGATGACGCCCGCCGCGTAAAACGCGCCCTTGTTCAGCTTCAGCATGACGGGCTTGCGGCCCAGCGCCGTGCTGCGCTCGCCGGTCTCCAGCACCAGCCCTTTTTCCAGCAGAAAATCAACGATCTTGATCACCGTGGGCGTGGAGATGCCCGATCGCCGGGCAAGCTCCGCCTTGGAGATCTCGTCGTTTTCGCTGAGCAGTTGAAAAATGGTTCGTCGGTTCATGTCGCGCAGGTCCGATGCAATGTAGGGCTTCATGCGCTGGACTCCCCCGCTTCTAGACAGTCGACATGAATATACCACAATTGCGGGTGATTTGCAAACGAGTGACAGGCGTGAAAAATTTCTTTGTTGACAGGTTTGCCGCGTCCGGCTACGATATAAGTAAGTTACTTAATTAATCATGGCGCAGAAAAATCCCGAGGCTTTTTCTGCGCGAAGGAAGAAATCTGCGCGAGCCTGAAATTCTGCGGAATTTCCGGGCGGCTCACTGACCAGCGGTATTGTTTCCTCCATCAGTGTTCGCACTGGTTGCGGAAACTGCGTTCCCGGCGCGCGGGTCGCCGGGAACGGTTGGAAAGCACGACCGGATTTGGATGTTCGATTACGCACATAGGGAGGAGACCATATGGAAATCATCGTAAAGCCGGATGCCCAATCGCTATCGAAGGCGGTGGCGCTTCGGGCGGCGGAATTCATCAAGGAGAATCCGGGGGCGCTCGTCTGCCTGGCCGCGGGCGACACGCCGCTCGAGGCGTACCGCCACATGATCCGGCTGCAGAGTGAGGGCAAGGTGGACCTCTCCAGCGCCTGGTACGTGGGGCTGGACGAGTGGGTGGGGCTGGGGCGCGAGACGCGCGGTTCCTGCCGGCAGGTGATGTACGACGGCTTCTACGAACCCGCGGGCATCCCGGCGGAGCGCATCGCCGCGTGGGACGGGCTGAAGGATGCGGAGGAAGAGATCGCGCGGATCGAAGCCTGGATCCGGGAGAAGGGCGGCATCGCCTTCACCATCCTCGGCATCGGCATGAACGGGCACATCGGCTTCAACGAGCCGGGCACAGGACTCCCGGAGGGCTGCATCCGCGTGACGCTGGATGAAACCACCCGGCGCGTCAGCGCCAAGTACTTTGACGCCCCGCTTCCCGTGGCGTACGGCGAGGGCGTGGGCGCGGGGGAACTGAAAAAGGCCCGCGAGGTCCTTCTAATGGCCTCCGGCTCCCACAAAGCCCCGATCGCCGCCCGCGTGGCGAATGGTAAGCCGGACCCGTCCGTCCCGGCGTCGATGCTCGCGGACCACCCGAACCTGATGCTCATGCTGGACGAGGCCGCCGCGGGCGGACTCTGAAAACCTGATCGCGCCAGACCGACCGCCCGCAACCGCCTCGCGCTGTAAAATTTTCATAATCCCGGCAGGGTTCGGCAAAGCTGCAACAGGCGAAATCCGCCGCTGTTTTCACACCGACGAACATGTGCTATAATTGTTTCGGAGGTGATCGCATGCGGCTTGTCGTCGTGGAAGACGAGATCCGGTCGCGCCACGGGCTGGTGGAACTGATCCAGACCATCGACCCGCGCTGCAAGGTGGTGGGCCAGGCGGTCAACGGCCAGCAGGGCCTGCAGCAGCTCGGCGCGCTGGCGCCCGACGTGGCGTTCGTGGACATCCGCATGCCCGTGATGGACGGGCTGGAGATGATCCGCGAGGCCCGCAGGCTCGAGCTCAAGTGCGATTTCGTGGTGGTCAGCGCGTACGCGGAATTCGAGTACGCGCGGCAGGCGCTGCTCCTCGGCGCGCGAGACTACCTGATCAAGCCGCTCACGCTTGAGGACGTGGAGCGCGTATTGTCCCGCCTCCTGCCGCCGCCGGAGGCCGCCGCGCCGCCGCCGCAGCACCCCGCGGTGCGCAAGGCGCTGGAGATGATCCACCAAAACTACATGAAGCGCATCGGCCTTGAGGAACTGAGCGAGCAGCTCCAGATGACCGGCGAATACCTGAGTTACCTGTTCCGCAGGGACGTGGGCGTGACCTTCTCCACCTACCTTCGCAACTACCGCATCGAGCGCGCCTGCGAGCGGATGCGAAGCGGTGATACCTCCACCTACGAGCTGGCGCAGTCGGTGGGCTTCTCCGACGCGAAGTACTTCTGCCGGGTGTTCCGGCAGGTGACGGGCCAGTCCTCCGGCGAATACCTCAAGGGGCTGCCGGACGGCGGGACTAACGCGAACGGAGATTATTAAAGCTTCCAGAGCGCCCCTTAATGATTGGAATTCGCAATAGCACGCGGCAGGATGAGCGCCACCACGGTGCCCACGCCCTCCCAGCTGCGGAAGATCACCCTGGCCCCGCCCCGGTAGTAGGACCGGATGCGCAGCGCCGCGTTGTCAAGGCCGATCCCCTCGCCTGTGTTTTGTGCGTCGTCGCCCCGGAAGCAGCGGTTCAGCCGCTCCACCTGCATCCGCGTCATGCCGTGACCGTTGTCGCGGATGGTCACGCGGATGCGTTTTTTGTCAAAGGGCGCGATCCTGACCTCAATCAGCCCGCCGTGTGTCGCGCCCTCGAAGCCGTGCAAGAGGCTGTTCTCGACGAAGGGCTGCAAGACCAGCTTGTGCACCGGCCAGAAGGCGATGTCCGGGTCCACGCGCACGGCGTAGTCGATCGCGCCGCCGTATCGCAGCCGCTGAAGCTCCAGATAGTCGATCAGCCAGTCGGCCTCCTCGCGGACGGGCACGATGCCCGTGGAGCGCTCAAAGGTGTAGCGCAGCATCTTCGAAAGGTGCTGGATCTGCCGGGATACGTCATGGTTTCCGGCGTGGATGGCGGTAAAGCTGATGGTGGACAGCGTGTTGTGCAGAAAGTGGCTGTCGATCTGGTTTTCCAGCGCGCGGATCTCCGCCGCGCGGAGGTTGTCCAGCGCCTCGATGGCCCTCAGGCCCGCCTGTTCCCGCTCCACGCTCGCCTGGCGGAGGCGCGCGGTCATCCGGTTGAAGGACAGGATGATCTGGCCGATCTCGTTGACCTGCCGCGTGCGCACCAGCGCGTCGAGGTTGCCCGCCTCAACCTGCTCAAGCCCCGCGTGCAGGCGTCGGATTGAGCGGATGATGCGCTGCACCATGCCGCCCACCACCAATACGAAGAGCGCCGTCAGCACGATCAGCACCAGCGCCATGCGCCCGGTGTAGCGATTGGCGTCCTCAAGCAGCGCGCCCTTGTCCACCACGCGCTCCAGCGTGAGGTTCAAGCTGCTTACCGGCTGCGTCAGCGTGATCATGCCGCGAGGGATCACCAGGGTGTCCGGCCCTTTCCCCTCGGAGAGCGTCCGCCCGATCACGCTCAAGTCCGGATGGGCCAGCACGGTGTTGTCCGAATTCACCAGAAAGCCGTAGGAGGCGCTCTCCCCGCCCGCCGCGCGCGCCGGGTTGACGAGCCTGTTAAGCTCCGCCGCGTCAAAGCTCAAAACCACCACGCCGTAGCGCTTGCGGCTGTAGAGGTCCCTCAGCGGGTAGGCCAGGTGGAAAAAGCGCATGGTGCCGGTGGAGTTGTCCCTGGGCGCTACGTCCACCTGCATGTTGCCCAGCCGGTTCGTCCGCTCGCACAGCGCCTTCATCTGGTCGCTGTGGTCCTGCCCCATCGCCCAGCCGAACCAGCCCAGGCCCACGGTGGCCTTGAGCTTGTTGTAGTAGACGTAGGTGTCATCCGGCATGTAGACGGTGTAGGCCACCGCGTCGCCGAGGTCGCTCAGGTGTTCGCGCATCACGTCGTGCAGCTTTTGCGAGATGTAGGCGCGGTCGGTGGCCGGCCGCAACTGAAAGTCCATGGCGGACCGAAGCACCCGCGGGTCGATCACGCACTCGAACACCAGGTTCCGGCAGGATCGCATATAGGAGCGGACGTTTTCGGACTGCACCATGAGGTAGTCCCGCTCCACCTGCTCCACCGAATGGGTCAGCGCGGGGTTGAAGTACTGCAGTACGAACACGATGGCCACCAGGATGAAGAGCGTCCCCGCCAGCGCGATGGACAGCACAAAGCGGGGCAACAGGCTGGCATGATACCAACCCATCCCCCGCCGGTAGATCGCGCGAAAGAAACGCATGCGCTACTCTTTGATCGCGCCCGCGGTCAGCCCGCCGACGATGTATTTTTGCAGGCCCACGAAGATGAGCACCACCGGGATCACCAGAATCATGCCGTAGGCCATGATCTGGTTCCACTTGGTCCCGTACTTGTCCATGTACTTGTAGATGTTGGCGGTCAGCGGCCGCATGTTCGCCTTGACGTTGAATGTCATCGAATAGACCAGGTCATTCCAGCCGTGCAGGAAGCAGAACACCAGACAGGTGACGATGCCAACCCGCGCGATGGGGACCATGATTCGGAGGAACGACGTCAGCGCGTTGCAGCCGTCGATGCGCGCGGCCTCGTCCAGCGACTTCGGCAGGCTCAGGAAGAAGGGCCGGAGCGTGACCACGATAAATGGGATGGAGCCCGTCGCGATCGCCATCACCGGCGCGGGATAGCTGTTGAGCAGCTTCATGCCGGTGAACGTCAGGTACAGCGGCGTCAGCAGGAGGCTGTTGGGCATCATCTGCGTCACCAGGAACAAAAGCATGATCGTCCGCTTGAAGGGGATGTTGAACCGGGCCAGCCCATACGCGGCGGTGAGACCCAGAACCGTGGACAGCACCATGTTGCAGGAAGCAATGGCGAAGCTGTTGAACAGCGACGCCAGAAACTCCTTGTCGCCCAGTTGCGTCACCCAGGGCAGCACCGTGAGTGTCCTTGGCCAGAAGGAGATGTTTTTGTCGAAGATCTCCACGTCCGTCTTGAAGGTCGAGATCAAGATCCAGTACAGCGGGAACAGAAACGTCACCGCGATCACCACGGCAAGCAGGTTCATGCCCAGCCGCTTCATCTTTGCGCGCGTGCTGTCGATTTCAAGGTTCCGCTTCACGATCACATCCTGCGCCACGCTACATCACCTCGTCCTTCCGGATCAGCCTCAGGTAGAACACGCCCACGCACATGAGGCACAAAAACAGTACCACCGCGCTGGCCGCGCCCATCGAGAAGTTGTACAGCGAGAAGCTCTGACGGTAGCTGAAGGTGGACAGGACTTCCGTGGCGCTCAGCGGACCGCCCTTGGTCATCATGAAGATCAGGTCGAACACCTTGAAGGTGTAGATGAACCCCAGCATCAAAACCGACATGATGGCGGGCTTCAGAAGCGGCACCGTGATGCGGAAAAAACGCTGCACCGGGCCCGCGCCGTCGATGGAAGCGCTCTCGTACACGTCCGCAGGAATGTTGGACATGCCGGTGGTGAGCAGCAGCATGTTGAACGGGATGCCCACCCAGCAATTGGCGATGATGACCGCCCACATCGCAAGGCCCGGCTCGATCAGCCAGCCCAGCGGCGCGCCCACGCCGATGCCCACAAAAGAGAGGAGCTTGTTGATGACGCCGCCCTCCGTCAGGAACATGTACTTGAACAACAGGCCCGTCACCGACACCGGCATCATCCACGCAACCAGGATCGTGCCGCGAACCGGCCCGGCCAGTTGGAACCGGCTGCTAAAAAACACGGCCATCAATAGGCCCAGCGTGAACTGGATCGCGATGCATGCGACGGTGAACCAGAATGTCTGGCCCAGCGCGGTCAAAAACTCCGAATCCTGAAACAGCGACACGTAGTTTTGAAGGCCGACGAACACCGACGTGTTCCCCTTGAAGGTCATCACCGTCAGGTCCCTGAAGGAGAGCACGAAGTTGTACACGAGCGGGTAGACCATCAGCGACAGCATGTAGGCTACGGCCGGCAGCGCGAACAGCAAGCCTGTGATGCGGTCGCGGTTGCGCCTGAACCATTTGATCGCCACGGGGCGGCACCTCCATCTGGAGTGATGACGATTCGCCCGGTTACCACCGGGCGAACCGATCAAGACGTATGATAACCCGGGCATTTTCATACCGGTCCGCCCGGCGTACCGGGCGGACCGGATGGATCTGTTGGAATTGGACTATTGAGCCAGGATGGCCTTGACGGTCGCGGCGGCGCCGTCCAGCGCTTCCTGCGGGGCCTTCACGCCGGTGAAGGCCTCATGCTGCGCGACGGAGATGGCCGTGGAGATCTCGGGCCAACGCGGGTGCGGGCCGCGGGGCATGGCGTACTGCATCTCGGCGGCGAACACGGAGAAGATCGGGTCGGTGGTCCAGATTTCCTTGGAGGCGGAAGAGTCGGCGCGGGGGGAGAACTTGCCGCCCGCTTCGCAGAAGTTGGCGGAGACGTCCTTGGACATCAGATACGTCAGGAACTCGACCGCGGCGTCCAGGTCCTTGCAGGCGGTGGTGGGGCCGAAGTTCTCGCCGCCCAGCACGGAGGCGTACACGCCGTCATCCGCCTTGGGCACCAGGGCCACGCCCCAGTTCTTGTCGGGCGCGAGGTTCTTGATGGTGGCAACGTTCCAGGGTCCGTTGATCTGCATCGCCAGGCCGCCGGAGATGAACTGGTTGTTGCAGTCGCCCTGCGTCCAGTTGATGACGTCCTTGGGCATGGAACCATCGCCAATGAGGTCGGTCAGGTAGGTCAGCGCGTCCACGCAGCCCTTGCCGTTGAGCTCCTCAAGCTTGCCGCCCGCGGAGATGAACCAGGGCATGAACTGGAAGCAGCCTTCCTCGTTCTTGACGGCGCTGATGCCCAGGCCGTAGCGGCCCACGGCGGGATCGGTCAGCTTCTTGGCCGCATCCTTCAGCTCGGTCCAGTTGGTGGGCACCGCGACGCCGGCGGCGTCCAGGAGGTCCTTGTCATAGAACAGCGCCAGGCAGTTGGAGTTGTGGGGCAGGCCGTAGATGCGGCCGTTCTGGGTGCAGCTGTTCAGCGGGCCCGGGAAGAACTGGTCCAACTGGCCCCAGGCGGTGAGCTGGTCGGTGATGTCGGCGAACACGCCCATCTGGATGAAGCCGGCCATGTCGGGGTTGTCCACCATGCCGATGTCGGGCAGCTCGCCGGACAGCGCGCCCATGGTGTACTGCTTGAGCAGGTCCTCGCGGGCCACGTAGGTGTAGGAGACGTGGATGCGGTCCTGGCTGGCGTTGAAGGCGTCGATGTCGCGCTGGAAGACGGAGCCGTCGGAATATTCATAGTCCGTGCCGTAGTAGTGCCACAGTTCCAGCTCGATGACTTCCGCGGACGCCGGGACCATCATCGTGGAGAAGACGAGGCAGAGGGCCAGGAGCGCGATCAACCATTTCTTCATGATACCCCTCCTTGTTTTTGTGCAACACGCATGACGCGCGGGGCACATCCTGCCAAAATACTATCATTGTAAATTCTGACCGTCAAGGCAAGTGGTGGACATTCCCGGTGCATTTCATTAAGGATAGCGCACCATCTTAAAATTGTCCACCAGTATCTTGAGTTGAAAATCCGCCGGGCGGCTTTTCAACTCGAGGAAGAGATCTGCGTGAGCCATGAAATCCTGCGGGATTTCCGGGCGGCTCACTGACTGAGGGAAATGTTTCCTCCACCAGTGTTCGCACTGGTTATGGAAACAAATACGTTCCCGGCGCGCTGGTCGCCGGGAACGGTTGAAGCACGGGGAGACTCGTCTTGCCTTGTGTGCGGACCCCGGGGTCCACGGAAGACCGTCAGACCTGAACGGAGACGTCCGCGCCCTTGCGGATGAAGACCGGAATGGTGGTGAGCGGCGCCTCGGCGGAGACCGTCTGGCCGCCCGCGTAATTCATGCCGGTGTGGGACTCGATCCAGCTTTCGCCCTCCGGCAGGTAGACCGGGCGCTCGCGAAGCCCCAGCTCCATCACCGGCGCGATGAGCAGATCCGGGCCGAACATGTACTGGTCCTCGACCGCCACGGCCTTCTCATCCTTCGGGAAGTCGTAGAACAGCGGGCGCATGACCGGCGCGCCCTCGTCCGCCGCCTGACGCATCAGGCGCTCGGTGTAGGGCCGCATGTCCTCGCGCAGGAACAGGTACTTTTTCAGGATCTCGTAGGCTTCCTCGCCGTAGCTCCACACCTCGTTGGGGCCGCCGGTGTCCGCCTTGACCGGGTTGGCCGAAGGCTCGCCGTTCTTGCGGTAGCCGTGCAGCCGCATCACCGGGCAGAACGCGCCGAACTGGAACCAGCGGACGAGCAGTTCCCTGTACGCCGGGTCGTTCTGATCGCCGCCGTGGAAGCCGCCGATGTCGGTGGTCCACCAGGGGATGCCCGCCATCGCCATCGAAAGGCCGATGGCGAACTGTTCGCGAAGCGTCCTGAAGGTGGTGTCGATGTCGCCCGACCACACCAGCGCGCCGTAGCGCTGGCTGCCCGCCCACGCGCAGCGCAAAAGGTTCAGCGGGTTTTCAAGCCCGGCCGCCTTCATGCCGTCGTAGAAGGTCTTGGCGTAGAGCGCGGGGTAGACGTTGCCCACCTGCAATACGCTGCCCAGGTGGTAGCGGTAGTGGTCAAAGTCATAGACCTTGCACTCCGGCTCGGCCTCGTCCAGCCAAAACACTTTCACGCCCTTGTCGAAGTAGTTGCGTTTGGCGACCTGCCATACATAGTCCCGCGCGCCGGGGTTGGTGGCGTCGAAGGGGATTGTGTTGCCGCAGAAGTCCATGGAATATCGGACGCCCCGGTCGGTGCGCGCCAGGTAGCCCTTCTCCAGCATCTCCTTGTAGTTCTCGCTGCGCGTGTCGACGAAGGGCCAGATGGACACCATCAGCTCCGCGCCCGCCTCGTTGACCTCGCGGATCATGGCCTCCGGGTCCGGGAACTCGTCGTAATCGAAGCGCCAGTCGCCCTGCAGCGGCCAGTGGAAGAAGTCCACCACGATCACATCCAGCGGCAGGCCGCGCTTTTTGTGCTCGCGCAGGACGGAGAGCAGTTCGTCCTGCGTCCTGTAGCGCAGCTTGCACTGCCAGAAGCCCATGCCGTAGTCGGGCATCATCGGGCTGTGGCCGGTGGCGTCGGCGTAGGCGTGCTCGATCTCGGCGGGTTTGTCGCCCGCGGAAATCCAGTAATCGAGGGCCTTGGTGGACCGGGCCTGCCACTCGGTCATGTTCTTGCCGAAGGAAACGCGGCCGACCGCCGGGTTGTTCCACAAAAAGCCGTAGCCCTTGGTCGAAACGTAGAAGGGCACAGAGGCCTGGGAGTTCCGGTGCGCAAGCTCCAGCACGCAGCCCATCTTGTCCAAACACCCGTCCTGATACTGGCCCATGCCGAAGATCTTCTCGCCGGGGTTCGGCTCAAAGCGCATGTTCAGCGCGTAGTCGCCGCCCGTGATGGGCTGAAAGTCGCGCCCCTTGACTTCCAGCGCGCTGATCACCGCGAAATCGCCGCCCTCGCGGGTTCTCCACTGCTCCTCGAGGAGCTTCTCGCCCTTGTGATTGAAAAAGCTGACGCAGCCGCCGTCCGCGATCTTCGCGGTGATTTTGCCATTCGTGATCGACGCCGTCTGACCATCGATCACAATCTCCGCCTCGGCGGATTCCGGCGCGATCAGCGCCCAGTCCTCCAAAGGCATCTCCGCCTGGCAGGTCGCCCGGACGCGCAGGCTGTCCTTCCCCCACGGCTCGATCCACAGCTTCTCATAATCGCTCAGGCGAATGAGCCTCGCGCCTTCCCGGCTGAATATTGCCACCCGTACCGCCTCCTCGATGTTGTTTGCTTGTTTCATATCAATCCAAAACATTATTTCGTCCAAAGCGGCGAGAGATTTTTGTTCCTGGCTAGGAGCCGAAGCACAGGAATAGCAGCGCTATTTCAAGCTTCGAGTGACACCGCCAGGGGCGAAAAGATCCGCCGCAACGACGAAAGAATGTTTGGGAGTGGTATTAAGTATAAAGGCGGGGCCGCGCGCTTGTAAAGCGCCGCCCCGCCTTTTCGGTTCACAAAGCCGTTGGACTTTTTTACAATGTCTGCACATTATGCCCTTCCGGTTCGTGCGCATCGCCGGATTGTTGGCTTTTCGTCGAAACGCACCGCTCCGGTACGCGCCGGACGCCCACCTCGGTCAGCACCACGGAGATCGTGATCAGCGCGCCGCCCAGCGCCATGTTCACGCGCAGCGCCTCAAACCCCAGCGCCAGCGAAAACAGCGTGCCGAACACGCCCTCCATCGACATCACCACGCCCGCCTGCGAGGCGGGCACGTGCTGCTGCGCGCGGGTCTGCAGCGCGTAGCAGAGGCACGTGGAGAAAAGGCCCAGGTAGGCGACAGGCCACGCGCCGGAGGCGAGTTGCACGGCGGTGACCGGCGGCCGCCTGAGAACTAGCACGATAAGCGCGCCCGCGGCGGCTGTGAGTAGCTGCCAGAAGGTGACGTTGGTGGCGTCGTCGCAAACGCAGTAGTGCCCCACGAACGCGGTGTGCAGCGCGAAGAGCACGGCGCACAGCAGCACCAGAAGGTCCCCCGCCGAAAAGGAGATGCCCTTTGCGAAGTCCACCGTCAACAGCAGCACGCCGCCCATCGAAGCAAGGCACAGAAGCACTTCCCGCCCGGCGGGCCGCCGCTTCGCCATCGCCCACAGGATGAAGGGGATCATCACCACGCTGGTGGCGGTGATGAACGCCGCGCTGGACACGGTGGTCATCGCCTGCCCGGCCGTCTGCGCGTAGAACCCGCCGAAGAGGCTGGCCCCGGCGATCACCCCGTGCGTGATGTCCGAGCGGGACGAGGCGCGCACCTTCCGGCGAAACAGTACGCCCAGCACAAAAGCCGCCAGCAGGAACCTGAACGCCAGGATCCAGGCGGTGTCAAGCCCTGACCCGATGGCGTACTCCGTGGCGATGAAACCCCCGCCCCAGACCATGGTCACGACCAGCAGGATCAGAATCGACTGCCTGTGCAGGTTACTTCCGGCCATGCCGCACCCCAATTCCCGCCCCCGGCTGCGCCGGAGCATGCTTTGATTCTTTGAACGCCGCCCGGCCACCGAGCCTGGGCGAGCGAAGCTGCATGCATTATACCATTTTCCAGGAGGGGGTCCAAAGGGGCGTTGCGTTAAAAGCAAGCCGCCGCGGACGCTCGCGCCGCGTCCGAGCACACGGAAATGCCCGCGGGTTCACACAGACGAAACCGGATACCGGTTCCGCCGCGTGAGCATGCGGGCAGATGATCCGCCATATTTAGCAGGGGCCGGTGTACCCGGCTAGCCCCATTCCACGCTTTCGATGGCCCAGGCGGTCAGTTCGTTCATGGATGGGTGGATGACCATGGAATCCGCCATCGGCATGACGCTGCCCATGTGCGCGCATTCCGCGTCGAGCATGCGCCGCGCGGAGGCCGGGGCGAGCGCTTTCAGCGTCTGGCAGGGGCAGCCCGCGTGGATCAGGTACACAAAGGGCTGCACCAGCATGGCGGCGTAAGGGCCGACCACGTGCGCGCCGACGACCTTCATGTCCTCGGTCAAGATGATCTTTGCGAAGCCGTCGTCGTCCGAATCCGCGGAGAAGCCCATCGCGATGCCCGCGGCGACCGACGAATAGCTGTTCCTCGCCACGCCGATTGCAAGGCCCTTCGCGCGTGCCTCCCGCTCGGTCAGCCCCACGTGGGCCACCTGCGGCCAGGTGAAGACGGCCCAGGGCACCGCGTCGTAGGAGACGCCCTTCCGCTCGCCGCCAAACAGGTTCCCGATCAGCGCCGTCGCCTCGTAGTTGGCCTTGTGGCGGAACTGGAACTTGCCGTTGATGTCGCCGATGGCGTAGACGCCCTTCTCATTGGTCTCCAGAAACTCGTTGGTCGTGATCCAACCCTTTTCGTCGGTCGCGATGCCCCCGAGGTCCGCCCGCAGAAGGTCCGCGTTGGAGCGGACGCCAGAGGCGATGAAGATTTCCTCCGAGCTGAGTGTCTCCACTCCGCCTGACGCGTCCTGCACGACGAGCGCCTTGAGGCCGCCGTCCGCGGAGGCGGAAACCGCCTTCGCGCCGGTGCGCACGGTGATGCCGTGCTTCTCAAACTGCGCCCGGACGAACGCGCTGACCTCCTCCTCTTCCAGCGGGAGGATCCTGTCCTGCATCTCCACGAGCGTTACCTTCGCGCCGAAGGCGGAGAAGATGTGCGCGAACTCCGCGCCGATGGCGCCGCCGCCCACGATGACGAGGCTCTTCCACGGGGTTTTCGGGTAGCGGTCGCCGAAGAAGCTTTCACTCGTCACATAGCCCGCCTGCTCAAGGCCGTCGATCTTCGGCACGAAGGAGCGCGCGCCCGCCGACAGGATGAAGGCGCTGGCGGTGAACTCCTCGGATGCCGAACCGCCGTCGTACATCACGTGCATGCGGCGCTTTCCGGTGAACTCCGCCTTGCCCTCGTACACGTCCAGCCCCTGCACGTTTTTGAGGCTCTGCCGGATGCCCTCGCTGTGCCCAATCTGCCCCCACATGCGCTCGGAAACCACCGCCCAGTCAAGCTCGGGCGGCTGGAATTTGAGGCCGACGCGCCCCGCGCCTTCGGCCTCGCGGATCATGTCCGCCGGGTACACCAGCATCTTGGAGGGAATGCAGCCCTTGGTCAGGCAGGTTCCGCCGAACTTGGACATCTCCACAATGGCGCACTTCAGCCCCTGCTGAAGTGCCGCCTGCAGCACCATCAGCCCCGCGCCGCTGCCCACCACCACCAGATCGTACTTTTTCATACGGTTCCTCCCGGGGTTTTTACCCACAGTATCCCGCTTCGGGCATGGCGCCATGCCCCGAAATACCATATTCGCGCGGGGCTAAGCCCGCGCGAATGCTATTACCTGGGTTTTCAGCGCCTAATAGTTCTCTCTTCGGATTTCGAAATGGCTCCGGCTGTGCAGGCACACCGGGCAGACCTCCGGGGCGGCTGGGCCGACGATCTGATGGCCGCAGACCCGGCATTCCCACACCACGTCCCCGTCCTTTTCAAAGACCCGGTTCGTCTCCAAGTTTTTTTTGAGCGCCCGGTAGCGGGCCTCGTGCTCCTTCTCGATGGCGGCGACGGCGCGGAAGCGGGCGGCGAGCGCCGGGAAGCCCTCGGCCTCGGCGTCTTTGGCGAAGCCCTCGTACATCTCGGTCCACTCGTAGTGCTCGCCCTCAGCCGCGGCCAGAAGGTTCTGCGCCGTCTTCCCCAGGTGGCCCAGCTCCTCAAACCAGAGCTTCGCGTGGGCGCGCTCGTTGTCGGCGGTCTTGAGGAAGAGTTCCTGCATCTGGTCGAAGCCCTCGCTCTTGGCGACGTCGGCGAAATAGGAGTACTTGTTTCGCGCCTGACTCTCGCCGGCGAAGGCGGTCTCGAGGTTCTTCTCGGTCTTGGTGCCCGCGTACTTGTTGACCGGTGCCGCGGGGGCCTCCTCCACTTTCCTGAAGCTGGAGGCCGACTGCCCGCAGCGTGGGCACTTGAAATCCGGCGTCATCGGCCCCTCGTGCACGTAGCCGCAGACCGAGCATTTCCACTTCTCCATGGGCATCCCCTCCCTTTGTCGTTGGTACAAATCGCGCATACGGAGCCCGCAGCGGGTTACTCCTCGGAAAACTCGCTCTTGGACGCGCCGCACAGCGGACAGACCCAATCCTCCGGCAGGCTCTCCCAAGTGGTGCCCGGCGCAATGCCGTTGTCGGGATCGCCGGCGGCCTCGTCGTAAACATACCCGCAGACGGAGCAGACGTACTTCTTCATGATTCAGACCACCCTTTCTCAAAATGGGGTTCGCCCGGCCCCGTTGGGGTCCGGCCCTGCCATACATAATACCACATTTTTGAAGGAATTAACAGGCTGGGCGCGTTTTTTCGCAGGGCAACGGCATGAATCGAAGATTCATGCCGTTGCGAAGGGAGCGGGGGCGGATTGATTCCCCGTCGGGCGGGCAAGCGCGCCCTTTGGGGGAATCCATAAGCACCGGCAAAGCCGGTACTTATGGTTGAACATGGAGAGCCGCGACCCTCCAAGCCTCCCGGAAATTCCAGAGATGTTGGCGCACGAAGGGGTTTCTTGCTTCGCGATGAAAATCCGCCCGGCGGAGTTTCATCGCCCTTTACTCTACCGCGATGGAGGCCGAGCCGCTCATGCCGACCCGCATTTCGGGCGCGTTGTCCATCTGGATGGTCACGTCGTACATCGTGATGCCGCCGATGGCCCTGCCCACGAACGCGATCTTCTTAACGCTGCCGGTGAAGGTCTGGCCCGCCAGCGCGTTGACGGTGACGGTGGCATTCTGCCCGGCTTCGAGCTTCACCACGTCCATCTCATCCACGGCGATGACCATGTCCAGCGTCTCGTCGGAGGAGAGGGAGAGGATGGCGGTGTCCTTGCCCAGCGGCACGTTGGTGATATTGTCGTACACCACGTCGATGATGCCGCTCTCGGGCGCGGTGATCTCGCCGCTGTCGAGCACGCTCTCCGCCTGGGTGATCTGGTCCAGGATGTCCTGGCGCTTGGTCAGCGCGGTCTTGTAGTCGTCGGAGATGGGCACATCCTTGAGGTCAAAGAGCGCCGTGCCCTTGGAGACGGAGGCGTTTTCCTTGTTCAGGTACCTCGCTCTATCCACCGTGCCGCCGGTGGCGGTGATGGTGAGCGGCGAATTGATCTTCGCGGTGCCGGTACCAAGAGCCGCGCCCAGGTAGACGGATACGTTCTCGTCAAGCTCCGGGCCGTCGTCGCTGAATGTCACGGTGACTTCGCCGGTCGCGCCGGAGAGGGAATCGATGCGGCCGTCCCACTCGTCGCCCCGGTCGTCCTTGACGGTGACGGCGGCGCCCACGCGGATCAGCGTGTTGTCGCCGGGCACGAAGGTGACTTTCATCAGGCCGTCGGTGGAGAGGAGCGCCAGCGCGCCGTCGCGGCTCATGACCGTCTGCACGTCCTCGCCCTCGTCGGCGTAGACCTTCTTGACGCGGCCCTTGACCGGCGAATACACGGTTTCCGAGGCCTTCTCGCCGCTTAAGGACTTGACCACCTGCTCCTGCTGGTCGCGCTTGGCCTTGAGGTCGCTCACCGTATCGCGGAGTTTATCCCTGTCCACGCGGGCCAGCACGTCGCCGCGCGTGACTTCGTCGCCCGCCTTGGCGGGCAGCTGGATGATGGTGACGGCGGCGGGGGTCAATACGTCCACGCCGTCCTGGGCGGTCAGCGTGCCGTCGCCGGTAACCACGTTCGAGGTTTCAACCGCCTGGGCGGGCTCGGGCACCTGGCCGGAAGCAGTTCCAGGAACCATCGCCCCGGCGGGATTCACGACAGGGGCGGTCGCGGCCGCGGCGACGGGCATCCGCTGCGGATAGGGTTCAGCCTCCGCCTCATAGCTCACCGGCGCCTTGCCCGAGAGCGCGCCCAGGAAGCCGCCGTCCGCGGTGCGGCCTAAGTATATGCCACCCGCCACGCCAAGGATCAGCACGATCAGGACCAGGATCACCGTGACGATGGGGTTGCCACGCTTGCCTTCGGATTTCATCATTTGAGGTTCCCTCCTTATACCGGTCGTGCCGATATCAGTCCAGTTGGATGGTCACGGTGGCGTTGGTGCCGATGAGGTTGCCGAGGTTGATGCGGTCCCGAAGGTCGATCTTCACCGGGATGGTCTGGGTGACCTTGGTGTAAGTGCCGCTGGTGGAGTAGCTCATGGTGTTGCCCGCGATGGCGTTCTGGGTGATCTTGTCGATCTCCCGAACGACGCCGATGAAGGTCTGGCCCGGGTAGGCGTCGAGGCTGACCCGGACAGTCTGTCCGGGGCGCACCTTGCGGATGGAGGTCTCCTCCACGTTGGCCTGGATGTAGATGTCGCTGGTGTCGGCGACAACCGCGATCACCGTGGACGGCCCGACCATCTGGCCCTCGGTCACGTCGCACTCGACGACCTCGCCGGAAACCGGCGACTTGAGGTACCCGGTGTTCTCGGCCACGGCGATGATCTGGTCCTTCGAAACCACCTGGCCCTTTTTCACCATGAGCCTTCTGAGCTTGCCCGCGCCGGTGGGCGCGATGGCGTTGAGGTCCGCCGTCACCTTCACGTTGTCGGTGGACAGCGTGTTCAGGTCCTTCAGCAGGAACCAGCCGCCCACCAGCGCACCGACGACCACGATGAGCAGCACCAGGGCGATGATCGGGCCGGCATTGCGGGATTTTTGGGGTTTGGAAGCGGTTTCCATGGTATGCGCCCCTTTCCGTTATTCGTCAAACTGGGAATTGTACAAATCGGCGTAGAAGCCGTTTGCCTTCAGAAGCTCCTCGTGGGTGCCCTGCTCCACCACGTCGCCGTCCCGCATGACCAGGATCAGGTCGGCGTTTTTGATGGTCGAGAGCCGGTGTGCGATCACGAAGCTGGTACGCCCGCGCATGAGGCCGTCCATGGCCTTCTGGATCAGGATCTCGGTGCGGGTGTCGACGGAGGAAGTCGCCTCGTCGAGGATCAGGATGCGGGGGTCGGCCAGGATCGAGCGCGCGATGGTGAACAGCTGCTTCTGGCCCTGGGAGATGTTGGTGGATTCCTCGTTCATCATCATGTCGTAGCCGCCCGGGAGCGCCCGGATGAACTCGTCGCAGTGGGCCGCCTTGGCCGCGCGGATTACTTCTTCATCCGTCGCGCCGAAGGTGCCGTAGCGCAGGTTCTCCATGACGGTGGCGTTGTACAGCCACGTGTCCTGCAGCACCATGCCGAAGAGGCTCCGAAGCTGCGCGCGGGAATAGTCTGTGATGTCCCGCCCGTCGACCAGGATGCGTCCGGCGTTCAGCTCGTAGAAGCGCATCAGCAGCTTGACCATCGTGGTCTTGCCCGCGCCGGTGGGGCCGACGATGGCCACCTTCTGGCCCGGCTTTGCCAGCGCGCTGAAGTCCTTGATGATGATCTTCTCCGGGTCGTAGCCGAAGGACACGTGGTCGAACCGCACCTCGCCCTGGACTTTGGAGAGCGCAGCGTCGTCCACGACGCTGGGGTCGGCCGTCTCCTCGGGCTCGTCCAGAAACTCGAACACCCGCTCCGCGGCCGCGATGGTCGACTGGATGGTGTTGGAGATCGAGGCCAGCTGCGAGATGGGCTGGGTGAAGGAGCGCATGTACTGGATGAAGGACTGGATGTCGCCGATCGCCACCGCCTTCTTCACCGCCAGGTACCCGCCCAGGACGCACACCGCCACAAAGCCGAAGTTTCCGATGGTGACCATCACCGGCATCATGATCGAGGACATGAACTGGGAGAGCGCGGCGGTTCTCCGGAGCGCCTCGTTGTTCTTCTCGAAAGTTTCGACCGCCGCCGCCTCGCCGTTGAAGGCCTGGACGATGCTGTGGCCGCCGTACATCTCCTCGATCTGCCCGTTGAGCGCGCCGAGGTATTTCTGCTGCGCCACGAAGTAGCCCTGGGACCGCTTCACCACAAACATCATCGCCACGCCCGAAACCGGGAGAACCAACAGCGCCAGGATCGTCATCTGCCAGCTGATGGACAGCATCATGGCGAGGATGCCAATGACCGTCACAACGGAGGTTACCAGCTGGGTCAGGCTCTGGTTGAGCGTCTGGTTGACCAGGTCCACGTCGTTGGTGATACGGGAGAGCACCTCGCCGTGGGTCAGGCTGTCGAAGTATTTGAGCGGCAGCCGGTTGATCTTCTCGGAGATCTCGCGGCGCATCCGGTAGGTCAGATCGTTGGCGACGCCGGACATGACGTAGCCCTGCACGTAGGAGCAGATGGACGACACCACGTAGAGGATGGCCAGCCACGTCAGGATCCTTGTGATGTAGGCCATGTCGGTGAGTAAGCCGGTGCCGGTGTACCAGGCGATCAGCCCTTCCACGAGCTTGGTGGTCACGTTGCCCATAAGCTTCGGGCCCACGATGGAGAAGACCGTGGAGGCGATGGCGAACACCATGACGGTGACGATGCCGACGCTGTAGGGAGAGAGCCTTCCGCCCAGCGCGCGCAGGGTTTTGCCCGCGTCTTTCGCCTTCTGCGGCGGCGCGCCAAACCCAGCGTGGCCGCCGGGGCCGAAGCCCGGACTGGGACCCTTGGGTTTTTGCTGCTGCGAGTTCATTTGAGCAATTCCTCCTCGCTGAGCTGCGAAGCGGCGATCTCGTGATACACCGGGCAGGTTTTGAGCAGTTCCCGGTGGGTGCCGATGCCCACGACGGCGCCGTGGTCGAGCACCACGATCTGGTCAGCGTTCATGACCGTCGAGACGCGCTGCGCCACGATCAGCAGGGTCGCGTTTTTCAGCTCACGGCCCAGCGCCTCCCGAAGGCGCGCATCGGTCTTCAGGTCGAGCGCCGAAAAGCTGTCGTCAAACACGTAGATTGGCGCGTTTTTGGCGATGGCGCGGCCGATGGACAGCCGCTGTTTCTGCCCGCCGGACACGTTGGTGCCGCCCTGGGCGATGGGCTCCATGTAGCGGCCGGGCTTCTCCTCGATGAAGTCCGACGCCTGCGCGATGGCCGCCGCCCGCTCGACATTCTCAAGGTTCATGGCCGGATCCGCGTAAGCGAGGTTACTCTGGATCGTGCCGGAGAAGAGAATGCTCTTCTGGGGCACAAAGCCGATTCGGTCGCGCAAGGCTTTCAGCGCCACCTCGCGCACGTCGCGCCCGCCAACCAGCACCTTGCCCCCGGTCACGTCGTAGAAGCGGAGCAGCAGGTTCATCAGCGTGGATTTGCCGCTGCCGGTGGCGCCGATGAAGGCGGTGGTGGTGCCGGGCCGGGCGGTAAAGGTCACGCGGCTTAAAACGTCGTCCTCGCCGCCGGGGTAGCGGAAGCTCACATCGCGGAACGCCACCTCGCCGGTAAAAGGCTCCGGGAAGGGGACGGGGTTTTCAGGGTCTACGATGGTGGACTCGGTATCCAGCACCTCATGGATGCGGTTGGAGGAGACGATGGCCCGCGGCAGCATGATGAACATCATCGCCAGGAACAGGAAGGACATGATGATCTGCATCGCGTATTGCATGTACGCCATCATGTCGCCGATGTTCATTTCGAGGGTGGTCACCTGCCGGGCGCCGACCCAGACGATGGCCAGTGTGGTCATGTTCATGATCAGCATCATCGCCGGCATCATCAAAGACATCGCGCGGTTGACGTACAGGTTCGTGCCGGCGAATTCCGCGTTCGCCTCGTCAAAGCGCTTCTCCTCGAACCGCTGGGTGTTGAACGCGCGGATGACCAGCATGCCCTCGAGGTTCTCCCGCGCCACGCGGTTGATGCGGTCCAGAAGGTTTTGGATTTTCATGAATTTGGGCATCACCAGCGCCATGAGGATCAGGATCACTCCGATCAGGCAGATTACCGCGATGGCGATGATGTAGGTCATGGAGGAGGACTTCTGCACCGCGTGGATCACACCGCCGATGCCCATGATCGGCGCGTAGAACACGAAGCGGATGGCCATGACCAGGAGGGTCTGCACCTGGGTTACGTCGTTGGTGGTGCGGGTGATCAGGGAAGCCGTCGAGAATTTGTCAAACTGCGCCGCGGAGAATGACTCCACTTTTTTGAACACGCGGCTTCGGAAGTCCCCGGCCAGGTTGGCGGCGATGAAGGCCGCGATGTAGCCCACCAGGATCGAGGCCGCCGCGCTGGCCAGCGTGATCAGCACCATTTTTCCGCCCACCTGCCAGATGTAGGGGATGTTTGAATCGATGACGCCGGTGTTGACGATGTCCGACATATAGTCGGGCAGCGCCAAGTCCGCCATCGCCTGGATAAACAACAGCGCCACGGCGATCAGCACATACCCGGAGTACGGGGCCAGGGATTGCACCAGTTTTTTCAAAGCATTTTCACTCTTTTCGCTGGAATTCGGCCTTTACGACGGCCAGGAAGTTTTCGATCATCTCGATGAACCGCTCGGAATCCTCCCGGCCCATGGTTTCCAGGACCCTTGCGATCCGGATCTTGCCGTCCTGAAAGACCTCCTCCATCTTCTGTTTGCCGGCCTCCGTGAGGTCAATGAGGGTCTGGCGGCGGTTGTCCGGGTCAATGCCCCGGCGGATCCAACCCTTTTCCTCCATGGAATTGAGCGTCTGCGACACCGTGGACTTGGTCAGCCCCAGGCGGCTGGAGAGCCAGGTGGTCGAGGCGCGCGCGCCCCGCCGGTCGCAGTTGTCGATCATGTGCAAAATCATCGTCTCGCTGTGGCTAATGCCCTGAGATGGCTTTGACTGCACGAAATAGCGCCGCATTTCGCTGATGGCGGTGAAGAAGCGCTCCGTCAACAGTTGATCCAAGTTCACCACTCCATTCGTCCGGTTAACAGTTTCGTAGCCGAACTGTTCGCTCGTCACATTATAGGTTCGCAGGGCCAAAATGTCAACTGCCGGGCGCGTTGTTTCCTGGTAAATTCCATTTTGCGCCATTTTTTCCGCCCGGAAGCCAAAAAAGGCGCTTTACGGATGGGCGCGGACGCGCTATAGTATTGGGCATCCGGAATTTCACCCGAAGGAGGAACGAACCGATGGCCAAGGCAATGGCGCACATGGCGATTACCGTCCAGGATATGCCCGAATCCCTGCGCTTCTACACGGAGGCGCTGGGCCTGAAAAAGGTGTTTGAGATCCCCAATCCCAAGGACGGTTCCCCCTGGATCGTGTACCTGAACGTATGTCCCGGCCAATTTGTGGAGCTTTTCTATGACGGGACGGTGGAAAACCCGTGGAAGCCGGAGCTGATCGGCTTCAACCACCTGTGCTTCGAGGTGGAGGACATCCACGCGGCCAGCCAGCAGGTGATAGACGCGGGCTTCAAAATGGACATCCTGCCCAACCAGGGCTGCGACTACAACTGGCAGTCGTGGACCAGGGACCCCAACGGCATCCGCATCGAGCTGATGCAGATCGACCCCCAGTCGCCCCACGCGAAATTCATGTAGGAGGGCGCGCCGATGGAAAAGATCTCAACGAACCGCGTCATCAAGGTGGGCATCGTGACCCGGAACGCCGACGAGACGTACAAGGCGTTTCAGTCCCTCTTTGAAACGCTGCCGCCCTACGACGGGGACGAGCCCCCGGAGGGCGACTATGACCACTTGAAGTTCAAGGAGTACAAGGGGCACAAGGTGGAATCCACGCCGCTCAAGGTGCGCTGCGTCTTTCTGGACCCGATCTACTTTGAGATCGTGGAGCCGCTGGGCGAGGCCGAAAGCCCCTGGCACGAGCACCTGAAAGAACACGGCACCAGCGTGTGCTTCATCGCGCTGTACATCAACGGCTTCGAGCAGCACATCGACCTGATGGGACGCAGGGGCTTCCCGCTCATATTCCTGGAGGAGAAGGGCTTCGAACGCTACGCGTACTTCGACACGCTCAAGGCGCTGGGCTTCACGCTGGAGATGAAAGAGCGGATCCCGAAGGCCTAGAGCGATGAAAACCCCGAAGGTTTTTCAACGCATAGGCGGTTCCTCCACGAGTGCTCTCACTGGTTACGGAAACCGATTCCCGGCGCTTTAGGTCGCCGGGAACGATTGGAAGGTACGACGAGGCTCGTCAACAGTCAACACCGCCCGGAACCTCGCGTTCCGGGCGGTGTGTGTTTGCTTTGCATTGTCAGCGGATTGCGATTCCCTCGTTTTGCGCGATGCCGGCAACGTAGTCGTAAGCCTGGGCATACTCCGCATCGGTTTGCATGTGTTCGAGGAGGAACGGCATGTCCTTGCGAAGCAGCCTGTCCGCCGCGCACAGCACCCGCGCGTAATCGAGGTGCCCTTCGCCGGGCGCGACCTCCCGCAGCATGGTGGTGAAGGGCTGCTCCAGCCGGATGTCCTTGGCGTGGCAGCTCTTGGTGAACGGCCCGAGCTTTTCGAAGCACTCCTCGATGAAATCCCCGGCGAAGAGGAACCGCCGAGCGCTTGAAATCATGTTGACAAAGTCCAGGTGCACCGCGAACATCTCCCGGTCCACATCCCGGATCAGCTGCAAATACTCGTCCGGGCCGTCGGGCACCATCCAGGGCATCGGTTCGATGGTGTAGAACGCGCGCGACGGTTTGACGGAATCGATGATGTCCCGGATGGAGGCGACGATCGCCCGGTAGGCCTCCTCCGAGTAGTTGTCCGGGTACGCGCCGTCCCAGCGCGCGCCGCGGGAGCCGACGATGTTGACGCAGCAGGGCACGCCGATTTCGTCGGCGAACGCCAGCTGGTCCTTGGCGAACTTGAGCGCCGTCGCCCGCTCAGTGGCGTCGGGCGACAGCGGATTCTTCCACACGCCCACCTCGGCGATGGTGACGCCCAGCCGCGCAGCCTCCCCCAGTACCTCTTGGACGACCGCATCCGACGCCGCGCTGGTCACCGGGCAGGTCACCGCGGCAAACCTCGACTGATCCAGCAGCTTCCCCCACTGTGCCGCGCTCTCAAACGGCGCGGCGATCGATCCTCCCAGCTTCATGGCTTTCTCCTCCCGCCTATTTCTCGGGCATCATTGGTATGCCCTTGTAGTCCATGTACCAGGTACCACGCGTATGGATGTCACCGCTCTCAAGCAGCGCGATCATGCCTTCGGCGGCCTCCGAGGCCTCCATGTTCCAGGTCTCCCGGCCCATCGCGGTGCGCATGCGGCCGGGGTGGACCGAGTAGAAGCGCGCGTCCTTCACCGTCTCGTTCATGATGCCCGAAACCTTGGTTTCTGCGCACTTGGAGAGCGCGTAGGCGGGAATCCAGGCGCCGCAGTTCCCAATGTCGCAGCCCTCCGACGTGACGGTAATGAACGACGCACCGCCATCCTTTTTCAGTACCGGGTAGAAGGATTTGATCGCCGCCACCGCGCCGATCAGGTTGACCTCAAGCGTCTGCCGGAGGTCATCGATCTCCATTCCGTGCAGCGGGTTCTTCCGGTCGCGGTCCAGGAGGATGCCCGCGCAGTTGACGACGGCGTCCGCCTCGCCCAAGAGGCCCCGCGAAAACTCCGCCGCCGCCGCAAGCTGATCTTCCCGCGTCACGTCGCACAGCACGTGCCGCACCCGATCTGGCGCATCCGCCTCCAGCCTCGCGATCCCCTCCGGCACCTCGTCCCTTCTGAGCCCCGCCACCACCCGGTGGCCCCGCGCGGCCAGTTGCATAACCAGTTCCAGACCCAGACCCTGCCCCGCCCCGATGACGACGACCTTCATCCCGATTCCTCCTCCAAAGGTTCATCATTCGCCCATTTCTACGAACATACGCCGCAGTTTTGCGCCGTTTCAGTCAATGTGTGTGGTACACGTGTTAATATTTTTTCTCGAAACCCTATTGACACCGTGGAAGGCTGGACATATAATAGCCTTAGAATTACAAGTAATCGATTACAGGAATCGATTACAAGCATAGCACAAAAGCGCTCCGAATGCAAGAAGGAGTTCACGCAATGGCAACGATCTCGGATGTGGCGAAGCGCGCGGGCGTGTCGGTGGCCACGGTGTCGCGGGTGATCAATGGCGTTGCAAGCGTCCAGCCCGCCAGCATTGAAGCGGTCAACCGCGCGGTCCAGGAGCTTTCGTACAAGCCCAACAGCATTGGGCGGAACCTTCGCCGGTCCGAGACCAACCGCATCATCGTGCTGCAGCCCTCCATCGCCAACCCTTTCTTCTCCCGCGTGGTCCGGGGCATCGACGCCGCCGCCCGCGCGGCCGGCTTTCAGATCATGCTGTGCGACACCGACAACGACCCGGCCCGGGAACTCATGTACCTGGACATGCTGGACTGCCGGGTGGCGGACGGCGCGATCTTCATCACCTCCTGCCGGGAACCTTCCGCCTACGCTGAAATCGCGCTGCGCCATCCGCTGATCCACTGCTGCGAGTACTATGACGACGACGCGCTGTCCAGCGTGACGATGGACAACTTCGCCGCCGCCAAGACCGCCGTCGAATACCTGATCGAAATCGGCCACCGCCGCATCGGCTTTTTGTCGGCCTACAACAAGTACCTGACCGTCGGCCAGCGCCACCACGGGTACGTTTCGGCGCTGACGCAGGCGGGCATCCCGGTGGACCCTTCCCTCAACTTCTCCGTGGGCCCCATCCACGACGACCAGATCTGGGACGAGACCTTGAAGTGCGCCGCGAGGATCGCGCACCTACCCGAGCCGCCCACCGCGCTGTTCTGCTCCAGCGACATGGTGGCCATCGCGGCCATCCACGCGCTGAAGGCCGAGGGTGTCCGGGTACCGGAGGACATGTCGGTGATGGGCTTTGACGACATCGAAATGGCGCGCCTGTTCGACCCGGGCGTCACCACCATCTACATCCCCAAGAACGCGATCGGCCGCGAGGCGTTCCGGCTGCTGCAAAAGCGGCGAGAGGACCCGAACGCACCCACCGAACGGATCCTGAGCGAGCACTCGGTCGTGGTGCGCTCCTCCACAAGACCCCTCTAGCCCGCGGCATTACCCCGTTGGGGTTTGCATATTCTGTCACAAGGTGGTCTTGCGTATGGGACTCATCGACCCCAAGAAGGTGTGCCAGATTGCGCTGGTGGTGGACGACATTGAGCGCGCCGCGAAGAACTACGCGGAGCTCTTCGGCGTCCCGGTTCCGGACATCTGGCAACTCCCGCCCGTGGAGGAGGCGCACACGCGCTTCCGCGGGCAGCTCACCGCCTCCAAAGCCCGGCTCTGCGTATTCGACATGGGCCAGGTGGTGTTGGAGCTGACCGAGGCAGACGGAGAACCCAGTTCCTGGAAACAGTATCACGACGAGCACGGCCAGGGCGTGCATCACATCGGCTTCCAGGTGGCCGATCGGCAGTCTGTAATCGATTACTTCGGTGCCAAAGGCGCAGGAGAGCGCCACTACGGGGAATACACAGGTGGGAATTACACCTTTGTAGACAGTGAGCGGGAGTTTGGTGTACTGATCAACGTCAAGTATGAGGAGGGCAAACAATGAAGAAGGTTCTTTCCCTGGTTCTGGCGCTGGCATGCGTCCTCAGCCTCACGAGCTTCGCCTTTGCGAGCGAAGTCAACACCGAGCTGAGCGGCACGCTTACCTACTGGAGCTGCTTCTCCGGCGACTCGATGACCTGGGATCAGTGGCGCGTGGGCGAATTCCAGAAGATGTACCCCAACGTCAAGGTGGACGTGCAGTTCGTGCCGGAATCCGCCGGCATGCGCAACGGCAAGCTGATGGCCGCCATCGCGGGTGGCACGGCGCCGGACGTCCTCGTCGCGGACGACTACATCACCGCCTACGGCTTCGCGGCGCAGGGCGCGTTTGAAGCGTGGGATCCCTACATGGACAAGACGGGCATGAACCTGGACGACTTCATGCCGGGCTTCTCCAACCTCATGAAGTACAAGGGCGCCACCTACCTCCTGCCGCAGGACTCCAACGTGATCTTCATCTACATGAACAACGCCATGTTCAAGGAAGCGGGCCTCGACCCGGCCAAGGACTATCCGAAGAACATCGCGGAACTCGACGCGCTGGCCGAGAAGCTGACCGTGAAGGACGCGTCCGGCAACGTGACCCGCTACGGCTTCATCCCGTGGCTCGACAGCGGCGACGACCCGCTGACCTGGCCCTTCATGTTCGGCGGCGAGCTCTATGACCCGGCGACCAACAAGCTCCTTCTGGACGACCCGGCGGTCATCGCCTCGCTCAACTGGCTGAAGACCTACGCCGACAAGTACACCGCCGAGAAGATCAAGGGCTTCACCCAGTCCGCGGGCGGCCTGTTCTCCCCCGACCACCCGTTCTTCACCCAGAAGGTCGCGATGACCATGGTCGGCAACTGGGCCACCAACGCGCTGCGCATCTACGCGCCGCAGGTTGAGTACTCGGTGTGCGCGATCCCGGTGCCCGAGGGCGGCCGCGTCGAATCCACGCCGCTGGGCTCCAACGTGTTCGCGATGCCGGTGGGCTGCAAGAACCCCGAGCTCGCCGCCGCCTTCTTCGCCTTCTGCGAGCGGCCCGAGATCAACGGCAACAACTTTGACACCTGGCGCTCCATCCCGGTCATCGACAAGCTCTTTGACAGCGTCAGCTGGACCCAGAAGGGCGACCCGATCTACGCGCTCGAGCGCAAGATCGCCAATTCCCCGAAGTCCGGCCACCCGGGCCTCTGCACCGTGTCCAGCCAGCTGCGCGCCGACATGCTCGCGCTGCGCGATGCCGTGATCTACACCGGCGCTGACCCGCAACCGCTGCTTCAGGAACTGGCCGCGAAGCTTCAGCCGGAGCTTGACGCCGCGAAGTAAGCCATAGACGGCAATTTCCCAAGGAAATCATCCCCGATTTGATCCGGGAGGAGAGGGTGACGCCCTTTCCTCCCGGCAACCGGAAGGGAGTGCTTCCAGTGACCGTTGAAGCCCGGCGCAGGCGCGGCGCGCTGATGAAGAGCCGCGCGCAGGAGACATTCGAGCTGACCCTGATGTACCTGGTGCTTCTTGCCATGGCGGCCTGCTTCATCGTGCCGTTCTTCTGGCTTCTGTCCAGCTCCCTGAAGCGGCCCAGCGAGCTGTTCGAGATCCCCGTCCGCTGGATCCCGCGCGAAATCCAGTTCGACAACTATAAAAAGATGTTCGACACCATCCCCTTCTTCTTGTACCTCAGCAACACCATGTTCCTGGTCCTCAACAACATCATCGGCTCCCTGATCTCCTGCTCGCTGGTGGGCTACGGGTTCTCCCGGCTGCGCTGGCCCGGCCGCGACAAGCTTTTCGTGCTGGTCCTGATCACCATGATCCTGCCCTACCAGGTCACGATGATCCCGCTGTTCGTGCAGTTCCAGAAGATGGGCTGGGTGGGTTCGTTCCTGCCGCTGACGGTGCCGGGTTACTTCGGCAACCCGTTCTTCATCTTCCTGATGCGCCAGTTCTTCACGGGCATTCCGAACGACCTTTCGGAGGCTTCGCGGATCGACGGCGCGGGTGAATTCCGAATTTACTGGCAGATCTGCATGCCGCTGGCAAAACCCGCTTTGGCCACGGTGGCGATCTTCGCCTTCCTGAGATCCTGGAACGACTTCATCGGCCCCCTGATCTACCTGCAGAGCGACAAGCTGTACACGCTCTCGGTGGGCGTGCAGCTGATCCGCTCCCGGCTCGACCCCAAGTGGGAGGTTTTGATGGCGGCGGGCGTGGTCATGGTGCTGCCGGTCCTCATCATCTTCTTCCTGCTTCAGAAGTACTTCATCCAGGGCATTGCGCTCTCGGGCATCAAGGGCTAAGGGGGGGGCGAAGGCGATGCGTTTGAAATCGAAAAGCCGCGAAATCACGGCCGGCCTGCTCTTCGTATCCCCGTGGATCGTGGGGTTCCTGGCGTTTACGATCCTGCCGATCATCCAGTCCTTCTGGTACTCGCTGACGGAGTACAAGGTGTTCACCCGCTCGTTCACGTACCTGGGCGCGGCCAACTACGCCTACATGCTCAGGGACGACGTCTTCAAAATCTCGCTGTACAACACGCTGTACACGGTCTTCATCGGGGTGACGCTGACCACCATCGTGGCGCTCGCCTCGGCCATCCTGATGGACAACAAGCGCCTGAAGGGCCTGAGCGTGTTCCGCGTGGTGTTCTTCATCCCCACGCTGGTGCCGCTGGTCATCAACTGCATCCTTTGGATGTGGATCCTGCAGCCGGACATCGGCCTGATCAACACGATCCTGAAAGGACTGGGCCTCACCCCGCCGGGCTGGCTGGCCAGCCCCGTGTGGTCGAAGCCCGCCCTCATCCTCATGATGATCTGGGGCTGCGGCGGCCAGGTGATCATCTACCTCGCGGGCCTTCAGGACGTGCCGGAGTCGCTGTACGAGTCGGCCTCGCTGGACGGCGCCAACTTCATGCAGCGCACCATGCACATCACCATCCCCATGATCGCGCCGGTGATGCTCTACAACGTGGTCACGGCGGTCATCGGCGTGTTCCAATGGTTCGCAGAGCCGCTGGTCATGACGGAGGGCGGCCCCAGCCAGTCCACGCTCTTCTACTCGCTGTACTTGTTCCAGAACGCGTTCCAGTTCTTCAAGATGGGCTACGCGTCGGCGATGGCGTGGGTGCTCTTGGTCATCTGCCTTGTGATCATCCTCCTCCTCTTCAAGGGGCTCAACCGGTTCTCCGACAACTGACCCCCTTCAAGGGGCGGGCGGTTCTTGCGACAACTGACAGGGAACACACGTATATAAAAGGAAAGAAGGGCATTCAATGGAATCGATTCTCGGCACCAATGTGGTCACCCAGATCGGGCTTTTGGTCAACGACATCGAGAAGACCGGCGAAGCTTTTGCCAAATTTCTGGGCTGCGAAAAACCCAACTGGTTCTGGACCGGCACGCGTGAAGAGGCCCAGACCGAATACCTGGGCAAGCCCAGCGAGGCGCGCTCCAAGCTGATGTTCTTCCACGTCGGCCCCAATGTGGACATCGAACTCATCGAGCCGGACCACGAACCCTCCACCTGGCGGCACGACCTGGACCAGAACGGCGAGGGCTTCCACCACATCGCGTTCGTCGTCAAGGGCATGAAGGAAAAGAACGCCGCCCTGGAGGCAAACGGCATGCCGCTTCTCCAGAAGGGCGAATACACCGGCGGACGCTACGCCTATCACGACGCCAATGACGCGCTCAAGCTGGTGCTGGAGCTTCTGGAAAACGACTAAGCAACCGATATGCTAAGATCGCGACAGGGACCGCTCAATTTGAGCAGTCCCTGTTTTTTCACAAGCCGTTCAGTGCTGTTTAGTTGAACTTCGGCAGCCAGCTTCCGTGCGCCTCGATCAGGTCGTCGCAGAGGGCGACGGTGTCGTCGATGGAGAGTTCCGCGGCGGTGTGCGGGTCGAGAAGCGCGGCCTGATAGATATAGTCCTTCTTGAGCGTGCGGGCGGCCTCAATGGTCAGAAGCTGGACATTGACGTTGGTGCGGTTGAGCGCCGCGCACTGCTCGGGCAGGTCACCGATGTAGCAGGGCGTGACGCCGCTCTTGTCCACAAGGCACGGCACCTCCACCACGGCGGTTCTTGGCAGGTTTGTGATCAGGCCGTGGTTCAGCACGTTCCCGCCGATCTTCGCGGGGCGGTTGGTCTCCATTGCTTCCATTATATAGCTTGCATATTCGTGGGTGCGCTCGTGGGTCAGGCTGGGGTCCTTGGTCAGCTCGTCCCGGCGCTCGTTCCAGGAGGCGATCTGCCGGACGCAGCGGCGCGGGTACTCATCCAGCGGGATATTGAAGCGGTCGATCAATTCCGGATAACGCGACTTGATGAACCACGGCGTGTACTCGGCGTTGTGCTCGCTCGACTCGGTCACATAGTAGCCGAAGCGACGCATCAACTCGTAGCGCACCATGTCGTTGTGCTTTTCGGTGCGCTCCTGCGCCCGGTGCTTGATTTCCGGGTAGAGGTCCGCGCCGTCCCGGGTGATTTCGAGGAGCCACGCCTGGTGGTTGATGCCCGCGATCTTCCACTGCACGGTTTCATCGTAGGGCATGCCGAGGCCCTTCAATAGGTGATCGGCGCAGATCTGCACGCTATGGCAGAGCCCTACGGTCTTGACGTTCGTCAGGCGCAGCATCGCGCCGGTCAGGATCGCCATGGGGTTGGTGTAGTTCAGGAGCCACGCGTCCGGGCACTCTGCCTCCATGTCCCGCGCGAAGTCCAGCATGACCGGAATGGTGCGTAAGGCCCGGAAGATGCCGCCGATGCCCAGCGTGTCCGCGATGGTCTGCCTCAGGCCGTACTTCTTCGGGATCTCGAAGTCGGTCACAGTGCAGGGCTCGTAGCCGCCCACCTGGATTGCGTTGACCACATAATTCGCGCCCTTCAGCGCGTCCCGCCGCCTGTCCACGCCCAGGAAAGTTTCAATCCTTGCCTTCCCGCCGGCGTTCCGGTTGATGGCTTCCAGCATCTGCCTGCTCTCCTCGAGTCGCGTGCGGTCGATGTCGTAGAGCGCGATGACGCTGTCCTTAAGCGCCGGGGTCATCATGCTGTCGCCCAGCACGTTCTTGGCAAAGATCGTGGAGCCCGCGCCCATGAAGGTGATTTTCGGCATGCTGCCTTCCTCCTGTCCGTTGTCTGGCCCATTGCTCGGGCCGTTTCCGCGCCCCGGTACTTCTTTCAACCGTTCCCGGCGACCCGCGCGCCGGGAGCGTGTTTCATGAACCGGTGCGCGCGCCGGTTTATGAAACAATCCCTTCAGCCAGTGTGCCGCCCGAGACGCCCGCGGGCGTTTCAGGCGCGCCCAGAGCCGCTTCCTTCGCATAGAAAATCTGCCGTGCCGATTTTCCATGCTTCGATTATATCAACCAATCCTGTTTGACGAACAGATACATTTGTTGCACAATAAGGACGAAATGTTGCATGCGGAGGCGATCACAATGGATATCTACCGAGCTGTACGCGATGCTCTTTGAGATCGGCAGGGCGCGGCCCACTCCCCGGAGGACCCGGGCGCGCGGTACTACCAGATGGCCGTGTGGTACCTGGAGGGAAGTATCCTAGCGGAGACGGCCGCGGTCCGGAGGTCGTCCATGGGAAAATCCTAACGGGGGCGGCCGCGGCCCGCGGTCCGGATAGAAGATATCCACATTACATCGGTCTGTTTTCTCCGAACTCCATACAACCGAATGAAATCCACGGTTCGGAAAATCACGTAACTCTATTATTTTTTCCGGATTTTTGAACAGCATCGATGGCAACGTGGCCCGGCCCTTGCGGGCCGGGCCGCGTTGCAACGGAGCAGGCAAAACACACAAAACACATTGTTTAAAGATTTGTGTATTCCTCAGCCCGTGAAACAATTTTCGGGGATGTGTTTTGTGAAACATCAAGGACATGTGCTAAAATTGTCAATTTTTGTCCCGATATAGGTAATGAAAGCGTCAACGCATCCGCGGTTCGGCATCGGCGGAACACTGCGGGGCCGACATTCATTCATCCGGGATACCACAAAAATGGAGGGATTCCATCGTGTTCAAGAACCTGAAAATCCGGTCCAAGTTGATGTTGATGGCGTTTGTCCCGATCCTTGGCGCTATTTTGGTTACAGCGCTCGCCGTATACAACATCCAGGGCGTAACGGGTGATATGCGCGCAACCCTGTTCGATCAGGGTTACCAGGGCGTCGCCCTGCTCACCAACGCGGACAGGGACCTCTACCAGGCGCTCTCCGCCTACCAGGAGCTGGGGCGCATCGGCCTCACCCCGGAACGAAAGGCCGAGTTGCTCCAGTCGTTTGAAGAAAACGGCCAGCAGGCCATCGACCGGGCGACCCAGACGCTTCAGACGTTTGAAAAGGACAAGGATTCCTGGGGCGCGGCAAAGTTTCCGGATTCCGGCAGGACCATCTTCGACAACCTCACCACCTTCACGAGCGATTACGCCGACTGGGCCAGCCGGGCCAAGGACGCGCTGACGACGGGCTGGGGCAAGGCGAGCTTTCTGGATACGGCGCTGTACGGGGAGTTCGAAGCGATGCGCACGTACCTGGACGAGTCGGAGCAGACCATCGACACCGTCATGGGCTTTGAAATGACGCGCATCGACCGCGATGTCAACCAGGCCATCCTCATCGCCATCGCGATCGACCTGGCCTGCATCCTGGCCACCGTCCTTCTGGCGCTGATGATCATGGGCAGCATCACCGGCCCCCTGAACAAGACCGTGAAACTGATCGGGGAATTGTCCCAGGGCGACCTCCGCTCCCGGCTGCAGGTGAAGTCCAGGGACGAGATCGGCGTGATGGCCGCCTCGCTCAACGCGTTCGTGGACAAGCTGGAGAACTCGATGGGCGACATCAGCGACGCCTCCACCAACGTGGCGTCCGCGGCCGACCAGGTCTCCTCGATGAGCGTATCGCTCTCCCAAGGCTCGACGCAGCAGGCCAGCGCCATTGAGGAGTTCAACGCCTCGCTGGAGGAAATCGCCTCGAAGACCGGCCAGAACGCGCGGTTTGCCTCGCAGGCCAACGACCTGTCCGAAACCACCAAGAAGAAGGCCGAGCAGGGCAACTCCCGCATGAACGCGATGCTTACCGCCATGTCCGAGATCGATCAGGCCTCCGGCAACATCTCCAAGATCATCAAAGTGATCGACGACATCGCCTTCCAGACCAACATCCTGGCGCTGAACGCCGCCGTGGAGGCCGCCCGCGCCGGGCAGCACGGCAAGGGCTTCGCGGTGGTGGCCGAGGAGGTTCGCAACCTCGCCGCCCGGTCCGCCAACGCCGCCAAGGAAACCACCTCCATGATCGAGACGTCCATCAAGAAGACCGCCGCCGGTTCCGCCGTGGCGCAGGACACGGCGACGGCGCTGCAGGAGATCATGCGGCTGGTGCAGGAGGCCGCGTCGCTCATGAACTCCATCGCCGAATCCTCGAACGAACAGGCCGCCGGCATCGACCAGTTGCGCGTGGGCCTCGACCAGATCACCCAGGTGGTGCAGTCCAACTCATCTTCGGCCATCGAGAGCTCCGCCGCCAGCGAGAAGCTTTTGAGCCAGGCGGAGCTGCTCAAGGAGCAGATGGCCTACTTCAAGCTCCGAAACGGCTACACCGACGCGTCCGTGAACCTGTAGCCTTTATCCACACACGGACGGCGGCCACGTTTTCTCGTGGCCGCCGTTTCTTATTGGATCTTGACGGGTCAGGTGGCCAGAATCCTGTCGATGCGCTCAAGCTCTTCGGGCGTGAGCTTCGGCGCGGAAAGCGCGGCGACGTTTTCAATCACCTGCTCCGGCTTCGACGCGCCGATGAGCGCGGAGGTCACCACCTGGTCCCGGAGGACCCAGGAAAGCGCCATCTGCGCCAGCGTCTGCCCGCGGGCCTCCGCCAGCGCGTTGAGCGCGCGGATTTTCTCCAGCTTGTCCGGCGTGATGGCGTCCGGCTTCAAGTACCGGGGGTCGTGCCCCGCGCGGGAGTCCGCCGGGATGCCGTTCAGGTATCGCCCGGTCAGAAGCCCGCCCGCCAGTGGCATGAACACGATCGCGCCAACCTTCTCCGCGCGCAGCACATTCGTCAGGCCGTTTTCCGGTCCCCGCTCCAGCATGGAGTACCGGGGCTGGTGGATGAGCAGCGGCGTGCCCAGCGGCCGAAGTACGCGGACCGCCTCCGTCGTCTGCTCAGACGAGTAGTTCGAGACGCCCACGTACAGCGCCTTGCCGCTCCGGACGATGTGATCCAGCGCGCCCATCGTCTCCTCGAGGGGCGTCTCCGGGTCGGGTCGGTGGTGGTAGAAGATGTCCACGTAATCCAGGTGCATCCGTTTCAAGCTCTGGTCGAGGCTTGAGATCAGGTACTTGCGGCTGCCGAAGTTGCCGTACGGTCCGGGCCACATGTCATAGCCCGCCTTGGTGGAGATCACCAGCTCGTCCCGGTGGGTATGCCAGTCCCGGTCCATGTGGATGCCGAAGTTCCGCTCCGCCTCACCATAGGGCGGGCCGTAGTTGTTGGCGAGATCAAAGTGGGTGATGCCGTGGTCAAAGGCTGTGCGCAGGATGGCCTGCTGGACGCCAAAGGGCGTGATGTCCCCGAAGTTGTGCCAGAGGCCCAGCGAGATCTCCGGAAGCATCAGCCCGCTCGCCCCGCAGCGGCGGTAGCGCATCGCTGAATACCGGGTTTCCGACGGAATGTACATGGCTTTTCCCCCTAATATTCATTTTCGTGGACCAGCGCGCAAATCCGTCAGCCCACCCAAAACAGCGTGAAGCGGTTCCGCCGGGCGCTGACCGCTATAAACGCGCCCGTCCAGTCCCAAATCCTATATTATTATAGCACCAACGATTTTTCGGGGCAATGGGCGCGCGCCGCCGGGAGCCGGATCACTCGCACCGCCGTATCCCTTTTCGCCGGGGTTTCCGGCTTCACGACCGGGCCGGAGCGCCCGCCGGGATGCGCCCGCCGAGCGGAAATGCGTACTGTGGCCGCGCGAACCAACATATACACAACCATAGTGGCATACATTATCGGCAGCGCGAGAAATCAGGCTGCAACCGCATCAAATGCAACAGGTGTGTTACTATAAATTAACATCCGCATGATATGATTGATCGGCTGACCGGGACGGTTCACGGCGCCGGGAGAAAGCGGAAGCGCATCGGGGAGTTCCGGGCCGCCCGCGTTTGGCGGCGAACCCGCCCCGCGGCGTCCGGGCAGTCCGCAGCGCCCATAAGTCATGAGCTCCGGTTGGAATTGGGAACAAATCTCATCCGCTTGCCGTCTTTCTTTAGGTTGATCGCGACCCGCCGCAGTGTGTGGAACCCCGTGAAAACCGCCCCTTTGCCCGCCGTGAAGCGGGCGTCTTGGGGTTGACCCTTCCAGTAACGTGCCTAAAAAGCTGTAAGTCCGGACGCCTCACACAGAGAACCTTCATAGGAGTGGTATCGATGAACACCCGAAAGGCGATGGGCGCGCTGGCGCTGGCAATCGTCATGACCGCGGCCTTTTGTCTGGCCGTTCCGGCGCAGTTAATTCCCGCCGCCCTGGCGGAAGCCGCGTCGGGCGACGGCGCGTTGAGCGCGGAGGACCAGCAACTTCTGGAGGATACATTCGGCGACGGGGATGAGGCGGCCGGGGACGAAGCGCTCCAGGACGAGAGCCTGGACGACACCGTCGTGGACAACCCGGACGAGGAGGAGCAGTTCCTCTCGGACCTCATGAACGAGCTGGACCTGGACGAGACCAACGCGCTGGAAAAGGTCAACGGGATGACCCACATCCTGTTGGTCGGCATCGACGCCCGCCCCGGCCAGAAGACCGGCCGCAGCGATACGATGATGCTGCTCACCATCGACGCCGAGCACGGATGCCTGAAGCTCACCAGCTTCATGCGGGATCTGTACGTGGAGATCCCCGGCGAGAAGAACAACCGCCTGAACGCCGCCTATGTGTTCGGCGGGCCGGAGCTTCTGATCAAGACGCTCAAGAAAAATTTTGGCGTCAAGGTCAACTACTACGCCTCGGTCAACTTCTCGCTCCTGGCGGACCTGATCGACCAGATCGGGGGGCTTCAGCTTACCATTGAGTCCGAGGAACAGCTCACGAACATCAACCTGGTCATCAGGGAAGACAACGTGGTCTTGAAGAAGGCCTTCCCCGAGCAGGGCATCAAGACCAACGACAACCTTCTGACCAAGACCGGCGATCAGCTTCTCAACGGCCGCCAGGCGCAGGCCTACGCGCGCTACCGCAAGGGCTCCAGCGACTTCGCGCGCACCGAGCGCCAGCGGGAGGTCATCTTAAAGGCGATGGAGAGGGTCAAGGAGTTGTCCATGATGGACCTTGGCAAGCTTGCGCTGGACAACCTCGACAAGCTGGACACCAACATGACGGTGGCGGACATTCTGCGCCTCGCTCCGGCGGCGTTCGAACTCAAGGACGCCAAAGTGAAGCAGCTCCGCATCCCCGTGGATCACGCCTTTGAGATCAAGACCATCTCGGAGATGTCGGTGCTGGTGCCCAGCCGAGAGAAGAACGTCAAGGCGCTCACCAAGTTCATCCTCAACTGACGCACCTCCCGGCAGAAGGAACATCACGAAGGAGCGCACTTAAGCGCGGCAGAAAGAGGCACCCCTCATGAAAAAGGGAGGAAACCGGATCGCCACCTACCTCGCCGTGGTGGTCCTGCTTTGCGTGTACCCGATGATCCGGATGGCGACCGGCGGAGGAATCGAGCAAAACAAGGCGCTCGTGCTCCCCATCATGTGGGCGCCGGCCATCTCGGCGATCATCACAAAGCTCCTCTTCGACAAAACCGCCCGGGGTCTGGGCTTCAGGCGCTGCCCGCCGATCCACTTGGCGGCGGCGTACCTTCTGCCGCTTCTCGGCGGGGGCATCGTGTACCTGATCGCGTGGAACACCGGGATCGGCGCACTGAACCGGGAAGTTTTCGCTAGGCTCGGCATCGTGGACTGGATCGGGCTTCTGGGCGTTCCAATGAGCCTCCTCACCGCCACGGGCGAAGAGATCGGCTGGCGGGGCTTTCTGGTGCCGGAACTTAACAAGCGCTTTTCCTATACCGCCACCTCGCTGATCACTGCCGCTGTGTGGTGCCTGTACCACTATCCGCTTATGCTTTTTGGCGGGTACAATGGCGGCGTTTCCATCCTGGCCTCTATGATATTCTTCTCCATCTCGATCATCGCGATCTGCTTTATTACCACCTGGATGCGGCTGAAAACCGGAAGCGTGTGGGCGCCCGCGCTTTTGCACGCGGCGCACAATTACTTCATCCAGGCCGTCTTCGACCCGCTGACCGTGAAAGGGCCGCATACGGCGATCTTCACGACCGAGTTCGGCATCGGGCTCGCGGTCATCTACTCAGTCGCGGCCTTCTTCTACTGGCGCAGGCGCGGAGAACTCGTCCCCGAACAGGTCAAACCCGCCCAAGCGCCCGCGTAAGCGCGGTTTCGCTCCGCCCGCCCGGGCATAATAGCCGTCGGGGGCGATCAGATGGCGGGCGGCGGCGGGGACATCGTGGAAGGCGCGAGGAGCGCAAGGCGGCTTCCGCACGGCCTTCTCGTGCTCATGATCGCGGCGCTCGTCTTTCGATCCTTCACATTTTTTACGGGGCTTCTGCTCAGTAGTCTTGCGGACATCTGGACCAAAGGCGCCCTCCCGGAGGCGCGCCTTTGGTTTTTTCTTGACGCCACGCAGCTGTACGCCTTTTCGTATATGGCGCTGATGGTGTTTTTGATCGTCCGCTTTTTAGAAGGCCGGAGGATAAGGACATTGGGCTTTCACCGCGCGCATTGGTTCCGGGAATACCTTGCGGGCGCGGGCATTGGGGCGGGCATGGTGGGCGCGGTGGTGCTGGCGCTCGCTCTTTTCGGGTGCATTGGGGTGGAGTCCTCGCCCGGCCAGCCGACCGATTTCGCCGCCGCCGGGTCGCTTGCAGTCTTCTTTCTGGGCTACGTGGTGCAGGGCGGAACCGAGGAGGTGGTGAGCAGGGGCTGGATCCTGACCTCCGTCTCCGCCAGGCACAACCGCGCTTGGGGCGTGGCCCTCTCGACCCTTTTCTTTGTAGCCTGCCACGCGCTCAACAGCGGCGTGAACATCATGGCTTACTTCAATCTCGCGCTCTTCGGGCTGTTCGCCAGCCTCTACGTACTGCGGACGAACAGCCTCTGGGGCGCGTGCGGCTTCCATTCCGCGTGGAATTTCGCGCTGGGGAACCTGTTCGGGCTGGACGTCAGCGGGCTGCCTTCAATCGCAACCGCGCTGGACCTGAAGACCCACGGAAGCGCGCTCCTCACCGGCGGCGCATTCGGGCCGGAGGCCGGGCTGCCGGTCAGCGCGGCGCTACTCCTGGGCGTTTTATGGTTCCTCGTCACAGGCAAAGCCCGAGAAAAGGCCGCCCGATAGGCCTAAGCCTATGCATGAAAGGGGGGTTGTCTCACGAACATTCTTACGTGAGGCAGCCCATTGTGCAGTCTTAATTCTCCTGTATGTCGCCGCGCTTTGTCCGGTTTGAAACCTGTTTGCCGTTGTACTTTGACCCGAAAATGGACGCGCTAGCGGACATTTTCACCCCTTGTGAGGGGTCCCGAGGGATCATCCCCCGGGCGGGGCGCGGGGTAGAACCCCGCCGTTCCCTGGTTGTACTCGCTTCGATACAACCCTATACTAAGAGGCTTCCCGCGGCAGCGTCACGGTGATAGCCGTGCCTTTGCCCGGCGCGCTGTCCACCTCGATGCCGCCGCCCGAAAGGTCCAGGATGCGCTTGACCAGCGTCAGCCCCAGCCCGCTCCCCTCCTGATTGCGCGCCGCCTCGCCCTGATAGAACTTTTCAAACATGCGCGAGCGCGTCGCCTCGCTCATGCCCTCGCCCGTGTCCGCGATCAGAACGCGCACCTTCTCCCCCGACGCGTTCAGCCGCGCGGTGATCGTGCCGCCCTCGGGCGTGAACTTGACGGCGTTTTCGATCAGGTTCAGCCACACCTGCTTCAAAAGCTCCTCGCAGCCGTACACCTCCACGTCCTCGAGGTCGATGTCCAGCTCCAGCCCCTTGGCGCTCCAGCGGGCTTCCAGCGCCAGAAACGCGTCCCTTATCTGCTCGTCCAGCCGGAAGCGCGCCTTCTCCGGCAGGATGCCCTGGTTTTCCAGCTTGGAAATCCTCAGGATGTTGCCCGTCAGCGCCGACAACTGCCGCGTGCTTTCGATGATGGCGGCGGTGTACTCCATCGTCTCCGCCTTGGTCAGCCCCTCGCCCTGCAGGAGCGTCGCGTAGCCCTCGATGGCGCCCAGCGGCGTTCGGAACTCATGGGAGACGCTGGCCACAAAGTCGCTCCTGAGCGTCTCGGTGCCGCCCAGGTGTCGGACCATCTTATTGAAGCTAACCGCCATGTCCCTTATCTCCCGCACGCGGCCCCGCTCCGGCAAAAAGGCCGTGAAGTCGCCGCCCGCGACGCGCCCGGCCGCATCGCCAAGCCGGGTGATCGGCCGGAGGATGCTGCGCCCGATAATAATCGAAAGGATGGTGCCCACGATCAGGCTGATCAAAAACAGCAGGATAACACCCAGCATCGGGTTCCGGAAGGGGATCCTGTACAGACCGGAGCTGATCGCGGCAACCGTCACCAGGGACATGATAAAGCCGGTAGCCAGCAGGATTGAAAAGACCGTCATCACGAAGAAAAACCACAGCGTGTGGGTTTTCGTCTTACGCATTCTGGCGCACCACCTTGTAGCCCAGCCCGCGCACCGTCATGATCGATATGTCCGGGTTGTCCTTCAGGTGCTCGCGCACGCGGTTGATGTGCACGTCCACCGTCCGCTCCTCGGACTCGGAGTCGAGGCCCCAGATCTCGTCCATCAACTGCCGCCGGGTGAAGATCCTTCCGGGGTAGGAAGCCAGCTTGTAGAGCAGCAGGAATTCCTTCTGTGGGAGCGCCACAACCTCCCCGCCGGAGGAAATGGTCAATTCGTCATAATCGAGCACCGTACCGCCGATGGCGAGCCTGCGCTCGCTGACGATCCGCGCGCGGCGAAGGAGCGCGCCGACCCGGAGCAGCATTTCGTTCACGTCGACGGGCTTGACCATGTAGTCGTCCGTGCCCACCAGGAAGCCCCTCTGCTTGTCCTCGAAGCTTTCCCGCGCGGTCACCATCAAAACCGGCAGGTTGGGCCGTTCCGCCCGGAGCGCGCGGGTCAGTTCATAGCCGTCCATGCCCGGCATCATGATGTCGGAGACGACCAGGTCCACGTATTCGGACGCCATCACCTCCAGCGCCCGGTTTCCGTCCTCCGCGCCCAGCGCGCGGTACCCGTTTCGCTCCAGCGTCGCCATGAACAGGCTCCGCATGCGCCTGTCGTCCTCGACGACAAGAACCGTGAACACGGCTGATCCCTCCCTCCCCCATGAAACCGACCGACTGTGGCGGACATGTCGCTTGCCAAATGTGGCTCCACCGTCGTCCCCTTCAACCGTTTCCGGCGACCCGCGCGCCGGAAACGTGTTTCAGATACCAGTGCGCACACTGGTATCTGAAACAATACCGCAAGTCAGCGGGCCGCCCGGAAATCCCGCAGGATTTTAGGCCCGCGCAGACTTCCCATCGCGATGAAAAAACGCCCTGCGGGTTTTCATCGCCCGTTATTCGTATCGCAGCGCCTCGATGGGCAGAAGGTTTGAGGCCTTGTTGGCGGGGTACGAACCGAACAGTACGCCCACCAGGAACGAGAAGCCCAGCGCGCTGCCCGCCACGGAGAAGGACATGGTCATCGGCAGCGCCATGAGCTTGCCCACCACCTGCAAAACTCCGTACCCCAGTAAAAGCCCCAGCGCGCCGCCCACCAGCGAGATCGCGACCGCCTCCGTCATGAACTGCAGCATGATGTCCGACTTCTGCGCGCCGATGGCCTTGCGGATGCCGATCTCCCGGGTGCGCTCGGAGACGGAGACCAGCATGATGTTCATGATGCCGATGCCGCCGACGAGGAGCGAGATGCCCGCGATGCCCGCCAGCATCGTGGTCAGGATGCTCGTGACGTTCCCCATCACGTCCAGAAGCTGCGACTGGCTGAAGATCGAATACTCGTCCTCGCTTCGGGTCTTGCGGCCGGCGAATGCTTCCAGCGTCTCCATCGCGCTGTCGATGTCCGCCTGCTCGTCGGAAAGCGCGTTCGCGCTGAAGGAGGTGATCTGGGTATTCTCCATCAGCCGCTGCGCCACGGCGAAGGGGATCATCGCCACGTCGTCCTGCGACATGCCCATGGTCTCGCCGCGCTCCTTGAGCACGCCCACGATCTGGAAGCTCCTGCCGCCGATCTGAAGCGTTTCGCCGACGACACTGCGCTGCCCGAAGAGCTCGTCCGCCACGTCCACGCCCACGACGCAGACGAGGCTGCGCTTTTTGTCGTCGTTCTGGGCCAGAAAGCGCCCGCTCTCGATTTCGTAGCTCGCGATGTCCGCGTAGTGCTCCGTCACGCCGTAGACGGTGGTGTCGTGGGTGTTCGCGCCCGCCTTCAGGGAGAGCGGTTTATTGAGGACTGGCGACACGTACTTGACGCCGCCCGCGCCCTCCAGCGCCTCCAGCTCCTGAAGTTTCAGCGAAACCTTGTGATCCGACTGGATCGAGACCGTGATGCGGTTGGTGCCCAGGCTCGCGATCTGGCCCGTGACCGAGCCCATGGCGCTCTGGCCGATGGACACCAGCGTCGTCACCGACAGCACGCCGATAATTACGCCCAGCATGGTGAGGAACGAGCGCATCTTGTTGTCCTTGATGGCGGAGACCGCCATCCGGATGGCTTGAAGGAGTCCCGTCATGCGCCCGCCTCCCTTCCCTCTGCCCACGCCTCGTCCTCGGCCGGGAAGATCCGGCCGTCCCGGATCGCCATGCGCCGCTGCGCCTCCCGCGCGACGTGCGCGTCGTGGGTGATCAAAAGAATCGTGTTGCCCTGTTCATGCAGCTCGTGCAGCATCTTGATGATCTCGCCGCCGGACTTCGAGTCCAGGTTTCCGGTCGGCTCGTCGGCCAGCAGCAGCTGCGGGCTGGTGGACATCGCCCGCGCGATGGCCACGCGCTGCTGCTGCCCGCCCGAAAGCTCCGCCGGGCGGTGGTTCATGCGGCCCGAAAGGCCCACGCGCTCGAGCGCCGCGCTCGTTATCTCCCGCCGCCTGGCCGCGCCGATGCCCTGATAGATCAGCGGCAGCTCCACGTTTTCGTAGGCGGTGAGTTTGGCGAGCAGATTGAACTGCTGGAACACGAAGCCGATCTTTCTGTTCCGGATGACCGCCAGCTGGCGCGGGGAAAACTCCGCCACGTTCTCGCCGTCCAGAAAGTATTCGCCCTCGTCCGGGGTGTCCAGGCAGCCGACGATGTTCATCAGCGTCGACTTTCCGCTGCCCGAAGGGCCCACGATGGCCATGAACTCATGGTCCTCGATGGTCAGGTTTACGCTGTCCAGCGCGTGGATGGTCTCGCCGCCCATCTGGTAGCGCTTTACGATGTTTGAAAGCTGTATCAAGTTGACCTCCTGCTTCAGCCGCCGAAGGCGGCGGGGCGGCGCATCTGGAAGCCGCCCGTGCGCGCCGTCGTTGTGCCGTCGTCCTTTTCGCGGGTGACCAGCACGCTGTCGCCCTCCGAAAGGCCCGACACGATCTCCACGTAGTCGCCGTCCGACGCGCCTGTGACGACCTGCGCGGTCCTGCCGTCCGCCAGCGTCACGTACTCCTGGCCGCCCGAGGTCGCGATGGCCTCCACCGGCACGCGCAGCACGCCCAGCTTTTCCTGGGTGATGACGTCCGCGCTGGCCGACATGCCGCTTTTGAGGCCCTCCGCGCCGTCGAGCCGGATGGTCACATCAAAGCTGGCCACGCCGCTTACCACGGTGCCGGTATCGCTGATCTTGGTGACGGCGCCGGTATAGGTCTCGCCCTCCCGCGCGTCCACGGTGACGGTGGCGCGCTGTCCGACCTCGACGTCCGCGATGTCCAACTCGTCCACGCTGGCCACCAGCTCAAAGCTGTCCACCGACTGAAGCCTGACCGCCGCGGTATTCTCCGCGATGGTCTCCCCCTCCTCGGCGTTGACCTCCGTGACGACGCCGGTGAGCGGCGCGCGCACGACCAGCCCTTCCTTTTCCTTCAGCGCGTTGTCCAGAGAAGTTCGCGCGTCCTCGTAGGTGAGAAGCGCCGTCTGAAGGTCCGAGGACGGGATCCGCCCGGTGATGTAGAAGAGCTTTGCGCCGCTCGTCACCGAATCGTTCTCGTCGTAGTAGACCCTGTCGATGGTGCCGCCGATGCCGGTGATGGGCACGGGCATGTTGATCTCCGTCACGCCGCCGCCGAGCTGAATGCCCTGCAGCGTGGTCACGAGCACCTCCTCGCCCACGTCGTATTCGTCGTCCGGGAAGGAGACGGTCATCTGGTCGTTGGTGAGCTCGTCCACCGTGCCGGTGATCTCCTCGCTGTCCTGCCAGACGCTGACCTTGTCGCCCACCTTGAGGTTTCTCCCCTCCGCGCCGGGCACGAACTCCACCCGCAGCCGGTCGTCCCGGGAGAGGATGGCCAGATGCCCCTTCGTGCGCATGAGGGTGGCGATGTCGTCGTCCTCCTCCGCGACGATCACCTTCAGCGTGCCCGCGGCGGGCGCGTAGATGTAATAGTCTTTGCCGCTGTCCCGGATGTCGGAGAGCGCCACCTGCGCCTTGAAGAGGTCCGCCTGCAGCGACGTGATCTCCGACTCCAGGTCGTCGCTAAACATGACCATCAATACGTCGCCCTCGCCCACCCGGTCGCCGACCTCCACGTTCAGCGCTTCAACCTTGCCGCCCGTCTGCGTGTAGACCGACTTCTTGGTCGTCGCCTGCAGGCTGCCGTCGCCGGACGCCGTCTCCGTAATGTCCCCACGGGTCACAGTTGCATAGCTGCCCGCGGTCATGCGGGAACCGGCCTGCCCCGCCGCCTGCTGGGCCGCGCTGCGCGTGCCCGCGCCGCTCAGGTCCGCCCGGTCTTTCAGGAAGTTTGGCAGGACGAGCGCAACGCCGATCGCGAGGATCGCGACCAGCACCGCCCACTTGACCCAGCCGTTTTTCTTTCTGCGCGCCATCATGGTTGTTTCCTCCGTTTGCAGCCCGTTTACGGGCGTGATTTCCATTTCGCTGTGCTCTGTGTTTCGACGGCGGCGACCCGCACGGGGATCCCCTGCCGGGCCCAAGTCAATGCGCATATCCTAACACCCGAACATCAACCCAGCTTCAAGGATGCGCAGCCGTGTGTAAAGAATACAAACCACACGCGGCGGACTGCGTCACTAAAAAGGGGAGCGCCTGAAAGCCGGAAGGCTCATGACAGGATTCAACATATGCCGTCGGAATCCCTTCAAACCCATATTCCCGTGGGCAAAGACATGCCGATCATTGATCGTCATCGGAATTCTCCCTGTAAATTCAGCTTGTGGATTTCACTCAGGGTCAACCTTGCGTTAGGAAGAACTTGACAAGCAGGATTCGATGAGGTAGAATATTACATATATATGACAGGAGGTAACGCAAATATGTATAGAAGTTTCAAATGCGCGCTGATCGCCTTGATGGTTCTCTCCATGCTGACGGTCACCGCGCTGTCCGAGCAGCAGGCGGAGGACGGGGTGAAGCTGTCCCTCACGACGGGCCTGCCCACCGAAAAAGCCTATAAGCCGATCCAGATCTCGCTGGACAACGAACCGGGCGCGCGGCCCCAGAAGGGCATGTCGCACGCCGACGTGGTGTACGAGTTTGAATGCTACACCGGCGGCCCCACTCGCTACCTCGCCGTCTTCAACGACGATGTGCCCGAGACCGCGGAGGGCTGCCGCTCCACCCGCGTGCCCGCGCTTGAGATGTACTGGAACTTCGGCGGCGCGCTGGCGCACTACGGCGGATGGGCCGCCGGCAAAGCGGACGTGAACGCCTACATCGAAAAGCTCGGGGTGGATTCGCAGTTTGACGGCATGAACGGCAGCAAGCACTACTACCGCGACAAGAAGCGCAAGATGCCCCACAACGCGGTGGCGGAGCTTCAGGACATGCTGGCGGATACGCCCGAGGTTGCGGAGCGCCAGATGCTTCATTTCAGCGCCGACAGCCCCACCGTCAAAGGCGAGGACGTTAAGGCGTTCAAGCTCACCTTCCGCAAATCCTATGTCCCCTCCTTCAAGTTCAGCGCCGACGACAATGTCTACTACTATTATTTCAACGGCAAGCAGGCGAAGGACGGCGCGGACGGCACGAAGCTTGCGTTCGCCAACGTGATGGTGATCAAGTTCGACTACTCGTTCGCGGAAGGCCGTTCAAACACGCCGATGATCGACACCACCGGCACGCACACCGTGGAATACTACATCGGCGGCAAGCACTTCACCGGCACCTGCGAGCGGGAGAGCATCTTCGAAACCACCACCTTCCTCGACGACGAGGGCAACGAAGTTCAGTTCCTGCCCGGCAAGACGTACATCGCGCTGCCGGACACCGCGCGGAAGATCGAGCACACCGCCTGACCGATTCGTGACCTTATCACAAATTTAACTTGCGTGGTCTCCCCCTGACTGTGCGAAATCCCTGCCACAGCTTGGGATTTGGGCTTGTGTCCATGCGGACGCCCTGTCCCATGGCAGAACCCGCGCAGGATGGGGAGATCACGTTTGGTTACAGCCCATTGGCTGGGAATATCTGTGATTTATCGGGCCGTGGATGAACCGCCGGAAGCGCATCCAGCGTGGTTTGCCGCCGGTTTATTGAGGCGCGACGGCCCCGCCGTGGATTGACACGCACCTTACCGGGTGATAAAATCTAATTTGCATTCTCATTGTATAAAAGCGTGACAAACAGACCAGGAAATGGAATTTAATGATTCCGACGGTATCGCCTGGCGCTCCCGCGCGGCACATAGGCCTCAGAACGCGGCAGGCCTCTCCGGAGGCGCGGGGCGCGAAAGCGCGGGGCTTCATCACACGCAAAAAATGTAACCGCCCGGTGTAATCAGGCGGGATTCTAACGCACCGCACCCACGCGGCGCGTCAAAGGACGGAGCGCATGGTAAACGTATACATAGCCGGCTGTCGGGGTGTGCCGATGGGATACGGCGGCTATGAATCCTTCGTGGACAAACTCGTCACCTATCAGCAGGACAGCGGCATCCAGTACCACATCGCCTCGCTCGACGACCCCAGGTACGAGAAGTGCCGGTACAGGAGCGCTGTCTGCATCCCGCACAGCGTACCCAAACTCGGGCCGCTGACCATGGTGGTGTTCGACCTCATGGCGCTCAGGACTTTCGTGCGCCGCATCCGGGCAGAAAAGCCGGAAAACCCCGTCGTATACGTCCTGACCTGCCGCATCGGGCCATTCTTCGGCCATTACGTCCGGCAGCTGCACAGGCTCGGGGCGGTCGTGTGCCTGAACCCCGACGGGCACGAATGGAAGCGCAGGAAGTGGAACGCGCTGGTTCGCGCCTATTGGAAGCTGAGCGAGCGCCTGATGGTCACCAAGGCCGATCTGAACATCTGCGACTCCCGCGAGATCGAGCGGTACATCCGCGAGGAATATAAGAGCCGCGCGCCCCGGACCACGTTCATCGCCTACGGCGCGGACGTGAGCCGGTCTGAAGGCGCGCAGGAGGCGTACCACGCCTGGTGCGCTTCAAAGGGCATCGCGCCGGACGACTACTACCTGGTGGTCGGCCGCTTCGTGCCAGAGAACAACTATGAAACCGCCATCCGTGAATTCATGGCCTCCGGCACCGCCCGGCAGCTGGTGCTCTTGACCAACTCGGAGGAGAACAAATTCATGCGCCGGCTGCGCAAGACCACCGGCTTTGACAAAGACCCGCGCATCGTCTTCGCGGGGACGGTCTACGAGGCGCAATTGGTCAAGCGCATCCGCGAAGGCGCCATCGCCTACATCCACGGCCATGAGGTGGGCGGCACCAACCCAAGCCTTCTGGAGGCGCTGGCTTCCACGCCGGTGAACCTGCTCATCGACGTGCCCTTCAACCGAGAGGTCGGGCAGGACGCCGCGCTGTATTTCTCCAAAACCCCTGGCAGCCTCGGCGGCCTGATCCAAAAAACGGACGCCATGGCGGCGGAGCAGCGCGAGGAATTGGCGGCGCGCGCCACGAGCCGTATCATCACCGCCTATGCAAGCCGAGACATCAGCGTCCGGTACGAGGCGCTTTTCAACCGGATCGCGAGTGAGGAGGATGGCTTTGCGAGCGTTGGCACGGAAGGCAATATCCCGATGGAAGGGTAAATCGCCTTCCTGTTTCCACAAGATGTCACGGTGTATGCTGTGATGCCCGAAAAATTAACCGCTGGAAGCAACCGGAGTGAAGAATGAAGACGCTGTTGTTCATCCCATACCAGGACATCTACGATTTCAGCGAGGTGAATATCCTGACAAGGGAATTCGCCGTTTTGCATCTGATCTTATCGCGCCATCCGGAATTCCGGCTGATTTCCATTGGCAAGCCGCGCACCTGGCTTGACATGAAGCCCTATGACGAAAGCGCCAACCCGTTTCCGGTCGGGAGCGTCGAGGCCGAGGTCCGGGATCGGATCAACCGGGGCGAAAAGATGCGCACGCTGGTTCCAATTTCCCTGAAGCTATACCAGAAGCGAGGCTGGTGGGTGGATGGATACGCGGCCATGAAAAAAGCGCTGCAAGGCAGGGAGATCGACTGGAAAAACACGGTCGTCTATACAAATTCGCCATTTTCGTGGAAGCTGGGCGAATGGTGCAAGCAAATGGGCGCTGCCGTCCTGTTTGACATGATGGACGACTTTACCATCCATCCCTGCATGAATCAGGTGGAGAAGAAGCGGGCGCACGAAGGGTACGCCCAGTATATGCGGTGCGCCGACTATGTCTGCGCCAACTCGGAGCATAACGTGCGGTTTTTGCGCGCCAGCTTCGCGCGCGAGGCGGACCTGATTAAAAACGGCGTGTTTGCGCCGGATGCACCAGAGGACGGTGAGGCGGCGCGGAAGATCCTTCAGGCAAAAGGGAAGTATGACCGCTGCGCGGGCTACATCGGAAAACTGGGCCTTCGCATCGACGGGAAACTGCTGGACCAGGTGACGGCCGCCTGTCCGAATGTGTTGTTCGCCGTCGCCGGCCCGCACCTGAGCGGACAGAAAAACGAAGACTTGGAGAAGCTTCTCCACGCCAGGGAAAACATCCTCTACCTGGGGCCGGTTCCGTCCACGCAGGTGTACGGCATCATGAACGCCTGCGACATCATGCTGATCCCCCATTCCGTGGACAAGTTCGAAAATGGGGGCGACCCGCTCAAGCTTTACCAGTACCTGAACGCTCGCAAGCCGGTCATCACGACGCCCATCGCCGGGGTGGAGGAGTTCAAGGACTGGATCACCATTACGGATGACCCCGGACGTTGGGCTCAATTGATTAACGACTCTGCCTTCGCTCATAGCGTCCCGCGGGAGGCGCCGCGCTCCATTTTCTGGGAACAGAGGGCGGAGCCGATGCTTTCCTATCTGGATCAATGGCTGCTCGGAGGCGCGCCGCGATGATCGGAATCGTCATACTGACCTACCAGACCTGGGAGGCGACGCTTGAGTGTGTCGAATCCATCCAAAAAACCTGCAAGCTGCCCTACCGCATCTACGCCGTCGACAACGCCTCGCCCAACGGCGCCTATGATCGCCTCATGGAGGCGCTGGGCGGGGACGAGGACGTCCGGGTGATCGCGTCCGGCCGGAACGGGGGCTACGGCTTCGGGCTGAACTGCGGCGCGCGCGCGGCAATCGCAGATGGGTGCGACGCTGTGGTACTCTCCAACAACGACATCCTCTATCTGGACGACGCGATTGAGAAGATGTACTCGGCGCTTCTTTCGAGCCCCGACATCGCGCTGGCCTGCGCGCAGCAGGTGACGCCTGACGGGGAAAAGTTCCCCTCCGCTCAGCTTCACCGGTTTTCCAGCGCGCGGGTGATGCTCTGGTATCTTCCTTACTGCGTCTGGGTTCGGGAAAAGCGGGAAGAACGAAGCCTTCTGAACGCCTCCGCCGGAGTGCGGGTGGAGAAACCGCTGGGCGGATGTTACATGATGCGCGCGGATGTCTTGCAGGAGATCGGGTACTACGACGAGAACATCTTTCTGTATGCCGAGGAGGACGTGATCGCGGAAAAGCTGGCGAAGCGCGGTGTCACCGGCGTTTTGTGCCCCGAGGCCAGGGTCATCCACCACCACGGGCTGACGACCGGCAGCAGCATGGCGAACCGCCACGTGCTGTCCGCCCCGAGCATCCAGTATTTCGGGCGGACGTACCTGGGCTGGAACCGCTGGCAGGTCGCGGCGCACAGATTGGTTTTCTTCGCGCACATGACCGCCAAGGCTTTGATCAAACCGGAATACAGGAAAAGCTACGGGAACCTTCTGCGCTCCGTGAGGAAATTGGAGGATAAATGATCAGCGTCATCATTCCGTCGTACAACCGTGCATCGACCCTGCCCATGGCAATCGAAAGCGTATTGGGGCAGACGTACCGAGACATTGAGCTGATCCTCGTTGACGACGGGTCCACCGACGGCACCGAAGACCTGATTCGTTCTATGGAGGACAGCCGCCTTCGCTACATCAAGCTGGAAAAAAACAGCGGCGCCTGTCGGGCGCGAAACATCGGCATCGACGCGGCGAGGGGAGAATACATCGCCTTTCAGGACAGCGACGACCGCTGGCACACCGATAAATTGCTACGGCAGCTTCGCTTCCTTCAGGAAACCGGCGCAGATATGGTATACTGCGCCATGAACCGCGTCAGCGCGAATGGCCAGACCACTCAAAAGGTCCCCTGGGAAAAGATTGTAAACGAAGTATCAAAACCAGACCGATATAGAAAGCTCCTGGAAAAAAACACCATGGCGATGGTTGGGGTCCTGTGCAAGGCGGAATGCGCCCGTGAGGTGCGGTTCGACAATGCCCTGCCCCGCTGGCAGGACTGGGACTGGGCGCTCAGGGTTTTTCAACTGTACGAGGTATATTATCAAGACGAGGTGCTTGTGGATTCGTTTATTCAATCAGACAGCATCTCCTTATGCTATGAAAAACACCCGATCGCATTTGACCTGATCTATCAAAAGCACAAGGCGGCGATTGAGAATGATCCTCATTTGAAATCACTGTGGGATTGCAGCAGGGCCAATATCCATTTTAAAGCGGGAATCCCGGATGCCAAGAGCTGTTTTATTGCCTACAAAGCCTCCGGTGACGTCAAACTACTCATAAAAGCGTTTCTTTGCGTCACCAGGCTCCAAAGCTTTTATTTGAAAAATGAAAAGTGAAAGGGATACAATGAACAGAACCCGGCTTGCCGCGAAGAACACGGCGGCATCCATCCTCTTCTCGGTGCTCAACTTCTCGCTGGGCATCGTTGAGTTGAAAATGTTTCTGGACGCTTACGGCGACGCGGTCAACGGGCTGATCCAGACCGGCAACCAGGCGCTGTCCTACCTGGCGCTGATCGAGAGCGGCATCTGCGCCGCCTTCCTTTTCCATCTGTACAAGCCCATCGCGGACAACCGGTACGACGCGGTTTCCTCCCTATATAAAGGCTTCGGGCGCTCCATGCGGACGGTGGTCCTTCTGATGCTGGGCGGCGCGCTATTGATATCGGTGATTCTGCCGCTGGGCATTCAGGACAAAAGCGTGTCCTTCCAGAGCTCCATCCTGATCCTCGCGCTGATCAGCCTTCGCTACATCGCTCCCTATTACTTTTCGCTGGCGCCCAAGTACATGATCATCGCCCGTGAAAAGCGCTACAAGGCCGAGATTCTGGACGGCATCCAGCTGACGCTGGTGTACGCCATCAACATCGCGGTTCTGGTCTTTTTCCGGCCGGAGGTACACCTGCTGCTGACGAGCAACGCGCTGGTGGTGATCGTTATCGGCCTCGCCTACCGCCGGACGATGCGTAGGGAATACGAGGGCCTTCTGACCGAGGACGCCGTGGCCGACATGACGCCCACGAAGATGACCGGGAACCTGATGGCGCACAACGTGTCAGGGCTTGCCTTCAACAACAGCTCCGGCATCATCCTCTCGGTCTTTACGCCCTCGCTTTCAACCGCCTTCATCTACGCCTCCTACAACAAGATCGCCGCCAACATCGTGCAGACGGTGCAAAGAATCGTCGAGGGCACCAGCGCGTCCATCGGCATCAAGGTGTCCCGGAACGACCGGAACGTGTACAACGTGTACCGCCAGATCCACTCCGGCACCATGGCGGTCGCGTCCGTGGTGTCCATCGTGTTCATCGTCTGCATGAACGCCTTTGTGGAGCTCTGGATTGGCCGTGCATACGTGCTTTCGGACCTCAACGTCATGCTCTTCGGCCTTGCGATGTACGCCAACATCATGCTGCCCGCGTACTACGTGGCACGTAACGCCCGGGGGCTTTTCCGGGAGAGTCGCAACTTCACCATCGCCCAGGCGGTGGTCAACATTGTCGTCGCCGTCGCGCTGGTGAGGCCGCTGGGGATCACGGCGATCCTGCTGGGCATCCTCGTCGGCCGGTACGGCATCGCCATCCCGATGAACTACCGCCTGATTTACCAGGAGGTCTTCCCTTCGGAGAAGCCGCGCGGATGGGAATTGATCACAGGGCCGGCCCTGGTGGCGCTCGCCTCGTTGGGAATCAAAACCCTGTTTGAAGCCGTTCATCTGAGGCTCGGAGGCCCCGTTCTGACGCTGCTGGCATGGGGCGCGGTGTCCTTCGCGCTCGCCGCGGGCGTCAACGCGCTGGTCCTCCGTCTGACGGATCCGTGGTTTTCCAAACTGATCCTGCGGCTGGTGAAGCGCCGGAGCTTCTCCTCCGCGGACGCCGTGCGTGAGGCGGACAAATAAAGCTGCCGTTCATCATCCGGCATTCCGAAGGGCTGTGAAAGCCCTGGCATGGAAAGGAGACGAGGACATGAGGTTCTTGAGGGATTTGAAGCTTCTGGAAAAGAAGTGGTTCTTTCCGCTGGCGATATTGCCGTTTCTGGAGCCGGCTTACTTCTCGTTTCAGGACGGCTTCGTACACGAGGTGTACAAGTACGCGCTGATCCTGTCCTTTCTGGTCGCCGCATGGCTCGTGCTGGAGGATAAGAAACTGCCCGGAAAAGTCGTGTTCTGCGTGGCGGGGTACTATGTCATCCAGTTCGTCGCCCAGAAACTTGTCGCGAAGGCGGAGTATATCTACGTCCGTGAGGCCCTGGGCGTCATGGGCCTTTGCCTTTACGTCTGGCTGGGCCTGAGAAAGAATCCCAGAAACCTTCTGGGCGGGATGACCCTGCTGTTTGAAGTCCTCCTCTTCGCCAACCTGCTCAGCCTCCTGATCTTCCCAAATGGTATGTACAAGACGATGGCCAACGGAAGCGGCACCTGGGACAACTGGTTCCTGGGCTACCGCAACACGCAGATCCGGACGCTGCTCCCGGGCGCTTGCCTGGCGCTGATGTACGCGCAGCTGACCCGCGGGCGCGTCACGCTGCGCGCCGCGGCCTACATCGCCGTGATGGCTGGGACCGTGCTCTACATCAAATCGGCGACAGCGCTGGTTGGGCTTGTGGTGTTCCTCGCGCTCCTGGCCATCTTCCGGAAGCGGACGCTGCCCCGCTGGGCCTCCATCCTGAACGCGAACCTCCTGACCGCCGTGGTCTTTGCCCTGATCATGACGGTCGGCATCCAGAACCTGTTTGCCTTTGTCTTTGAAAATGTGCTGAAGCGCGATACGGACTTCACCGGAAGGGTCGTCGTATGGCAGCGGGCATGGGATTATTTCGTTCATTCGCCCATCTGGGGCAGGCCGGAGTTCACGGAAATCGATCTTCTGGGCGGTTTCTCCCATCCGCACAACTACTGGCTGAACATCCTGATGCGGGGCGGGCTTGCCTTGCTCCTCCCGGTGCTTCCGGCGTACTGGTTTGCCTCTTCCGGCGCGCTCAGGGCAAAGGACAAGGCGCTGGCGAAATATGTCGTCATCACATTGATCGCGTTCGCGGTCATGGGCATGGTGGAATCGCTGACGGAGGCGGGGATGCTGTTTCCGCTTCTGATGATCGCGTCCGAGCTGGGCACGCTGACGCTTGATCAGCCAAATGCTTTGGAGGACATAAATACCATACAGGCGAGGGGATAGGACGATGGACCACAAAAAAATCGATGAAATGCTTGCCCGCGGGGAAACCAAGCTCTCCGTGATCGGCCTGGGCTACGTCGGCATGCCGCTGGCGGTGGCGTTTGCGAAAAAGGTCGGGGTCGTCGGGTTTGACCTGAACGTGGCCAAATTGGAGAAGTACATTGACGGTATCGATCCCACCGGCGAGGTGGGCGAGGAGGCGATCCGCAAGACCACCATGGCGTTCACCGCCGACGAGACCAGGCTTCGCGAGGCCAGGTTCCATGTCGTGGCGGTGCCCACGCCCATCAATCAGGACAAGACCCCGGACCTCTCGCCCGTCACCGGCGCCAGCGCGATCCTGGGCCGAAACCTGACGAAGGGCAGCATCGTCGTGTACGAATCGACGGTGTACCCTGGCGTGACGGAGGACGTCTGCGTCCCCATTCTGGAAAAGGAGTCCGGCCTGAAGTGCGGCGTGGACTTCAAAATCGGCTACTCGCCGGAGCGCATCAACCCCGGCGACAGGGTGCACAGGCTTGAGAACATCCGAAAAATCGTCTCCGGCATGGACGATTCGGCGCTCGATCAGATCGCCAAAGTATACGAAATGATCATCGACGCGGGCGTGTACCGCGCGTCCTCGATCAAGGTGGCCGAGGCGGCCAAGGTGGTGGAGAACAGCCAGCGGGACATCAACATCGCGTTCATGAACGAACTGGCGATGGTGTTTGACCGCATGGGCATCGACACCAATGAGGTGGTCGACGCGATGAACACCAAGTGGAACGCGCTCGGGTTCCGCCCCGGCCTCGTCGGCGGCCACTGCATCGGCGTCGACCCGTACTATTTTGTGTATCAGGCGGAAAAGCTGGGCTACCACAGCCAGATTATCCTCGCCGGCCGCAAGATCAACGACGGCATGGGCGGCTACGTGGCGGACGCGGCCATCAAGCAGATGATCCTGGCCGGGCAGGACGTGGCCAAGGCAAAGGTCGTCATCCTGGGGCTCACCTTCAAGGAAAACTGCCCGGATTCGCGCAACTCCAAGGTGGAGGACATCCTGAGCCGCTTCCGGGAGTACGGCATCCAGCCCGTGGTGGTGGACCCGTGGGCGGACCCGGAGGACGCGCTGCGCGAATACGGCATCCGCCTCGCGGACGCGCGGGAGGCGAAGGGGGCCGATTGCGTCATCTGCGCGGTGGCCCACCGGCAGTTCGCGGCCCTGACGCCCGAGGAAATCGACCAGATGTTTGTTGAGAACCGGAGCGGCAAGCGCGTGCTCATCGACGTCAAGGGCCTTTTTGACGCCGAGGCGCTGAAGGAGCACGGCTTCAGGGTCTGGAGGCTCTAAACCAAACAAAGGAGGAATGCGCGGTGAAGGGAATCATACTGGCCGGCGGCGCGGGCACGCGCCTGTACCCGCTGACGATGGTCGCGTCCAAACAGCTCCTCCCGGTGTACGACAAGCCCATGATCTACTACCCGCTCTCGACGCTGATGCTCGCGGGCATCCGGGAGATTCTGATCATCTCGACGCCGGAGGACACGCCGCGCTTTGAAAGCCTCTTGGGAAACGGCGGGCAGTTAGGCGTATCGCTCAACTATGCGGTGCAACCCTCCCCCGACGGGCTGGCACAGGCATTCCTGATCGGCCGGGAGTTCATCGGGGATGGCCCGTCCGCAATGGTGCTCGGGGACAACATCTTCTACGGCAACGGCTTCAGGCCGCTTTTGAAGGATGCCGTGAAGAGCGCGGAATCCGGCCGCGCCACGGTGTTCGGCTACTACGTGAACGACCCGGAGCGCTACGGCGTGGTGGCGTTTGACGAAGAGGGCCGCGCCGTCTCCGTGGAGGAGAAGCCGAAGTCGCCCAAGTCCAACTACGCGGTGACCGGGCTGTACTTCTACCCCGCTGGCGTTTCCGATCAGGCAGCGCAGGTGAAGCCATCCGGGCGGGGGGAACTGGAAATCACCACGCTCAACGAAATGTACCTGAAGCAGGGCCTTCTGGACGTCAAGCTCATGGGGCGCGGCTACGCGTGGCTGGACACCGGCACTTTCGACAGCCTCCTTGACGCCGCGGATTTCGTGCGCATGATCGAAAAGCGCCAGGGGATCGAGATCTCCGCACCCGAGGAAATCGCCTACCGGAACGGCTGGATCAGCCGGGAGGAACTGCTCGAAACCGCCGAGCGCTACGGAAAATCCCCCTATGGCGCGCACCTGAAAGCGGTCGCGGACGGAAAGGTAAAGTAGACCATGAACAGGATCGAGACGGAACTGGACGGCGTAATCATTCTGGAGCCCCGCGTTTTCGGCGACCACCGAGGCTGGTTCACGGAGACCTATTCGGAAAAAACCTTCGCGGAACTCGGCATCCATTGCCGGTTCGTGCAGGACAACCAGTCCTTCACGGCCCGGAAGGGCACGCTCCGCGGGCTGCACTTTCAGAATGACCCCATGTCGCAGGCGAAGCTGGTGCGCGTGACCCGGGGCGCGGTGAAGGACGTGGCGGTGGACCTGAGAAAAGGCTCCCCCACGTACCTGAGGTGGGTCTCGGCGGAACTGAGCGAGGAAAACAAGCGACAGATGTTCATCCCCCGGGGCTTCGCCCACGGCTTTCTGACGCTGACGGACGACGTGGAATTCGTCTACAAGGTGGACAACCTCTACGACGCCGCGCTGGACCGCTCCGTGTGCTACGACGATCCCGCAATCGGTGTCGACTGGGGAATCGCTGAGCCGGTGCTCTCCGGGAAAGACCTGGCGGCGCCGCACCTTAAGGACAGCGACTGCAACTTCACCTTCGGGGAGGGATGACGATGACCATACTCGTCACCGGCGGCGCGGGCTTCATCGGCGCCAATTTCGTGTACCATCAGCTTCAGGCGCACCCGGAGGACCGCATCGTCTGTCTGGACAAGCTGACCTACGCGGGCAACCTCAAGACGCTGAAGCGCGCGATGGAATCGGAGAACGTCCGGTTCATACGCGGCGACATCGCCGACGCGGCGTGCGTCGGGGCGCTGTTCGGAGAGGAAAAGCCGGACATCGTGGTCAACTTCGCGGCGGAGAGCCATGTGGACCGGTCCATCGAGGACCCCGGGCTTTTCCTGCGCACAAACGTGCTGGGCGTACAGGTGCTGCTGGATGCGTGCCTGAAGCACGGCGTGAAGCGCTTCCATCAGGTATCCACCGACGAGGTCTACGGCGACCTGCCGCTTGACAGGCCGGACCTTCTGTTCACGGAATCAACGCCGCTTCACGCCTCCAGCCCCTATTCCGCCTCAAAGGCGGCGGCGGACCTCATCGTGCTGGCCTACCACCGCACCTACGGTTTGCCGATCACGATCACCCGCTGCTCCAACAACTACGGCCCCTACCACTTCCCGGAGAAACTGATCCCGCTGATGATCGTACGCGCCCTGGGCGGTGAGAAGCTGCCGGTCTACGGCAAGGGGCTGAACGTGCGGGACTGGCTGTACGTGGGCGACCACTGCACCGCCATCGATCTGGTGGCCCGGAAGGGCCGCCCTGGCGAGGTGTACAATGTGGGCGGCCACAACGAGCGCACGAACCTCGAGGTGGTCAGGGCCATCCTGAAGGAACTGGGCAGGGGCGAGGAGCTGATCAGCTTCGTCACCGACCGGCCCGGCCATGACCTTCGCTACGCCATCGACCCCACGAAGATCCAGAAGGAGCTGGGCTGGACGCCGGAGACGGCATTCGACGAGGGCATCCGCAAAACCGTCCAGTGGTATCTGGACAGCAGGCCCTGGTGGGAGGACATTTTGAAGGGCGATTATCAGGACTACTACGAGCGCATGTACGCGAACAGGAAGTGATCCTTTGAAAGTGCTTGTGACCGGCGCGAACGGCCAGCTGGGCCATGACCTGATGCGCCACCTGCCCAAACGCGGCGTGGAATGCCGGGGCATCGACATCCAGGACCTCGACCTGACCGACCGGGAGGCCGCCCGCGAGTACCTTCAGGAATACGCGCCGGACGTGGTGATGCACTGCGCAGCCTTCACGGCGGTGGACAGGGCCGAGGCCGAGCCGGAAACCTGCAAAAGGATCAACGCGGACGCGACCCGAACCATCGCCGAGGCGTGCCGGGAGATGGACGCCGTCATGGTCTACATCTCCACCGACTACGTGTTTGACGGCGAAGGGGACACACCCTATGAAACCGACGCGCCCAGAGGCCCCAGGAGCGTCTACGGCGTTACGAAGGCCGAGGGCGAGGACGCGGTGACGGAGAACCTCCAGAAGTACTTCCTGGTGCGCGTCAGCTGGGTGTTCGGCGTGAACGGCAAGAACTTCGTGCGCACCATGCTGCGACTGGGCGCGGAGAAGGAGAGCCTGAACGTCGTGGACGACCAGGTCGGCTCCCCCACCTACACAGACGACCTTTCCCGGCTGCTTTGCGACATGATCGAAACGGACCGCTACGGCGTCTACCACGCCACCAACGAGGGCTTCTGCAGCTGGGCGGCGTTCGCCCAGGCCATCATGCAAAAGGCCGGCCTCCCCTGCCGGATCAACCCGATCAAGACCAGCGAATACCCCTCCGCCGCCGTTCGTCCGCTCAATTCCCGGCTGAGCAAGCGCAGCCTGGACGAGGCGGGCTTCCGCCGTCTGCCCCCTTGGGAAGACGCGCTCGGGCGGTTTCTTTCTCAGATCGATCAGTGATCGCCCGGCGCACGGGTCCCATACAAAAAACAAGGCCATCGGGAATCCGCTTCCCGATGGCCGTTTGAGTTTCTTCTGCCTTACATGGCGCCCTTCCCCGTCACAACGCTTCGCACCGTCAGAAACAGCAGCTTGATGTCGATCCACAGGTTGTGGTGACGCACATACTTGACGTCCAGCTCCATCCACTTTTCGAACTTGATCTCATTGCGACCGCGCGCCTGCCAGTAGCAGGTGAGGCCGGGCTTGACCGTAAGCCGCTGCATTTCGTAAGCGCCGTACTGCTTGACTTCCTGCGGCAGCGGCGGCCTGGGGCCGACCAGCGACATATCCCCCTGGATGATGTTGATCAGCTGCGGCAATTCGTCGATGCTGGTCCTGCGGATGAACCGGCCGAAGCGGGTGACGCGGGGGTCTTGCTTGATCTTGAAGACCGGGCCGTCCATTTCATTCAGATCCTTCAGTTCGTGAAGGCGCTCCTCGGCGTCCACCACCATGCTGCGGAATTTGAGAAACCTGAAAAGTTTCCCGTTTTTGCCCACCCTGTCCTGCACGAAGATGGGGCCGCCGCTGGGGTCATCCAGGCAGATGATCACGGAAACGACCAGAAGAAACGGCAAAAGCACGACCAGCGCCACAACCGACAACACGATGTCCATCGTCCGCTTCGCGATCAGATATAACTGGGATTCACGGGGGGTTACCCGAAGATGCGACTGCGAAGAAACGCGCTCCCGCGTCGATAGAACTCGCGGAACCTCTTCCTGCCACTCGGACTCTCTCTGGGTCATGTGCCGCTTCCTTCCAGCGTAAAAAATGCGCAAGGGGGGCGTTCCCGGCTTCGGGGGGAGGGCAGGGCATGCGGCGGGCGCGCCGCGAGCCGTCAGCCCCGGCCACCAAACCAAAGAGGGCCGGGCCTATGGGCCAGTCAATGCCGCCGGGTTGAAACCGGCGGCCTTTGCATCTTATTCCTGGACGCTTCCGTAAATGAACTCGTGCAGCAGCGCCTTGTTCTTGTCAAAGTCAGGCCGGATGGACCAGGTGCCGTCCTTCATGCCCGATTCAAAGGTGCCGTCCGCCGGGATGCGGTTCTGTTCGATGGTGCTCGTGTCCAGGTTCACGCCGAAGGAAGCCATTTCAAGGATGTTCGCGTAATTCAGGTTGGTCTCCACGCTGTCGATGGCGGTCGCCACGACGGCCATGAACTGCGCGGCGTTCCCCTGCTTCAGTTTTTCGAGCACCGCCAAGAGCACCGTGCGCTGCCGCTGCGTCCGGTCGTAATCCGAACCGGTGTAGCGGTTGCGGCAGAAAGACATGGCGAGCAGCCCGTTGAGGTGGACGGATTCGCCCGTCTCATTCAGCGTCTTCTTCCCGTCATAGGTGCCGCCCTGTTCGAGGTACATGTTGGCGTAGTAGTTGGTCCACTTCTTCTCGTCCGGCGATACCTTAATGTCAATGCCGCCCACCTGATCGACGATGTCGACAAGCCCGGCCATGTTGACCAGAATGTAGTCCCGGATGTCGGTGCCAAAGTTTTCGTTGACCGTCGCCACCGCCATTTGAGGCCCGCCGCTCACATTGGCGGCGTTGATCTTGCCTTGGGAGTTCGTGCCCGGAAAGCCGACCCAGGTGTCCCGCATGATCGAGGTCATCTTGGCCTTGCTCTCTTTAAGGTTGACGGAGAGGATGATCATCGAGTCCGTGCGCTCGTACGACGTCTTGTTGCGCGAGTCGCCGCCCATGAGCAGGATGTTCCACCAGTCGCCGTTTGACGGGACCTCCGGAGCCTCCGCGTACGCCAGGCTCGGCGCGGCGATGATAAGCGCCAGGATCATCGCGA
>JAEZHK010000101.1 GCA_023416655.1 Bacillota bacterium
CGGGCTTCCTTTTTTAAATGTTGGCCCGGGGGGGGGCATACGCCCGGCCGCGGCGATCCTGCGTTTTGGGCGGAACGGTGAATCGGCTTTCCGCATTCAATGACGTGAATTTCCAAAGGAGGCGGCCATGAACTGGTTTCCACTCTGGAACTCCCTGCGCATCGCCGCCATCTCGACGGTGATCACGTTTTTTATCGGCATCTTCGCGGCGCAGCGCATCACCGCCGCGCCAAGGTGGCTGAAGGGCGCGCTGGACACGGTTTTGACGCTGCCGCTGGTGCTGCCGCCCACCGTCATCGGCTTTTTCATCCTGGTGCTGCTAGGGCCCAAGGGGCCTGTCGGTTCGCTGGTCAAGGCATGGTTTGACTGGACGATCACCATGCGCTGGCAGGCGGCGGTCATCGCGGTGTCCATCGTCACCTTCCCGCTGATGTACCGGACGGCCCGAGGCGCGTTCGATGCGTTCGACGAGCGGCTGATCCAGGCGGGTCGCACGCTGGGGCTGACGGACGCGTTCCTGTTCTGGCGCGTCAAGCTGCCGGGCTGCAGGGATGGCATCCTGGCGGGCATGGTGCTGACGTTTGCGCGAGGGTTGGGCGAGTACGGCGCGACCAGCATGGTGGCGGGCTACATCGCGAACCGCACCGCCACCATCTCCACCTCGGTGGCCTACTTCTGGCAGATCGGCCAGGACGCTGAGGCCTATCGATGGGTGGGCGTGAACCTCGTCATATCGTTTCTGGTGATGATGTCGGTGAACCTGCTCGAAAGGCGCAGGGCGGCGAAATAACAAAATCGGGGGTGCCTGTTTGGCGCTTGTTGCAGACATCCGAAAAAAATACCGGGGCTTTAGCCTGGACGTACAGTTCGAGGCGGAAGGTCGGCATGCGCTGATGGGCGCTTCCGGCAGCGGCAAGAGCCTGACGCTGATGGCCATCGCGGGCGTGATGACGCCGGACGAGGGCCGCATCGCGCTGGACGGAACGGTACTCTACGATTCAAAGTTGGGCGTCTGCCTCCCGCCGCAGGCGCGGGAGGTTGGGCTGATGTTCCAGCATTACGCGCTGTTTCCCACGATGACCGCGGCGGAGAACATCGCCTGCGGCCTGCGGGCGAAAAAGCCGCCGGACGCAAAGGAGCGTGTCCGTGCGCTGGTCGAAAAGCTGCACCTCGAGGGGGTGGAGGGGCTTTATCCCTCACAGCTGTCGGGCGGGCAGCAGCAGCGGGTGGCGCTGGCCAGGATTCTGGCGTCTCAGCCGAAGCTGATCCTATTGGACGAGCCGTTTTCCGCGCTGGACAGCCATCTGAGGTGGCAGATGGAGCGGGAGGTGGCCGAAGCGCTGGAGGGGTTTGACGGCATCTCGCTGATGGTGACCCACGATTATTCCGAGGCCTTCCACCTGTGTGAAAATGTGTCGGTGCTGGACGGCGGCGCGGTCCGCGCTTCCGGGGGGAAGCGGGCGCTGTACAATAACCCCGGGACTTTGGCGGCGGCCAGGATGATCGGCTGCCGGAACATCGCCCGCGCCGAAAAGACCGGGCCGCACCGGATGCGGACGGCAGAGTGGGGGATCGAGCTGACGACGACGAACCCGGTGCCGGACGCTGTCCGGTACGTGGGCGTTCGCGCCGATGCGATCCGGGAGGCGGGGGATCTGGCGTCCGAAAACCGCTTTTCATGGCGCGCGCTGGGCCGGACCGAGGCCCCGGACGGCTGCGCGATGGAAGTGACGCTGGGCGGCGAAGCGCTCCGGTGGGAGCGAATCGGGGAGTCCGGTCGGCATCCGGCGGGGCTGGATGAAGGATTTCTGATGATCCCGCCGGAATGCGTGCTCCCGTTGACCGACTGAGCCATCCGGCATTGGTTGATCCTGTTCACGCACCTGTCTGCCTTTCACGTTGAAAACCATGAGATCAGCGCCCGGGCCAATGCGCCGGGCGTTTTCATTTGTTTCCTATGAACGTTTGGTAATCGGATGATTGCGCCTGACTCGTCGTGTTAATTCGCGCGCCGAGCCGCAGATTCTTCTTCCGCCCCGCTTCCGAAACACCAAGAAATATTGTATACTAAAAAATGACAGACCCTCGCCGACGGCTGTGCCGGGCTGTCGGATGGCGCAGGAGGACCGGGCCTTGAAAAAACACGTTTTACTGATCACAAACCTCATCATTATGTTCTTTATTGTGGCTGGATTTACGGCAGTCGTTTACAACAATACGCTCACATACCAGGACCTTGCTGAAAGGCACCTGGAAAATATCGTGAGCCTCGCGGATATGGATATCTCCAAGTACATTGAGAATACGATGGACAAGCCCGTCATGGTCTCCAAGACCATGGCCAACGACGCATTCCTCAAGAAATGGCTCTCGCACGAACCGGAGAACACGCAAAACAAGGAATACCTGGATCAGCTCTTCAGCTATCTGAAAACCTACCAGACAAAATATGACTATACGACGGTTTTCTGCATCTCCGACAAGACGGGCAACTACTACTATCAGGACGGACTGAATAAAACGGTCTCCCCAAACGACCAGCACGATGTCTGGTACTATAACTTTGTGAATCAGGGTCATGAGTACGATCTGCAGGTTGACACCAATGAGAAAAACCGGAATACCATCTCCATCTTCGTCAACTTCCGGGTGGCTGATGACGGCGGAAATCTGCTGGGCGTGATCGGCGTGGGCTTCGAGGTGGCTTCGATCGAGGATGTGATCAAGCTATACGAAGACGCCTACGATCTGGCGGTATTCATCATCAACGTGCGCGGCGCCGAGAACTCCTTTAAAGAAAGCACGAACGTCTTTGTCGAAAGGGCGGAACTGGCGGAGCGAACCGGAATCGAGGACGAAATCGACCTGAACATGTCGGGCGAATCCAATCTGCAATGGTTTACCTCCGGTGGCGCACGCAAGTGCCTGATCACAAAATATGACGATACGCTGGGCTGGCATCTCATATTTGAAAAAGATACGGACTCGATTACCCGATCGTTCCAGCAGAGCATCAAGGGCAACATCGTCTTCATGCTGATTTCGCTGATGGCCTGCATTTTTGCCACGACCTGCGTAGTTTTGGTCTATAACCAACGGTTGATCGTCGCGGAGAATACGGATGAACTGACGGGACTTGCAAACAGAAAACTGTTCATCAAGCAGTACCCGAAGCTGCTTGCCAGAAGCCGCGGGCGAAAGAGAACGATGTTCATGTTTGACATCGACCACTTCAAGGAAATCAATGATACCCACGGACACATGTTCGGAAATGACGTGCTTACAACGGTCGGCAGAATCCTTCGAAGCGTTATTGACGGAAAAGGGATGGCGGCCCGCTGGGGCGGGGATGAATTCCTGGGCGTTTTGAAGGTCGGGCCGGAAGAAGCCGAGCAGATCCTGTCTGGATTCATGCAGTTGCTCAGAGAAGAGGATTCGGTTACGGTCAGCATGGGGCTTGCGGAGATCAAAGGGAAGACCACGACGGATCAGATGATCAAAATGGTTGACGAGGCGCTGTACAGCTCCAAAAAAACCGGGCGCAACCAGATAACAAAAATCTGATCCGGACAGCGTGTGAAGTGCGTGGGTCTGCCCATTCACAACATGCGGAAAATCTTGCCGCGGCGCGTATTCGCTTCTGCGATGATTCACCCGCTATTGCGGAAAATGGCAGATTATGCTAAGATGGTTTACAATAGTACGGCATCCGCCGCTCGCATTTTCCCCTGAACGCATCCACCGGCACGATGGAAGGAACGGGAGATCGACTGCTGGACGACCGGCGACAGGGTCTGTCGCTTTCATGCAAAGGCGCAAGAGGGTTGAGGATAGAATATGAACGGCGACCAGAAGTACGAAATCGCGATGCAATACCTCTCGGGCCTTTTGAACGATCCCAATCCGGCGGAAGTACCGGAAGCGCTGGCTTCTGATCCGCTGTTCCGGCAGCTCGAAGGGGCGGTCCGGACGATCCGGGAGAACCTGCAGGCGCTGAGCCGGGGCGACCTCAAGCATGATGCCGAGGGCAAGGGCTGCGCCATCGGCTCGCTCAAGGCGCTTCAGAGCGTCCTGCGCCATCTAGTCTGGCAAAGCCGTGAGATCGCCGCTGGCGATTTCGAACAGAGGGTCGAATTCCTGGGCGAGTTTTCCGAGGCGTTCAACGAAATGGCGGGGGCGCTGGGCGAGCGCAATGAGATGCTCAGGCGTTCTGAAGCCAAGTATAGGATGTTGTTTGAAAACGCGGCGGAGTCCATCGCGGTCGTCTCGGACGGTCACGTGGTGTTGGCCAACCCCATCTTTGAAAAAATGACCGGCGCCGCAGGCGCGTCGCTGGCGGGGAAGCAGTTTCTGGACCTGTTTATCCGGCAGGACCGGGAGGTGGCCGAAAGCCTTTGCGAGGCGCTGCTTGACGGCATACCGCAGGAAAACCAGGTGACCCTCCGGGTGCAGGCCACCGAGGGGATCGTGTGGTTCGAAGCCAAGGGCGTGCCGGTCGACTGGTACGGCCAGAAGGCGCTGATCTTCTTCCTGGTGGACGTGACCAAGCGCAAGCGGGCGGAGAGCGCTCTCTACGTCAGCGAGGAGAAGTACCGGCTGATGGCCGAGCACGCGCAGGATGTCATCTGGGTATTGGACCTGACAAGCGGCTGCTTCACCTACATGAGCCCTTCGGTCTACTCGCTGCGCTGCATCACCGCCGAAGAGGCGCTGCGCGAGTACATCGCCGACTCGATGCCCGAGGACTCCTACAGCCGGTTCAGCGCCTACCTGAACGAACGGATCAAGGAATTCGAGAGCGACGCCGCCAGCGTCAAAAACGACGTGATCGAGATCGAGCAGCACCGAAGAGACGGGTCCATCGTCTCCACGGAAGTATCCATCAAGCTTCGGCTCAACGTCTACGGCGGGATCGAGGCGGTGGGCATCAGCCGGGACATCACCAAGCGCAAGTCGTCCGAGCGCCAGATCCTCTACCTCAACCAGCATGACCCGCTGACGGACCTTCATAACCGCAGGTTCTATAACGAGCAGCTGGAGCTTTTGAACACCCGGGAGGATATGCCGCTTTCGATGGTGCTGGTCGACGTCAACGGCATGAAGCTGATGAACGACGCCTTCGGCCACATGGTGGGCGACCAGCTGCTGGTCAGCTTCGCGCAGGTGCTGCGTACCAGCCTTCGCACCTCCGACATCGCCGCGCGCATCGGCGGGGACGAATTCGTGCTGCTGCTGCCCCACACGAGCTTCGAGGCGGCTGAGCGCATCGTTACGCGCATCAAGGCGGCGATCGCGACGAAATCCGTGCAGGAGGTCACGATTTCGGCTTCCTTCGGCATCGCGACGAAGCTCCTGGTCGAGGAAGACATCGCGGACGTCTACCGCGTGGCGGAAGACAACATGTACCGCGAGAAGCTGCTCGCAAGCCGCCAACTGAAGGCGGACCTGCTGCGCCAGATTCTGGCAAACCTTTACAAGAAGAGCGAAGTGGAGCACAGGCATTCCGAAACGGTCAGCCGGCTCTGCATGGCCATAGGCCGCGAGATGCGCATGGACTACGAAGAAGTTGAAAAGCTGGGCGCGGTGGGCCTGTACCACGACATCGGCAAGGTGGCGCTGGACGAGGGACTGATCAACAAGCCCGGCGAGTTGGAACCCGAGGAGATGTCTGAACTCAGCAGGCATCCCGAGATCAGCTATCAGATCCTGCGCTCCTTCTCCGGCATGGGCGAGATCGCGGAGTCCGTCCTGGTGCACCACCGGCGCGTCGACGGCGCGGGCTACCCGGACATGAGCGCCGCGGAACTGCCGCTCCAGGCGAAGATCCTGAGCGTCGCGGAAGCCTACGACATGATGACCGGCCCGTATCCGTTCCGCCCGGCACTTTCCGAAGCGCAGGCCATCGAGGAGCTCCAGGCCAACGCGGACAGCCAGTTTGACGGCGAGATCGTGCGCGTGTTCATCGATCGCGTACTCCAGGGCAACGCGGAGACCCGCCTGTCGCCCCGCGCGAGCCGCGAGGGCGTTTCCTGACAATCCTTTGGATAGAATAAGGCCCGGCCGCGAATTGCGTTCGCTGCCGGGCCTTTCTTATGGGATTCTATTCCTGCGCCTGCCGCTCCGGCAGCGCATGCAACATCTGTGACACACCGTCCAGCCAGTCGCCCTCGTAAAGCTCGATCATGCCCTTGTCCACCGCGCCGGTCAGTTTGGGGTTGATTGGGATCTGCGCTGCGGACGCCACGCCGTGCTTCGCCGCTTCCTCCTGAAGGCGGCTTTCGCCGAAGGGGGAGAAGCGCTTGCCACAGTCCGGGCATTCGACGTAGGCCATGTTCTCGACCAGCGCCAGCACGGGGATATTCATCATGCCCGCCATCCGGATGGCCTTTTCCACCACCATCTGGACCAGGTCCTGCGGCGTGGTGACGATGACCACGCCGTCGAGAGGCAGCGATTGGAACACCGTCAGTGGCACGTCGCCGGTCCCCGGCGGCATGTCGATGAACAGGATGTCCAGGTCGCCCCAGACCACGTCGGTCCAGAACTGCTTGACCGTGCCCGCGATGACCGGGCCGCGCCAGACCACGGGGTCGCTCTCGTCATCGATGAGCAGGTTCAGGCTCATGGTGCGGATGCCGGTCCTGGTGAACACCGGGAAGATACCCAGATCACTTCCGGTGGCCTTCTCCGTGAGGCCGAAGGCCTTGGGGACCGACGGGCCGGTGATGTCGGCGTCCAGAATGCCGACCTTCAGGTTCTGCCGCCGCGCGTTGACCGCCAGCAGCGCCGTCACCAGTGATTTCCCGACGCCGCCCTTGCCGCTGACGACGCCAATGACGCGTTTGACGTGGCTGGCGGCGTTGCCCGGTTCCTGGAAGATGGCGGTCCGCTCGCCGCAGGCGGCGGAGCAGGTGGAACAATCGTGGGTGCAGGATTCGCTCATATTCTATCCTCCCAGAAGTCGTTGTCGCGCTCACCGATTGGGGTACAGTATGCCCGAAACCGCCCGTCTATGTGCTCTACCGAAACCAGACGAACTGGCAGAACAGCACCAGCCCCACCACGGCCAGGCTCAGAACCCCAGCCACCGTCAGCCCCGCCAGCGTGGCGCTGACCATGACGCTACGCGCCTCCGCGCGGGTCATCGGTGGGATTTGCGGGCGTTTCGCGCCGCCATTTTCCGCTGGAACGCTCTGGGCGTTCAGCAGGTCCATGTCGGCGATCACGCGCCCGTCGTCGTCCGGGCGGACGCGATCAGGGCGACGCATGGCCGTACAGGTGGCAGGCCACCATGTGGCCGCCGATGTCGAGGGGTTTCGGGTCCTCTTTCTTGCAGATCTCCATGCAGTTCGGGCAGCGGGTGTGGAACTTGCAGCCCGAGGGCGGGTTCGAAGGCGAGGGGATCGAGCCCTTGAGCAGGATCCGCTCCATCTTCACGCTCGGGTCGGGCATCGGGATCGCGGAAAAGAGCGCGCGGGTGTAGGGGTGCAGCGGGTTTTTGAACAGTTCCCGCTTCGGCGCGTATTCCACCATCGTGCCAAGGTACATGACGCCCACCGCGTCCGAAATGTGCTCCACCACCGACAAGTCGTGGGAGATGAACAGATACGCCATCCCGAACTGCCTCTGCAGGTCGCTCAAAAGGTTGATGATCTGCGCCTGGATGGACACGTCGAGCGCGCTCACCGGCTCGTCGCAAACGATGAAGTCGGGCCTCAGCGCCAGCGCGCGCGCGATGCAGATGCGCTGCCGCTGCCCGCCGGAGAATTCGTGGGGGTAGCGGTCCTTGTGGTAGGGCTGGAGGCCGCAGGCGCGCATGATCGAGGTGATGTAGTCGTCCAGCTCATTGACGGGCACGATCTTATGCTCCCGCACCGCCTCGCCGATGATCTCCGACACCGGAAGCCGGGGCGAGAGGGAGGAGTAGGGGTCCTGAAAGATGATCTGGATGCGCGGCCTCAGCGTGCGCAACTCGGCGCGTGAGAGGTCGAAGACCTCCTTGCCGTCAAACATCACGGAGCCGCTGGTCTTGTCGGTCAGCCGCAGGATGGTCTTGCCGACGGTGGTCTTGCCGCAGCCGGATTCGCCCACCAGCCCCATCGTCGAGCCGCGCCGGATCGAGAAACTGACGCCGTCCACCGCGCGCACGCAGCCGACCACGCGGCCGAATATGCCGGACTTGACCGGGTAGTGCTTGACGAGGTTCCTGACCTCCAGGATGTTGTCCGTCATTCGGCTTCGCCTCCTTTCGGGCATTTATGCCGCCAGCAGGAAACCTTGTGGGTGGCGGTCAGCGCGGTCTCCGCGGGGTACCGGCCGGCGCAAGACTCGCAGCGCTGGTCGCACCGGTCGCGGAAGAAGCAATAATCGGGCATGTTGATCGGGTTGGGCACGGAGCCGGGGATGGAGAACAGGCGGTCCACCTCCCGATTGATGATGGGCTTGGACGCCATCAGCCCCACGGTATAGGGGTGCGCGGGCGACAGGAATACTTCCTTCGCGGTGCCCTTTTCCACCACGCGGCCCGCGTACATGACCACCACGAAGTCGGCCATCTCGGCGATGACGCCCAGGTCGTGGGTGATCAGCATAATGGACGCGTTGATGCGCGTCTTGAGATTCCGGAGAAGGTCTAGGATTTGCGCCTGGATGGTCACGTCCAGCGCCGTCGTCGGCTCGTCGGCGATGATGAGGCGGGGGTTGCAGGCCAGCGCCATCGCGATCATCACGCGCTGGCGCATGCCGCCGGAGAGTTCGTGGGGGAACATCGAATACACGCGCCCGGCGTCCGCGATGCCCACCATCTCCAGCGCCTCCAGTGTGCGCTTCTTTACCGCTTCCTTGTCGAGGTCCGTGTGCAGCGCAATGACCTCATCCACTTGGTCGCCAATTCTAAAGATCGGGTTGAGGCTGGTCATCGGCTCCTGGAAGATCATGGCGACGGAGTTGCCGCGAATGCGCTGCATCACGTTGGAGGGGGCCTTCGCCACGTCGATGGCCCGGTCGCCCAGGTTCAAACGGATCGCGCCGCCGGTGATCTGCCCCTGCGGCCGCTGCAAAAGCTGCATCAGGGAGAGGCTGGTGACGGATTTTCCGCAGCCGGATTCGCCCACCACGCCCAGCGTCATGCCCTGCGGCACGTCAAAAGATACGCCGTTGACCGCCCTGACCACGCCGATGTCGGTGAAGAAGCTGGTGGAGAGGTTGTCAAACTCCACCACGTTCTTGGGGTCCCGCATGGTGCAAAGGTATTCGCTCTCGGACACGTGCTGCCGGTTCAGCCTTTTTTCCAGTTGGTCCGTAACGCGCCGGTTCTCACGGGAAATCCTGCGGGATTCCCGGGCGCTGATGTAGTTTTCGCGGCGGCTGTCTTTTGTCTTCATAGCGATCGCCTACCTTTTCATCCTGGGGTCGAAGGCGTCGCGCAGACCGTCGCCCACAAAGTTGAAGCCGAGCACCGTCAGAAGGATCAGAAAGCCCGCCGGGATCCAGATGAACCAGTAGTTGGTCATCACGTGCAGGTTCGTGGCCGAGTTGATGATGGAGCCCCAGGAGGCCAGCGGGTACTTGATGCCAAGCCCCAGGAAGCTGAGCGTGGCCTCGGTGATGATGATGTTGCCCAGGTTCATCGTCGCGTGTACGATGAGCAGCGGCATGACGTTGGGCACCAGGTGGCGGAAGATGCGCTTAGAGGCCCGGATGCCGGTCGCCTCGGTGGCCACCATGAAGTCCTGCTCGCGAAGCGAAAGAATCTGCCCGCGCACGATGCGCGCGACCGTCGTCCAGTTCATGATGCCCAGGATCAACATCAGAAGGAAGATGCGCGCGTAGCGGTCGACCTCTACGGCATCCATGACCGCCCCGGCGATGATCATCATCGGCCAGTAGGGGATGCAGTTGAAGAGGTCTACGAACCGCATGAGCAGCGTATCCAGCTTGCCGCCATAATAGCCCGACATGCCGCCGATGAGCACGCCCAGCAGCAGCTCGATGATGACCACGACGAAGCCCACCATCAGCGAGATCCTGCCGCCGTACATGAGCCGGGTCAGCACGTCCATGCCATGATCGTCGGTGCCCAGCGGGTGGACGGCGGACGGAAGCGCGTAGATGTCGATCAGCTGCACGGTGGTCGAGGACTTGACGGAATAGGTGTCCTTGACCAGGCTGACCGCGTATTCGGTGTTCTGGCCGTTATTCTCCAGCTGGAACGAGCGGGCGCCGGAGGCGATGGCGTCGCGCACGGCCACCTTGAATGTGATCGGAAGGAACGCGCCGGATTCCAGGGGGTTTACGATGATGGAGCTGACGAAGGCGTAGGGCTCGCCGCCCTTTGAGATCAGGTGGGAGCCTTCCGCGCTTTCGACGGCGTAGGATACGCCGTCAACCTCAAAGGAAGCCTGCGCTCCGGCGATGGCCGCGAGCGCCGCGGCCCGGAAGGGGAAACCGCCCACGATGGCCTCGTCCGCCTGGTTGTAGGCGTCGAATACCAGCATGGAGCCCAGCGCCACATCCGTGGCCCGGCCCAGCACCACGCTCTTGCCGGAGCGCATGGCTGAGTAGTTGACGCCGTCCAGCGTGAAGCCGGGGGCGTTCGCGCCCGCGGCCTGCTCAAAGGCCGCCTTCAGCTCTGGGGACAGTTCGGCGCCGCCCTTGGCGTAGTTGTACTTGCCCTTGAGCGCGATGGCGGAGGCCAACGTATCAAGACGCTGGATCAAGTAGAAGTCCTCGCCGCCCTGGGCGATGGCGTACTGGGTCTTGCCGTCTGAAAAGCCCGCCTGCCCCTTGTTCCGGGCCAGCACGAAGGCCGCGCGGGCGGAGGCAGGGAAGTTTTCACCCGCACTCGTGGTGTAGCGCAGCTCCCGGTTGATGGTGGCGCTGGCGTAGTCCTTGTCCATGGAGCCGTAGGTCTTGAACACCTGCTGCTGGGCGTAGGGCACGATGAGACCGCCTACAAAAGAGAAGAGAACCATCACGATCAGGATCACCAGGCCGGTGATCGCGAGGCGGTTCCGGATGAACCGCTTCATCACCAGCATCGTCGGCGAAAGCACCTTGACGCGGCGCTCGTCGCTTAGGGGTTCGGCGCCAAACTGCGCGTTTTTTTCTTGTTCGCTCATGCTGACGCCTCCTTCAATTGACCCGCACGCGGGGGTCGACCACCGCGTACAGGATATCGGCCACGATCAGGCTGACCTGCGTCAGCAATATCAGAAATACCAGGTAGAACATCGTAAACGGGATGTCGCCCGCCACCATCGCCTGGTAGGCAATGTAGCCAATGCCTGGGATCTGGAACAGCGTCTCCGTGATCATGGAGCCCGCGAACAGGTCCGGCAGCATGTAGCTCATATAGGAAATCAATGGGATCAGGGTGTTCCGGAAGGCGTGCTTATTGATGACCACACGCTCGCTGAGGCCTTTTGCGCGGGCCGTGCGGATGTAATCGGAGGAAAGGACCTCCAGCATGCTGGTACGGGTGTAGCGCATCAGTCCGCCCACCGACAGCATGCCAAGCGTCAGGACCGGCAGCACCATGTGCCGCCCCATGTCCAGAAGCTTGCCCCAGGTATCCAGCTGTTCGTAGTAGCGGCCGACGATGCCGTACAGGTCAAACCATCCCAGCTTGATGGAAAAAATGAATTTGAGGATGGTAGCCAGGAAAAAAGTGGGCAGGGACATGCCCAGAAGCGAAAAGACCGTCACAAAGTAATCGGTTCTGCTGTACTGCTTGCGGGCGGCCAGAATGCCCAGCGGGATGCAGACCACGATCTCCAGCGCGAAGGTGAACACGTTGACCACCACGCTGTACCAGATGACGTTCAAAAATTTCGTCGTGACCGACTGGTTGTACGACCAGGATTCGCCAAACTCGCCCCGGACGGCGCTCCCCAGCCAATGGAAGAAGCCCTGCAGGATGCCCTGGTCCAGGCCGTACACCTGGTTGAGCTGGGTCAGCCATTCGGTGTAGCTGCGGCCGCCGGGCAGGGAGGCGCGCTGCCGCGCGATGGTCTCCACGTAGGAGGAGGGCAGACAGCGGATGACGGTGTAAATCACCAGGGAGCCAAAAAAGATGATCAGCGCACCCAGCGCCAATCTCCTCAGTATGAACTTGCGCATGGATTCTACCCCTTCGCCTGTTAAGCGCGACACGCGCATTGAACCCGCGGGGCGGGTTCAATGCGCGCACGCAAGCTTACGTTTACTTCGCCGCGTTCATGGCAATGCCGTAAACTTCCTTCTGCCACATGTAGAACGTGGAAACGTCCGGCGTGAAGGTGGCGGCGTCAATGCGCTCAGGCGAGTAGATGGTGGAGTTCTGACGCTGATAGATCGGGATCTCAACGGCCCAATCCAGGATCGTATCCAGGCACTGCTTGTAGACTTCCTTGCGGTAGGCCTGGTCGGGCGACTTGCGGGCATCCACAAGCAGCTGATCCAGCGTGGCGTCGGCGATGTGGTAGTGGTTCGAATTCGAGCCGCCCTTGCCGACGATGCCGGAGGAGTGGTAGGTCTGGAACATGTCGGGGTCGATGGTGGCCTGCCAGGCGGCGCACCAGAGCTGCTGCGTGCCGGAGTCCAGCGCGTCCCACATTACGTTGGAGTCCGTCGGATCGTTGATCTTGAGCTCGATGCCGATCTTGGCGAGCGCGCCGCTGGCGTCGGTCAGGATCGCAAACGACGGGTGATCGCCCACGCCGTCGGCGGGGATGATGACCTCGTAGGACAGGCTGGCGCCTTCGGGGGCGGCGGTGAACTTGCCGGCGGCCTCGTCGAAGGTGTAGCCCGCCGCCTTGAGGTACTCGGTCGCGGCCTTGAGGGCGACGTCATACTTGGCATCGGCGGCCATATCGGCGGTGTAGAGGGCGCTTCCGTCGACGCCCGTGGAGTAGGCAAGCTTGTAGCCCTCGTCGGTGGGCTGCGGCGCGGCCCAGGAGGTGTTGGAGATCGGGTAGTTGATGACGGACGCCGCGTCGCCGTAGTAGCTGTCCACGGTCACGTCGCGGTAGACGGCCAGTATCGTGGCCAGCGCCTTGCGAAGCGCCTTGGATTCCGCGGAATCCGCCACGCCGCCGACGTTCACGGTGTCGGCGTTGATGCCGATGTAGCCGTAGCCAAGGTTGTCCACGCGCTCGGTCACGATCTTGTCGCCGGCCAGTTCCTTGTTGGCGTTGTAGCCGCGGATTTCCTCAAAGGTGGACTTGCTGCCGTTCATGTCGCCCATGTCGGCGGTGCCGGTGGCGAGGGAAGCCACGACTTCGTTCGTCGCGGTTTCCTTGAACTGAACGTACTTGGTCTTGGGCGCGCCCTTGAAGAACAGCTCGTTGGCCTCGTAGTAGACCACGCGGTTCTCATATTTGATGAACTTGTAGGGGCCGGCGCCCATGGGCTGGGTGGTCTTGGCCTTCACGATGGACAGGTCGCCATACGGGAAGCCGAACTTGTTGTTCGCGTAATCATACTGGGCGGGATCGCCGTAGTAGTGAAGCGGCGCGATCCGGATGTCCATGACGTTGTAGATGGCGGGCGCCTGGAAGCCGTTCATGGTGATGGTGACGGTGTAGTCGTCCACCTTCTTGATGCCCTCGATGTTCGGGAAGCCGCCGGCGGACGCCTCGTCCTTCGGGCCCCACTCCTTGATGAAGGCGTCCTTGGAGACGGTGGAGATCGGGGTGGCGTCGGAGTTGGGCGACTCGGTGCCGAAGAACGCGTCCGGATCGCCGGCGTACTTCGTGTAGGTTTCGGCGTAGTAGTCGTCAAGCGTGGGCTTGGCTTCCGCCAGTTTCCAGGTCTTGCCGGAGGCGCTGGTCAGAACGCCGTCCTTCACTTCACCGAAGCCCCACAGCGCCATGCCGAAGGCGACCTTCAGGCCTTCGTCCGCCTGGACCTCTTCGGGCGTGAAGCCGACGGTTTCCTGGATGCTGTCGGCGTAGTTGGCCATGCAGTAGTCGACGATGGCCTGAACAACGCCGGTCCAGTTGGCCTTGAGCGTCACCCAGTAGCCGTCCTGCTGCTCCTTGGTGAAGCTGTCGCCCTCGGCCCAGACGTGGTCCGGACCCGCGGCGATGATGGCGGCCACAATTGTCTGGTACTTGGCGTACACGTCCTCGCTGGTCTGCGTGCGGTAGTTCTGCAGGCCGACGATGCTGAAGCTGTTGATCGTCTCGCCTCCGTCGTAGGCCGGATCGCAGTAGACGTAATAGTTGAAGATGACGTCGTCGGCGGTCATCGGAACGCCGTCGGAGAACACGAGGTCCTTGCGGAGTTTGATGGTGTAGACCGACCGGTCGGCCTTCTCATCGTAGGTGACCGAGATGTCGGCGGGTCCTTTGTAGGTGTATTCCTGGTCGCCGAGCTTGCGCGTCTCGCCTTCGATGGCGTTGCCCACGACTTCGCCCATGCGGTCGTAGGTCAGAAGGCGGACCTGGGTCATGTCGGTTACGTCGCTGTCCATCTGTGTGTCGGAGAAGAAGGGGCTGAACTTCTCGCTGAGCGTGTCAAACGCAACGACCAGCGGGGTGTCCGTTCCGGTGGCAGCGGGCGCCGCCGCGGGGGCCGCTGCTTCCGCCAGGGCCGTCAGGCCGCCGCCCAACATGGACAGGGCAAGCAACAGAGAGAGGAAAACGCGCAAACTTCTTACCATCCTCAATCCCTCCTTGAAAGTTTGGGCGGCATTCAATATGCCGACCAATATACAGTCGAGTATATCACTGGAAAGGTTTACAGTCAATCGTTTTGCGGGCGGAGGAGCGGACAAATCTGGCAGTTTGCATTCACCTGTTCTCTGTGCTAATATGATAAAAGGCTTTGAGAGCGGGGGATGCGCATGAGCCGGGAATGGACGAAGGACTATCAGGAATCCACCGGCCCGGACGGCCGAAAAACATACGTTTATACAGGGGACCGTCACGCTTTGACGGGGGCGGCGCGGAGGGTGTACGCCAGCCGGGTGACGCCGTTCACGGCGCTGACCTTGGCGTTTCTCGCGGCGGCCGGGCTTTCAGGCGCCCCGGGTTCCCGCGTGATGTACGTGGCGCTGCCCTGGGCGGGGCTTTGCTTCGCGGCGGCGCTGGCGCTCTTTGACTGCGCGCGAATCCTGTTTCTTAAGCGGGCGCTGACCGCACGCGATTACAAATCCTCCGCGCTGCGGCTGAAAAAGTCGCTCGTCTGGATGACGGCGCTCTCCGCGCTCGCGTCCGCCTGCGAAGCCATTTTTTTCCTTCTGAACGGCCTTCCGGCGGGCGAAATTCCCGCGATGGTTTTGACGTTTTTCTGCTTTGCGTGCTCGGTTTCGGCGTACCGCGCGGAGAAGGCGGCCGTCTGGGAACGAGTGCCGTTCGCGCCTTTTAAACCGCCCGCCTGAAGCGACGTTTTCCGATCGTCCTGAATTTCATCCGTCTCCTCCGGCAAGAATATGCATACATTCCTGCCGGAGGTTTTGTATCGTGAAAGCAATCATCATGGCCGGCGGCGAAGGCTCGCGCCTGAGGCCGCTCACCTGTGCATGCCCGAAACCCATGGTGCCGCTGATGGACCGGCCTGTCATGGCCTACGCGCTGGAACTGCTGAAAAAGCATGGGATCACGGAAGTCGGCGTCACGCTTCAGTACCTGCCGGAGCGCGTTCAGGAATATTTCGGCGACGGCGGCGAGTACGGCGTGGCGCTCCACTACTTCATAGAGGACCAGCCGCTGGGCACCGCGGGCAGCGTGAAGCTGGCCCAGGATTTTCTGAACCAGCCCTTCGTCATCCTATCGGGCGACGGGCTGACCGACTGTGACCTCACCCAGGCCGTCGCCTTCCACAAGGAACGCGGGGCGCTGGCCACGATGGTTTTAAAAAAGGTGGAAAACCCGCTGGAGTACGGCGTGGTCGTGGCCGACGCCGAGGGGAAAGTGCAGCGCTTTTTGGAAAAGCCGGGCTGGGGCGAGGTGTGCAGTGACACTGTAAACACGGGTATTTACATCCTGGAGCCGGAGGCGCTCCAGTACATCCCCACCGGAAAGCCCCACGACTTCGGGCGGGAGTTGTTTCCGAACCTCGTGGAAAAGGGGCAGAAGGTCTTCGGCTACGTCATGCGCGGCTACTGGTGCGACATCGGCGACCTTTCCGCCTACCTGAAGGCGCATACCGATCTGATGGACGGCAGGGCGGCGGTGGAAGCCCCCTGCCGCCCCGGCGCCGTCGCCCGGATGCCGGGCTCGCAGGTGGATCGCAGCGCGGTGCTGGAAGGGCCCTGCTTCATCGGCGAGGGCGCAAAGATCATGGCGGGCGCGCGCATCGGCGCTTACACCGTGCTGGGCGCGGGTTCCGTGGTGGAGAAAAACGCCTCCATCAAGCGCAGCGTCGTCTGGCGCGGCGCGAAAATCGGCGAGGGCGCGCAGGTCCGGGGCGCGGTGGTGCAGACGGGCGCGAGCGTAGGGGAGCGGGCTTCGGTCTTCGAGGAGAGCGCATTGGGCGACCACTCCGAGCTGGGCGAGGGCTGCGTTTTGATGCCGGGGGTCAAGGTGTGGCCGCAAAAGCAGGTGGCCTGCGGCGCGAAGCTGGACCAGAACCTGGTCTGGGGTGCGAAAGGCGCGGACATCACCGCGCCGGAGAGCCCGGCGCAGGCGGTCCGGCTCGCGCAGGGGTTCGCGGCGGCGCTGAAGCCGGGGAGCGTCGTAGTCGGGCGGGACAACACGCTGTCGGCGCTGGCTCAGGCCCGGGCGGTCTCCGCCGGGCTGATCGCGCAGGGCGCGCAGGTGATCGAGCTGGGGCCTTCGACGCTGCCGCAGGTTTCCTACGCGGTCCGATCAATGGACGCGGGCGGCGCGATGTACGTGGCGGAGGACCGGCTGACCCTGATGACCGATGGCGGCACGACGCCCACCTCCCAGCAGATGCGCACGCTCTCCGGCGCGCTGGCGCGGGAGGACTACCCGCGGCCCTATTCCGCGCGGCTGTTCGCGCCGGTGATGGCGGGCGGCGGCGAGCGCAGCTACCTGGCTTCGCTGACCAAGGGCGTGGACGCCGAGGGCATGAAGGTTCAGCTGTTTGCCGCAGGAGAACCGCTTCTGACGACGGCGGAGCGCGCGCTGATCCGGGCGGGCTGCCAGGTGCGCGCCGAGTGGGAGCAGGAGTTGATGGACCCCGAGAACGGCGAGGTCGGGCTCTTAATGGACGAGACCGGCGAGGGCGTCCGCTTCTACGGCGACAACGGGCTGCTCACGGAGGCCGAAAACCAGCAGGTGCTTTGCTGGGCGGCGCTTTCGATGGGTTCGCGCCGTATCCTGATGCCGCCGGGCATGACCCGCAGCGTCGTCGAATACGCGGCGCGCCGGGGCGCGGCGGTGGAGAAGGTGCCCAGCGACCGCGCCAAGTGGATGCGCGCGCTGCTCAAGGAGGACGAGCGGCTGCTCCGGCTCTATTTCGACGGTATTTTTGCGGCGCTTCAGACGCTGCACGCGCTGAAAAAGGAATCGCTCTCCATCTCCGGGGTGCTCCGGGCGATGCCGCCCGTCTTCCGAAGCGACCGCGTGTTCGCCGTCGAGCTGAAAGACCGGGGCGCGCTGCTCAGAAGGCTTGCCGAGAGCGTGCCCGGGGCCAGCCTGACGGACGGCGTCTCCTTCGAGGACGAGCGCGGCTGGGCCTGGATCAGCGCGCCGGGTGAAAAAAAGGAATGCCGCGTCCTGACCGAAGCCGTGAACGCGGAATTCGCGAAAGAACTGTGCGATTTCTGCACCGACAATCTGGAAAAGCTGCTGAAGGAAAGCCAAGGCTGACGACCGCTGATTGAGAAACCGGACGTTCGCCCGTCCACTTTCAATCGTTCCCGGCGACCTGCGCGCCGGGAATGCGGTTTTACGTAACCAGTGCGCACACTGGTGGAGGAAACAATACCTTGAGTCAGTGCGTCGCCCGGAAATTCCAGAGAATTTCAGGCGTACGCAGAGCCTCTTCCTTTGTGGTGAAAAGCCGCCCGGCGGATTTTCAACGCGTTGCTACGGGCAAGAAATTCTCAGTCCACCGGGCAGCACCCGATAGTGGGCGCGGTCCGTCCGGAGCAGCTCGCCGTCCAGGTTGACGGTCATGCCGGGGGACTCGATCACGACCTCCTCGGCGCGAAGCGTGTGCGTGATCGGAAGCGAGATGAACTTGCCGTTCACGAAGAGGGGTAGCAGTTTCAGGATGCGCCGACGGTCGACCGCGTCCACGTACACCACGTCGAACTGGCCGTCGGAAGGATTCGCGTCCGGCGCGACCAGCATGCCGCCGCCGTAGTAGCGGCCATTGGCCACTTCAAAGATGGTCAAACGCGCCTTGAACGTGCGCCCGCCCGCGGTGACCGTGGCCTCCACCGGCGTAAAGCGGCCGAGCGCCGCGAACAGGCCCAGAAGGTACGCCGTCAGCCCCTTGAAGCGGGCGCGGAAGCGCTGGGTCTGGCGCAGCACCTCGATGTCAAAGCCGGTACCCGAGACGTTCAAAAACAGCCGGTCGTTGATGTACCCGGCGTCGATGGCGCGGGGGCTCGCATCCAATTGGAGGGAAAGCGCCTTCACCGGGTCCTTCGGAAGGCCCAGCGTCTTCACAAAGTCGTTGCCCGTGCCGCAGGACACAAAGTACAGGATGGCGTCCGTGCCCGCCAGCCCGTTGGCCGCTTCGTTGAACGTGCCGTCCCCGCCGAGGATGATGAGGCGCGCCTCGCCCTCGCCCGTAGCGATGTCCCGGGCGATGGCCGTGGCGTGGCCGGGCCGCTCGGTCCTAAGGATTCGGTAGGGGAGGCCCCTCCGCTTCAATTCTTTCTCCACCAGGACGCAGGCCTTCAGCGAGCGTCCGTTCCCGGCGACCGGGTTGACGATCAGATGGTACAAGCGGCGCCCTTCTTTCATGCAGGATGCGGCCAGAGGGAGATGGCTCAGAGATCGAAGGAACGGCCGCTCTTTTGGGAAACCCAGCGGGCGAAGCGCTTGGCGTCCGCGTTGAGCACAAGCTCCTCGGGGAAATCCACGTCGCGAAGCACCTGGAGCGATGTCTCCACCTTCCCGACGAACGGCGCAAAATGCGCGTCGGTGGACACCACCACCGGCACTTCGTACCGCTTCAGAAGCCGCGCGATGGCGCGGCAGTTTGCGTCGCTGCCCTTTCGAACCTTGAACGAGTGGGCGTTGATCTCGACCACCTTGCCGTGTTCCTTGAACGCGCGGACGACAGGCTCGTGATCGAAGGCATACCGCCCGTCGCCCGGGTGGCCGATGATGTCCACCGATGGGTTTTTCGCCACGGCGAGCCAGGCGCGGGTATGCGTTTCGACGTCCGAGGGCGGGAAGGTTAGCGTGTGCATCGACGCGATGACCAGGTCCAGCCTGTCCAGGATCTCCGAGGGCAGGTCCAGCGTGCCGGATTCGTCCAGCACGTTGACCTCGCAGCCCATAATCAGGTATACGCCGAGCGCCTGCTCCGGCAGCACGTGTTTCATCGAGCGGAAGTAAAGCTCCGTGGGCGCGCCCGGAATCATCGGCGCGTGGTCGGAGATCACCATAAATTTATGGCCCATGCGGGCGGCTTCCGCGGCGTTTTCCAGCACCGTGGAGTGGGCGTGACCGGAGGAGATGGTGTGCGTGTGCGTGTCACAGATGATGTTCATCGCGTGTGTCCCCGTTTCTTTGCACAAGTGCGATGATATTATACCGGAAAACCGCCGCCCTTGACCATGCCGCATGTTGCGTTTTGGGTGGTTTTTGGGTAAAAATACAGAAAACGTGCCGATGATTGGGCTTTGCACTGTTTTTTGAGCAACTGCACATTTTTTTGAAGGCCATACTTGCACGGAAACAGAAAAACATGTAAAATGAGGGCGCGGCGGTGGAAGCAATGCCGCATGAACGGAGGGCTTGTATGGAAGCGATGGAGGCCATCAAGCGGCCGATGAAGCGAAGGGACCACGACGAGAAGGTCTCCGGCCGGATCCGCTATACCGACGACATCCAGTCGCCGGAGTATCTCTGCGGGAAAATTTTCAGGTCAAGCATTGCCCACGGGCGCATCAAGGGGATTCAGGTGCCGGAACTGCCCGAGGGCTACCTCGTCGTCGACCATCGGGACGTTGGCGGCGCCAACGAGGTGCACATCGTGCTGGACGATACGCCGGTGTTCGCGGAGGAGGTCGTGGAATTCGTCGGCGACCCGATCCTGATGGTGGTCGGACCGGACGAGCGCACCGTGGACCGCATTCTAAAAGAAATCAAGGTGGAATACGAGGAACTGCCGGCGGAGCTCGACCCGCTCAAGGCCACCACGCACTTCTTCAAGTACAAGATCGAGAAGGGCGACATCGCCAAAGCCTTCGCCGAAGCCGACCGCGTGCTGGAAGAGACGTTCACCACCGGGCACCAGGAGCACGTGCACCTGGAGACCAACGCGATGATCGCCGAATGGGCGGACGGCAAGGTAACGGTGCGCGGCTCGCTGCAGTGCCCCTACTACGTACTGCGCGCGGTCCGGAAGGTGCTGGGCTGCCAGGAGTGCGAACTGAACGTCGTGCAGGAGCCGACCGGCGGCGCGTTCGGCGGCAAGGAGGACTACCCGAGCCTCTTGGCCAGCCAGGTGGCGGTGGCCGCGGCCAAGGCGAAGCGGGCGGTCAAGGTGGTCTTCAACCGTCAGGAGGACATCGCCTATACGCCCAAGCGGCATCCGTCCGTCTGCAAGTACAAAGTGGCCGTCAAGGGCGGTCGCGTGACCGCGATGGACATCGACGTGACCTACGACGCCGGCGCGTACACCACGCTGTCCGCGGTGGTGCTGCAGCGCGGCTCCATCTGCGCAAACGGCGTTTACGACATCCCCAACCTGCACGTGGAGAGCCGCGCCGCCAAGACCAATTCCGTGCCCAACGGCGCGTTCCGCGGCTTTGGCGCGCCGCAGACGTTCTTCGCCATCGAGGTGCTCATGGAGCACGTCGCCAAGGCCCTCGGCGAGGAGCCGCTGGACTTCAAGCTCCGCCATGCCAGTAAGCAGGGCGACGAGACCTCCACCCAGGGGCTCTATCACTTCCACGTGCCCACGCCGGAGATCGCGGAAAAGATCGCGGAGATGTCCGGCTACCGTGAAAAGCGCGCCAAATACGAAAGCCAACCCGCCGGGCGCACCCGCCGGGGCATCGGCCTTTCGCTGACGTTCCACGGCTGCGCCTTTACCGGAAACGGCGAACGTGACCTGATCAAGGCCGTGGCCAAGATCCGCGGCAACGCCGACGGCACGGTGGACGTCTTCACCGCCAACACGGAGATGGGGCAGGGCCTGGAGACCACATTCCCCAAGCTGGTCGCGGCGCGGTTGGGCATTCCGCCGGAGCGGGTGAACCTGATCACCCCGGAGACGGACCTGGTGCCCGATTCCGGCCCGACCGTGGCCAGTCGTTCGATGATGATCGTGGGGCTCATCCTTGAAAGGGCCGCCGACCGCCTGAAGGCGCAGTGGAAGCCAGGCGAGACCGTGACGGTGGAGGAGCACTACCAGCACCCGGACTACATGATCTCCTTCAGCCTCGACAATTTCAAGGGTGACGCCTACCCGGACTACTCCTGGTCCGGAAACGTCGTGGAGGTCGAAGTGGACACGCTGACCGGCGAGGCGAAGACCCTTGGCTGCTGGGGCGTGTACGACGTCGGCGTGCCGATCGACGAAGCCGTCTGCCACGGGCAGATGCAGGGCGGCATGCTGCAGGGCCTGGGCTACGCGTCGATGGAGCAGCTCAATTACAACGAGCGCGGCGTCATCCGCAACGACAAATTGAGCGACTACATCATCCCGACGTCCGTGGACGCGCCGCCGCTTATCTCCGATTTCGTGCTCAATCCCTCCGTATTCGGACCGATGGGCGCGAAGGGCGCGGGCGAGTTGCCCCACGTGGGCGTCGCTCCGGCCTACGTGCTGGCGATGGAGCAGGCGCTGGGCAAGCCCCTTTACAAAGCGCCTTACTCCATGGAAGACGCGCTGAAGGCGCTGGAAGAGGAGGAAGCGTAATGATCCGGTTCAAGCTCAACGGGAATATGGTGGAGAGCACCTCCTCCCCGGCGTCGCGCCTGCTCGACGTGGTCCGCGGCGAATTCGGCCTGACGGGCGCCAAGTGCGGCTGCAAGGAGGGCGAGTGCGGCGCGTGTTCGGTCCTCTTGGACGGCCTCCTCGTCAACTCCTGCATGGTAGCCATCGGCACGCTGCCGGGCCACGAGGTGACCACCATCGAGGGCTTCCGCGAAACCGACCGCTTCCGGGCGATCGACGAGGCCTTCGGCAAGACCGGCGCGGTGCAGTGCGGCTTCTGCACGCCCGGCATGGTGCTGGCGGCGGAGAGCCTCTTAAACCGCAACCCGCACCCCACCGAGGCGGAGATCCGGGACGCTCTTTCCGGCAACCTCTGCCGCTGCACCGGGTACGTCGCGCTCGTCGAGGGCGTCAAGCTGGCCGCGAAGGAGGGCGATGGGCTATGGTAAGCTACAAACCCGAGTCGCTGAAGGAAGCGCTTGAGATCCGGGGCCGGGAAGTGGTGACCCCCTACGCGGGCGGCACGGACCTGATGATCGAGGCCGAGCATGAGGCGTCCTACCTCTTCCTCGCGGACGTTCCCGAGATGAAGACCATCGAAACCGTGGACGGGAACCTTGAGATTGGCGCGGCGGTCACCTTCACGCAGGCGCTGGACAACCCGCTGGTGCCCGAGCTTTTGAAGGAGGCCGTGCGCTATATCGCCGCGCCCGCCATCCGCAACGCCGGCACCTTCGGCGGCAACATCGCAAACGGCTCACCCAAGGCGGACAGCGCGCTGGTCTTCTGTGTCACGGATTCCACATTGATCCTCGAGAGCGTTGAAGGCGCGCGCAGGGTGCCCATCAACGAATTCTACCTGGGCCGCGGCAAGACGTGCCTGAAGGAAAACGAGCTTTTGACGAAGATCGTCATGCCGCTTCGAAACGTTCGGGATTACTACTACCACAAGGTCGGCGCGCGCGGCGCGCTGGCCATCGCCCGAGTCTCTTTCGCGGGGCTGCTTAGGGTCGAGGGCGGCATCATCCGCCACGCGGCCACCGCCTACGGCGCGGTGGCGGGTACGATCCTGCGCCGCCCGGACATCGACGGCATCCTGATCGGGCGCACCGTCGAGGAAGCCAAAAAGATCCGAGGGGATTATCTTTTCGCGCTGGACGAGGCCATCCAGCCCATCCGCGGCCGTACCTCGGCGGAGTACCGCAAGAAGGTGCTCATGAACCTGATCGCGGACTTCCTGACAAAGAACGGCATCACCTGAGCCGCGCAGTCATCGAAACAAATCAGCCCCCGGCGACGGGAGCTGATTTTGTCTCAAGAACACATGCATTGGCCCAAACCCAGGAACTGGATCAGCAGCCGATTGAAGCCCATGCGGCGTGATCGAATTTGAGTGCGCGGACCAGAGAGACAATGCGCAAAAGTTTAAATCTGGAATTGCGCGTCGGCATGGAGGCTTTTCGTTTGCATGAAAGTATCTCCCCGGATGCAATCCGACGTGGGAACTCGGGATGCGCAAAGAGGAGAGGAGGATTTAACGTCTGCCATCCTAACCTCCCATTGCCAACCTGTCAATAAACTTGTCGGGATCGTGTCGAAACCGGGCGGAAAATTTGTTGGCAGGGACAAAGGAAAACGCAGGGACGGCTGATTTTGTCTTGATTTTTCCCCCGTGTTGCGGTATACTAACAAAAGCGCTTTTTTCGATCAGATTTGGGAGGCGGTACGAATGGGAAAGCTACATGTAATCGACCATCCGCTGGTGCAGCACAAGCTGTCGCTGATGCGCGACAAGACCACCGGCACCAAGGATTTCCGGGAACTGCTTCAGGAAGTCGCGACGCTGATGGCCTACGAGGTCACGCGCGACCTGGCGCTCAAGGAGATTGAAGTCGAGACGCCCATCGGTCCCTGCCGCACCAAGGTCATCAACGGGCGGATGCTGGGCATCATTCCGATCCTCAGGGCGGGCCTTGGCATGGTGGACGGCATCATGCAGCTGGTCCCCGGCGCGAAGGTCGGCCACATCGGCCTCTACCGCGACCCTGTGACGCTGCAGCCGGTGGAATACTACTGCAAGCTGCCCTCCGACGCCACCGAGCGCGAGCTGATCGTGCTGGACCCGATGCTGGCGACGGGCGGCTCCTCCTCGGCGGCGATCCGCTTTTTGAAGGAGCGCGGCTGCCGGAACATCAAGCTGGTCTGCCTGATCGGCGCGCCGGAAGGCATCGAGCGCGTTCAGAGCGAGCATCCGGACGTGGACATCTACATCGCCGCGGTGGACGAGAAACTCAACGAACACGGTTACATCGTGCCGGGCCTCGGCGACGCGGGCGACAGGCTGTTCGGAACGAAGTAATCGCTGCACAGGATTTGAAAGCCCGACGGCGCGCCCGTCGGGCTTTTTAGGGGTTTGTCGACCAAGGATTCAAAGATCAATCCGGGAGGGCATTATGGCGGCTGGTTCAATCGCGCGGGCGGCGCTGGAGCGGCACGGGTTCCGCTTCACCCATTCGCTGGGGCAGAACTTCATCCTGGACGACCGGCTGATGGAGCGCATCGCGCTTGCTGCGGGCGTAGCGCCGGGGGACAGGGTGCTGGAGATCGGCGCGGGCGCGGGGGTTCTGACCCGGACGCTTTCCGACCTTGGCGCAAAGGTGCTGGCGCTTGAGATCGACCGGGCGCTGGAGCCCGTGCTGCGCGAGGTTTTGGAAGAATCGGACGCGAAGGTGGAGTTCGCGGACGCGCTGAAGTGCGACCTCGCGGCGATGACTTCGGACGCGTTCCAGGGCGAAACCTTCGACGTGGTGGCGAACCTGCCGTACTATATCACCGCAGAGTTCTTCCTGCTGCTGGTCAAATCCCGCCTGCCCATCCGCCGCATGACGGTGATGGTGCAGAAGGAGGCGGCCGAGCGCATCATGGCGTCGGTGGGCACAAAGAGTTGGTGTGCGCTGGCGGCGACGGTGCAGCATTTTGGCCATCCTTCGGTTCTGATGCGCGTGCCGCCGGAGGCGTTCACGCCCCGCCCGCACGTGGAGAGCGTGCTGCTCCGGGTGGACATGTACGGCGAGCGCCAAAGCCCGGAGGACGAGGCGATGTTTCTAAAAGTGGTCGCTGCGGCATTTGCCATGCGGCGCAAGACGCTTGTCAACAACCTCATGAGCGCGTTTTGCATGCCGCGAGAGGGCGCGGAGAGCCTGCTCCTGTCGCTGAGCTTCGACCCGAAGGTGCGCGGCGAGGCGCTGACATTGACGGAACTGGCACAGCTGAGCAATGCGCTCCAGGGGCAAGGATCGAAACGGTGGGACTGCGACAAAGAACCACATACTTGAGGTGGATGTCGGTTATTGGCGAAAAAATGGTTGTGCGGTCGCCCTGTTTATGATAATATATCAGCGAACTGTGTAGAACCACTGATCATTCAAATTTCCATATTCGGAAGGACGGTTTTTCATGGTCTTTTCGAGCAATATTTTTTTGTTTTTGTTTCTGCCCGTTACGTTGGTAGGTTATTATTTGTTGCACAAGCCTTATAGAAATGTTTTTCTTCTGATAATGAGTTTGGGGTTCTATTCATGGGGTGAACCCAAATTCGTTTTTGTGATGATTGGATCAATTCTTTTCAATTATGCCATGGCGATGGTGATTGACAGGGTTCGCGAAAAGAAGACGCTTTGTAAAGCCGTCATGGCATTTTGTGTCGCGGGGAATTTAGTGCCACTCTTTATGTACAAGTATTTGGATTTCTTTATTGAAAACGTAAACCATCTTGGCTTGAATATCCCTTTGACGAATTTTGTGCTTCCTATCGGAATATCCTTTTTCACATTCCAGGCGATGTCGTATGTCATCGACGTATATCGGGGCGATATTGCCGTGCAAAGAAAGCCTCATTACATTGGGCTGTACATTTCTTTTTTCCCACAGCTCATTGCCGGGCCGATTGTGCGGTATAAGGATATCGAACAACAAATTGATGATCGCACTGTAGATTTCGCGACTTTCAGCGAAGGCGTACAAAGATTCCTCGTTGGTTTTTCGAAGAAAATCCTGCTTGCCAACAATATGGCGCTCATTGTGGATAAAGCGTTTGCCCTTCCGGACGTGGAACGCTCGGTTGCCTTTGCCTGGTTGGGTGCGATTGCATATTCTTTCCAGATACTTTTTGATTTTTCGGGTTATTCGGATATGGCCATAGGCCTTGGAAAAATGTTCGGTTTTCACTTTCTGGAGAATTTTGATTACCCTTACCTGTCAAAGTCGATCTCCGAGTTTTGGCGGCGATGGCATATGTCGCTTGGACAATGGTTCCGCGATTATGTGTATTTCCCGCTTGGCGGTTCGCGTACAGAAAGCTCGGCTCGCCTGATCTTCAACCTTTTCATTGTCTGGCTTTTAACAGGGGCATGGCACGGCGCAAGCTGGAATTATATCGCATGGGGTTTATTCTATTTTGCGCTGATCGCGTTTGAAAAGCAAACGGGATATCCGCGAAAGTTCAAGAGCGGTGCGGCGCACATTGCATATCGAGTATTCGTACTGCTTTGCGTCCTGGCCGGCTGGGTATTGTTCCGCGCGACGGGAGGAAGAGCGGCGATCGGGTATGGACTGTCCATGTTCGCTCTTCGGGGGAATCCGATTTTCTGCGACAATGTCATTTATACGATCCGCGAATATTGGCTGTTTCTTATCGCTTCGATTCTGTGTTCCGCAGGATTCTTTAAAGCGGCGGCAAAGCGTTTGGAAAGCGCCAAAAGCACGGTTGTTCATGGCATAGCAAATGTTTTCTATGTTGTATCCTATTTCTTCTGTTTTATTTGGGCGATGTCATTCATTATTCTGGGCGCTCATAATCCGTTTATATATTTTAATTTCTGAGAAGTAGGAAGTGAGCGTATGAAGAAAGCGTTCAAGCTGTGCGATCGCAAGATGCTGATTACGGTGCTTTTTCTGGCGATCACATTCTATCTAGGCGCAACGGAGTTTTTAATCGCAGGAAGGAATGTTTTTACATTCTTTGCCGATAAAAAGGCCGGTATTCTGACTGTTCAAAAAAAGGTCGATGAAGAGTACAGAAACATGCTGACATTCGCGGGAGATATTATAAAGAACAAAGGATCATACATTAATTTTAACGGTTTCATGGCGCGGGCCATGGGACAGAGATATATGAATGATCGCGTTAAATTGGACAATGGTCATCTGGCCAACGTGGCCGATAAGATCGATGTTACCTTGCCAGCGGCCCAAATGATCAAGCTTTTCAACGCTCAGAAAAAAAGAGGGAAGAGCTTTCTGTTTGTACTGGCCCCGAGCCAGGTGCCGAAATATGAAAGTGTCTTGCCGAAGGGATTTGTCGATTATTCTAATAAGAATTCGGACGATCTGATTGAAATCCTCACGGCAAACGATGTTCCGGTTCTCGATTTGCGGGAGGAAGCGAGAAAAGACAATCTGAGTTCTTCGGACATGTTCTACAAGACGGACCATCATTGGAAGATCGAATCGGCATTTTGGGCATATCAAAAAATTGTGTACTACCTGACGGACAAGCACATCATTGATCCAATACCTTCCATGTACACAGACATCGGTCAGTATAAGTTTGATGTTTTTAAGGATTATTTTCTGGGTTCATCCGGGCGGCGAACCGGGATATTCTATACCGGCCTGGACGATTTTACAATCATCACACCCAAGTATCAGACACAATTGTATTACAACGCGCCCAAGCGCAACGTATCGACAGAAGGAAGTTTTGAAGATTCGCTAATTGATTACAAGATGCTTAGTGAGAATTACTTTGCATCGGATCCGTACTCTGCTTATGCATACGCCAATACCGATTACGGAATCTATCGCAATCCTTCGGCGCCATGCAAACAAAGACTACTGACAATCCATGATTCGTTCGCGCGTCCTTCAAATACTTTCCTGTCATTGGTTTTCAGCGAAGAGGATACGCTGGATATGCGCGATTACGATGAAAACTTTGTGGAGTATTATACCGGATATGCGCCGGACATTCTCATTGTGTATATCAATGCGAACGGTATCAATTCGAAAAATACCACCTATGACTTCTTCGGAGATATACAGAGCTGACGGTCGATAATACTAATGCAAAACATTAATGCGTCCAAAGCGGCGAGAGATTTTTGTTCTTGGCTAGGAGCCGCAGCGCAGGAATAGCAGCGCTATTTCAAGCGGAGAGCGACACCGCCAGGGGCGAAAAGATCCGCCGCAACGACGCATTTATGTTTGGAATTGGTATAACACCATAAAGAAGCCCCGGGCGCATTGCCGGGGCTTTTGATGCGATTCGCGTTATACCGGGATGAGTTCCTCAACCAAGTCGTCCATCATGGCCATGACCAGCGGCTGGCCCTTTCCGGCCTTCAGCTCGATCTTGACCCATTCGGTGTTGATCTTCGTGGCCTGGCCCTTCCGCTGCACCGCGTTGAACTCGAAGGGCTCGCGGACCATCAGCGCGCCCGCAATCTTTTCGCCGTTCGAGCCGTTTTTGAGGAACGTGAAGCACTTCACGCCCTTGCCGCCCCGGGCCTGCGGGTCGAAATCCACGAGCAGGCACCGCTTCATGTAGCCGCGGTCCGAGACCAGCAGCGCCTCGCCTTCCGGGGTTTCGAACAGGAACACGAACGCGGCCCGGTCGTCCGGCGAAAGGCTGATGCCCTTGACGCCCGCCGACACGCGCCCGGTGGACGGGACTTCCGACGCGTCGAAGAAGATGGACATGGCGCGCTCGGTGATGATCAGCATCTGGCGCTCGCCCGCGGCGCGGTCCACGAACAATAACTCGTCGCCCGTTTTCAGGTTCAGGGCGGCAAAGCGCGCCTTGCGCACCGCGTACTCCGAGAGCGGGCTGCGCTTGACGAGCCCCCCGCGGGTGGCGAAGACCAGGTTGCCTGTGTAGCCGTCGTCCGGCAGCGCGAAGGCCGCCACCAACTTCTCCTTGGCGTCGTAGCCGGCCAAGAGGCCCGTCAGCGCCAGGCCGCGGTCCTTGGGCCTGACCTCCGGCACCTGAACGACCGTGACGGGATAGCATTGGCCAAGGCCGGAGAAGAACAGGATGCGCTCGTCGGTCATCGCGCGGATGACAAAGCGCGGCTTTTCCGCGTCCTCCGACTGCGCCTTCTCCCAGGCCTTGGGCGTGAGCCGCTTGACAAAGCCCGCGCGGGTGACCAGCACCACCGCCTCCTCGGCGACGGGCTTTTCTTCATCAAAGACCTGAGGCTCGTCCGGCTTTTCCTGAATCGCCGTGCGGCGCGGGTCGGCGTACTTGCCCCGGATCTCGGTCAGTTCCTGCTTGATGACGGCGAGGAGCTTCTTTTCACTGCCCAAGATGGCCGTCAGCCGGTCGATGAGCTTCCTAAGCTCCTCGTACTCCTTCCGGAGCGACACGATTTCAAGGTTTGTCAGCCGCTGCAGGCGCATGTCGAGGATCGCCTGCGCCTGGATCTCCGTCAGGCTGAAGCGGGTCATCAGCCGCTCGCGGGCTTCCTTGGGCGTGGAGGAGGCGCGGATCAGCCGGATCACCTCGTCGAGGTTGTCCACGGCGATGATGAGCCCTTCCAGGATGTGGGCGCGGGCTTTGGCCTGCTCCAGTTCGTACTTGGTGCGCCGGGTGACCACGTCCTTCTGATGGCGGATGAAATGGCCGATCACTTCCTTCAGGCCCATCTGCACCGGTTTTCCGCCCGCGATGGCCACGATGTTGACGCCGAAGGTGGTCTGAAGGTCGGAGTATTTGTAGAGGAGCGCCAGCGCCTTCTCCGGGTCCACGTCACGCTTGAGTTCGATGACCGCCCGCATGCCGGTGCGGTCGGACTCGTCCCGGATGTCGTGGATGCCGCCGAAGAGCGTCTTTTTTTCTTCGCTCAGCTTCAGGATCTTTTCAAGCATCGACGACTTGCCGACCTGGTAGGGCATTTCGGTGACCACGAGGAGCGACCGCCCCGACGGGCCGGGCTCCACGTGCACCTTGGCCCGCACCTGCAGCTTGCCGCGCCCGGTCTCGTAGGCCTGCCGCAGTTCGTCGTCCTTTAAGAGAATGCCGCCGGTGGGGAAGTCGGGCGCGGGGATGAAGCGCATCAGTTCGTCCACGGTGATGAAAGGGTTATCGATCTGCGCGACCACGCCGTCGATGGCCTCGCCCAGGTTGTGGGGCGGGATGTTGGTGGCAAGGCCCACCGCGATGCCGGACGCACCGTTGACCAGCAGGTTCGGAAAGCGGCCGGGCAGCATGTCCGGCTCCTTCTGTGTGTCGTCAAAGTTCAAGTGGAAGCCCACGGTGTCCTTGTCGATGTCGCGGAGCAGTTCCATCGCGAGAGAAGTCATCCTGGCCTCGGTGTAGCGCATCGCCGCCGGGCTGTCGCCGTCGATGGAGCCGAAATTGCCGTGGCCGTCCACCAGCAGCCCCCGCATCACGAAGGGCTGCGCCATGCGGGCCAGCGCGTCGTAGACCGAGGTGTCGCCGTGCGGGTGGTACTTGCCCAGGCAGTCGCCCACGATGCGGGCGCACTTGCGGTGGGGCTTGTCGCTGGACATGCCCAGTTCGTGCATGGTGAAGAGGATGCGCCGCTGCACGGGCTTGAGCCCGTCTTCCACGCGGGGCAGCGCGCGCTCCAGAATGACGTACTCGGAATAGGGGATCATCGACTGGTGCATCACGTCTTCCATTGCTCGCTGGATGACGATGTCACGGGGCGGTTCTATCTTGCTCAACGGGCTTCACCCCCGATCTCCACGCGGTTAATAAATTTATCCTCGCGATTGAAGTTGGCGTGGAGGCTGATGTATTCGCGCCGCGGGTCCACCTTGTCGCCCATAAGCACGGTCACGAGGCGTTCCGCCTCCGGCGCGTCCTCCAGCGTCACCTGCACGAGCTTGCGGTTCTCCGGGTTCATGGTGGTCTCCCAGAGTTGTTCCGGGTTCATTTCGCCCAAACCTTTGTACCGCTGCAGCGTGTAGCCCTTGCCGAGCTTTTTGATGGCCGCGTCCAATTCCCGGTCGTCGTAGCTGTAGATGACGTTCGATCCCTTCTGGCACTTGTACAGGGGCGGCATGCCGATGAACACATGGCCGTCCGCCACCAGTTCCCGCATGTAGCGATAGAAGAAGGTCAGCAGGATCGCGCGGATGTGCGCGCCGTCCTGGTCGGCGTCCGACAGGATGATCACGCGGTTATACTTGAGGGACATGAGGTCGAAGTCCTCGCCGATGCTGGTACCCAGCGCCGTGATCACCGAGCGGAACTCCTCGTTGGCCAGCACCTGGTCGATGCGCTTCTTTTCCACGTTCAGCGGCTTTCCGCGAAGAGGCAATATCGCCTGAAAGCGCCGGTCGCGGCCCTGCTTTGCGCTGCCGCCTGCGGAGTCGCCCTCGACGATGAACAGCTCGTTTTTCGACGCGTCCCGTCCCGTGCAGCTGGACAGCTTGCCCACCAGCGGCGCGGCTTCCAATTGGTTTTTCTGGCGCGCCACGTCGCGCGCCTTGCGCGCGGCCTCCCGCACGCGGGCGGCCTGCACCGCCTTTTCGATGATCCGCTGGCCCAGGTCCTGGTGCTTCAAATCCTCCAGGTAGAGCGCAAGCTGTTCGGTGACGATGGCCTCCACGATGGGCCGGACCTCGGTGTTGCCCAGGCGGCCCTTGGTCTGGCCCTCAAACTGGGGTTTCTGCACGCTGCAGGCTAGAACAGCGGTCATGCCTTCGCGGAAGTCTTCGCCGGAGAGGTTCGAGTCCTTGTCCTTCAGTGCCCCGATCTTCCGGGCGTAATCGTTGAACACCTTGGTGACGGCGGCCTTGAAGCCTGTTTCGTGGGTGCCGCCCTCGCCGGTGGGGATGTTGTTGACAAAGGAGAAGAGGTTCTCGGTGTAGGAGTCGGTGTACTGGATCGCGACCCGGAGCATCATGCCTTCCTTCTGCCCCTCGAAAAGGATCGGCTCGCCGACGGCGTTTTTGTCGGCGTTCAGGTACTTCACGAAGTCCGCGATGCCGCCCTCGTACTTGTACTCCACGGTGCGCTTTTCCACGTCTTTGACCCGCTCGTCGGTGAACTTGAAGGCCACGCCCCGGTTGAGGTACGCCAGCTCCCGGATGCGCCGCCGAACCTGATCGCCGTTGAAAGTGGTTTCCTCAAACACGCGGGGGTCGGGCTTGAAGTTGACGGTGGTACCGCGCTTTCGGGTGTTTCCGACTTTCTCAAGCGACCCTATCGGCCGTCCGGAGATGATCTTGCCGGTCTTTTGATCCTCCACGCTCTCGAAGCGCAGCTGGTAGTGGCTGAAATCCTGGAACACGTCCACCAGCAGCCACTCGCTGAGCGCGTTGACCACCGACGCGCCCACGCCGTGCAGGCCGCCGGAATAGGCGTAGCTCTTGTTGTCAAACTTGCCGCCCGCGTGCAATTGCGTGTAGACCACCTCAACCGCCGAAACGCCCAGCTGCGGATGGATGTCCACCGGGATACCCCGGCCGTTGTCGCTCACTTCGCAGCTGTCGTCCTTTTTGAGCGTGATGCCGATTTCGGTGGCGTAGCCGTTCATCGCCTCGTCAATAGCGTTATCCACAATTTCCCAGATCAGATGGTGCAGCCCGCGGGACCCCGTGGAGCCGATGTACATGCCCGGGCGCATCCGGACCGCGTCAAGGCCCTCGAGGATCTGTATGTCGCTGGCCTGATACTTTGCCATGCGCATCCTCCCAAAAAACTTTTACAGAATATTATACCATATATGGGCATGGGATTGCAAACGGACGCTGAATATTGTATGGGTCCACGCATACGGTCAGGCCGCGGACAATGTTGTATTTTGCGCGCAAATCTGGTATCGTAGACGCGGGTGATGCGCTTGAACCGTATGAAACCGACGATCGAGGAAGATTTGCAGGCAGGCGACCTCTCGCAGGAAGCGCGGAGGGCCGCGGCGGAGAGCGACGAGGCGAAGGGCTTTCTCTTCGAGGGCGGGATATTATCGGATTTTTCGGAAAAGCGGCTGGAGTTTTCCGGCTGCTCGTTTGTCCGCTGCCGATTTGAGGAGATTTCCGTCCGCTGGCTGAGCTTCACAGACTGTACGTTTGAAGGCTGCGATTTTTCGAACGCGTCGCTAAGGGGTGCGGCGTTCCGGCGGGTCGAGATGCGCGACTGCCGCGCGGTGGGCTCTGAAATCGCTGACTGCTGGATCGCGCACGCGCTGATCTCGGGCTGCCGGATGGGCTACGCGGGGTTTGGCAAGGGGAAGCTTGAGCTCGTCCGGTTCGAGGACTGCGACCTCAAGGAGGCGTCCTTCTCAGGCTGCGCGTTCAAGTCCGTGGAGTTCGACCGGTGCGCGCTGACCGCCGCGGAATTCCTGGGCGCGCCGCTCAAGGGGATCGATTTGAGGACGAACCGGATCGACGGCATCAAGCTCTCCGGCGGCGAGCTCCGGGGCGCTGTCGTATCCCCCGAGCAGGCGGTGGAGCTTTCGAAACTCTTGGGATTGGTCGTCCAATAGTGCGTACCTTTCCCCCGTTATACCGCATCTTGCGGCTTGAAGAATCGAAGGGTTGCTGAAGGGGTGACCGCTTCTCCCGTCATGACTTGAGAGGACAGGCGCATAAGGTTGCCCGAGGGGTGAATCGGATGCGCAGATCGGTCAACATGGCGGCGGCGCTGTCGGCGGTGGCGGCGATGGTGGGCGCGGGCTTCGCGTCGGGCCGGGAGCTTGTGGTATTCTTCTCGGGGCAGGGGGGGCCGTCCTGGCTGGGGGTGGCGCTGGCCTGCGTCGGAGCGGGCTTTTTGACCGGCGCAATCTCCGCGCTGGCGAAGCGAACCGGCAGGCGCGAACTGCCCGGCGTGTTCACCCGGACGATGGGGAGGGGCTCGGGCATCGCGATGCAGGCGGTGTACCCGCTGCTGCTGATCCTGTGCGCGGGGGCGATGCTGTCCACCGGCGCGACGCTGGGCGCGCTGACGTTCCCGTTCCATGGCTCGTTTCTATTGGGCACCGCGATCGTGCTGGCGGTGGGGCTACTCCTCATGCGGCGGGGCGCGCTGCCCGTCGCGGGGCTGGCGCTGGTGATCCTGATGGCTGTCTGGTACCTTGCGCTGGGCGCGGGGCAGGATTCTTCCGGCGTCCGGGTGGGCGGATCGGTCGGCATCTCGGCGGCATCCGGCCTTATCTACGCGGCGTTCAACGCGACGGTGGCGGCCGGGGTGGTCTGCCTGAACGCGGGGGAGGGCGTGGACCCTCGCCGCGTCGGGCTGTACACGGGGCTGCTCCTGGCGGCAATGCTGATTCCCGCCAACTGGGCGCTGCTCCGCGCGGACGTGGAAACGAGGCAAATGGCGCTGCCGTCGGTGGTGATGGCGCACAAGTGGGGCGTCGCGGGGTATTATCTCGCCATTGGCGCGCTCTTTATCGCGGTGGTGACCACGCTGTCGGCGGCGCTTTCCGCGCTCCGGGCGCAACTGACGGAGCTGGGCCTTCGTCCAAAACATGCGGTGTTTTTCTCGTGCGCCGCGGCGCTTGCGCTTTCGCTCGCGGGGCTGACCACGCTGGTGGGCGTCGGCTACCCGGCGGTGGGGCTGATGTGCGCGGTGATGCTGTTGATCCTTCTATCTTATCTTTAACGCGTTACGGAGGCGTTCATGCGATACTGGATGTGGCCGCGCAAGCTGCGCTGGCGAAAGAGGCCGCCCAAAGTCCGGCGTTTGGTGCGCAAGCGCCGCCCACACCGCTCCGCCAGGGACCGGCTGAGGAACTTCGGGCTGAGCCGGTTTCGATACCTCTGGTTCATTCCGGCGCTGATCCTGTTGATCGTGGCGGTGGCCAGCGTGCGCGTGCCCCGGACAGCCACGGCGTGGCTGCAGGAGTCCCAGCTTTTGAGCGAGTCCCAGGCGGCGGACGTATCCATCCGCACCGGGAAATACCGCACGTCGATCCCCGGGGGGTACCGGCTGGCGGTGGACCTCTCCTGGCGCACACGCTCACAGGACGGCGAGCTGATGGTGGAGCTCTTCCTCCGGGACGAGGGCGGCGAGACCGTCGCCCGGCAGGGTACTACCGTGGGGGCGGGCGCGCTGGATGCGGACGCTCCGGTCACTCGCGCGGAATTGGACATCCCGTACAACCTGAGCGGTAAATATGAGCTCGGCGTCCGGGTCATGGACGCGGATGGCGATCTGGTCCAGGACGAAACCACGCTTGGCCCGCTAACGGTCTATTAGAATCAGATAAGTGTTCAGTCGGTTCTTCCTTACGCGTTCTCTGCGGCGTGCCGTGGGGAACGCGTTTGCGCAGGGGGAGATGATCGAATTTTAAAAGGAACCACCGGAAATGCTATCGATATAAGCGCCATCGTCCGCGCGGCAGATCTCGTGAAGGCCGGAGCATCCGTTCGCTCGGCATTTTATAGAAATTTAATCTGGGAAACCATTGACGCGTCCAGCCCATTTCCGGTATGATAAAACTTGCGTCGATGGGATCACTAGCCCCGAACCCGTCGAATGCGGGCGAACAACGCGCTGACCTCGCGAAGGACGCCAGGCAAATTATTGGGGAGGAATCACCTGTGAATACCTTCATGGCCAAGGCCGGCGAAGTGGATCGCCAGTGGTATGTCATTGACGCAACCGATCTGGTGCTGGGCAGGCTGTCCACGCAGGTCGCGCTCATGCTGCGCGGCAAGCACAAGCCCACGTTCACGCCCCACTGCGACACCGGCGACTACATCATTGTCATCAATGCGGAAAAGATCCGCCTGACCGGCAAGAAGCTGGACCAGAAGTTCTACCGCCATCACACCGGGTATCCGGGCGGCCTCAAAGAGACCAGCTACCGGAACCTGATGGTCGCAAAGCCCGAGTTCGCGCTGAAGGAAGCCGTTCGCGGTATGCTGCCCAAGGGCCCCATCGGCTACGCGATGCTCAAGAAGCTGCACATCTACCGCAGCGCGGAGCATCCGCATGCGGCCCAGAAGCCCGTCGAATTCAGCTTGCAGTAAGGGAGGAGGACGAAAAATGTCTGAGGTTTGCTACAACGCTGTTGGCCGCAGGAAAAAGGCCATCGCCCGCGTTCGTCTGATTCCCGGCGAGGGCAACATCACCGTCAACCGCCGTCCGCTGGAACAGTATTTCGGACTTGAGACGCTATTGCTGGCCGTGCGCCAGCCGCTGACGCTCACCGATACGGGTTCCCGCTTCGACGTGCTGGCCACCGTCAACGGCGGCGGCTACACCGGCCAGGCCGGCGCCATCCGTCACGGCATCGCCCGCGCGCTGGTCAAGGCGGACGAGGAACTCAAGCCCGCCATCAAGAAGGCTGGCTTCCTGACCCGCGATCCGCGCATGAAGGAGCGCAAGAAGTACGGCCTCAAGGCCGCCCGCC
>JAEZHK010000147.1 GCA_023416655.1 Bacillota bacterium
CAGCTGGTGGTGGCGCGCGACGCGCGCAAGCTTCCGTCCATGCCCGTATTCGACGCGCACATGCACTGGGGCAGGTTGGTGCTTGGGGAGGCGTACGATCGGGCATACGACACCCGGGAAGCCGTGGAGCGGCTCAAGGAGGCGGGCATCGCCGGGGTGGTCAACCTTGACGGCGAGTCCGGCGACGCGTTGAAGCGCATGCTGGACAAAACCGCGGGCTTCGGGGACTATATCAAAACCTTTGGCAATCTGAATGTATTGAAGCTGGACGAGCCGGATTTTGAAAGCTACGTCTATCGGACCCTCCGGGAATCCAAGGTCGCCGGTATATCCGGGCTGAAGTTCTGGAAGGTCATCAGCCTCGTGTGGAAGGACCGGGACGGCAAGTACATCCCCATCGACGACCCGCGGCTTGAGTGCGTCTGGCAGGCGGCGGGGGAATTGGGGCTGCCCATCACCATCCACATCGCCGACCCCATCGCCTTCTTCGAGCCCGCCGACGGCCGCAACGAGCGCTACGAGGAACTGTGCGAGCATCCCGACTGGCGGTTCGACGGCCCCGGCCTCTTCTCCTTCCACGAACTGATGCGCCAGCAGGAGAACCTGATCCGGTCAAACCCCGGCACCACCTTCATTGTGGCGCATGTGGGAAGCTACGCGGAAAACCTGGGCTTCGTATCGGAGCAGCTGGACCGCCATCCGAACATGTACGTTGACCTTTCCGGGCGCTTTGCCGAACTCGGCCGGCAGCCCTACACCGCCGCGCGCTTCCTGGAGCAGTACGCGGACCGTGTGCTCTACGGCTCCGACTTCTGCCCCACAGACCTCAGCGCCTACGGCGTCAATTTCCGCTTTCTGGAGACAAAGGACGAGTATTTTGATTACAACCCCGACGGCGGCATCCCCACCCAGGGCCGCTGGAAGATCTACGGCGTCGGCCTGTCAGCCGAGGCGCTGAAGAAGATCTATTATGAAAATGCCCTGAGGCTCATTGGCTGACGGGAGCGTCTGAGCCAAACAAAAGACCTGCGGCTGGTATGCTGCAGGTCTTGTTATAGTAACCCAATGTGGATGATCAAAGGGAAAGCGATCCGGACAGGTTCTCGCTTATACTGTCTGCCGTCCGGTTCTGGGATTCCACCCACCGGACGATATCAGCAGGCGAATCGGCCACCCGGTCAAAGAGCGCCTGCTCCGTGCGCTCCACGTATCCAAAGCCCGCGCCGATCACCGGGATCCCGTTCGCGCGGGCGGCGTCGACGTCCTTTTTCCGGTCCCCGACCATCGCCCATTCGCTCCGGTCGGACGCGCCGAGGATCTCGCCCACCATGCGCTCCTTGGCGCTCTCGCCGCAATGGACCGAGCGGAAGAGGGGCAGGATGCCAGCGCTGCGGAGCACCACGTCCACATGCGCCGGGTCCCCGGTGCTGGCGACATGGAGCGCCACGCCCAGCGCAATCAGCCGATCCAGCATCTGGCGCACGCCGGGGAACAGCATCGCCTCACCCAGACGCCGAATGTAGGTTTCCTCGAGGCGCTCAACCTCCCCGCCCAAAGCGCGCAGGCGCGCGTGGTCGCTTTCGGGATACAGCCGGTAATAAAACTCAGGGTTTGCGAAGCCGATGGCCTCGCGGACGGTTTCCATCGCAAGGGGCGGCAGACCGTAGCGCGGCGAGACTTCCGAAAGCGCCGGGGCGGTGGCCTGGAGGGTGTCGGCCAGCGTTCCGTCCATGTCAAAGATCAGGCTCCGGATCATGACGCCCGGCCGTCCGAGCCGCACATTTTGATCTTCTCGATCACCAGGCGGCGCACGCAGTCCCGCGCTTTTGCGCCCATCTTCTTGGGATCGTACAGATCGGGCGAGGCCGCCAGCGCCTGCTTCACGCCGTCGGTAAAGGCGGCGCGCAGCTCGGTGGCGAAGTTCACCTTGCAGATGCCCAGCGCGATGCAGTCCCGGACGTCCGCTTCGGACAGTCCCGACGCGCCGTGCAGCACCAGCGGAATGGACACGAGCTTGCGGATCTCGCCCAGCCGCACCTTGTCCAGTACCGGCGTGCCCACATAGAACCCGTGGGCGGTGCCGATGGCAACGGCAAGGGAGTCGATCCCGGTTTCGCGCACGAACCGCACGGCATCCTGGGGATTGGTGTTGGTGTCGGCGTCGGCGGTCAGGTCGTCCTCCTTGCCGCCCACCTTCCCGAGCTCCGCCTCCACCGGAATGCCCAGCCGCGCGGCCGCTTCCACCACACGCCGGCTCAGGCGAATGTTGTCCTCGAGGGGCAATGCGGAGCCGTCGATCATCACCGAGGTATAGCCGGCCTCGAGCGCCGCCAGGGCCAGCTCGAAGCTGTTGCCGTGGTCCAGGTGCAGCGCCACCGGGACCATGGCCTGGCGCGCCAGCGCGGCGACCATCCCGGCGAAAACCGCCGGGCTTGCATACTTGAGGGTGCCGGGAGTGGTCTGCAGAATGACCGGGGCCTTCGCCTCCTGGGCGGCCTCGATCACGGCCTGCGCCATCTCCATGTTTTCAATGTTGAACGCGCCCACCGCGTAGCCCGCCTTTTGGGCATCCAACAGCAGCGCCCTGCTCGTCATAAGTGGCATAGGGATTCCCGCTTTCAAAAATCATTTTTGAATCATTCCCGGCTGCCCGCCCGGATCAGCGACGCGATCGCCTCGGGCGAGTCCATCCCGGCAAGCCTCAGCGCCATCATCAAAGCCCCCGCCCAGGGCGGCGCAAGGGGCGTGGCCAGGCGGCAGTCCATGGCCTCCAGCGCCTCCTTGAAGGGAGCCATCACCAGTTCGCCCACCTTGAAGATGCCACCGGAATAGGACACATCCACCGGGCCATCGAACCGGAGACGGGACTTGATGCCCTTCGCGTTCAGCGCAATCTCGTGCGCGGCCTCCCGGTAACAGGCGATGGCGTCCGGGTCGCCCCGCTTCGCGGCCTCCAGCAGAATCAGCTGCAGCGAGGCCAGCTTGTCCCGGTAGGGCAGGTAGTCGCGCTCCGCGATGGTGATGATCTCGAAATCGCTATTCAGCTGAAACTTCTCCCGCACCAAGGCGTAGACCACGCCGCGCTCTGCGATCCGCCCGTCGGCCTGCTTGCAGAACAGCTCCAGGAGCTTGCGCCCCAGCCAATGGCCCGAACCTTCGTCTGAAAAGTAGGGGCTCCATCCGCCGCAGCGCACGGAAGCGCCCGACGGGTCCACGCCAAAGGCGATCGTGCCGGTGCCGCATACGATGTTGATGCCTGGATTGAGCGCAAAGGAACCCGCCCAAGCCACCTCGGAATCGTTGACGAGCCGAAAGGGCACCGAGCCCAGGCAGCGCGCCATGGCCCTTTGGACCATCGCGTCCTGAACGTCGGACTCGCCCCAGCAGGGCATGCCGCCGGACGCGGCGCGAATGGCCGTCAACTCCTCGCCTAGCCCGGCTTCGCGCAGCATCTCCTGAATTCCGGAAGAAAACAACCTGTAAACGGCATCCTCATCTGTATTGGCGGGCGTAAAGCCCGGACGGCGAAGGGTCGAGAGCACGCGCCCGTGCTCATCGCAGAGCGAGAAAAACGCCTTGCTGCCGCCCGCATCAATCCCCAGGAAGATCACGCCATCACCCCATCGTCGGCAGAATCGCCCCGCCTCATTTTTTCCCGAACTGAGGAAGCCACGCCTCGTTCTTGCGGAACATTTCGTCCACCATGTCCCGGATCTCTCGCAGTGATAAAACGGCGCTGGTGAGCGGGTCGAAGCAGATCGCCCGGTAGATCATCTCCCGGTCGCCCGAAAGACTGCCCTCCACCGCCATCTCCTCGATCTGGGCGGATGTGCCGGAGAGGAGCGCCAGTTGCGGTGGCAGTTTGCCGACCCGGATGGGCTCGAGCCCGTGCTTCGAGGCCAGCACCGGCACCTCCACGCAGCATCCATCAGGCAGGTTGTCGACCAGGCCGAAGTTTCGGACATTGCCGTTGAACTTGAACATCGTCCCGTCGCCCAGGATGGCGTTGAAGATGTAGGCGGCGTACTCCCCGCCCCGCTCAAGCTCCGGCGTTTCCTTGAGCCAGGTCTCGATTCCGCCCTTCCAACTGGTTTCCTTGTTGCGGTACTCGTCCAGGATGTAGGCATAGACGCCCGGGTTCCAGCCGGTGCCGTGGGTGCAGTACTTTTCAATGAGGTCGGGGCGCTTTCTGAACCAGGCGTTGTACTCGCTGTTGTGGCCGGAGCTCTCGGTGGGGTAGTACCCGAGGGCCAGGAACATCTCGTTGCGGACGATTTCCTCATTGTAGATCTCCGGCCGCTCCGTGACGGCCTTGCGGATCAGGGGATAGGCGTCTTCGCCGTTCCAGAGGAAGCTGGTATAGAACGCCTGATGGTTGATGCCCGCGCAGGTGTAGCTGATCTCATCCTTCTTCGCGCCGATCCATTCGGCCAGCATGTGCGCGGTTCCCTGCACGCTGTGGCAGAGGCCGCTGGTCAGCATGTGCGGGTAGGCGCCCTGCACGGCGCGGCAGAGCATCGCCATGGGGTTGGTGTAGTTGAGGAAGACCGCGCCGGGGCAATACCGGTCGATATCCCGGGCGATGTCCAGGATGGGGTTTACGGTGCGCAGGAAGCGGAAGATGCCGCTGGGGCCGCGCGTATCGCCCACGTTGGTATCCACGCCGTATTTCTTCGGGATCAGGATGTCGTGCTGCCACACGTCTACGCCGCCTTCGAGGATGGTGCAGATCACGCCGTCCGCGCCCCTCAGCGCCTCCGCGCGGTCAAGCGTCGCGACCACCTTCGCCGGGTAGCCGCCCGCCGCAATGATGCGCTCGACGGCCCGGGTGATGAACGTAAGCCGCTCCGAGCTGACGTCCATCAGCGCCAGCGTGGCGTCCGAAAGCGCCGGGTAGCTCAGGATGTCCCGGATCAGATCCCGCGTGAACCCGAAGCTCCCTGCCCCGATGAATGCGAATTTCCGCGCCATGGTGTTCATCCTTTCCCTTACGAATGCGATTCGCCCGTTAGCGCCGCCGTCAGAAGGGGCGGGCTCCACAAAAACCGGCCGAACAGCAAATGATTTCCTCTATCAGACAGATATTAAAACCCGGCACCATGCCGGAACCCCTTTGCTATGGCTTCCAATAACGATCCAAGGCCTCACGCACGAGCTGGACGTATCGCTTCACCTTGTCAGGTGAGCCGTTTAGCAAATACACGTCGCGCTGGGTGACCTCCAGGCGGCAGCCGCTGGCAGCTTCGGCGGTCTCGCGGAAGTATGCGCGCACCGCTTCCTCGTCCAGGTCTCTGCCGACGCCCAAGAAGTTGGCCGTGGGCTTTCTGAGAAATACGATGTCCCGGTTGCGGAGCCGGTCGCCCATGAACCGCGGGTCGCACCAGGCGGACACCGACACCTTGCGCAGGTTGGGCAGCGTCTCGACGCCGCCGTCCCACACGCGGTGGATCGCCTCGCAGCATCCGAAGGAGAGCGCGCCGAACCGTTCTGCCATGCCACGGTAATGGTCGGTGATGAACGCCCTGTACATTTCCGGGGAGACATCGTTCATCTCTTCCGCGTCCATATAGCCCCATACCTGCCGGGTGTTCAAGCCCGTTCCGGCGGAAGGTAGGGAATCCGTGAAACAATAGGACCCCTGTGGCAGCCCCTCATCCCCCGCTGTTGGCAGGATCAGCCCGCGCGCCTCCATTTCGTCGAGGTATTCTCCGTAGTCGTTCAGCAGCCGGTCCATCATCTCGTGCACGCGTTCCGGTACGTCGTACATGGCGACGTACAGATCCTCCATGCCGATCAGGTGGATGATGTCCTCCGCGGGACCGACCATGAGCGTCTCGCCGCTCCTGCGGGCGGGCAGGAGGTCGCCAAAGAGTTCATTGAGTGCATCGATCTCCTCCTGCGTCGCCGCCTCGTCGAACGACCACGTAGATTTACCCAACAGGTGCCAGTCCTCCTCAAGGTCATGCAGATATGCCTCAAAGTGATGGCCCACACCCGCCGCGCCGCTGTCGTCGGCTTCGCTTTTGCGCACCGGGAGGCCGAAGGGCACGAAGCGCTTTTTGAGCGGCACTGGCAGGTAACCGCGCACCGGCGTGTCGTCCCCAAACATCTCGAAGGGCACGATGTTTCCGAGCAGCATGGCTTCGAGCCTTCGGGCCTTCTCGCCCTCGCAGCGCATTAGCGGCGGAATCACCTCACCAGCGAATGTCCACAACTCGACGGTGAACATGGGGCGGGCGTCCTTTTCAAACCGCCCGTGGCGCGCCCAATCGGCGTAGAGGTTTCGCATCCGGTCGCCGGACGCCAACTCAGCCTGGTGAGATGCCAGCGCGCGCAGGCGGTCAATATCCTTTTGGGAGATGTCGAGCATGAGTCCCTCCTATTTCATGCCGGCGATGGCGATGCCCTTGATGAACTGCTTCTGAAGGCACAGAAACACGATGGTCACTGGCAGTGTCACGATCACAGCAGCAGCCATGATCGCTCCGTTGTCGGAATTATGCTGCCCGGTAAAGAAGTTGAGCGCCAGCGGCATGGTCATGTTCTTGGGATTGCTCAAGAACAAAAGCGGCCCCAGGTAGTCGTTCCACTTGGCCAGGAAGGTGAAGATCGTCAGCGCCCCAATGGCCGCCTTGATCAGCGGCACAATGATGCGCGCGTAGATGTAGAAACCATTTGCACCGTCGATACAGGCCGCTTCGCACAGGCTGTCGGGAATGTCTTCGATAAACTGCCTGCACAGAAAGATGCCAAAGCCGCCCACCAGCCCCGGAATGATCAGCGCGGACAGCGAGTCGTACATGCCCAGGCGATCAATGAGCAGAAACGATGGGATCATCGTCACTTGGGCCGGCACCATCATCGTCGCCAGGACAAACAGAAACAGCGCGTTTTTGAATCGGAACTCATACTTGGCAAACACAAATCCCGCGATGGAACTGGTGAAGAGCATGGCGACAGTGCCGACCACCGTGACAAACACGCTGTTGAAAAACCAGGAGACAATCGGCGCCTTGGTGAATACCGTAATGTAGTTGTCCCAGATCCACTTCGAGGGAAGGAATGCCTTGGACTTGATGATCTCCACCTTGCCCTTGAAAGAGCTCAGAATCATCCAGATGTAGGGCATGACGAAGATCAGGCCGAGAATGGTCATCCCAAGGATGATCGCAATGGAGGCGAGGCGCTTATTGCGGCACAATTTCATTTCAGTACCCCCAATCGACCCTACCCAAGCGGCGCTGGATTAGCGTGACGGCCATGATGATCAGGAACAACGCTACCGAGAGGGCCGAGGCATAACCCAGATCCTTGTTGGCAAACCCGGTGTTGTAGATGTAGGTGCTGAGTACATAGCCCGCGCGGCCGGGTCCGCCGTCCTTGGCGACAATGGAGAACTGCGCGAAGGCCTGGAATTCCGAGATCAGCGTCATGATGAACACAAAGGAGAATGTCTTGTTCAAAAGCGGCAGCGTGATGGCGAAAAAGCGGCGGATCGGTCCGGCCCCGTCGATCTCGGCGGCCTCATAATAAGTGTCGGGGATGCCCTGAATGCCCGCGATGAACAGAATGATGTTATAGCCAAGGTCCGCCCATTGGGTCAGGATCATGATGGATGGCATGATCATGCCGGCGCTGCCCAGCCAGTTGACCGGCGCCAAGCCCAACTGCGTGAGCACCATGTTGAGAAGGCCGCCCTTGATTGGCAAGATGGAGCGCATCCACACGATCGAAACCGCAGCCAGCGGCGCGACGCAGGGCATGAAGAACAGAACGCGGAACAGACTGCGCCACTTGTTCGACGAGAGCGCGGAGAGCAACTGGGCGATAAGAAGCGTGATCACAATGTTGGTGACCGTCATCACAACCACAAAATACAGCGTATTGCCCAGGCTCTTTGCGAACAGTTCATCGCTGAAAAATCGCGCGAAGTTCGAAAGCCCGACGAAGCTGTTACCCTGTGCGCGCAGCGGGTTGTAATCCATAAAGGCAATGACAAAACTGCCGATGATCGGGAGCACCGTAAACGTACACAGGATCGCCAAAAGCGGCGTCAATACGAGGTAGGGGAATTTCGAACACTTCATGGATCCCCTTCCTTTCCCGGAGATTGGTATGGATCCTGGGGCGCGCCTACGGCACGCCCCAGGAGATCAGGGAATCTCTCAATAATACTTCACATTGGCGTTGATGTCTTCCGTCAGCTTCTTGCAGGCGTCTTCAACAGAGGCGTAGGTGCCGTCGTTACTGCACAGTGAAATGTACATCTGGGCCATGTAGGTCTTGACGACGCCGGTATTGTAGGAGCCGGCATACACCGCCTTGTCCAGGATGTCCACGACGGGCTTCATGGCGGGCATCCCCTCCAGGTACGCCGGATCCTTGGCGACGGAGGCCCTGGGCGGGATCTGCGCGCAGGCGAGGTTGTGCTTGAGCAGGTTGTCCGGCTTAAGCGCGAACTCGACGAACTTCCAGGCCGCGTCGGCCACCTTGGTGGCCTTGGGCACGCACATGCTCCAGCCGGTCTCCGCCACCCACTTCTGCTCCGCGCCGTCCACGAACGGCGGCTGCGCGATGTACTCAAAATCGGTCCCGTAGGTTAGGCCGAAGGTGTCCTCGCAGTCCGCGATGATCCACGGGCCGTTGATGGCCATGTAACACTCGTCCATGCACACGAAGCCGTGCTCCACGACGCTCTGGGCGGCGGTCAGACTGTCGGTGTTGGTGATGTGGTCCTCGGTCACGTAGGAGACCAGTTCCTTCATGCAGTCCGCGGCGATGGGATTGTTGAAGTCCAGCCTGCCCTGGTCGTCAAACAGCTTGCCGCCCTTCTGCAGGATCATGGACTGCCAGTTGAAATAAAGCGTATCCATGCCGGCGTACTCCAGGCCGCGCATCTCCATGATGTCGCCGTTCTGCACGGCGACCTTCTTCGAAATGTCGAGAACCTCCTGCCAGGTCGTCGGATAGCTGATGCCGTTCTCCTCAAACAGCTTTTTATTGACCACCATGCCGCCGTAGCCGGCGTTGAACTCCAGAGGCGCGCCGTAGTACTTGCCGTCGTACTGCAGCGTGCCGAGCACCGGCGCGTACGAATCCTTTAGCAGATCGGCCATAAACTTGTCCGGCACCTCGCTCAGCGCGCCGGCGGACGCGAAGTCCAGCATCCAGCCGCCCCAGGCTTCGTAGACGTCCGCACCCGGATCACCCGCCATCAGGGATGTCTGGATCTTCGCCTCAAAGTCTGCGTAGGGGAACGTGGTGTACTCGATGTCGATATCGGGATTGGCCGCTTCGAATTCGGCGATCAGTTCCTCCCACGCCGCATTCCAGGCGGTATTCTGGTGTGACCAGAATTTGACGGTGGTCGTCTCCGCGGATGCCGTCACGACGCATACCCCAAGCGTCATCAGGGCGACGAGCAGCAGGGCCAGAGTTCTCTTCATAGTTGGCACCTCCAGATATTTTTAAATACCAAGCGGGACCATCCCGCTAACAGACGTCATTCCACGCATCCGGCAAAAGCGGCAGGTTTTCCAGGATCATCGCTTCAAGCAGGCCGTCCGGGTCGTCGCAGTTGGCGCACAGCGGGTCCATGTACATCGCCTGGCGCGCCAGCTGCTTGTCGCAGTGGATCGCAGCGTCCACGAGCAGGTCGTACTCGCGGCCCAGCGCCTCGCACTTGGCGGCGATGCCCGCGGGCAGGCGGCCCATGAACTGAGGCTTCAGGCCGAACTGGTCCACAAACGCGGGCAGCTCCACGATGATGCCGTCGGACAGGTTTTCAATGTAGCCACGGTTGATGACATTCACCATCTCGCTGGTGATCTCGCCGGTTGCCAGCGAGCGGATGAAGTGTGTGGCGGTTTCGCCCGAGCCTTCGAGGAAGTGCTCGAGCCCATCGCCCCGGAGCGCGCTCTGAAGCCGCGCCTCTCCCTCCTCGCGCCAGCGGTCCACGACCACAAAGTCGTTGTTCTTCCACGTATAATCGCGCTTAAGCAGCACGTTTTCCTTGAGGAACGCGGAGAAGAATTCGCCCACATGGCGGTCCCCCGGCGCGGGATACAGTGAAAAGATGTCCATCAGGTCAAACGAGATGGGCTCTTTCTTCGCATAGCCGCTCTCGGTCAGCGCTCGCTTAAGGTCGGGGTAGGCGTCTTTTCCGTCGATGGTCATGCGGGTAAACCAGGTCAGGTGGTTCACGCCCGCCGCCTCATAGTGGAAGCGCTCCGGCTCCACGCGGAAGACATGCCGGGCCAGGTCCCGCGCGGTGTCCGGCGTGCCGTGGCAAAGCCCGAACGCGCGGATCTTCGAATACTTCTGGATCACCAGGCACTGTGCGCCCTCGGGGTTGACGTAGTTGATGACGTAGGCTTCGGGACACACCCGCTCCATCTCGCGGACAAGCTCCATCGTAAACGGGATCGTGCGCAGGATGCGGATGACCGCGCCCGGCCCGATGGTATCCCCCACCGACTGGCTGACGCCGAAGCGCGTCGCAATCTCGATGTCCTTCTTCCACGCGGCATAGCCACCGATGGCGTAGACAAAGAACACGAAGTCGGCCCCGGGCAGCGCGCTATGGTAACTTTGGTGCGTGGTCACGGAGATCGGCTTTCCCGCATGCCGGATCAGCATCTCCGACCCCGCCCCGGCCTGCTGGAGCGCGCTTTCATTGATGTCGACCAGCGCGATTTCGCCGCCGCGGATGGACGCCTCCGACAGGATGTCGCCCACCAGCCGCATGGTGAATACCGAACTGCCCGCGCCGATCAGCACGAACTTGAACGTATCTCTACCGAAGAACATGAGATGCCTCCTCACGCCGGGCGTCTTACAACTTGATCCAGGGAGAAAGCCCGTTGGGCTCGTCCGGATTCGCGCCGGTAACAAACGATTTGTGATAGCTGAGCAGCTGGCACACGGCGATTGCCGGGATGCCCCTTGCGGGCGGCAGCAGGGCTTCGCCGAAGCTGACGACGACCGCGCCGGGTAAATCGAGCGGCAGGTCGCTGTAGACGACGACCGTAGCGCCCTTATTTAGGGCGTCGCGCACCAGCGCCAATTCCAGCTCGTTGTCGTTTGACGAGAACACCGCGATCACCAGCGTCTGAGGCCCCACCAGCACCATCGGGCCGTGGCGCACGTCCAGAAGGTGGTAGTAGTTGCTCGGAAGCTGGCAGATTTCCTTGAAGGCGAGCGCGCCCTCCTCGCAGAGCCCGCCCAGTTCAGCGTCGCCCAGCACCACGGCGTGGGTCCAGGGCAGCCGGGCCACTTCCTCAAGCGACGGCTCGACGCTGCGCATGTACGCAGGCCCGGCCTCAACCACCCGGATCAGGTCCCGAACAAGCGCCCCGTCGCCCGCGAGCTTCGCGGTCATGTAGGCGCAGAAGAAGAACAGGCAGGAAACGGTTCGGGTCTGGCACACGCTCTCGTCGAACGCCCACGGCATCTCAAGCGAAAGGTCGCTCTGCCCGGACAGCGTGGAGTTTTCCGTGCAGCCCACGCCCATCACCTCAAACCGGATGCCCGCCGCGCGCATCATGTCAATGGAGCGCACCACTTCGCTGGTTTCGCCCGAGCGGGACAGCGCCACCAGGACGCAGCCGTCCAGCGCCGGGCGGTAGGTGTCCATGTGCAGAAGCAGGTCGCCCGCCGCGACGGCCATTGCGGAATTGCCCAGCCTGAGCCGGGCCATCAGCGCCGCGGAGCGGGCGATGGCGTAGCTGGAGCCGCTGCCCACGAACAAAAGCGGTTTGCCGGCGATCAGGCCAGAAATGCGCTCGATCTCAACGTCCAGTAGACGCCGGGTCTTTTCAAGCGCAACGTATTGGGAATGGATTTCATTAAATATGTAGCTCATATACATGGCACCTCGCACTGTCTTGCCTGCCGTATTTCATGACAAGTATAACATGCGTGCGCGAACCGCGCCAGTATTCTGACTGAATTTTTCCGTATTGATCGATTTTGATTGAATCGCATGCGCGGTATTGACTTTTTTTCGATCAGTCTGGTATGATAGAATAAATTACGGATTGCAACAGAAGAGGTGAGCATCGTGTCCGGCGATATGGCGGCCAAGTACGGCGAGCTCTTACGATATATCGAGCAGCGCGGGAGCGCGAAGGTGACGGAGCTCTCAAGGGATCTGTATTTGAGCGAGTCCACGGTTCGGCGGGCGCTGGAAGCCCTGGAGAAGCAGAACAGACTGAAACGGTTCCACGGCGGCGCTTCGCTTCCCGATCCGGCGGCGCATTCGCCAATCCGGCAGCGGCAGGTGAGCCACCTGAAGGAGAAGAACGCCATCGGCCGGTTGGCGGCCACCTTCGTCAAGGAGGGCATGACGCTGCTTTTGATGGGCGGCACGACGGTCAACGCGGTCTGCCCGTATCTCAAAGGGATGCGGCTGACGGTGATCACAAGCTCGCTCCCGGTCATGAATGAACTGGCATGGGAGGAGAAGATCACGGTCATCCTGCTGGGCGGCGTATTGAACCCGGCGGAGATGGAGGTGCGGGGCGGGTTGACGCACCTCACGCTGGAGCGGCTCCGGGCCGACCTGATGCTGACGGGCACCACCGGCCTGCACCCGATCCACGGGCTGATGACCGACGATCCCAACGGCGTGGAGACGTATCAGGCCTGCATGCGCATCTCGGACGAGGTGATCGTGCTGGCCGACCACACCAAGTGCGAGCAGTATGAGGGCACGACGGTGTTATGCCCGGTGAGCGAGATCAACTGCCTGATTACCGACGACGGGCTCAGCGAGTCGACGCGCATCTATTATGAAAAGCACATTCCGCGGTTGTGCATCGCGGAAGGGTAGGCGTCGAAATCCCGGAAATCGGGAGAAACGCGTCCGTGTAGTTCCGGCAATGCTCCAGGCAGGCCCACCGGCCATGAGAATATCCGCCAGCGACTCAGTCATTTTCACAATGGCTGAGTCCTTTTAACAAACCTCGGAAATGACCACCATTTCTTAGGTTTTGTTGGCTTGCGCAGAGGCTTGCCGTTTCGTTACAATAAGATCACTCGACGAAGGTCTTTAAATCAATAATATGGTTAATTTTTGCATGATATTGTTCGGGATATCGGGCAATGTGTAGATTTATATGCTCTTTTACATTAATTGATCACAGGGTCTCGACTGGCAAGACCAGCGAAATATGTCATGGGAGGAATCACGGATGAAGAAGACCTGTCTTATGCTCGTACTCGCCCTCCTCACCACAATCCTCGTCTCGATGCCGGCCGCGGTGGCGGAATCCCCTGTCACGATCACGTTCATGGGCTGGGAGGCCAGCCCGCTGGAGACCGATTCGGTGCTCAAGGGCATCGCGCTGTTTGAGAGCAAGAACCCCGACATCAAGGTGGAGTACACCCCCATCAACGGCACGTACGCCGAAAAGCTGCTCACCATGATCGCCGGCGACGCGGCGCCCGACACCTTCTTCATGGGCATGGGCGAATACCGCAACTTCCAGGAAAAGGGCGTGCTCCTGGACCTGACGGACTACTTCAACGCCGAGTATAAGCTGGACGACTTCATCCCGTCCTCCCAGAAGCTGATGTCCATCGACGGCCACATCTACGGCGTCAGCTCCTGCACCGTCAGCCCGGCCATCTACTACAACAAGGACATCTTTGACGCCGCAGGCGTCGCGTATCCCCCGGCGGATCCGGCCAAGGCCTGGACTTGGGACGAGTTCGTCGAGACCGCCAAGAAGCTGACCAAGGTCAACGCGGACGGAACCGTGGACACCTTCGGCGTGTACGGCGTCGAGAACAACGACCCGCGCATGGCGCTGTACTACGCGGCGGGCGGCAC
>JAEZHK010000149.1 GCA_023416655.1 Bacillota bacterium
CGCAGACCATCTGCTCCACTTCATGAGAATACTGCATCTTGCGTCCTCCCTTTGACTGAGCTGTTATCCGGCTTATTATAGCATAAACAGGCGATGTTGTCGCCTGTTCACAAAGATTTTATCAGTCATTGAGGAGCGATTTCAAACGGACGCCATAATTTACAGTTGGTCACAGGAGACCGGAAAATGGCCAGTCCGCCCCCTGATCTTCCTCCGACGGGTCGTCGTCGTAGTACACGCGCATCAGCGTCAGCCCGTGCGCCGGGGCGGTGACGCCCAGGTCCAGCCGGTTTTTGCTCTCAAGCGCCCGGCCAATCGCACCGGGTTCCAGCTTGCCGCTGCCCACCGCCATCAGCGTGCCCGCCAGGATGCGCACCATATTATACAGGAAGCCGTTGCCGCGGACGAGAAATTCCACTTCGTTGTCGTTTCGTAGCACCCTTGCCTCGTGGATGGTGCGTACCGTGTCCTTGACGATGGAGCCGCTGGCGGCGAACGCCGCGAAGTCGTGCTTGCCGACGGCTGCCTGCGCCTCTCCGTGCATCAGCTCCTCGTCCAGCGGGTAGATCGAGTGGGCGTGGGTGTTCCGATCGATGGCGGAGGCGTGGGCGTGGTTGTGGATGAGATACCGGTAGAGTTTCCCCTGCGCGTCGAAGCGGGCGTGGAAATCAGGCCTCGTTTCACAGGATGCGCTGACGCGGATGTCGTCCGGCAGCACGGTATTGAGCGCGAAGCAGAACTTGTCCCCCGGGATGCGGGAGACGGTATCGAAGTGCGCGACCTGCCCCAGCGCGTGTACGCCCGCGTCGGTGCGGCTCGCGCCGGTGACGCTTGCACCCTCCCCGGTCAGCTTTTTGATGGCTTCTTCCAGCCGCTGCTGCACGCTGACGGCGTTCAGCTGCCGCTGCCAGCCCGCGTAGGCCGTGCCGTCATATTCGACGGTCAGCCGGATTCGGCGCGTCATATCAGCACGATCAGCGCGATGAGCGCCGCCATGGAGAGGCCCGCCCAGGCGTCCACCGTCGTGTACTTCAAAACCCTCAGCCGCGTGCGGTTGGCGCCGCCCCGGTAGCACCGGGCCTCCATCGCCAGCGCCAGTTCATCCGCTCGACGGAACGCGCTGACGAAGAGCGGTACCAAGAGCGGGATCATCGCCTTTGCCCGCGCCATGAGGTTGCCCGTCTCAAAGTCCGCGCCCCGGGCGGTCTGCGCCTTCATGATCTTGTCCGCTTCCTCAAGGAGCGTCGGGATGAACCGGAGCGCGATCGACATCATCATCGCCATCTCGTGGGCGGGGAAGCCGATCCTGGAAAGTGGTGAGAAGAGCCGCTCCAGCCCGTCCGTCAGCGCGATGGGCGACGTGGTCAGCGTCAGAAGCTGGGTGCCGAACACCAACAGCATCAGCCGGAGCGCCATGAAGACCGCCGTGCGGACGCCTTCGCGGGTGATGGTGACAAACTGCCAATGCAGGAGCACCGTCTGACCCGTTCCGAAGAACGCGTTCAGCACGAAGGTCAGCACGATGATGAAGTAGACCGCCTTCAGCCCCTTGAGCATCAGCTTCAGCGGGATTTTGGAAAGGTACGCCGCGGCCAGCACGTAGGCGAAGAAGACCGCGTAGGCCAGGAAGCTGTCCGCCAGGAAAACGCCGACGATCAGCATTAGCGTCATGAGCAGCTTCGCCCTGGGATCCATCCGGTGCAGCGGGGATTCGCCGGGGTAGTACTGGCCCAGCGTAATGTCAAGCGCCATGACCGGCACCCCCTTTTTTCAGAAGCGCGGGCAGCACCGCGGCCAATTGCTCCGTCCGCCACACGTGCGGCTGCAGCTTAAAACCCTCGTTTCGAAGCCTTTCGGACAGCTCCGCGCTCTCCGGAAGGCCCAGGCCCAGTTCCTCCAGCTTCCCGCCCAGCATGAAGATTTCCTCCGGCGCGCCGTCCATCGCCATCGTACCCTTGTTCATGACGAGGATGCGGGAGCACAGCTTCGCCACGTCCGACATGCTGTGGGATACCATGACCAGCGTCATGCCGCCCCGCTCGTGCAGCGACCGCATGATGTCCATCATCCGCCTGTGGCCCTTGGGGTCGAGGCCCGCGGCGGGTTCGTCCAGGATCAGCGTGGTGGGGCGCATCGCCAGCACCCCGGCAATGGCCACCCTGCGCTTCTGTCCGCCGGAGAGCTCAAAGGGCGACCGCTCCAGAAGTTCCTCTTGGACGCCCACGAGCTGCGCCGCTTCCCGCACGCGCTCCTCAATCTCGCCCTGCGAAAGGCCGAGGTTTGAAGGCCCGAAGGCGATGTCCTTGAACACCGTCTCCTCGAAGAGCTGATACTCCGGGTATTGGAACACCAGGCCCACCTTGCGCCGGACGGCGCGAAGGTCGGTGGATTTTTCGGACAGCGACTGCCCGTCCACCAGCACCGTACCGCTGGTGGGCTTTAAAAGGCCGTTCAAATGCTGTACCAGCGTGGACTTTCCGCTGCCGGTATGCCCGATGAGGCCCACAAACTGGCCGTCCGGGATGGAAAGCGTCACGTCGTGCAGCGCCACCGATTGAAACGGGCTGCCCGGCATGTAGATATGGCTGAGCGCCCTCACTTCAATCGACAAAGTTCCACCACCATTTCATCCACGGTCATGACGCCGCCCGGAAGCGGCACGCCCTTTTCCCGGAGTTGTCCGGCAAGGTCCACCATCTCCGGCACGTCCAAGCCCAGCGAGCGGACGACCTCCACCTGCTCGAACACTTCCCGCGGCGTACCCTCGAGCGAGATTTTGCCCTTGTCCATTAGGATCAGCCGTCCCGCCAGCGAGGCCTCCCGCATGAAGTGGGTGATCCAGACGACCGTGATGCCCTCCCGGTTCAATGCCTGTGCGATGGCCATCACATCCCGCCGCCCGGCCGGGTCCAGCATGGCGGTGGCCTCGTCGAACACGATCACGTCCGGCCGCATGGCGAGCACGCCCGCGATGGCTACGCGCTGCTTCTGCCCGCCCGACAGCATGTGGGGCGCGTGGCGCGCGAAGGCCAGCATGCCCACCATTTCCAGCGCCTCGTCCACCCTTTTGCGGATCTCCGGGCTGGGCACGCCAATGTTCTCCAGGCCGAACGCCACGTCCTCCTCGACGACGGTGGCGACCAGCTGATTGTCTGGGTTCTGAAACACCATGCCGCAGTGGCGGCGCACTTCCCAAGCGCTGTCCTTCCCCGCCGTGTCCAGCCCCGCCACCAAGACGCGGCCCTCCGCCGGCAAAAACAGCGCGTTGATGAGCTTGGCGAGCGTCGATTTGCCGCTGCCGTTGTGCCCCAATACCGCCACGAACTCGCCCTTTTCGACGCGTAGCGTAACGCCGTCCACCGCCATGGGCTTGTCCTCCCCATAGCGGTACGAGACGTTTTCCACCTCAATAATCGACACCAATCCACCCCCTGATCCAAGGCGGTTTATTATACCATTTCCACGTTAAAATCGCAGCAATCCGGGCAATCTATTTTTGTGCGCTGGACAGATTTACAATTTTGGAGTATATTGTTAGGTGGTTTTCCAGTGCTTACATTATTTATTTAATTGGGATAGGAGATGTGGCCCATGAACAAGAAGACGGTCAAAGACATCGACGTAAAGGGTAAGAAAGTCCTGGTACGCTGCGACTTCAACGTTCCGCTGGACGGCGAATACAACATCACCGACGAAACGCGCATTATTGGCGCGCTGCCCACCATCCAGTACCTGCTCGATCATGGCGCCGCGGTCATCCTGTGCTCGCACCTGGGCCGTCCCAAGGGCGGCTTCGAAGGCAAGTATTCGCTCATGCCCGTCGCGAAGTCCCTGACCGAAAAACTGGGCTTTGAAGTGAAGCTGGCCAAGGACGTCGTAGGCCCGGACGCAAAGGCGCTGGCGAAGGCCGTGAAGCCGGGCGAGGCGATCATGCTGGAGAACGTCCGCTTCATGCCGGGCGAGGAGAAGAACGACCCCGAGCTCTCCAAGGAACTCGCCTCCCTGGCCGACATCTACGTGTCCGACGCGTTCGGCACGGTGCACCGCGCGCACTCCTCCACGGCGGGCGTGGCCTCCTACCTGCCCGCGGTCGCCGGCTTCCTGATCGGCAAGGAGTTGGACTTCCTGGGCGGCGCGATCTCAAACCCCGTCCGCCCCTTCGTCGCGATTCTGGGCGGCGCGAAGGTCAAGGACAAGATCGCGGTCATCACGAACCTGCTGGAAAAGGTCGACAGCCTCCTGATCGGCGGCGGCATGGCCTACACCTTCATCAAGGCGCAGGGCGGCAAGATCGGCGGAAGCCTTCTGGACGAGGAGCGCGTCGGACTCGCCAACGAACTTCTCGAAAAGGCCAAGGCCAAGGGCGTGAAGCTGCTCCTGCCGGTGGACAACCTGGCGGGCGACGCCTTCTCCAATGACTGCAACATCAAGTTGGTCGATTCCTACGACATCCCCGACGGCTTCTCCGGCATGGACATCGGCCCGAAGACGATCGAGCTGTTCTCGGCCGAAATCGCGAAGGCCAAGACCGTGGTCTGGAACGGCCCGATGGGCGTGTTCGAGATGCCCAACTTTGCCAAAGGCACGCTGGCCATCGCGGAGGCGATGGCGGCTTCCGACGCCACCACCATCATCGGCGGCGGCGACTCGGCGGCGGCGGTCACCCAGATGGGCCTGGCCGACAAGATGAGCCACATCTCCACCGGCGGCGGCGCGTCGCTCGAGTTCCTGGAGGGCAAGGAGCTGCCCGGCGTCGCGGCGCTGAACGACAAATAAAACACCAAAGCCGGCGGGGCCTTCGGGTCCCGCCGTACAACCGAAATTTTAAGGAGGATTCCCCATGCGCAAGCCCATCGTCGCCGGAAACTGGAAAATGAACAAGACCCCCGAGGAAGCCGCCCAGCTGGTCGCCGAACTTCTCCCGCTCGTCAAAGACGCCAAGTGCGACGTGGTCGTCTGCCCGCCCGCGGTGTGCCTCGCGGCCGTCGCAAGCATCACCAAGGGCACCAACGTCAAGCTGGGCGCGCAGAACGTCCACTTCGCGCCGAAGGGCGCCTTCACCGGCGAGCTCTCCGCTGAAATGCTCAAGGCTGTGGGCTGCGAATACGTGCTGATCGGCCACTCCGAGCGCCGCCAGTACTTTGGCGAAACCGACAAGACCGTCAACAAGCGCACCGTCGCCGCCGTCCAGGCGGGTCTGATCCCGATCATCTGCGTTGGCGAGATGAAGGACGAGCGCGAAGGCGGCTACACCGACGCCATCGTCGCCTACCAGACCCTGATGGCGCTGACCAGCCTGACCGAAGAGCAGGTCGCGAATGTCGTCGTCGCCTACGAGCCCGTGTGGGCCATCGGCACCGGCCTCACCGCCACCGACGAGCAGGCCAACGAGACCATCGGCGTCATCCGCAAGGCCATCGCCGGCAAGTACGGCGACGAGGTCGCCTCCAAGGTGCGCATCCAGTACGGCGGATCAATGAACCCCGGCAACGTCAAGGGCCTGATGGCGCAGAGCGAGATCGACGGCGGCCTGATCGGCGGCGCCAGCCTCAAGGCGGCGGATTTTGCCCAGGTGGTGAATTTCTAATGGCCATCACAGCCCT
>JAEZHK010000020.1 GCA_023416655.1 Bacillota bacterium
CGGCTTGAGACCTCGCCCGAGGACATCGAGGGCATGAACCACGCCCAGGGCATCCTGACCGGGCGCGGCGGCATGACCTCCCACGCGGCGGTCGTCGCCCGCGGCATGGGCACCTGCTGCGTGGCGGGCTGCTCCGATCTTCGCATCCACGAAGAGGACAAGACTCTGGTCGTCGCCGGCGTCACCTATAAGGAAGGCGACTTCCTGTCCATCGACGGCTCCATGGGCAACGTCTACGCGGGTTCCATCCCGACCATCGACGCCGAAGTGTCCGGCGACTTCGCGACCCTGATGGGCTGGGCCGACAAGGTCCGCCGCCTGAAGGTCCGCACCAACGCCGACACCCCGTACGACGCGGCGGTCGCCGTGAAGTTTGGCGCGGAAGGCATTGGCCTGACCCGCACCGAGCACATGTTCTTCGCCGCCGACCGCATCGCCGCGGTCCGCGAGATGATCCTGGCCGACACCGAGGAGCAGCGCCGCGCCGCGCTCGCGAAGCTGTTGCCCATGCAGAAGGGCGACTTCAAGGGCATCTACGAGGTCATGGGCGAGCGCCCGGTGACCATCCGCTACCTCGATCCGCCGCTGCACGAGTTCCTGCCGGCCAAGTCCATGAAGGACGAAATCGCCGCCATCGCCCGCGAGCTGGGCACCACGCCGGACGCGATCGTCGCCAGAATCGAACAGCTGCACGAGCTGAACCCGATGCTCGGCCACCGCGGCTGCCGCCTCGCGGTCACCTTCCCGGAGATCGCCGAGATGCAGACCCGCGCCGTCATCGAAGCCGCCCTGGAAGTGCGCGCCGAGAAGGGCTTTGACATCCATCCCGAGATCATGATCCCGCTGGTGGGCGACGTCAAGGAACTGGGCTACGTCCGCAAGGTCGTCGTCGAGACCGCCGAGAAGGTCCTCAATGAGAAGGACGCCAAGATCGACTACAAGGTCGGCACCATGATCGAGATCCCGCGCGCGGCCGTCACCGCCGACGAGATCGCCAAGGAGGCCGAGTTCTTCTCCTTCGGCACCAACGACCTGACCCAGATGACCTACGGCTTCTCCCGCGACGACGCCGGCAAGTTCCTGGACGCCTACTACACCAAAAAGATCTTCGAGTCCGACCCGTTCCAGCACCTGGACCAGAACGGCGTGGGCAAACTGGTGCAGATGGCGGCCGAGCTGGGCCGCAAGGCCCGCCCGGGCCTCAAGCTGGGCATCTGCGGCGAGCACGGCGGCGACCAGTCCTCCGTCATCTTCTGCCACAACGTCGGCCTCGATTACGTGAGCTGCTCTCCGTTCCGCGTGCCGATCGCCCGCCTCGCGGCGGCGCATGCGGCCATCATGGAGAAGAAGGCCAAGGCGTAAGACGGTATCACCCCGAATCAACAGGCCCCGCGGATCGTCCGCGGGGCCTGTTTTCCGCTGTTGGACCTCTTCGTCAGCGATTCAGCGTTACGGTGCAGCAGGTTACGCTCAGTGGCTGGCATATCGTCAAATCCTCGCACACAAGACGCAGCATCGGGCGCATTCCCGCGATGTCATACCGGTCGGACACGTAGTCGACGCGGCAGGCATTTTTGTGTCCGATCAGAAGCAACCCCTTGTTTTCCAGGGTCCCCGTTAGCCAGGCGTTTACCATGGCGGTCAGGTCCACCTCCGTAACGCAGCGGTCCGGATCGTTATAGAACGGGGCATCCAGACCTGCGTCAATGCGCGGCGGGGCATAATGGTATCCGTATACGCTGAAAAAGTCGAGCAGCGGATAGGCGGAGTACAGGCTGTGCTGGCAGGCGGGATGGCCGTTAAGCGCTGCCATGGGGATTTTGTACAGGATCAGCCTCGCCTGCTTTAAGCTGCGAAGGCCGATGCAGGGCGGAAGCTCCGGAAAGAGAAATATCTGGTAGCCGCGCCCCAGCGACAGGATGCCTTTGTTTCCACAGGGAAGCGCGCCATCCGGAGGAAGGCTGAAGGACTGTCTGCATTCCAAATCGATGGTGCTCATGTGTTTCACCTCATCCCATTCTATGCGCTCCGCCCTTTCGAGTCCATTCGACACGCACATGTTTTCATGATGAGAATACACTGTATTGGTGGGCGGCGGGCCGCCACACCCATTAAAAGCTTAAAGGAGAATGCGCTCATGGATATCCCGGTATCAATCACGAACGGAACCGCGTTCGACACCGATTATGGCGAGAGCGCCATTCTGATTATCCAGTTCACCACGGCAAACCCGATCACCTATGAAACGGGCACGACCCTCTATTTCTACGCGGTCATCACCGAAGGCGCCACCTCGCAGACCGTTTGCTTCGAATTGGCCGGCGGCGCCAACCCGCTGCCCGCCAGCACCACGCCGTATACAATTCCGAACACCGAGGACTTCACGGTTGCGGCGACCGCGACCGGAAAGGTGTATTATACGGCGGCGTAACGGCGATCCTCCTGCCGAAGCCGCAACGCGGGCAATGAAAACGTGAACAGCTTGGCCCCGGGCTGGCCGCTAAGCAGCCGGCCCGGGGACGAGCGCTTTGCCGGAATGACGCCCAAAGGAAGGCCCCGCCGAAAACGGCGGGGCCTCAAGCGCCTTCTAGAGTGCATGAAAGGCATTGGCGCAACTGGTTTTTCATGAATTGACGGTCTGAAGAGAAACCTGCGCGCGACGCGGACATTCCGCTTCATTCGCCCTTCGTGCGGACGGACACCCTGCACCGGTCATCCGCCCAGAGCGTCGATTCCACCCGGAACTCCGCGCCCTCCTCCAGCCCCTTCACCATACCCTCCATCGGGTCCAGGCAGTAGATGTTGCAAGGGCTCTGGGTTCCCATCTTCTTGGAAAAGGCGCAGAGCATGCAGCGGGAGGCGCTGGCGGTAAAACCGGATTCGGCGGCCTCCGTCTGCCAGTCCGCGCAGCCAAAGATGCCGGACAGCACATCAAACACCGACTGCGCGTCGGCGATGCCCAGCTGTGCCGCGCGCGCCTTGCCGCCCGCCAGCTGTTCCCGCCGCTTTTCCGCCGTCACCTCGTCCAGGATCCCCTTCCGGTCGAACCGGAGCACCGAATCGGCCAGCGCGCCGGCGTAGAACGTCCTGAGCATCTGAAGCTTCTTCGCGTCTTCCATGGGTTTTCCTCCTCTATATCATAAGGTTCATCAGCCATTCGATTTCGCTCCGGATCGCCGTATCGGGGATGTCCTCGTCCATGAGCAGGATTTTTTCCATCATGTTCTCCATGACGCGGGTCATAAGGCTGGCATACACATCCAGCTTCTTTGGGTCCGGGATATGGCGCGCGAGGCTGCCTCTCATCCGCTCGACGCGCCCGTTTTCCCACGCCGTCAGGTCGCGGCGCACCAATGAATCCCCGTCAAACCCCAGCCACACCTTGAGGGACAGTTTGTAGACCAAGCGGTCGTAGCTGCCCAGCGCCTTCCGCTGTTTCAGCGCCTGGATATACACTTCCTGAATGCCGCCGCCCGGTTCGATCTCCCGGTTCAGGCGTTCGGTCAGCAGCACGAATTCCGAATAGGCGACCGCATAGAACAGCTCGTCCTTGTTCTTATGGTAGTAGTACAGCATGGGCAGGCTGCACGCCGCCGCCGTGGCGATGTCGCGCATGGACGCGCCGTGGTAGCCCTTTTCCGAAAACAGCCTGACCGATTCCCTCAGGATCCGCTCCCTGACTCCACTCTCCGCTTTCAAGCAACCAGCCCCTATTTATCTAACGTTCGTTATAATTTTAACGCCATTGATCCTTCCCGTCAAGGCCCGAAAGCGGATTTTTACCGCCGATTGCGATAAAAATGTGTTGTTTTGAAGGTTTTTTCATCAAAAACCCTGCGTGAATGGCTCAAACCTTGTGCCGAATGCGTCTATCTGATATAATGTTCCCACCATTTTGGGAGGTTCAACCATGCGCACCACCGGCAGCGCCCCCGTGTTTCAGGTCCCCAAGCGAGGAAAGCCCAGCGCGCGCGTGTGGGTGACTTTCCTTTTTTGCGCGCTTCTGCCGCCGCTGGGGCTGCTCGTCGTATGGCGCGGTCTTCGATGCCCCGTCCGAGGGAAGATCCTGCTCTCGTTGGTCGCTTTCCTGTCGATGACGCTCATGCTGACCACCTACATCAGCCGCCAGATGGACAGCGGCATCCTGATCCCACAGCAGGCCGCCGGCCAGTTCGCGGTCAACGATTATACGGAGGCCGTCGGCGCCACCGTCATCACCCCCGCCCCCAGCGCCGCGGCGGCCGCGACACCCGCCCCCGCCGCGCCCGATATGACACTCGCACCGGCGAATCCCTTCGGATAATGCGCTTTCCGTGCCTTTTTGGGGCCAAAATACCCCTTGTATGGCGCATTTTGAGGGTTTTGCTTGACGAAACGCGGCGCAAAGGGTACAATCAGTCTGTATTGTTATGCGCCTTAACGTTGGAAACCGCTCCTTAAGGCTTTCACGCCGTGGAAACCGTGGGTACCCTTGAACGGGAGGGCAAGATATGTTCTGCAACAAGTGCGGCAAAACCCTGAACCCTGAGGCGAAGGCTTGCCCCAGTTGCGGCCAGCCGGTTGGCGACAGCCGGTTTGACGGCAGCGGGTATACCTCGTCCCAGGTTCGCTTCGTGCCCGAAAAGGCCGAGCGTGAGGGTTATGCCCCATACACCAAAACCACCTACTCCTCCATGCCGGATGAGGACGGGGACGTCTATTCGCGCACCAGCTACCGTCCGGCGCTCTCCGAGGAAGAGGGCAGGCAGACCACCGGCTTTGCGGACGCTGGGCCTGAGCCCGAAGGGCAGCCGGAGGACGAACCGACGGCGGAGGAAGCGCCTGAACCGCGGGAGCCGGAGGAGATGGGGGAGTATAAAGCCCCGGCGCCCGGGCCGGAACCCTCGCCGTATGAAGCGTCTGGCGATCGGGACGCGCTGGGCTTTGAGATCCGGCCGATGGAGCCCATCCGCAAGACCGGCATCAGCCCCGAGGTTCAGCGGTACATTCAGCAGATGAACCAGCGGAAGACCCGCGCCCAGCGCAAGGAGCACAGCGCGGAGCCGCAGGAGGGCGAGGCCCGGGAGGAAGGCGACGAGCACGAACCCGGGCAGGAATACGCCCAGGATCACGCAACGTATGCGCCGCGCGCCGGCATCGGCAAGTGGGCGATGCGCATCGGCGGCGTGGTGTTGGTGCTGGCGCTGCTCGTAGCGGGCGTCCTCTTCATCGTGGACAGGACGGCCAACCGCGCCAAGATCCCCGGCGTCACCTACACGCTCTACACCGAGGGCATCGCGCTGGTCAAGCAACACGTCACCAACGAGTACCGCACGGAGATCATCAAGCTCTGGCGCGCCGACCAGACCGGCGCGGCAGCCGCCTCCCAGCAGGAGGGCGAAAGCCAGCAAATCGCGAAGCTGCTGCCCGAAAAGCCGCTGGAGAACGACAAGCTCTTCATCGATACGCTGCTGGCCATCCAGGAATCGATCAAGGTCGCCACCGCCACCGACGCCATCGCGGCGTTGACCGCCGGCAACACGACGCTGGGCTCGCTGACCCAGGAATCCGAGAAGAACTGGCAGCACATCAACGGCAAGATCGCAGAACTTGAGGCCGCCAGTGACGTTCAGCAGCTCGACGCCGTCCGGACGGGCGTGGACATTAAGACCATCCCCACCCCGGTGCCGGAGGCCACCGCGACGCCCTCGCCCTACAAGACCCTGAAGAAGGGCATGAAGAACAACAAGCAGGTCAAGAACCTGCAGGACCGCCTGTACAAGCTCGGCTGGTTCAACGGTGTCCGGGACGGCGACTTCGGCCCGGCCACGCAGACCGCGGTCAAGAAGTTCCAGAAGGCGATCGGCCTCACGGAAGCGGAGCAGGACGGCATCGCCACCCCGGCGCTGCAGGAGCGGCTCTACGCCGACGACGCGCCGCGAGGCGATGGCAAGGCGGCCGCCACGACGGCAGCCGACGCCGCCGCAACCCCCGCGCCGGAGGGCGGCGAAACCTCGAATACATAATTGCCCTGCGGAACGCATGGCTTCAGGGCGCGGCGCGTAAAATCGCATGCCCGCCCCGGCTGGCGTACCCCCGCCCGCACGCCCCGTCGTTCCCGGCGCTACGCCGGGAACGCGTTTCTACAAACGGTTCGCGGGCGGATCCGTCAGCGGTTTCCCCTAAATGGCCCGCGCCCTTTGACGCCCTGTGAAAGGAGGAGCGCCATGCAGCCCACGCCGATCGTCGCGCTCATCTACGACTTTGACAAGACGCTCTCGCCCAAGGACATGCAGGAATTCGACTTCCTGCCCGGCCTTGGCATCGACCCGGGCGCGTTCTGGGCGGACTGCCGCACCTTCGCGCTGAAAAACCTGACGGACGGCGTACTGGCCTACATGTACATGATGCGCTTCGCCGCCGAGCGCGCCGGGCGGCCGCTGACGCGGCAGGCGCTGGAGGCGCTGGGTCGCAGCGTGGAGTTCTTCCCGGGCGTGGAGAGCTGGTTCGAGCGCGTCAACCGCATCGGCGAAGCCACGGGCGTCCATGTGGAGCACTACATCATCTCCTCCGGGCTCAAGGAGATCATCGACGGTTCCCGCATCGCGGGCGCGTTCAAGGCGGTATTTGCTGCCTCCTACGTCTACGACGACGAGGGCCACGCCATCTGGCCGGCCACCGACGTCAACTACACCGCCAAGACTCAGTACCTGTTCCGCATCAATAAGGGCATCCTGGACGTGACCAACGACTACGACCTGAACGCCCACACGCCGGAGTACCTGAGGCGCGTGCCCTTTGCCAACATGATCTACGTGGGCGACGGACTGACGGACGTGCCCTGCATGAAGATGACGAAGCTCAAGGGCGGCTGTTCCATCGTGGTGCACGCGCCGGGCGGCGGCGCGCTGGCGGAGGAAATGCTGCTGCAGCGCCGGGCGGACTTCGCACTGCCCGCCGACTATCGCGAGAGGGGCCCCATGGAGGAGACCGTCGGCCTCATCATGAAGAAGATGCGCGCCCGGCACGACCTGGACATGGTGCACGCCGCGCAGACGCGCACCGCGCGGGCCCGGCTATGAGCTGCGCAGAAAGCTGCTTACAAAAAGAATGCGGTTGGCCCACGCCCGGGATTTGGGAACTTTCCCGCCGGGTGGACGTCTTAAAAAACAGAGCGTTACGGCGCGGTCCGCGCATTCTCTTAACTGAAGGGTGACATATGCCGAAGTATTCCAGAAGCCATGAGCGCGCTGAGTGCGCAAAAATGTCGCGCGGCCTGTGGGAATCCCTGTTCGGCCTCTTGTTCAGCTGGCTGCCGGGCGTGGGGTTGATCCTGTCGGTGGCCGGTTTTTGCCGACAGGCCGTCCGGCTGACCGAGAAGCACAGAGCCCGCAGGTTCTTCTCGATGGCGTTCGCCAGCGTGGTGCTGGTCGCGGCCATCGGGGTGCTGGTGGGCGAGGCCTACCTCTACTCTCGGGATCCCGGCTTCGTGAGCAAGGCGGGTCTGAAGGTCTGGCAGGGTATCACCGGCCAGACGGCGCTGCCCGGAACCGGCGCGGGCGAGGTTGTGGCGGTGGACGAAAGCGGCATGCCGCTTGATGTCGTGCCGGACGAGTACTACACGGACGGGCAAACCGAGGAGGGCGACGTGCCGGTCTCCGGCGACGAGCAGATGGAGGAAGGCGACGTACCTGTCTCCGGCGACAAGCAGATGGAAGAGGGCGACGTGGCCGTCCCGGAGGGCGACTTCCAGGACGACGTCGGCTTCAGCGAGGACGATTCCGACGAGGCAGGCGGTTCGCCGGAGCAGACCCTCCCGCCGCTCAGCGACCTTTTGAAATCCCACGGCGTGGCGGTCGGGTAGGAAGCCGACCATTCAGTTTGAAGCCAATAAACAAGGCGCGGATCCCTCCGGGACCCGCGCCTCAAACTGTTGACAAACCTTACTGGATGACCCCGCCCTTGACGAGGAAGTTGTACTGGTCGCCCAGCGGATAGTAGGCCTGTTCGGCCACGTGCTTGCCGTTCATCACCCGGATCAGAAGACCCAGTTTGAACTCGCCGTCGTCGTAGGTGTCCACGCTGAAGGCGGCCGCGAAGTCCGCCTGGTCCAGGTTCTTCCCGGTGGACGGATCGTGCTGGATGCCGGTGGAGCCCGACTGGCGGATGACCCGGTAGAAGCGGTGGTCCGCGCCGTTCTTGGTGGAGACCGCCAGGTAGATCTGACTCTCGGCTGCGTTCGCGCCCTCAATGTAACCCCAGCCCCTGAGCATCATCACGGCGTCTTTGTCGGCGGCCGAGGACTCGCACAGGGTCAGCCCGACGTTGCCCAGCTTGTCGGTGCCGGTCATCAGCACCTTGGTGTCCCGAACAGCGTACAGCTCCATCGGGATGCGCGTGGGCTGAAGCGTCGGCCCGGGCGCCATCGTCGGCTCCACGTACTCTTCGAAGTCCACGGGGCTGGCGGTGGTGCTGACCTTGAATTCGCCGCCCTCCGGCAGATACTTTTGCACCTTCGCGCCCGTGGGCAGGTAGCCCGAATAGTCAAAAAACAGAGCCTGGTACCCCAGGTACGACGCGCCGCCCACCAGCGCGAGGGAGACGAGAAACGCCACGATCGAAGCCGCCTTGCTTCGAAACTGCGCGGGGCTGCGCCTTGTGGACATAGGCACCCTCCTGATGACGACGAATGCGGCCGACGATGCCCGCCTTATGCGGCGGCGGCCGCGCCTTCCTTTCGAATATCATACACGCTTTTGCGCTGATTGTCAATTTTCGCGGGTTTGGGATGGGCATTCCATTCATTGCATGCCGTTGCGCCGCACCTGCCGTGCTTGACAATCTTCATGAGAACGTGTACACTGAATTCGATCCATATTAAGAGGGGATTGAGTTCGTGGGCACCAGCAACTACGCGGTTTTCGTAGACCTGGAAAACGCCGGCGCCAAGGAATCGATGCTGATGAGCATCATCGAAAAGGTCAAGATACGGGGCGACATCCTGTTGGGCAAGGTCTACGGTTACACCGACCGCTACACCGAGCTCAAGGAGTGCCTGCTCTCCAACACCTTTTACGTGGTGCCTTCGATCCGGTACGGCAAAAATCAAAAGAACAACCTCGACATCCAGCTGGTCATCGACGCGCTGGAGGTCGCTTACATGAACCCTTTGATCGACAGCTTCTGCATCGTGTCCGGCGACAGCGACTATACGCCGCTGGTGGGCAAGCTCAAGTCCATGGGCAAGAAAGTGCTGGGCATCTCCCGAAGCGAGGTCGCCTCGGGCATTTTCATCAAGGCTTGCAGCGAGTTCATCTTTCTGGAGTCGGTCGCCGTCTCCACCAAACCGCAGGTGAAGCCGTCCGCGAGGGAGAAAGAGGAATCGCCGGACCTGGCGGAGCTGATCACACAGATCGAGACCATCTTGGCCGACCAGGACGAGGACATGATGTACGCCAGCGAGCTCAAGGACACGCTGACGCGCCTCAGGCCGGATTTTGACGAGCGCGCCTACGGCTGCGCCACCTTCGGTAAACTCATGGCGCTCGTCGCCGGCCACAGTGCGAGGCTCAAGGTGTGGACGGTGGAATCGTCGCTCAAAATCGGCCTCAACGGCAGCGACGCGCCCAGGCCGCAACTGAACAAGGAGAACTGGATCAACGCCTTCCGCGAGTACCTGAACCAGTACAAGGCGGACGGCTTCGAGCGCATCAACCCGTCGATCCTGAAGGCCGCCATCCAGGCGGACTATCCGGACTTTGACGAAAAGGCCATCGGCTTCAAGCGCTTCAGCGACGTCATGAAGCGGCTGGAGAAGGAAAAGCTCTTGACTGTGGAGATGGACGGCGCGCACACGATGCTTCTCAAAATCACCTGAACAACAAGCAAAGCCCGGAGGCTTCGACGCCTCCGGGCTTTTGACTGCCATTTTTAGCCCCGCTGATCCGCTTTTTCCCCTTTGTCATTATCCCGCCGCCCGTGAAAGCGCGTCCGCGACGGCCTGCGCGTTTTTATCCATCGTCACGATGTAGTCGTCCAGAGCGCCCGGCGCGTGGGTGGACAGCGTGTCGATCAGTGCCAGAGCGTAGCCCGCGCCCGTCAGCGCGTCGCGAAGCGCCTTGGGCGCCTGGGTTTCCAGGAGCACCACCTTCGCGCCGGAGGCCTTGAGAAACGCAAGCGCCTGCTGCAGGTCGTTTCCGATCAGCTCGCTGCCCGGCTCCCGCTTGACGACCGCCGCCACATCAAGGCCCAGTTCGTCCGTCAGGTAGAAGAGTCCCTCGTGCGCCACCGCCACGCTGCGCTCGGGCGCGGCGATCAGCTTCTCCTCCATCCGGCCCTCAAGCGCCTCCAGCTCCGCGTCGAAATGGGCGAAGTTGTCCTCATACTGCGCCTCGTAGTCCGGGTCCAGCGCGATCATGCCCACGGCGATCACGGAGCACATTTCGCGCGCCTTGGCAACCGAAAGGTACGCCCAGGGGTTTTCGGCTTCGAAGTGGTCCGGCTCGTCGCCCTCGGCGGCCACCGCGCCGTTCTTTAGGAGCGTCAGGCCCTGCGCCGCGCTGATGGCCGCGAGCTTGCCCTCCGAGATCTGGCTTTCGAAGGACTCCAGGCCCCGGCCCGAGAGGATCACCGCGTCCGCGCTGCTAAAAATCGCGCCGTCCCAGTCGCTGAGTTCGTAGTTCCTCAAACATCCGTCCTGCGGCTGGACGAGGCATTTCAGCGTGATGCCCGGAACGCCGGTCAAAATCGGCGCGGACAGCGCGTAGACGGGCGGGAAGGACGCGCAGACGGTCCTCGCCGGGACGGCCTCGTCCGGCACCAGCTTTTGACAGCCCGAAAGCGGCAGCGCGATGAGCGCCGCCGCCAGCAAAAGAAAGATCTTCCGCATTGCTTTTCTCCTTGGTACGCCTTTTGGTTTGATGTAAACTGCTGGCGGTTGGTTCCTCTTCAATCGTTTCCGGCGACCCGCGCGCCGGAAACGCGTTTCCTCTACCAGTGCGAACACTGGTAGAGGAAACATTTCCTTCAGTCAGTGAGCCGCCCGAAAATCCCGCAGGATTTTAGGCTCACGCAGACTTCCTATGCAAATGAAAGCTGCGAAGCAGATTTCATTTGCCCTTACTGCCAAAGCTGCACGATGCTCACGTTCTTGAAGTAGTGCATCACGATGTCCTGGGCCTTGGCACCCTGTTCGGCCATGCCGTAGGCGCCCCACTGGGACATGCCCACGCCGTGCCCGTAGCCGCTGCCGGTGAAGGTGACCTTGCCGCCGGACACGGAAACGTCGCTGACCTTCGTGGACTTGAGCTTCATCGGGTCGAGCTTGATGCGCAGCGCCGGGCCGCTCACGTCCTGTCCGTTGATCTTGAAAGTGACCGCGCGGCCGGATTCGCCCTTCTCGCCGATCTCAATGGTCTTGACCGCGCCGGTCTTCGCGCCCGCCGCCTCGGCGGCCGCACCGACCTCATCGGCGGTGAAGGTGGCCGTCCAGTTCTTCACGGAGTCGGGCGCGCGGTCGGAATCGGGCGATTCCACCGACTCGGTGTAGGGCGGTTCCTGTCCCTCAAAGTCCAGCGCCTTGGTGGCCAGCTCCGTCTGCCCGCCCGCGTGTGCGTGGAACCAGGCGTAGGGGAACGTGCCGTTATAGCTGAGCACCAGGCCCTTCGTCTGGTCCACCGCCTTGATGATGCGGTCGTCGATCTTGGCCTCGTCATAGGCCTGCGCTTCCTTGATGTCGGTCGAGATGTCGGCACCCTTGTACTGGGACCCCTTCTCGCTGATGAACTTCAGCGTGAAAGTCCTCGCCAGGATGGCTTGCGCTTTCAGCGCCTCCATCGGCCAGTCAGCGCGCATCTCACCCGCCAGTACGCCCTGCACGTAGCTCTCGATGTCCATGCCCTGGATGCTCTTCGTGTCCAAGTTGTAGACGTTCAGCTGCGGCACGCCGTTCTCAAGCTTCAGCTTCGACGGGATCTCGGGCTTCGCCGCCGAGCCGGTGGCCCCGGGCGTCGCCTCCGGATTGCTTGCGGAGCGCATGCAGCCGGTCAGCGCCGCGGCCATGAGCAGGATTCCCAACATGAGCGCGACCTGTTTTCTCCATTTCATAAACAAATTCCCTCCCATTCGCGCATAGTGTGCGCTCCGGGCTGGCGCGGTATGAAAGGAGAATAATGACAGCCGCCGCTGAAAAACCTATTTTTTGAGAACGATCGAAAGCGCCTCGGACAGGGTGTCCGCGCCGAGCAGGAACGCGCCCTCCGGCGGTTTGATGCCCCTCATGTTTCCCCTGGGCAGCACGATCCGGGTGAAGCCCAGCCGCGCGCACTCCGCGATGCGCCGCTCCGCCTGGGGCACCGCGCGGATCTCGCCCGCAAGGCCTACCTCGCCCATCACGGCGATGTTCCCGTCCAGCGCCACGCCCCGCGCGGAGGACGCCACCGCCACGCACAGCGCCAGGTCCGCCGCGGGCTCGGTGAGCTCCAGACCGCCCGCTACATTAATATACACGTCCTGGCTGTACAGCGGCAGGCCCGCGCGCTTTTCGAGCACCGCGAGGAGCAGCGACAGCCTGCCCTGATCCACGCCCGACGCCATCCGGCGCGGCGTGCCCAAGACCGTCGACGCCACCAGCGCCTGCACGTCCACCAATAGCGGCCTCGAGCCTTCCATCGCGCAGAGTACCACCGAACCGCTCTGGTTATGGGCGCGCTCGCTGAGGAGCGCCTCGGAGGGGTTCGCGATTTCGCGCATGCCGGAGCCGGTCATCTCAAACATGCCCAGCTCGTTCACCGAGCCGAAGCGATTTTTGACCGCCCGGAGCAACCTGTACTGCCTCTGGTGGTCGCCCTCGAAGTAGAGCACCGCGTCCACCATGTGCTCCAGCACCCTCGGCCCCGCGATCGCGCCCTCCTTGGTCACATGGCCCACCAGGAACACCGCGCAGCCGCTCACCTTGGCGTAGCGCATCAGCGCCGCTGCCGCCTCCCGCACTTGCGAAACGCTGCCGGGCGCGGAGACCATGTCGGCCCGGTACATGGTCTGGATCGAGTCCACCACCATCACATCCGGCGCGATGGCGGCGAGCTTGCCCTCGATCTTCTCCATGTCGTTCTCCGGCAATACCAGGAAGTTGGGCGACAGCGCCCCCAGGCGGCTGGCGCGCAGCTTGATCTGCCGGGCCGATTCCTCGCCCGACACGTACAATACCCTTTGGCCCGAATCCGCCATGCGCGCCGACACCTGAGTGAGCAGCGTGGACTTCCCGATGCCCGGGTCGCCGCCGATCAAGGTCATGGAGCCTTCCACCGTGCCGCCGCCCAGCACCCGGTCCAGCTCGCCGATGCCGGTGGACAGGCGCAGCATCCCCTCGTCCGGGATATCGCCGATGGCGACCGCTTCCGCGCCCGCGCCGGGCCTGCGCTTGATCTTGCGCTCCGGGGCGGCTGATTCCTCCGGCGCTTCCGTGAGCGTATTCCAGCTGTCGCACTCCGGGCACTTGCCCAGCCAACGGCTCGTTTCATACCCGCAGGATGAGCAGACGAAGCGGGTCTTTGCCTTTGCCATACGATTCCTCCACCAGATGATGCCCCATTATAACATATAAGCATTGAAAAACCACGATGGTTTTTCAATGCGCAGGAAGAAGTCTGCGCGAGCCTAAAATTCTCTGGAATTTCCGGGCGGCTCACTGACATGCGGTATTGTTTCCTACACCAGTGTGTGCACTGGTTACGGAAACAGATACGTTCCCGGCGCACAGGTCGCCGGGAATGTTGAAAAACGGCGGCAAGCGTTCATGAAAGTCGTGGGTCTTGCCATCCGCGGAGTGAAAGCATATAATAGTAACGAATCATTTCGGAGGGTTTCATGCAGAAAGACGATCAGAAAAAGCCGGGCGGGGGACAGGCGGACCCCGCGCCCGAGAAAGCCCGGGTGGGACAGACTGCGGCGGCGGGAAAAGCCGCCGCCGCGGATGGCGCTGCCCCGGCGGGAAAAGCCGCTGCGTCCCCAAACGCTGCCCCGTCGGCTGATGCCGCTGTGGGCATAAATGCCGCGCCCGCAAACAAGCCAGCGCCCGGCGGCAAGGCCGAGGCGGGGGAGAAATCAACTGCAGGCGACAAGCCCGCAAGCGGCAAGACCGAAGCCGGGGAGAAGGCGGCGGAAGCCGAACGGCGCTCCTCCCGGAAGGCCGGGGAGACGATCGCGCGGAAGCGGCGGCCCGCGTCCACGCGCACGGTGATGAAGCTGTCAAAGAGCGTTCGCACCGGCGGCAAGTCCACCATCGAGTACACGAAGGAAGCCATCACCCGCTTCAATACGTTCACCCAGAGCCAGCAGGCGAAGCGGCTGTCCAAGCTCAAGGGCGTCAACATGACGTTCCCGCTGTTTATCCTGCTCAGCTTCCTGATCCTGGTGTTCGCGCTGATGGCGCTGGACAACAGTTCCGTGCAGGTGGACCGGCAGACGATCTCGCTGGTGGGGTTGCCGGACGACCTGGAGGGATATACCATCTTGCAGGTCTCGGACCTGCACGCGCGGGACTTCGGCGCGCAACAGGCGGCGCTTTTGCGCACGATCAACGCCGAGACCTACAACCTCATCGTGTTCACCGGCGACATGGTGGGCGCTTCCGGTAGCGCCCAGCCGTTTTACGACCTGCTGGACGGGCTCGCCGCCAAGCGGCCCCGCTACTTCATCCCCGGCGACTCCGACCCGGACATTCTGCTGGACGCGCCCCGAAAGACCGGCGGCACGCTGCAGGAGGTCGTGTTCAGCGACTGGGTGCTGGGCGCGCAGCAGCGGGGCGCGGTACTTCTGTCGGCCACCACCGAGCTTGACGTCGGCCAGGCCAAGCTGTGGCTGACGCCGGCGCAGCTTCTCAACCTCAACATCACCGATTCGATGAAGCTTTTGCAGGACCAGATCACCCAGGAGACCGAGGGCTCGCTGGGGGGCCTCGCGGGCGACTACGACAACCTTCCGTTCACCACCTGGCGCTTCAACCAGTTCAAGGCCACCCAGGACGCCATCCCCAGGATGAGCGCCGCGGACGTGCAGATCGCGCTCAGCCACATCCCGCCCACCGAGCAGTACATCACCGTGTCCCAGGAACTGGCCGCGAGGGGCACGCGTGCCTACCTCTACACCCCGGACCTGGTGCTGGCGGGCCACTACTGCGGCGGCGGATGGAAGCTGCCCGGCCTCGGTGCGTTCTACATCCCGTCCACGTTCTCGCCGCGCCACGGCTGGTTCCCCGCGCAGGATGAGGTGGAAGGTCTGCGGCTGATGGGCGGCACGACGATCTACACCTCGCCGGGCCTGGGCATGACCGACCGCATCTTCCTGCCCAAATTCCGGCTGCTCAACTCGCCCAAAGTCTCGGTGCTCACGCTGACCAGCGCCATTGAAAGCCTGATCGGCTCGTGATCCGGGGCCGGGATCTGACCGAACCGCGCCATCTACGAAAATCTGAACGCCCCGGGGAGGGAATTTCTCCCCGCGGCTTTTTCTTTTGGAAATACTTACAAATTTATGCTATAATATGAGCCGGATGCGAAAAAAGACGGGCGCGTTTGAAGCGAATTGGGCCGAAAACGGTCCGCGGGAAGGTTTGGTTGCATATGGAGAGCGGCGCCCACTCCAGGCGGATCCATCGGAAGCGGAAGAGGATGCGGGCCATCGCCGCTTTGGCCGCGGTCGTCCTGCTCGCCACTGCGATCGTCTTTTTTAGCAAAATTCTGAGGGACGTCGCGGATTCCCCCGCCGTACCGGCTGGCGCGTCCGAACAGGCCCTGGCTCGGGACGTGCTACCTTCAGGTGAGGTCCCAGCCGCCGTGGGCGCGCAGCAGCCCGAACCCGTGGAAACGGTCGATCCGCATACAACGCCAGAACCGCAAGATACACCCGTCCTGCAGGAATTGTCCGCGCAGGATCAAGCGAGCGAACAGGACGCGCCGCCCCTTCCGCTATACGACGACCCGGCGATCCAGGCGCGCTGGACGAGCGAGGATATCACCGAGTATACGAAAAAAGACGTCCGGATGCTGCCCATCCTGGACTACGCGAAGAACGCCACCGACAAGGTCGCCATCACCGTGGACGACTGCTTCCAGTTTGACAATGTGCGCGCGATCCTGGACCTCGCCGACAAGTACGGCGCGAAGCTTACGTTCTTCCCCATCGGCTACCAGATCGAAAAGCAGCCGGAGATTTGGCAGGAGATCCTGGACCGCGGCCATGAGCTGGAGAACCACTCCTACCACCATGTCACCATCACCACGTTGTCGGACGAAAAGCTGTACAGGACCATCACCATGCAGGAGCGCGCGATGAGCAAGGTGCTCGGCGTGAACTACAAGATGAAGTACTTCCGCCCCAAGGGTGGCACCAGCCGTAAGGAACTCCGGCTTTCGAAGGTGCTGCGCGATCTGGGGTATCAGGCCGTCGCCAGCTGGGGCCTGTCCGGCTCGCAGAACGTGAACTCGCTCCTTAAAAAGTGCAGCGGCGGGCATGTGATCCTGTTCCATTCTACCGACAACGACCTGAAGAAGCTGCGCAAGGTGATCCCCGCGCTTAAGAGAAAGGGTTTGAAAATGGTGACGCTCAACGAGCTGTACGGTAAACCTGATAATTCGATTACGCCGCTCACGACAACGCCTCCTGCCGTGCCATCCGCCAAGCCCTGACAATCCGAGCCATTTGGTGCTTCCACTCGCGCGCCTCAAAACCATCCCGGCTACCTTCCAATCATGCCCGGCGACTTGTCGTCGGGCATGCCGTTTCCTCCACCAGTGCGCACATTGGTGGGGGAAACAATACCTTCAGTCAGCGGGTCGCCCGGGACGCCCGAGGGTGTTTCAGGCCCGCGCAGACCTCTCCTCGCGCCCAAAACCCGCTTGCGGGTTTTGGGCGCTCTGAGTTTGCGCATTCTTAAACGAGAAAGCTATTGACAAAAGGGGCGGCGGATGGTACATTATTCCCGTAGCTTAGCACTCGGAAGATTAGAGTGCTAACAACGGCGAAAGGAGGCGGGGGTGTGAAGCTGGACGACCGGAAGTTCATGATTCTTCGGACGATCATCGACGACTACATCTCGACGGCGGTCCCGGTTGGCTCGCGCACGATTTCGCGTAAGCAAGGCGTCGGATTCAGCCCCGCGACCATTCGCAACGAAATGAGCGATCTGGAGGAGCTGGGGTACCTCGCGCAGCCGCACACGTCGGCGGGCCGGGTGCCTTCGGCAAAAGCCTACCGGCTGTACGTGGACCAGTTGATGCGGGTGCACAAGCTGTCGGACGACGATATGCGCCTGATCAACGACCATTTGAAGGTCCGCGTCGGCGAGGTTGAGGAGATCATCCGCTCCGCCGCGCAGGCGCTCAGCGACGCGACCAACTACACCGCGCTGGTGGTGACCCCGCACCTGGACACGCTGCGCATCAAAAGGGTGCAGCTGATCCCGGTCACGGAGAACAGCGCGCTGATGATCATCGTCACCAGCGCCGGCCTCGTCAAGGACGCGGTGGTGCGTGTGCCGGACGGCGTGAAGAGCGACCTTCTGTACAGGATCTCCGAAATGCTCACCGAACAGCTTTCCGGGCTTACGCTGGGCGAGATGCGCGGGCGGTTTGCGGGCCTGTTCCGGGACCTCAAGGAGCACAGGCGGCTCCTCGCGTCGGTCCTGGACGTGATGGAGAACCGGCTGCACGAGGAGCCGGAGCAGATCATGGTGGGCGGCGGATCGAACCTGTTGGCCTATCCGGAGTACGCCGACATCGAAAAGGCGCGCCTGTTTTTGAGCGTGCTGGAGAGCCGCGAAAAGCTCTACCCGCTGCTCCGGCAGAGCGGCGCGATGGAGTTTACCATCCGCATCGGCCCAGAGAACGACCTGCCGGAGCTCAGCGAATGCTCGCTGGTGACCGCGGTCTACCGCATCGGCAACCATACCTCCGGCACGCTGGGCATCCTGGGCCCCACGCGCATGAACTACGGCCGGGTGATCTCGGTATTGGAATTCATGGGCAAGGCGCTGACGAGCCTTTTGCCCGGGGACGACTGATGCCGCCCTTTGCGTGGGGCGGCTGGCGAAGAACGAGGACTGGATGTGAGGACATGGCGGAAGAAAAGGAACTTATTCAGGACCTAAACCAGGGGGAGACCCTCGAACAGCCGGAAAACACGGCCAAGGGCGAGGGGGATGTCCAGGCGCTCAGTGACGCGCTTTTAAAGGCCGAAGCCCAGCGGGACGAATACCTGCGCATCGCGCAACGCACCCAGGCAGATTTCATGAACTACAAGCGGCTCAACGTCAGCGCCAAGGGGGACGCCTACGACGACGGCGTGCGGGACGCACTGTGCGCGCTGCTGCCGACGGTGGATAACCTCGAGCGCGCGCTGGAGGCCGCGAAGAAGGCGGGCGAGGCGGGCGCTCTGACCGAGGGCGTCGAAATGACGCTGAGGCAGCTATTGTCCGCGCTTGCGAAGCTGGGTCTGAACGAAATCCCCGCGCTGGGCGAGGCGTTTGACCCCGAGTGTCACAACGCGGTGGTCTGCGTCCCCGGCGGGGAACCCGGCACCATCCAGGAGGTCTTTCAGAAGGGATATCGCGCCAAAGGGCGCAACATCCGGTGCGCCATGGTCAAAGTGGCCGCCGAACCGTAGCCCACGAAGCCTCGTCCCCGCGATCTGACTTGATCTTTTTCCGCCCTGCGGTGTCGCTCCCCGCTTGAAATAGCGCTGCTATTCCTGCGCTGCGGCTCCTTGCAGGACAAAAAAATCTCCGCGTCATATCATAGGGTCTTCGGCTTCGCAGTCTAGAAAAGATTTTAAACTCAATTTCAGGAGGATACAGTCATGAGCAAGATTATCGGTATCGACTTGGGCACCACCAACTCCTGCGTGGCGGTCATGGAAGGCTCGGAGCCGGTCGTCATCGCAAACGCCGAGGGCGCGCGCACCACGCCGTCCGTCGTGGCCTTCGCCAAAAACGGCGAGCGCCTGGTGGGCCAGGTGGCGAAGCGCCAGGCGGTCACCAACCCGGACCGCACCGTCATTTCGATCAAGCGGGATATGGGCACGAGCCGCCGCATCGGCATCGACGGCAAGGACTACACGCCGCAGGAAATCAGCGCGATGATCCTGCAGAAGCTGAAGGCCGACGCGGAGAGCTACCTGGGCGGCAAGGTCACCCAGGCGGTCATCACCGTGCCCGCCTACTTCTCCGACGCCCAGCGCCAGGCCACCAAGGACGCCGGCCGCATCGCGGGCCTCGAAGTGCTGCGCATCATCAACGAGCCGACCGCGGCGGCGCTGGCCTACGGCCTTGATAAGGAACATACCCACAAGATCCTGGTCTACGACCTGGGCGGCGGCACCTTCGACGTGTCGCTGATGGAAATCGGCGACGGCGTGTTCGAGGTGCTGGCCACCGCCGGCAACAACAAGCTCGGCGGCGACGACTTCGACCAGCGCGTCATCGACTACATCGCGGCGGAATTCCAGCGCGAGAACGGCATTGACCTCCGCCAGGACCGCATGGCGCTCCAGCGGCTCAAGGAAGCAGCCGAAAAGGCGAAGATCGAGCTCTCCGGCCTCATGACGGCCAACATCAACCTGCCGTTCATCACCGCCGACTCCTCCGGCCCCAAGCACCTTGATATGACGCTGACCCGCGCCAAGTTCAACGAGCTGACGGCGGACCTCGTGGAAAAGACAATCGGGCCGCTCCAGCAGACGATCCGCGACGCCAACCTGCAGGTCTCCCAGATCGACAAGGTCATCCTGGTCGGCGGCTCCATCCGCATCCCGGCGGTGCAGGACGCGGTGCATCGCATCGTGGGCAAAGAGCCCTACAAGGGCATCAACCCGGACGAGTGCGTGGCCATCGGCGCGGCCATCCAGGCGGGCGTGCTGGGCGGCGAGGTCAAGGATGTGCTGCTCCTGGACGTCACCCCGCTTTCGCTGGGCATCGAGACCATGGGCGGCGTGTTCACGCGGCTGATCGACCGCAACACCACCATCCCCACCAAGAAGAGCCAGGTGTTCTCCACCGCCGCCGACGGGCAGACCGCGGTTGACGTGCACGTCCTGCAGGGCGAGCGCGAAATGGCCGCCTACAACAAGACCCTCGGCCGCTTCCAGCTGTCGGGCATCGCGCCCTCGCCCCGCGGCGTGCCGCAGATCGAGGTCACCTTTGACATCGACGCCAACGGCATCGTCCACGTCAGCGCCAAGGACCTCGGCACCGGCAACGAGCAGAAGATCACCATCACCGCTTCCACAAACCTGACCGAGGCCGAGATCAAGAAGGCCATGGAAGAAGCGCAGAAGTTCGCCAATGAGGACAAGGAGCGCAAGGAAGAGATCGAGACCTTCAACCACGCCGACTCCGTGATCTACCAGACCGAGAAGACCATGCGCGACATGGGCGACAAGATATCCGCCGAAGACAAGGCGACGCTTGAGAGCGAGCTGGAGACCTTCAAGAAGACCCGCGCCGCGGGAAGCGCCGCCGACATCAAGCGCGACATGGAGGCCTTCACGCAGAAGACCTACGAGATCTTCGGCAAGGTGTACCAGCAGTCCGCCGGAGCCCAGGGCGGCCCGCAGGGCGGCCCCCACATGAACGACGACGGCACGGTGGAGTCCAATTTCACCGACCAGAACTGAAGCGACTCAACTCGCTTCGCGGCCTATCGCCAGACCGATGCGCCGGAGCGCAAGCTCCGGCGCCTTTCCGATCGCCTTTGGGTCATGGACTTAAAAGGCGATCGGAAAGGCGTACGGCGGCCAAGTGCCAATCCATGCCCCTTCGCCGGAAACGGCGACCGAGCGGGCGAATTAGAGGTGTGAAGTTTGGCAAAACGGGATTACTACGAGGTTCTGGGCGTCGGCAAGACGGCCAACGAGGCGGACATCAAAAAAGCCTACCGCCAGATGGCCAAGAAACTGCACCCGGACATGAACCCGGGCGACAAGAAGGCCGAAGAGGACTTCAAGGAGCTCAACGAGGCGTACGAAGTGCTTTCGGACGCCCAGAAGCGCGCGCGCTACGACCAGTTCGGCCACGAGACGCCCGGCCAGGGCGGCCCCGGCCCGGGCGGCTACGGCGATTTCGGCGGCTTCGGCGGGTTCGGGGGCGGCGGCTTCGGCGGGTTTGAGGACATCTTTTCCACCTTCTTCGGCGGCGGGGCCACGTCCGCCCGCTCGGGCCCGATGCAGGGCGAGGACCTTCGCTACGACCTGACCATCACCTTCGAGGAGGCGGCCATGGGCTGCTCCAAGGAGATTACGCTGGTCCGCGACGAGGCCTGCGAGCACTGCCACGGCTCCGGCGCGCGCCCCGGCACGCAGCCGCAGACCTGCCCCACCTGCAAGGGCGCAGGGCAGGTTCGCGTGACCCAGAATACCGCCTTCGGCCGCATCCAGAACGTGCGGGTATGCGACACCTGCCACGGCGAGGGCAAGATCGTCACCGATCCCTGCCCCAAGTGCAACGGCAGGGGGCTGACGCGCACGTCCAAGCGCCGCACCATCAAGATCCCCGCCGGCATCGACGACGGGCAGGTAATCCGCATCAGCGGCCAGGGCGGCCCGGGCGTCCACGGAGGCCCGGCGGGCGACCTGCAGGTGCTGGTGCACGTCAGGCCCCACAAGTACTTCAAGCGCAAGGGCACCGACCTCTACTGCGACGTGCCCATCTCCTTCACGCAGGCGGCGCTGGGCGCGGAGATCGACGTACCCACGCTGGAAAGCCCGGTCAAGTACCAGGTGCCGGAGGGCACACAGCCGGGCACGGTGTTCCGCGTCAAGGGGCAGGGCATCCCGTCCCTTCGCGGCAGCGGCAAGGGCGACCTGTTCATCAATGTCAACGTGGAGATCCCCAAGCGCCTCTCGGATAAGCAGAAGGACCTCTTGCGCCAGTTCGACGGCGCGTCGACCGGCAAGGAGTACGAGCAGAAGAAATCGTTCATCGACCGGATGAAGGACGCGTTCAATTAAAAAGTCGGAGGGGGAGCATTTCCCCCTCCGATTCCTGTTACCGGGCGGTCGGAATATACTTCCAGAACCCGGAGATCCTGCGCGTAGAATAGACCTCCATGATTTTCGAGAGCTGTCGATCGGAAATGCGGGAGCGCGCCGTCAGCCGGCTTTGCGCTCCACGAACCAGCGTCCAAGTTTGTTGCCCATCAATTCGCCGCTCCGCTCGAAAAACAAATAGCTCTCCCGCCCCTTGACGATGATCGTGTACCGGTCGCCGCCGCTGCCCGCCCTAGCCGAAACCGCCGGACGGACGCCGACGACCCGGTCGATTTCATAGCGGCAGCCGTCCTCCCACACGAGCGAGCGGGGCAGAATCCGCCCGTGCTTGTCAAATGTCGCGTCCACGTCAACATACACCCGCATTTCAGAGCCCACGGTACCCCTCCTTGCACGCTTCGGATCCGGATTTGCCATTCCGGCACGATATAGAACATGTGTTCGCAATCCTATTGTATGCGGGCGGAGCGGCTTTGTCAACAGGAAAATCCTTGATGCGGGCAGGAGATTCCGTTCGCAATGAAGTGACCCCCGCGTTTTCCAATGAAAACGCGGGGGTCACGCTGACTGTTGACAAACCTCGTCGTACCTTCAATTCGTTCCCGGCGACCCGTGCTCCGGGAATCGGTTTCCGGAATCAGTGCGTACACTGATGCAGGAAACAATTCCTGTGGTCAGTGAGCCGCCCGGAAATCCCGCAGGTGTTTGGCTCACGCAGTCTTCCTCCTTCGCGTTGAAAAACCCTCGGGGTTTTTTAGCGCTTGAGGATCAGCCCTCGAACTTCGCGTACTCGAAGTAGATGTGGCCGATGGCGTTCTTGATGACGCCCTTCAGCTCGGGCTTGATGAGGTAGTCGTCCACCATGGTGTACATCGGCATACCGGGCATCTGCTCGCAGATGTACTTCTCCGCCGCAATCAGGGCGGCCTCGCGCTGGGCGGGGTCGAGGATCATGCTCGCGTCGGCGACCATCTTGTCGTACACCGGGTCGTCCCAGCCGTTCTCGGAGCAGTTGGAGCCGGTCACCCAGACCTTGAGGTTTGACGAGGGATCCATGTAGTCGGTGGTGAAGCCGTTGCGGCCCACGGAGAAGTTGCCGTTGGCCAGCTCGTCCCAGTAGGTGGAGGACTCGTAGGTGGTGATGGTGTACTGGATGCCCAGGTTGCCCTTCCACATCTCGCCCAGGATCTGCGCCATCAGCTTCTGCTCATCCGAGTTCTGGCAGACGATGTTGACCACCGGGAAGCCCGCGCCGCCCGCGTAGCCCGCGTCGGCCAAGAGGGCCTGCGCCTTGGCGACATCTTCGGCGAACATGTCGCCCGCCACGGAGCGGTAGGAGCCGTCGGTGGTCAGCGAGGGCTGGGAGGACGGCACGAAGCCATAGACCGGCGTCTCGCTGGTCAGGTTCACGGCCCCCAGCACCGCCTTGCGGTCGATGGCGTAGGAGAACGCCTGGCGCACGCGCGGGTCAGAGAATTCCGGCAGCTTGCAGTTGAAGTCCCAGTACTGGATGCCGATGCGGTCCTTCGGGACGAGCTGCTCGGTACCCGCGTATTCCTTGCGCGCGTCGGCGTTGATGTCGTCGGCGACGTTCAGATCGCCGTTGTCATAGGCCACCAGCACCGAGCTGGGATCGGCGATGATGTAGTAGATGACTTCGTCGATCTGAACGTCGTCCTTGGCGTAATAGTTGGGGTTCTTGCTCATGACGAGCTTGTCCAGCGAGGAGTACTCGGTGAGCATGAACGCGCCGTTGGACACGTAGGTGGCGACGTTCTTGGTCCACGGGTCGCCCGCGGCTTCGACCACGGCCTGCTTCACCGGGCAGAACACGGTGGTGGCGGTCAGGGTCACAAACCACGGCGCGTAGTAGGCGGTCGTAACTTCCAGCGTGACATCGTCGATCGCCTTGACGCCCACGTCGTCGGCGGTCCCGGTGCCTTCGTTGTATTCCTTGCCGTTTTTCAGGACCCACAGGTCGCTGGCGGAGCTGGAGGCCACCGCGGGGTTCAGAACGCGCTTCCAGGAGTATTCAAAGTCCTTGGCGGTCAGATCGCTGCCATCGGACCATTTGAGGCCCTTCTTCAAGGTGAAGGTGTAGCTCATGCCGTCTTCGGAGACCACGACGCTCTCCGCGCAGGCGGGGATGAAATTGACGCCGTCCGGGCCCAGCTTGTACAGACCCTGGAACAGGTTCTGAAGCACGATGGAGGAGCGGGAGAAGCTGTTGAGCGTGGGGTCCATCTCCTGCGGGTCGTCGGCGATGGAGTACTTGACAACCTTCTTCTCTTCCGCGAACCCGGTGACCTGCAACATGGATAGGCCAAGGAGCATTGCCACGACGAGAAGCAGCGAGACCGTCCTTTTCATGATTCTTCCTCCTGATAATTATTCAGACCTTGCAGGAATCTTACCAAATATTGCAGGGAGTGTCAAGCCGAGGCTGCAAGATGTGGATACTCTTAACACGGTTTGTGCCAAATTGAATTTTTACAGAGCGGCGAATGTAAAACCGGCTTGAGGCCTTTGCTTTTTTTTGCCTTATAGTTTAAAATGTAGTACATAAATATGCATGACACCGGGCAGACAGAACCTGTGCGGGCGGCAGGATGGCCCCGCGTCAGGGGAAGCGGGCTTCGACGCGGCACCCAAGTGCCATGCACAAACGGAAATCGGGGGATTTCATGGCGAAATACATCGTAAAACGCCTGTTCGCGGGCGCATTGACCATCGTGGTGCTGATCACCATCGCTTTTTTTCTGATGCACATGATGCCGGGCAGCCCGTTCAGCGGGGAACAGCAGAAGAAGCTGACGGCGGAGGGCCTTATCAGGCTCAAGGAGAAGTACGGCCTCGACAGGCCCGTGTGGGAGCAGTACCTCACCTATTGGAAAGGACTTTTGAAGTTTGACTTCGGCATTTCCTTCAAAAAGCCCGACACCTCCGCCAACGAGATCATCATAGGCCACTTCCCGATTTCGGCGCAGGTGGGCGGCATCGCGGTGCTTGTTTCGTTATTGATCGGGATTCCGCTGGGCATCGCCGCGGCGCTCAACCGCGGGCGCATCATGGACTGGTTCTCGATGGTGTTCGCCACCATCGGCATCTCCGCGCCGGTCTTCGTGATTTCGGTGATCCTGATGTACCTGCTGTGCGGCCTGTTCCCGGTGCTGCCAAACTTCGGCCTCAACAGCTGGAAGAGCTACATCCTGCCGGTTGCCTGCCTTTCGTTCAACCCCATCGCCTACATCGCGCGGCAGACCCGGTCCTCGATGCTGGAGGCCATGGAGCAGGACTACGTGCGCACCGCCCGCGCCAAGGGCGTCTCGGAATTCTGGGTGGTGGTCAAGCACGCGCTGAAAAACGCGATCATGCCGGTGGTTACGTACTTAGGTCCGCTCATGGCGATCCTTTTGACCGGCTCCTTCATCGTGGAGCGGCTTTTCTCCATCTCCGGCATCGGAAGGTACTTCGTCCAGTCGATCTCCGACCGCGACTATACGATGATCATGGGCATCACGGTGTTCTTCGGCATCTTCGTCGTGGTCTGCAACCTGATTGTGGACATCCTGCTGGCCGTGGTTGACCCGCGCGTGAAGCTGTCCAGCAAGTAAACGGGGAGGAAAGCCGATGCGACTCAAAAATGTGCCCGCCTTCGGGCCGATCCCGGACGGGGCGCTCTCCAGCACCATCTCCCCGGCGGAGTACCTCGCACTGGACGACGCCATGTTTGATGCGAAGCTGACCGGAGAGGGCGACGCGGAGGCGGTCGTCCGCCCGTCCACAACCTACTGGCACGACGTGTGGCAGCGATTCAGGCGGGACCCACTGGCGATCTTCGGCCTCATCGTGATCCTTACGATGGGCGTTGCCTGCATCTTCGTGCCCATGTTTTCCAAGTACAGCTATTCCGGCATGGACCTTGCCAACATGAACGCCCCGATCAGCTGGGAGCACCTGTGTGGCACCGACCAGATGGGCCGGGACCTCTTCATCCGGATCATGTACGGCGCCCGGATCTCCATCACCATCGGCATCGTCGCCGCCGCCATCAACTTTGTGATCGGCGTCCTGTACGGCGGCATTTCCGGCTACCTGGGAGGCAAGGCCGACATGGTGATGATGCGCATCGTGGACATTCTGATCTCCCTGCCCAGCATGCTCTACATCGTGCTCATCATGCTGGTGCTGGGGTCGAGCGTGGTCTCGGTCATCATCGCGCTGTGCTTTACCTCCTGGATCGGCACGGCGCGCGTGGTCAGAAGCGAGGTCATGCATTTAAAGCACTCCGAATACGTGCTGGCGGCGCGGCTCTCCGGCGCGAAGCTCTGGGATATTCTGGTCACCCACCTGATCCCCAACGCCATGGGCCCCATCATCGTGTCCACCGCGTTTTTGATCCCCAGCGCGATCTTCTCGGAGGCATTCCTCTCGTTCCTGGGCATCGGCATTCAGGCGCCCATGGCCAGCTGGGGCACGCTGGCCAACGACGCGCGCGCGACGCTTTTGACCTATCCGAACCAGATGATTTTCCCGGTGATGGCGATCTGCGTGACGATGTTCTCGTTCAATTTTATCGGCGACGGCCTGCGCGACGCGCTGGACCCGCGCCTGAAGAAATAACCGGAGGTCCTGATGACCAGACTTCTCGATGTCAAAAACCTGACCACCAGCTTCCACATCAGCGTCGGCACCGTGCAGGCGGTGCGCCACGTTTCGTTCCACCTGGACATGGGCGAATCGCTGGGTGTGGTGGGCGAATCCGGCTCCGGCAAGAGCGTGACCATGCTCTCTGTGATGGGCCTTCTGCCCAAGAACGCCGAGGTGACCGCGGATTCCATCCATTTTAACGGCATCGACATGCAGAAGCTCGACGCTTCGGAATTTAGGAAGATCCGCGGCGGCGACATCGGCATGATCTTTCAGGACCCGATGACCAGCCTCAACCCGCTGTACACCGTGGAAAACCAGCTGACCGAGCCGCTGCGCATCCACCGCAAGATGAGTAAGGCCGAGGCCCGGAAGACCGCGCTGGACCTTTTGAAACGCGTGGACATCCCAAACCCGGAGCAAAGGCTTTCTCAGTACCCCCACGAGTTCTCCGGCGGCATGCGGCAACGGGTGATGATCGCGATGGCGGTCGCCTGCCAGCCCAAGCTGGTCATCGCGGACGAGCCGACCACGGCGCTTGACGTGACCATCCAGGCGCAGGTGCTGGAGCTTCTGGACCAGCTCAAGAAGAACACCTCCACCTCCATCATCATGATCACCCACGACCTGGGCGTGATCGCCTCGATGTGCAGGCGAATCCTCGTCATGTACGGCGGGCTCGTCTGCGAGCAGGGCACCGCCCGGGAGATCTTCTATGAACCCAAGCACCCCTACACCTGGGGGCTTCTGCACTCCATTCCCAAGATCACCCAGCGCAAGGGCGAAAAGCTGATCCCCATCAACGGCACGCCGCCGGACATGCTGCGCCCGCCCAGGGGCTGCCCGTTCGCGCCCCGCTGCCCGTATGCGCTGCCGGTCTGCCGCCAGTACCTCGCGCCCGATACGGTGCTGAGCGACACGCACGTGGTCGCCTGCCATCTGATGCACCCCAAGGCCCCGAAGATCGAAAGGCAGGTGTGACCGTGGCGAAAGAAAAGCTGATTGAGGCGAAAAACCTCAGGATGTACTTTCCCGTGGGCAACACCGTGTTCGGGAAGCGGAAAATTTTGAAGGCGGTCGACGACGTCAGCTTCGACCTCTACCCCGGCGAGACCTTCGGCCTGGTGGGCGAATCCGGCTGCGGCAAGACCACCGTGGGGCGCGTGCTGGTGCGGCTGTACGAGCCGACCGGCGGGCAGATCCTGTTCGGCGGCACGGATATCGCGCCGCTCTCCGAGGCGGACGTGCTGCCCTACCGCAACCGCATGCAGATGATCTTTCAGGACCCATACGCGTCCCTCAACCCGCGCATGACCATCTCCTCGATTATCGCGGAGCCGCTGAAGTACCAGGGCGTGGCCCCTGCGGAGATCAACGATCGGGTGCGCAGCCTGATCGCTCAGGTGGGCCTCAAGGAGGACCACCTGAACCGCTACCCCCACGAGTTCTCCGGCGGGCAGCGGCAGCGCATCGGCATCGCGCGGGCGCTGGCCAGCCACCCGGACTTCATCGTGTGCGACGAGCCGATCTCCGCACTGGACGTGTCCATCCAGGCGCAGATCATCAACATGCTGGAGGAGCTTCAGGAGAAGCTGAACGTCACGTACCTGTTCGTGTCCCACGACCTTTCGATGGTGCGCCACATCTCCCACCGAGTGGCGGTCATGTACCTGGGACATATTGTGGAGATGGCGCAGGTGGGCGAACTGTACGCCAACATGCTGCACCCCTACACGAAGGCGCTGATGTCCGCTGTGCCGATCGCGGACCCTGACGCCGCGGGGAAGTCCAGCCGGATTGTGCTCCAGGGCGACGTGCCCGCGCCCATCGACCCGCCCAGCGGCTGTCCCTTCCGCACCCGCTGCCCCCACGCCAAAGCGGCCTGCGCCGAGGCGATGCCAGAACTCAAGGACATGGGAAGCGGGCATTTCGTCGCCTGCATCCAGGTGCGCTGAAAATCCGCAAGCGGCTTTTCAGCGCGCTGAGGGGAAAAACTGCGCGGGCCTGAAATTCTCTGGAATTTCCGGGCGTCCCGCTGACTTGCGGAAATGTTTCCTCCATCAGTGTTCGCACTGATTCCGGAAACTGCGTTCCCGGCGCGCAGGTCGCCGGGAACGATGGGAATGAGGAACGGCTATTCGGTCGGTTCCATATGAAGATAAGTGAATCGAGGCGTTTTGGGCCTTGGAACATACGATGACATATGACGACGCGGTATCGCGCTGCTGGCTGGAAGTGGACCTGGACGCGATCCGGGATAATTACCGCTGCGCCGCGGCGCTCGTCGGCGAAAAACCGATGCTGATCCCCGTTTTGAAAGCGGACGCCTACGGGATGGGCGCGGCGGAGGTCGGAAATCTGCTTTACCGGGAGGGCGCGCGGCTCTTCGCGGTCGCGACGGGCGATGAGGCGGAGCAGCTTTTGCGCGCGCTGCCGGGGGGCGCGAAGGTGCTGACGCTGGGCCTTGTGGGGAAAAACCAGGTGTCCCGGCTGATCTCGGCGGGCATGCCGCTGACGCTCTATTCGGAAGCGCAGGGCCGCGCGATCGCGGAGGTGGCGGCGGCTCTCGGTAAGCAGGCGGAGGTTCACGTGAAGGTCGATACCGGCCTGCACCGCCTGGGTCTTGACCCGGAAACGGCGGCGGAGATTATCGCGGAACTCCACCGGTCAGGCCATGTCCGGATCGCGGGGCTGTACACCCATCTGGGCATCCACACCGCGGAGATGGACCGGGAGCAGACCGCGAAGCTGCGCAATGTCCGGGACCAGTTGCGGGAGAAAGGCATCGAAATCCCGCTGATGCACGCGGTGGACTCCATCGGCATGGCGCGCTACCCGGACGACCACATGGACGCCGCCCGCGTCGGCGCGTGGCTGTACGGCGTGACGCCCTACCATTACGAAAGGCCGGAACTGTGCAAGAACGTCGCCCGGTTCAAGGCCCGTGTCTCTCAGGTGCGCGTGGTCAGAAAGGGCGAGCTGGTGGGCTACGACGACGACCACCCGCTCCCGTCGGACCGGGTGATCGCGACGGTCTCGGCGGGCTACGTGGACGGGTTCCCGCGCCTCGCGCACGGGCAGGCCATCGAAATCCGGGGGGAGCGAGCGTTGGTATGCGGCCTGGTCTGCATGGACCAGCTGATGGCGGACGTCACGGACATCCCGGGTGTTACGGAGGGTGACGAGGTCGTGTTCGTCGGCGGGCTCATCGGCCTTAACGAATACGCCCGGATGGGCCAGCTGAACCGCAACGAGGCGTGGGCGCGCATCGGAAAGCGCGTACCGCGCGTGTATTTTGAGGGCGGAGCAAGCGTGCGCGTGCGCTCGGAGGGTTGGACATGAATGTCGAGAAGATCCGGAACCTCGCGGAGGGCGTCTATCCGTGGACGGTGGACCTGAGGCGCGCGCTGCACCGCATTCCGGAGCCGGGCTTTGAGGAATTCAAGACGCAGAAGCTGATCTGCGATACGCTGGACGCGCTGGCCATCCCTTATGAGACGAAGCGTACCTGGGTGGTCGCCTATCTTCAGGGCGCGCAGCCCGGCCGGGTGGTCGGTTTCCGGGCGGACATCGATGCGCTGCCGGTGGCGGAGCCGGAAGGCTGCTCCTTCCGCTCGCAGCACGAGGGCTGGATGCACGCCTGCGGACACGACGCGCACACCGCGATCCAGCTGGGGGTCGCGAAGATTCTGGTTTCCATGAAGGACCGGCTGCGCGGCGGCGTGAAGCTTTTATTCCAGCCCGCGGAGGAGACCGAAGGCGGCGCGAAGCCCATGGTGGAGGCGGGCGTGCTGGAGAACCCCCACGTGGACGCCTGCTATGGCCTGCATTTGCAGTCCCGGCTACCGCTGGGCGCGGTGGAGACACGCTACGGCACCCTGAACGCCTCCACCGACGACGTGATTTTGGACATCCGGGGGCGCGGCGGCCACGCGGCGTACCCCGAGAACAGCGTGGACGCGATCGTGTGCGCGGCGCACGTCGTCACCGCGCTTCAGACGCTTGTTTCCCGGAACGTCTCGCCGCTATCGAGCGCTGTGCTCAGCTTTGGCGTGATGGAGGGCGGCCGCGCGGCGAACATCGTCTGTGAGCATGTGCGCCTCAAGGGCACGCTGCGCACCGCCGACCCAGAGCTCCGCGCGTATCTGCAAAGGCGCGTCCGGGAGGTCGCCGCGGGCGTGGCCTCGGCCTTCGGCGGAAGCGCGGAGGTCAAGATATTGGAAGGCTACAGCGCGCTGGTCAACCACACGCGCGAGGCGAGGCTGGTCTTGGATACCGCCGCCGCGCTCTTCGGCGCGGAAAGCGTGATCCTCAAGGACGGCCCCTCGATGGGCGGCGAGGATTTCTCGTATTTCGTTGAAAAAACCCCCGGCGCGTTCTACCACATCGGCTGCACGCCCATAGAGGACCTGCCCGCGCCCGCGCTGCACAGCCCGCTGTTCCGCCCGGACGAGCGGTGCATCCTGACGGGCCTCATGATGCAGACGGCGATCGCGCTCTATGAAACCGGAACGGAGGACGAAGCATGAATGCGACCATCCCGGACGACAGGATCTTTTTGCTCGTAAACGACGAACTGACGCCGCTTCAGTACACTGGAAAGCAGCGGGCGTTTGAATACGAAGGCAGAAACCTGCGCCTATACAACCAGAGCTGTCCCGAATGGACGCATCCTTATGCCTACGCGGGGGACGGGGGAGACCCCGGCGAAAACCTGCACGACTCCGGCTGCGGCGTCTTCGCCACCGCGCACCTGATCGACTGGGTGACGGGCGTGAAGATCGACGTGGAGGAACTGGCGGACTTCTCCTCGGCAAACGGTGGCCGCGGGGACGACGGCACCGACCGCCCCGCGCTGCTCGCCGCCATGCAGAAGGCCGGGCGTCTGACCGCCGCGGGCCTCCGCTATGACTTTGACGGCTTGCTCAACGACCACGAGGCGTTGTGGGAGACGATGACCGCCGGCGGCTGTGCGCTGTGCAACCTCCGGGTTGGGCACATCGTGGCGCTGGTGGACTGGCGCGAGCGGAACGGTGAGCGGCAACTGCTGGTGATCGACTCCAGCCGCGACAGCATGAACCCGCCCGTTCGCTACAGGATCCGCGAAGTCGTGCCCGGCTCCCGTGCCGTCGCCCAGTATGTCAATTCACACGGCGTTCGCACCGGCATGGACGAGCACTACGCCATGTTCTGGGTGCCGCTGGACATGACGCTGGATTTTAATCTTCTGCACAAAGTGCGTTGAAAATCCGCCAGGCGGCTTTTCAACGCGAAGGAGAGAGTCTGCGTGAGCCAAACACCTGTGGGATTTCCGGGCGGCTCACTGACCTCAGGAAATGTTTCATCAACCAGTGCGCGCACTGGTTATGGAAACAGATACGTTCCCGGCGCGCAGGTCGCCGGGAACATGAGAGCCTGGGCGCGTTCGCCAACGATCTGCCCCTCCGGAAAACCGGAGGGTTTTTGATTCCCTGTGAGACGCCCTAAAGACGTACATTGTGCAACCCTACAGGGACAGGCGGCATTATTTCACAAATTGACTGTATAAATTGACGCAAAGTGTTTACAAATGTCGCCAAAAGCACTATAATGCGTTGGGGCATGGGGAAGGCGGTGCGCCTTCCCCAAATACGTTTGAAGGGTGAGAGGATGGAGAAGGGGCCTCAGAAGAAGTACGGTCTCTTCACGGCGATTTCCATGGTGGTGGGCATTGTCATCGGCAGCGGCGTGTTTTTCAAGGCGGAGAAGGTGCTCAAGGCCACCGGCGGCAACATGCCGCTGGGCATTTGGGCCTGGGTCCTCGTGGGTCTGATCATGATCGCCTGCTCCTATGTGTTCGCGATCCTGGCCACGCGGCATGAGAAGGTAAACGGCGTGGTGGACTACGCCGAAGTTGTGGTGGGGAAGAAGTACGGCTACTTCGTGGGCTGGTTCATGGCCGTCATCTATCAGCCGACGCTGACCAGCGTTTTGGCCTGGGTCTCCGCCCGCTACACCTGCGTACTTCTGAACTGGGACATCACCGGCGGCTCCTGCATGGTCATCGCCGCCTTCTACCTCATCGCCATCTACGCGCTGAACGCGCTGTCCCCGGTGCTGGCGGGCCGCTTCCAGGTAACGACCACGGTGATCAAGCTGATCCCGCTTGTCCTGATGGCGGTCGCGGGCACGGTGGTGGGCCTCTCCAGCGGCCTGACGGCGGAGAACTTCGCCCGCGTGGCCGACGCGTCCGTCAGCGCGGGCGGCGGGCTTTTCGCCTCGGTGGTGGCGGTGGCCTTCGCCTATGAGGGCTGGATCGTGGCCACTTCCATCAACGCGGAGATCAAAGATTCCAAGAAGAACCTGCCCCGCGCGCTCATCATCGGCGCGCTGATCGTGGTGGCGGTGTACATCTTCTATTATATTGGCCTAGCGGGCGCGGTGCCCACGACGGCGCTGATGGAGAGCGGCGAGGCGGGCGCGAAGCTGGCCTTCCAGAACATCTTTGGCTCCGTGGCCGGCACCCTCATCTTCGTGTTCATCATCGTCTCGTGCCTGGGCACGCTCAATGGCCTGATGCTGGGCACCACCCGCAGTCTCTATTCGCTGGCGGCCCGCGGCGAAGGCCCGAACCCGAAGAAGTTCGCGCAGGTGGACGTGACGACCAACATGCCCGCCAACTCCTCGGTGGCGGGGCTGCTGCTGTGCGGGTTCTGGCTGATGTACTTCTACGGGGCCAACCTCACGGCGTCCTGGTTCGGCCCGTTCAGCTTCGACACCTCGGAGCTGCCCATCGTGACGCTCTACGGCGGCTACATCCCGATCTTCCTTCTGATGATGCGCCGGGAGAAGGACCTCGGCACCTTCAAGCGCACGGTGATGCCGCTTCTGGCGGCGGCCAGCTGCGTATTCATGGTGGTGGCGGCGTGCATGGCGCACAAGATGGCCGTCGTGTACTACCTGATCGTGTTCGCGCTGATCATGCTGGCGGGCGCTTTCTACATGCCCAAACCCGGCTCGAATTTGAAGTAGACATCCAATTTTCAATAAAGGAAGGCCCCGCGGTGAAGCGGGGCCTTTTCGATGCCGCCCGTGGGTTACTTGGCCTTGGCGGCGGCGTTGGCGCCGGCGATGCGCCCCATCGTCAGGCACATCTGGATGGAACTGCCCGAGGCAGGGTATTCCTTGAAGAAGAAGTCGCCGTTGGCCACGGCACCCGCGGCGTACAGGCCGGGAATGGCTGCGCCTTGGGCATTGAGTACCTGGGCGGAGAGATCGGTCTTGATGCCACCCATGGAGCCGATGGTGGCCGGGACCACCTTCAGCGCGTAGTAGGGGCCGTCGCCAATGCCGGTCATCAGCGCGGCGGGTTTGCCAAAGTCGGCGTCTTCCTTGCCGGCCAGCTCGTTGTAGCGGCTGACGGTGGCGGAGAAGGTGGCCGCGTCCATCTCGGCGGCTTCGGCCAGCGCCTCGACCGAGTCAGCCTTGAACGCATAGCCTTCCTGGGTGGCGGGGTCCAACACCTCGGGATTGGCGGTGGCGGCGTCATAGATCAGGAAGAAGTGGTCGGAGCCGTTTTTCAGCATGGCGCTGTGGAAGATCGGGTAATCGGCCACTTCGTTGACGAACCGGGATCCTTTGGCGTCGACGTACAAATAGGGACTCCAGATCTGTCCGTCCAGCGGGCTGGCGAAGGAGAACACCTCGCGGATGCCGCGGAAGCCAATGGCGCCATCCTTGAACACGGTGTCGGCGCCTACGGCGACCGCCATGTTGATGCCATCGCCCACGTTTCCGGGGCTGGAATAGGAATAGGAACCAGCGATGGAGGGCGCGTACTTGGCCTTCATCTCATCGCTGACGTCGAAGCCGCCGGTGGCGATGACCACGCCGCGGTTGGCGTAGGCGGTGACCTTGTGTCCGTCGGCGGCCAGCGCCTCGACGCCGGTCACCGCGCCGGTCTCGTCAGTGATGAGGGTCTTGGCAGCGGTGTCGGTGATGATCTTCACGCCACGGTCTTCAACCGCCTTCGCAAGCGGCAGCACGAGGCCTGAACCGCCGCCCGCGGACTGCATCCTCGGCACGGGGCTGATGCCGGAGGTGGTGGGGCCGGTGAGCGCCACGCCGTTGGCCTGAAGCCATTCGATGGTATCGTTGGACAGCCCGGCCACCAGCGCGAGGAGCGCTGGGTCGGCGTTGCCTTCGGCGCGGGTCTGCCAGTATTCGGCCAGCGCTTCGGGGCTGTCCTCCACGCCCGCTTCCTTCTGGAAGCTGGTGCCCGTGGCATAGACGAGGCCGCCGGAGATCAGTGTGTTGCCGCCCACACGGGACAGCTTCTCCAGAAGCACCACCGACGCACCGGCGTCGGCGGCCTCTGCGGCCGCCGCCAGGCCGGCCGCGCCGCCGCCCACCACCACGACGTCGTAGGTGATGACTTCGTCTTCCGCCGCGGTCGTGTTTGCCTCGGCGGCCTTGAGCGCCTCCACGTCGCCGCCGGCTTGGGCGACGCAATCCGCGACGGCGGCCAGAATGGCGTTTGAAGTCATGGTGGCGCCGGAGACGGTATCCACCTTCAGTGTTTGGCCGGCCACAATGGCGGCGGGAATTTTCTCGATGGGGGCTTCGGAGATGCCCGGCGTTTCGGAATGGGCGGTGACGGCGATGCCGGTGATCCGTTCGCCGTCAAAGGTGACCGACACCTCGACAGGGCCGTTGTTGCCCTGGGCGGCGGCGGTGTAGGTACCCGCGGTGTACGCGAGCGCGGGCAGCGCCGTGACGAGAAGGACCAGGCTCAGGAGAATGGCTGATAGTTTACGCATGGTATTCACCTTTCTTCTTGGGTCTTGATGGTCGAACGCCTCATTTACATATTATCATATCGATTAGAGCTTATCTATATCTGCCGTGATAATTCTTCCAAAGTTTTTTGGATATTGGAGCAGGTTTTCCAATTGGAGTGTTCTGGCCAACCGGGCTTGAGCAAATGCATAATGAATTATGCGGAACGCTGAAGTTGCAATCTTTAATCTTTTAACAGCTTGAGTATTGACAATTTGAAGTCCAAGGCGTACCATATGATTCAACAAACGAAGGCGTTGCGGGGTTTTCCCGCGGCGCCTTTCCTGTTTTCCGGGATCCACCCGGCAGGAAAACGCATCCGCACGGCGGCAAACTTCATACGATTAAAGGGCAAAGGAGTCCGCGTTGGGGCTTCTTTGCTTTTTTTAGCAGCTGGGCGGGCAACGGGGAAAGGGGGTGACGATGTGAAAGCACAGGGTAGCGGGCAGGCGTTGGGCCGGGGCAAGATCGTGGCAGTCGGGCTTTTGTTTGTCACGTCCGCCGCGATCACGCTTCTGGGGCTAGCCTTCTCGGCGCTGAGCGCGTGGAACAGATGGGAATTTCTGGTGTTTCAGGCGAAGGTTTCCGGCGTGGCCTTCGGCGCGGTCGTCGCGTTTCTGGGCATGCGGTACTTCCTCGCGGTCCAGAAGCTGAAGCGGGCGGTGTACAATTCCAACTCGCGGTTTGCCTGGAGCAATTTCCGGAAGGGATAGCCAAACGAATCGGATCGGCTCGAAGTGGGGCCTCAATTTTGTAAAGAGGTGTGGTTTATGAAGGCTTGGAAGAGAACTGCTGGAATCCTATTGCTGCTGCTCGTTCTCGTGATGTCGCTCTCGGCGGTCGTCGCTTCCGCGGAAGGCGATCCGACGGGCGCGTCCTACATCGCCACCACCGGAACCGAGACATTGGGCGACGTGGCGACCACCGCCAACAAGGCGTACTTCGGCGCAAACTTCACCTGGGTCATGATTTGCGCCTTCATGGTGTTCTTCTTCCAGTGCGGCTTCGCGATGGTGGAGACCGGCTTCTGCCGCGGCAAGAACGCCGCGCACACCATGACCATGAACTTCATGGTCTTTCTCGTCGGTGCGATCGGCTACTTCCTGGTGGGCTTCGCGCTGCAGATGGGCGGCTCCGGCGGCGCGGCCGGCCTTGGCTCCGGCGGGGGCGTGCTGAACGGCATGCTTTCGATCCCCGGCCTGGGCGGCGTCATGGGCACCAAGGGATTCTTCCTGAACGGCACCTATGACGCGGGCGTGTACGCGCTGTTCTTCTTCCAGATGGTGTTCATGGACACCACTGTGACCATCCCCACCGGCGCCATGGCGGAGCGGGTGAAGTACTCCGCGGTGGTGATCACCTCCTTCTTCATCTCGATGCTGCTGTACCCGCTGTTTGCCAACTGGGTCTGGGGCGGTGGCTGGCTGGCCACGCTGGGCGCGAAGTTTGGCATCGGCCACGGTGTGGTGGACTTCGCCGGTTCCGCCGTGGTGCATTCGATGGGCGGCATGCTGGCGCTCTCTGGCGCCATCGTGCTCGGCCCCAGGATCGGGAAGTTCAAAAAGGACGGCACGGCCCGCGCCTTCCCCGGCCACAACATTCCCATGGCCATCATCGGCACCATCATCCTGTTCTTCTGCTGGTTCTCCTTCAACGCCGGTTCCACGCTGAACTCGTCCGATTTCCGCCTCGCGGTCGTCGCCACCAACACCATGATCGCGGGAGCGATCGGCGGCCTGGTCGCGATGTTCTACATGTGGGGCAAGTACGGCAAGCCCGACCCGTCCATGACGGCCAACGGCGCGCTGGCGGGCCTTGTGGCAATCACCGCCCCCTGCGCCTTTGTGAGCGGCATCTCCTCCTTCATCATCGGCCTCATCGCGGGCCTCTTGGTATGCGTCGCGGTGCCGTTCGTCGAGAACAAGTGGAAGCTGGACGACCCGGTGGGCGCGATCTCGGTCCACGGCGTGAACGGCTTCTGGGGCGTGTTGTCGCTGGGCCTGTTCGCCGACGGCAGCTATGGCGACGGCATCAACGGCGTGGCGGGCGGCGTGCGCGGCCTGTTCTACGGCGACGGCTCGCAGCTCGTGGCGCAGTTGATCTGCCTGGGCGTCCTGTTGGTCTTCGGCTTCGGCGTCTCCTATGTCTTCTTCAAGGTGCTCGACAAGGTCTGGGGCCTGCGCGTCGCGCCCGAGGATGAACTGGAGGGCCTCGACATCCCGGAGATGGGCGTGCTGGCCTACCCCGACCAGCAGCTGGTCCGCTCGGAGCTGGACTACGACTCCGACGACAACGCGCCCATCAAGCAGCTCAAGCGCTTTGGCAGGACCGGCCTGATCGAGAAGAATTATGGGACGCCTGTTGCGCAGGCCGTGCCGGTTGTGCAGACCACCACCATCGAGACTTCGCCCGCCTCCGTGCCCGCCCGCACCGGCCCGAAGTTCACCAAGGTGGAGATCATCTGCAAGCAGAGCCGGTTTGAGGCGCTGAAGTCCGCCATGAGCGGCATCGGCATCACCGGCATGACCGTCACGCAGGTGCTGGGCTTTGGCCTGCAGAAGGGCAAGACCGAGTTCTACCGCGGCGTCGAGACCGAGACCAACCTGCTGCCCAAGGTGCAGGTGGAGATCGTGGTCTCCAAGGTGCCGGTCCGCACGGTCATCGATACCGCGAAGAAGGTGCTGTACACCGGCCACATCGGCGACGGCAAGATCTTCGTGTACGACGTGGAGAACGTCGTCAAGGTCCGCACCGGCGAGGAAGGCTACGACGCGCTGCAGGACGTGGAATAATCAAAGAATTGATTCAAGGAAAGTCCGCCGGGCGTTCGCGCCCTGCGGACTTTTTGCTGCGTGAAACCCCGGGGATCGGTCAAATATCAGCTGTAAACGGCATGCAATGGATCTCATTTTATCGATAGTGCAATATTTTTTGCGGGGGGTCTCTACACAGGTTGCAAAAACTACGTAACCATGCTATAATAATCCCGCTTCTTTCGAATCCATGATCTTTGCGTGTCATGCGGCGGCCCCGCCGTAACCGACCGATGGACATAGAAGACCTTCATGAGAAAGGGAATTGGAAATGAGAACTTGCAGTTTCCCCGGAGGGACCCATCCTCCCAGCGCAAAGCCCGCCGACAGTGCCCTCTATATCATGCCAGCCCCGGATCATGTGGTCATACCCATGCTCCGGTCTTCCGGCACACAGCTCACCCCGCTGGTCAAGCGGGGCGATTTTGTTTTCATGGGCCAGAAAATCGGCGACAGCGAGGCCTTTGTCAGCGCGCCGATACACGCCAGTGTCTCCGGCAAGGTAGTCCGCGTCGAACCCCGGCCCCACCCGGGCGGCAAGCGTTTTGTGCTCTCCGTGGTCATCGAAAATGACCGCCATGACACCTGGGACAAATCCTGCGAGCCGCCGGAAAGCGAGCCGGATGGCCCGGAGATCGTGCGGCTCGCCCGCGAGAAGGGCGTGGTGGGGATGGGCGGGGCCATGTTCCCGGCCCATGTCAAGCTGAATCCGCCCGCCGGAAAGAAAGTGGACACCTTGATCGCCAACGGCGCGGAGTGCGAGCCGGGGCTTTCCGCCGACGATTGCCTGATGCGGGAGCGCGCGGGAGACGTGATCGGCGGAATGCGCCTGGCGATGAAGGCGCTCCGGGCGGAGCGCGGCTTCGTCGGCATCGAGGAAAACAAGCCCGGGGCCATCCGCGCGATGGCCGAGGCGGCGGAGGGGACGCTTATACAGGTCGTTCCGCTCCGCGTAAGGTATCCACAGGGCGGCGAGAAGCAGCTGATCTACGCGCTGACCGGGCGGAAAGTGCTGCCGGGCGCGCTGCCGTCGGACGCGGGCTGCGCGGTCTTCAACGTGGGCACGCTGGCGGCCCTCGACAATGCCGTGGCCCTGGGCCGTCCGGTGGTCGAGCGGATCGTCACCGTAGCGGGTGGCGCGGTGCGTTCGCCCCGGAACATTCTGGCGCGCATCGGCGCCAGCTTCAAAGAATGCGTAGCGTTCTGCGGCGGATACGCGGAAGGCGGGCCAGGGAAGCTCATCTCCGGCGGGCCGATGATGGGCGTCGCGATATATACGGACGAGGTGCCGGTGATCGCGGGCACTTCGGGCATTCTGGCGCTCCCGGAGGGCGAGGCGCTTTTACCGGAGCCGGGCGCGTGCCTGCACTGCGGACGCTGCCACCGGGTTTGCCCGATGCGCCTGCAGCCCTACGCCATTGAAGACGCCTTGGCCGCTCACGACGCCGGCCGCGCGGCCCGCTTCGGCGCGCAGCACTGCATCGAATGCGGCGCCTGCGGTTACATCTGCCCCGCGCGGCGGCATTTGGTGCAGAACATGCGCTTGGCCAAGGCATTGGTGCGCGGCAGCGCCGTCGGCAAGAAGGCATAAGGAGGGCAGAAACATGCGACTGAACGTCTCCCCGTCCCCTCACCTGCGCGCGCCGCAGGATACGCGCGCGATCATGCGGCACGTGCTGATCGCGCTGACCCCCGCCTGCGTCGCGGGCGTTTACCGCTTCGGCTTCCGGGCGCTGATCGTGCTCGTGGCCTGTACGTTTTTTGCCGTGCTGGCCGAATGGGCGCTGAACCGCCTGATGAAGCGACCCCAGACCGCGGGGGACCTGTCCGCCGCCGTCACGGGGCTGCTCCTGGGCATGAACCTGCCCGCCGCCTCGCCCTGGTGGCTGTGCGCGCTGGGTTCGGTTTTCGCCATTGGCCTGGTCAAGATCCTCTTCGGCGGGCTGGGCAACAACTTCGTCAACCCGGCCCTCGCCGCCCGCGCATTTCTCTTGGCCAGTTTCCCGGTCCGCATGACCGCGTGGACCGCGCCGGCCAATTCGCCCCTTTCCAACGCCGCCGACGCGGTCTCCGCCGCGACGCCGCTGGCGCTCATCAAGCAGGGCGGGGGTGCGTTCCTGCAGTCCGGCGGCGCGGGGCCGGACCTGATGCGCCTGCTCCTCGGGAACTCGGGCGGCTCAATCGGCGAGGTCAGCGAGATCGCGCTGCTGGCGGGGTTTGCGTGGCTTCTGATCTTCGGGGTCGTTTCCTTCCGCATCCCACTGGCGTACGTCGCGACGGTGTTCGCAGGGACGGCGCTCCTCGGCGGGGCGGCGGGGCAGGGCTTCTATCCGCCGCTCGTGAACGGCGCGGCGCACGCGCTGTCGGGCGGGCTTATGCTGGGCGCGGTCTTCATGGCAACGGACCCTTCAACGTCCCCCGTCACCCGGACGGGCCAGTGGATCTACGCGCTGGGTTGCGGCCTTTTCACGGTGGTCATCCGGCTCTTCGGCGGGTATCCGGAGGGCGTCAGTTTCTCAATCCTGATCATGAACCTGTGCGTGCCGTTGATCGAGCGCGGCGTGCGCGCGCGGCCCTTTGGGGAGGTGAGGCGGCGTGCGTGAAGCAATCCGGCTGAGCGGGCGGCTGTTTCTGATCGCGCTGCTCGCGGGCGTCCTGCTGGGCGCGACCTACTTCATCACCAAGGAGCCCATCGCGCGGCAGCAGGCGCTGCAGTCGGCGGCTGCGCGGGGCAAGGTGATCGAAGGATTGGCCCTTCCGGAGGAAGGCGTGGCGCTGACCGGCAATGTGCGGGGCTGCTACGTGACCGACGCGGGCGGGCGCGTCGTTGAAGTTGTGACAAAAGGCTACGGCGGAGAATTCCTGGTGACGGTGGGCGTGGCTCCGGACGGCGCGATCACCGGCGTGATCCTGGGCGAGAACAGGGAGACGGTGGGCCTGGGCAAGAACGCGGAGAAGCCCGGGTTTACCGGCCAGTTCATCGGCAAGAACGGGACGCTTGAGGTCGTCAAAAACAGCGCGTCTGGCAACCAGATCGATTCGGTGACGGGCGCGACGATCACGTCCCGCGCCGTGGCGGACGCGGTCAACGAGGCGCGCGCGTTCGCGCTCCAAAGGGGAGGTGCTGCAGGTTGAGTGCTCTGAAAGTGTTCCTGAACGGGCTGTGGAAGGAGAATCCGACGTTTCGGATGCTGCTTGGCATGTGCCCGACGCTGGCGGTATCCACCGCGGCGGTCAACGGCATCGGCATGGGGCTGGCCGCGACGGCGGTATTGACCTGCTCCAACATCTTCGTGTCGCTGCTTCGGAATTTCATCCCGAACGAGGTGCGCATCCCGGCCTATGTGGTGATCATCGCCTCGTTCACGACCATCGTGGAGCTCCTTCTCAAGGCGTTCGTGCCGGCGCTCGACCAGGCGCTGGGGCTTTACATCCCGCTGATCGTGGTCAACTGCATCATCCTGGCGCGCGCGGAGGCCTTCGCAAATTCCAACAGCGTGTGGCTGAGCACCATGGACGGTCTGGGCATGGGCATGGGCTTCACGCTGGCGCTCACGGTGTTCGCGGCCGTCCGGGAGGCAATCGGCGCGGGCACGGTGTTCGGCGTCTCGCTGTTTGGCGGCGGCTTCGAGCCGGTCATGGCGGTTCTGATGACGCCCGGGGGCTTCATCGCGCTGGGGCTGTTGCTCGGCGGCATCAACTTCCTCTCCAGAAAAAAGAAGAAGGAGGTGAAGGTCGATGGACTACATTGTGCGGCTTGCCCTCATAGCGATCACTGCGGCACTGGTCAATAACTTCGTGCTGGTCCGGTTCCTGGGGATCTGCCCGTTCCTGGGCGTTTCGCAGAAGATCAAGTCGGCGCTGGGCATGGGCGTGGCGGTGACCTTCGTGATGGCGATGGCCTCCGCGATGACCTGGATGGTGCAGAAGTGGGTTCTGGACCCGCTGGCGATCGGTTTCATGCAGACCATCGCGTTCATCCTGGTGATCGCGGCGCTGGTGCAGTTCGTGGAGATGGTGCTCAAAAAGACCAACCAGGCGCTCTACAAGGCGCTGGGCGTGTACCTGCCACTGATCACCACCAACTGCGCGGTGCTGGGCGTGGCGATCCTGAACGTTGAAAGCGCCTACGACTTCCTGGAAAGCGTGGTCAGCGGCGCGTTCGGTGGGGTGGGCTTCACCATCGCCATCGTGTTGATGGCCGGTGTCCGCGAAAAGCTGGAGAACGCATCCGTCCCGGAGTGCATGCGCGGCTTCCCCATCACGCTGGTGGCGGCGGGGCTGATGGCGCTGGCGTTTCTGGGCTTCAGCGGTTTGGGCGTATAGCGCAATAGAGAAAGGAACGGGGAGAGGGCTGACAAGTTTCACCCATTCCCGTGCGTAGGAGGAGGGCAACATGTCGATCATCTGGATCAGCGCGGGCGTCATCGCGGCAATCGGCCTTGTGATGGGGCTCATGCTGGCGGTGGCCGGGCGCGTCTTCTCGGTGGAGCGCGACGCGCGCGTCGACGCGGTGCGCGCGCTGCTGCCCGGCGCGAACTGCGGCGGCTGCGGCTTTCCCGGCTGCGACGGCCTCGCCTCGGCCATCGTGCTGGAGGGCGCGCCGCCCGTCGCCTGCACCGTCAACACCGCGGAAAACACCCGCCAGATCGCGGAGCTGATGGGCCTGGACGCGGGCGCGCTGAAGCCGCTGATCGCCCACGTGCACTGCCGCGGCACCCGCGAAAACGCGCCGCTCAGCTTCACCTATCAGGGCGTGCCGGACTGCCGCGCGGTGGCCGCCATTGACGACGGCGCCAAGAGCTGCCCGTTCAGCTGCCTGGGGTATGGGAACTGCGCGCGGGTCTGCCCGGTGGACGCGATCGAGATTGTCGACGGCCTGTCGGTCATCGACCATGGGAAATGCATCACCTGCGGCAAGTGCGTGGCCGAATGTCCGCGGCACATCATCCGGCTGGACCCCGCGGATAGCGCGGTGCGCGTGGATTGTTCCAATGTGCTCAAGGGGCGGCTGGTCACGGAGAACTGCCGGGTGGGCTGCATCGGCTGCGCTCTGTGCGAGCGCGCGTGCGAATACGGCGCGATCCGGATGGTGGACGACCTGCCGGTCTTCGACTATGACAAGTGCGTGGGGTGCATGGCTTGTGCGGAAGCCTGCCCGAGGAAGATCATCTGGCCGCTGAAGCCCGAAGAGGAAGGCGAACAACTGGCGTAGCGCCTGTTCATGGCGCAATAAATGGAGGCTTCCCGAATTTGCGGGAAGCCTCCGTGTTTTTGGGCCGGTTTATGCTTCGGCTGCGATCTCCGGACTCGGCGCGGCGACGATGTTGCGGATCCACACGCCCCGCTTCACGAGGATCAGCCCGACGCCGCATTTCAAGACCTCGATGGCCTGGGACAGGGGCACCAGCACCATGATGTCCAGCCCCGTCCAGTGCACCAGGAAGTATGCGAAGGGGATGCTGATGGTCCAGCTGAACACGCAGTCAAACAGGAACGTGACGACGGTGGAGCCGCCCGCGCGCAGCGTGAAATAGCAGCAGTGGGTGAGGGCGTTGATGGGCATGAGGCACGCGCTGGCCAGGATGAACCGGGAAGCCAGCGTATAGACTTCCGCCTCGGCGGGGTACAGGTGCGTGATCACCGGCGATAAAAGGGCCAGCAGAGCGCCGATCACAAGGCAGCAGACGGAGCTGAAGGCGAGCAGCTTCCACACGTCCTCGCGGGCGCGCTTCAGGTCGTTCGCGCCCAGCGCCTGCCCGATGATCACGGCCACGGCGCTGCCCATGGCGATGAAGACCACGTTGAAGAGGTTCGTAATCGTGCTCGCGATGTTGAGCCCCGCCAGCACCATCAGTCCCCGCACCGAGTAGATCTGCATGATCGTCGCGACGCCCAGTGACCAGAGCGCCTCGTTGACGAGCAGCGGCATGCCCTTTCGCATGACACCCAGGAAAAGCGGCTTGGGCACGGTGAGCTTCCGGTACGCGCCGCGCAGGAAGGCGAAGCGCCGGTCCCTTCGAATGCCGATGAGGATGACCGCGAGCTCCACAAAGCGGGAGATCACCGTCGCGATGGCCGCGCCCTTGATCCCCAGGACCGGAAAGCCCAGATTGCCGTAGATGAGCAGCCAGTTTCCGCAGAGGTTCGTGAGCACCGCAGCGATGCCCGCCGCCATCGGCAGCATCGTTTCCCCCGTCTCCCGCAGGGTGCCAGAATAGCACTGGGAGAGCGCGAACGGGATCAGACCCGCCAGCATGATACCCAGGTAATCCCTGCTGCTGCCAAACATGACGGCCACCTTGTCCGCGCCGCCTTCGCCCGTCAGGTAGGTCCGGATCAGCTGGTCGCCCCAGCCGGTGAAGGCTACCGCCGCGCCCAGAAGCAGGCCAAACGAGATCCACAGCTTGATCCGGAAGGTGTTGCGAAGACCCTCCAGATCGCCCGCGCCATAGAACTGCGCGCCGAAGATGCTGGGGCCGGACAGGCCGCCGAATACGCACAGGTTGAACACGAACAGGAGGTGGTTGGCGACGGCGACGCCCGACATCTCCGCCGTGCCTATGTAGCCCACCATGATGTTGTCCAGCAGGTTCACCGCGTTGGTGAGGCTGTTCTGGATGATGACGGGGATGGCGATGCCCAGCACGGTCCGGTAAAACGCGCGGTCTCCGACAAAAATCCGCCTGAGGCGCGCTGCGCCTTGCATGGGGTTCCCTCCTTCGCCTGCGGGCTTCGTTCGTCCACTTCCATATGGACCTCTGATTCAGGCTGTGTCTGTAGTCAAAGTAGCCCATTATACCACACGCCATGTGGAATTGTGAACGAATGCCTCGTAAAGATTCATAAAACCGGCGCCGTTTTGCAGCGCCGGTTGTCATTTTTTCCATGTGAAAGGTTTTGCAGCGCCATCTCTACCAGTTGCCCCGCCTCGCCATCATCTGCAAGCGGGAAGCGTCGATCAGGTGCGGCCGCATCGGGTTGTAAAGATTGCCGCACTCGCTCTTGCGGCCCATCATATGAAGCTGCTCCATCGCCGGCGGCGCATAGGGGCGGCCCGCCTTCTCGCGCCGGTAGGCCCTGGGGGACTGGCCGATGGTGCGGGAAAATGCGCTGGAGAAATAGCTCTCGCTGCTGAAGCCCGCCTGCCGGGCCACGTCGGAGATGGACATGTCGGTCTCCACCAACATCTGCATGCTGTAGTGCAGCCGGGTGTAGATCAGCCATTCGGTCAGCGTGTAGCCGGTGATCTTCACGAACAGCCGCGCGAGGTGCCGGTAGCTGATGTTGTGGATGCGGGAGAGCGTCATCACGTCGATGTCGCTCATGTACATCGTGGAGATGGACATCAAAACGTTCTCCACCAGATCCCGGTCGCTCAGCACGCGGGGCTTGGGCGTTTTGCGCAGCACGTTGTCATCCCGCGCGTAAGCCTCCGCCGTGCGCAGAATCAGCGACATCAGCGCCAGCGAGGCGCTCCCTCCGCTCTCGTCGGGCACACTGAGAAGGCGCGTGATTTCCTCGTCCATCAGCGGCACCGCGTGGGGCGTGGACAGGATGTCCAACAGCTTCTCCGCCACCGGCTCCACCTGGTCGGCGCAGGGCGCCTGCCGCGCGGTAAACCGGACCACGACGCCTCGGTTGCCCTGGCCCGGATAGTCCCGGTGGCCGTGCAGCACGCCCGGCGGCATCAGCGTGAAATAGCCCTCCTCGTACAGGTGCTCGTTTCCGAGCACCGAAACGTATTGTGCCCCTTCCAGAAGCAATAGGAATTCGTAGAACTCGTGGCAGTGCACCGGCACGACGGCGCTGGGCGGACTGATGTTGATGGACACACAGGAAATGTTGACGCACAGGTCGCCGAACTGAATGGGCCTGCGCACCGCCGTCTGGAGCTGCAGCATGCGCTGCTCAACCGGATGCATTCCACCGCCTCCTCGCGCGTCAATTCCCGGGGTGGAGCGCCGTGTCGATATTTGCGATTTCCTGCCACATGATTACGCTTTTGTGCCAACCTTGTCAGAATAGTCTTGCACGGTCTTCGCTTATTCCTCCTATATTATACGTCATTATGGACAAAAATCAATGGAATATAGTGATTTTTACGCCGCTATTGTTGCCGATACGCTTTGAAAAGTGAAAGTTGGCATGATATTAAATGAGACTATACGCCTTGAGGCAGATAATCGTATTTACACTATTCTGCCCTGATGCTATACTGCGGGTGAAGCCAGACAGGCCCGATGGCCGCATCGTAAGCGGCCGCCGGGCGAACCTGCCTATCAAAAGGAGATGCATGAGATGAAGACGCGGAAACTGGTCACGCTCCTGATGCTGGTCGCCCTGATTTTCTCCGTGTTCGGATCGCTGTCGGCCCTTGCGGAAGAACCCACCACGCTGTCGATTTGCATCTTTGACTCGTACGTCCCCGGCGAGAACGTACACCCCAACACCAACAAGACCAGCGTGGTCGTCACCGACATCTACCCCGAATTCCAGCGCCGGTTTCCGAACGTGAAGCTGGAGTTCGAAGTGCTGCAGGGCGATACCGACGGCTACAACGACTACCTGCTGCGCGGCGCGTCCGGCACGCTGCCCGACATCTCCATGCTGGACGGCTACTGGATCGCGGCGTTTGCCTCCCAGGGCTACACCTACCCGATGGAAGGCCGCATCGACCAGAAGATCCTGGACGACTACTACGACGCGTTCAAGATGAAGTACAAGGGCGAGACCCACGGCCTCGTGTACTCCACGGCCTTCAACGGCGTGCTCTGGTACCGGGAGAGCATGCTCAAGGAAGCGGGCTACGATTCCGTGCCCACCGACTACGCTGGCTTCACCGAGTGCGTGAAGAAGCTGACCAAGCCCGGCGAGCGCTACGGCCTTGCGATGTCCGGCGCGGTGACCGAGGCTTCCACCGTCTCTCTTCTGGGGTTCTATTGGGCCGGCCAGGACGTATTCGTGGACCAGGACAACGTGGCCCAGTTCAATAACCCCACCTCCGTCCGCATCTTCAACATGTTCAAGGACTTCTACGATTCCGGCGCGGTGCCGCCCGAGATCGTCAACATGAACTATGACGATTCGCAGAACCTGTTCACCTCCGGCCAGGCGGCGATGCTGGTCCACGGCTCGTGGCTCAACTGGGACACGCTGGCGCCCGACTTCGCCGACGATATCAAGCTGGCGCCGCTGCCGGTCGATCCGGACACCCAGAAATTCTCCCAGAATGCGGGCGGCTGGGCGTTCGCCATCACCACCAAGGACACCTCGAAGGACGCGGCGATCTCCACCTGGCTTGAGCTGATGCTGACCGATCCCGCCTTCGCCACCCTGCGCATCGCGGAAGCCCAGGAGCTGCCCGTGACCAAGACCATCGGTTCCTCCGACATCTACTGGATCCCGGAGAAATACCGCGACACCATGATGAGCTTCCTGCCCGTCGCCAAGACCCGCCCCGTCGTCACCTCCTACCCGACGGCCTCTGAATACTATTGCCAGGCGTTCCAGGAGGCGGTGCTGGGCGAGAAGGACGCTGAAACCGCCCTCGCCGACGCGGTCAAGAACGTGGCCGATTTCGTGGAAACGAGCGGCTTCTAACCCCTGATACCGCGGTAGCCCACTCGGGCGCGAAGCGGCGAGCCTGTTCCCGGCTTACGGCCGGGGGAAAGGTAGCCGCTTCGCGCGCTGTCCCAAAACGCAGGCGCTTGGAGGGAACCGGCATGAAGGGCAAGGGTTCGATGGGGCGAGGGATGATCATGCGCTACAAGATCTTGACGATCCCGGCGCTCGTCCTCCTCTTCATCTTTACGATCTTTCCGATCTTCTACAACGCCTACATCAGCTTTACCAATTTCTCGCTGATGAAGGCGGGCGTGGATTTTGTGGGACTCAAAAATTACCAGAAATTCTTCACCGACCAGTATACGCCGCTGGTCCTGGGCAACACATTGAAATATGTGTCGCTCGTCGTGATCTTCCAGTTCTTCCTGGGTTTCGTCTCCGCGCTGATGCTGTCCTACATCCAGAAGAGCCGGGGCTGGATCTCCGCGGTGCTTTTCATGCCCTGGGTGGTCTCGCAGGTGTTCGCCACGTCCGCGTGGCGCATCCTCTTCAACGACTCCTACGGCATCATCAACTACCTTCTGAAAATGACGGGGCTGACGCCGGTGAAATGGCTGGCGGATAAGTCCATCGCCCTCAACGTGGTGATCCTGCTCAACATCTGGGCCGGCTACGGCTTTTCTATGACTGTGCAGCTGGGCGCGATCAAGAGCGTGCCCGTAGACCTCTACGAGGCGTCGAGGGTGGACGGCGCGGGCTGGCTGCGCCAGCTCGTCCACGTCACGCTGCCAATGATCCGCTACACGGTGCTGACCAACATGATCTTCATTTCCATCGCCACGTTCAACATCTTCGCCTACGTGTTCGCACTGACAAACGGCGGGCCGGTCAAGTACACGGAGGTCATCGGCCTCACGATGTACTCCACCGCCTTCACAAAGGGCGCGATGGGCGGGGGCGCGGCGATCTCGGTCCTCATGCTGCTTTTCAACGCGCTGATGGCCGTCGTGTACATCGCGCTTTTCCGCCACGGCGACAAGGACACGATATAGGGGGGCGCGCGACATGAAAAAATGCTCTACGGTGCGCTGCGACGTGCGCAACCGTTCCATCGTCGCCTACATCGTGCTGACGCTGTTCCTCGTCATGACGCTGTGGCCGGTCTTAAGCGTCACATCGTTTGCGTTCCTGCCGCAGGACGCGATCAAGAAATTCCCGCCGCAGCTGATCCCGAATTCGCTGTACCTGGACAACTTCAAGTACGTGGTCGAGAACACCACCATCGCGACTTCGATGCTCAACAGCCTCACTGTGGTGTTGGGTGCGGTTGTGTGCGTGCTGGTCATCGGCTCCGTCGGCGCGTATGGCGCGGCCAAGAGCACGCCCCGGCACCGCGCGTTCGTGTACGCCGTGCTGCTTGTGACGCAGATGGTGCCCGCGATGGCCAACATGATCCCGATCTACACGATGATGGCGAAGGCCCAGCTTCTCAACACCTGGGCGGGGCTGGTGCTCATCTACACGGTCAATACGCTGCCGCTTTCGATGCTGATCCTGATCGGCTTTTTCAAGAGCACCATCGACGAGATCGAGGAAGCCGCCATGATCGACGGCTGCAACTGGTGGCAGGCGTTCGTGCGCATCTCGCTGCCGATTGCGCGGCCCGGCCTTGTGTCGGCGGTGATCTTCACCTTCGCGCTGTCCTGGAACGAGTTCATGATGTCGAAACTCATCATCACCAAGCCCGCGATGATCACCTTTCAGGTCAGCCTGTACAACATGATGGCCACCTACGTGGAGAAGCGCAGCCGCTACGATCTTCTGAGCGCCGCGGCGCTGATGGGCCTGGTGCCCGTGCTCATCATATACGCGACGTTCCAGAAGGGCTTCACCGAGGGCATCACCGCGGGTTCCATCAAATAGCTTCGAGCAAAAATTGAGGTGACGAACATGACAGGTCGCGAGCGGTTTTTGACGGCCATTGCCAACCAACGCCCGGACCGCCTGCCGGTGCAGGTGCACAGTTGGATGCAGTATTATTTGAAGCGCTACCTGGGCGGCATGGACCAGTACGCAGCCTATGAGGCGGTGGGCATGTCGCCGGTCATCTACGTGGAGCCGGAGCGCGTCTACCAGGACGAAGACCGCGCCAACTGGCAGGTGGACTATAAGGAAGAACCCGACGGCGAGGGCGGCATGCGCTACGTCCGCCGCGTCACGACGCCCAAGGGCGAGCTGATCGAAAAGGGCGGCGGCAACCAGTTCACCACCTGGATCACCGAGTACCCCATCAAGGGCGAGGCGGACTTTGCGCTCTTTGACGAGTTCGTGCCGCTGCCGGTGCTCGACTGGACGCCGGTCATCCGGGCGAAAGAGCGAATCGGCGAGGCGGGCATCGTGCGCGGCGCGGGGTTCGGCTTCGGGCAGGGCAGCCCTTGGCAGGACCTGAGCACCATCATGATGGGCACGACGAATGCGATCTTCGCGGCCATGGACGAGCCGGACTGGATGCACCACGCGCTGACGCGGCTCCTCGAGAAGAAGATGAAAGTGCTTGAACAGTCCGGCCCCATCGCGCTGGACCTGATCGAGACAGGCGGCGGCGGCGGATCGAGCACCGTCATCAGCCCCAGCCTCCACCGGGAATTCTGCCTGCCCTACGATCAAAAGCAGCACGCGCTGATCCACGCGCTGGGCGCGAAGATCGTGTACCACCTCTGCGGCGGGCTGATGCCACTGCTGGAAACCGTGGCGGAGAATGGGACCGACGGCCTTGAGACCATGACCCCGCCCGCGATGGGCGGCGACTGCGACCTTGTAAAGGCCGACCGGCGGGTGGGCGAGAAGCTCTTCTTCATCGGCGGCTTTGACCAGAACGCGGGCTTTGAGAAGGGTACGGTGGAGAATGTGCGCGAGCAGGTGTTCAGGCTGTTCGCCGCCAAGCAGCACGGCGGCTACATCTGCTGCCCGTCCGACCACTTCTTCTTCGGTGAGCCCGACCTGATCCGCGCGTTCGTCGCGGCGGCGAAGGAATGTGTCTACTAAATAGCGGGAGGGACCTCCATGTTTCCTCAAGCCCTGGAAGAAAAGCTCGGCCGCATGCTTGATTCTCTCGATGGCTTCATGACCGGGACGGAGTTTGTCTATAAGATCGGGGACCTCGACCGGGCGGAGGCCGCGCGGCCGGACCTTGATGACTCCGGCTGGGAGAAGCTTTCCGCACAGTCGATGAAACGCGACCAGGGCGTCACCTGGGTGCGCGCCCGGTTCACCGTGCCGGAAATCTGCCTGGACGTCCCCGTCGCGGGCAGCCAGCTGCGGGTGATGACCGGGACGGGCCACGCGATGTTCGCGCCGATCGAGGTGTACATCGACGGGCGGCTGGCGCTCGCCGAGCGGTCGTGGATGGACTTCAAGTGCCCGGAGGGCATCGTATCCGAGCGCGCGGAGCCGGGGCGCGACCACACCGTGGCCTTCCGGTTCGATTTCAACGAGAAATGTTACTGGCTGAACAGCTTTACGCTGAAGATCATCTCCGACGCGGTGGAGAAATGCGCCATGCACATCCGCTCCATCGTGGAGGAGCTGAAGCACATGGAGCATTTTGAGGGCACGGCGGAGCTTCTCGCGCGCGCGTACCAAATGCTGGAGGCGGCGGCGGATACCGGGAGCGTGCAGGCCGTCCGACAGGCGGAGGAAGAATGCCGCGCGCTGTTCGGGGGTTTCCGCGCCGAGGTCAAAAAGGCCAAGGTCTACCTGGTGGGCCACGCCCACATTGACATGAACTGGTTCTGGTCGATGGAGGAGACCCGCGACATCGTCGTGCGGGACTTTACGACCATGACCGCCCTCATGGACGAATACCCGGACTTCAAGTTCTCCCAGAGCCAGTGCGCCACTTACGACATCGCGCGGGAGGACACGCCGGAAATCTTTGAAAAGATCAAGGCCCGCGCGGCGGAAGGGCGCTGGGATGTGACCGCCTCTACCTGGGTTGAGGGCGACCTCAACATGGCGCAGGGCGAGTCCATCGCGCGGCATGTGCTGTATTCAAGGGAATTCTTAAAGGACCATTTTGCCGGTTCGCCCCGCATCATGTGGTGCCCGGACACCTTCGGCCACCCGGCGACGCTGCCGCAGATCCTCAAAAAGACCGGCATCGACCGCTACTACCACATGCGCTGCGGGCTGGGCGTCGGCTCCCATGAGGATCAGGGCTTTCAGTTCCTGGAGGACAGCCGCCAGACGCCGGTCTACTGGTGGGTTGGCCCGGACGGCAGCCGGGTGCTCGTGGTCAACACCATCTACAACCGTGCGCTCGACACCCGCGGCATCCTGCGCGCCTCCCGGAAGATGGGCGAATTCGGCTGCGACAAGGCGATGCTGGCCTACGGCGTGGGCGACCACGGCGGCGGGCCGACCCGGCGCGACATCGAGTGGGTGCGCGAGATCCGGGACTTCCCGACCGTGCCGGAGATCGCGTTCGCGAGCACAGACGATTACTACGGCGCCATCGAGGCGGGCGGATACCCTTTCCCGGAGCGGCCGGGCGAGATGAACTTCGTGTTCGACGGCTGCTACACCACCCACGCCGACGTCAAGCGCGGCAACCGGCTGTGCGAGCAGAAGCTGCAGGCGGTGGAGGCGCTCTGCCTGATGGCCCGGGACGATGGATTTGAATACCCGGCGGAGCGGCTGACGGCGCTTTGGAAGCGGACGCTCTTCAACCAGTTCCACGACATCCTGGACGGCAGCGGCGTCAAGGACACCTACCGCTTCACGTCGAAGGAGTACGAGGACATCCTCGCGCAGTTGGGCGAGATCGAGGACGGGGCGGCGGCGCGCATCGCGGCGCGAGCGGGGCTTGGCGATGGTTCATATCTCGCGCTCAACGCCTCCGGTTTCGAGGCCGACGGGGCGGTGCGCGTCAAAGTTGAAGCGGGGAAACGCTACCAAGCAATTGGCCCCGGCGGGGAAACTTTCCCCTGCCAGACGGAGGGTGGCGAGGCCGTCGTCTCCCTGAAGGGCGTCCCCGCCAACGGCGCGCTGGCATTCAGGCTGGAGGCGGATGATTGGCCCGCGCCCAGGTCTTGCGTTACAGAGGACGGGAAGTACTACCGCGTCAACACCAAATTCTACGAGGTCGAAATCCGGAAGGACAACGGCCAAATCACCACGCTCTACGATAAAGAGAATGACTGGTTCGTCGTCCGCCGGGAGGAGATCGGCTGGCGGCTCAAAAAGGGCGTACTCAACGCGCTGCAGGTGCACATGGAGGAGCCGACTGAGATGTCCGGCTGGACCATCGGGAACGTCCGCGAGGTGCACACGCTGCTTTCAGGCGCAGCCTCCCGCGTGATTTCGGACGGCCCGGCGGAAGTCCGCATCCGCTTCAGGCATAAATTCCGGGAGTCCTCGATCGGGCAGGACATCGTCATCCGTCCGGACGACCGAGCCATCCGCTTTGAAACAAACGTTGACTGGCAGGAGTGGGGCGATTTCGACCGCGACGCGCCGATGCTGAAGGCCTGCTTCTCGCCGGACGTGCAGAATGCCACCGCCGTCTATGAGATTCCCTTCGGCGCGATCGAGCGCCCCGCGGATGACCACGAATACCCCGCGCTGGGCTGGGTGGACGCCTCTGACGGCAAGCACGGCTTCGCGATCCTGAACGACTGCAAGCATGGCCACCGCTGCCGCGGCAACGCGCTGGAACTGACCTTGATCCGCAGCGGCTGGCTGCCCGACCAGAAGTCGGACGTTGGCGCGCACGCGTTCACCTACGCCATCCTGCCCCATGCGCGCTCCTGGCGCGAGGGCGGCGTGGCCCGCGCCGCGCAGGCGCTGGGCAGGCCTTTGATCGCGCGCCCGGCAGCGGGCGAAGGTGCGGGGTTCAGCCTCGCCTCGCTCGACTCGTTGGACGCGATCCTCTCGGGCGTCAAGCGCTCCGAGGACGGAAGGGACATGATCGTCCGGATTTACAACCCCGCGCCCGAGCCGTCGGAGGCGGTGCTGGCTTTCGGCTTTGACGCGGTCTCGGTCACATTCTGCGACCTTCTCGAAGCCCCGGAGGGGAAGGGTGTGCCGATTTCGGGCCGAAAGCTTGCCCTCAGCCTCAAGCCGCACGAGATTCTGACCCTCCGCATTGCGCGGTAATTCCGCCGCTCTCCGCATAACCGGAATTCGGAATGGGGAAGGGTGCTATGAAACTGCGCATTGCCGGGGCTCAGATCCCTGTTACTGGCAGCATGGAAGACAATTTCAAAGCGGTCATGCGCGCCGTCGATTTCGCGATCGATGAAAAGGCGGATATTCTCCTGACGCCCGAAGGGTCACTCAGCGGGTATACGGGCGAATTCGATCAGGATGTGCTGGAAGAAATGCTGCGGAAGATTGTCGCCCGGGCAAGAAAAGGGAAGCTTAGCCTTGCGCTCGGAACCTGTTTCCATGACGCAGGAGATCAGAACTGCTACAACCAGATCCGCTTCTACGACGGCGATGGGGTCCATCTTGGGTCCCATTGCAAGATTCTTCTGTGCAAGTCGCTTACGCGCTCCGGGGATCGCAGTATTGACGAGTCGTTTTCCTCAAAGCCGCTCAGTGCGTTCCAATTCAAAGGGATCGCGATCGGCGCGCTGATCTGCAACGATCTTTGGGCGAACCCGGGATGTACCCCGATGCCCGATCCGCACCTGACGCAGCAGCTTTCCGGTCTGGGCGTGAAAATCGTATTCCATGCCGTCAACGGCGGCAGAAGCCCGGACGAGTTTTCCAGGGTCGTCGCATGGCAGTACCATGAGTCCAACCTTAGGATGAGGGCGCGGGCCGGGGGACTGTGGATTGTGACCGTCGACAATTGTTATCCGGAAGACCAGCAGTGCTCCGCCCCGTCCGGCGTTGTAAACCCGGACGGGGACTGGGTGTGCAGAGCGCCCTCCATGGGGGAGCGGTTCTTTGCGCATACGATTGAGCTTTGACCAAGGCTGTTTACCAGGGAACTACTTTTTCTCTTTGGAGGGTTATATGGACAAGAAATATATGCTCCACGCGGTCACCATGACCCACTGGGACCGCGAGTGGTACATGGACTTTCAGAAGACGCGGCTGAAGTTGGTCCACCTGATCGATGGGCTGATGGACATTCTGGAGAGCGACCCGGAGTTCAAATCCTTCATGATGGACGGGCAGACGCTGCCGCTCACGGACTATCTAGCCGTCCGGCCCCAGAACCGGGAGCGGCTGGCCCGGCACATCCGTCAGGGGCGCATCCTGATCGGGCCGTGGTACATCCTGCCCGATGAGATCCTGATCACCGGCGAGACCCACGTCCGGAATTACCTGCTGGGCAGCCGTGTGGCAAAGGATTTCGGCGTGGAAAAGATGCAGGTGGGCTACCTGCCGGATTCCTTCGGACACCCGTCCCAGATGCCGCAGATTTTGAGCGGGTTGGGCATGGACACCATCGTGTTCTGGCGCGGCTCCACGCCCGAGACCGACCGGTCGGAATTTTACTGGCGCGCGCCGGACGGCACGAAGGTGCTGACCATCCTGATGCCCGACGGCTACGGCACCGGAGCGGAGCTTCTGGACGATTCGGACGTGACCGCCGCGCGGCTCGACCAGTACATCGAGAACTTCCACAAGTACGCCACCACGGAGCACATCTACCTCTCCAACGGCGGCGACCACCTGGAGCCCCCGCCGTACCTTTCGAAGGTGCTGAAGGGGGCGAACGAGCGGATGCGAAACGGCGGCGTCCGCCACACCACGCTGCCCGCCTTCATCAAGACGCTCAAGCGTTCGCTGGGCGAGGGGCTGAAGGAAGTGAGCGGCGAACTGTGCGGGGCCAGCCGGTCGATCCTGCTTTTGTCCACCTTGTCCACCCGCACGTACCTGAAGCAGGCGAACCACGACGCCGCGAGGCTGCTGGAAAACGAGCTGGAGCCAATGTTTACGTTGGCTCTACTGGGCGGGTACGCCTACCCGAGGGACGAGCTGACGCTGGCCTGGAAGGTCCTGATGGAGAACCAGCCCCACGACAGCATCTGCGGCTGCTCCATCGACAGAGTGCACGAGGACATGCTGTTCCGCTTCCGGCAGGTGCGCGAAATCGGCGGGGAGCTCTACGCGCAGGCGAAGGCGCACTACCAAAGGATCGACACCTCCGGCATCCCGGACGGCGCGGCGATCGCTGTGTTCAACATGACCGGCTCCGCCCGCACGGATTACGTGCAGGCGACCGTGGATTTGGACGCCCGCCCCACGATGATGCTGGACTTCAACCACACCGACGAGGCGGGCCGCTACCCGCGCCACTATGTGGACAATTCCGCGGAGGCGATGCGGGAAGTGCCCACCGGCGTCCGTGTGTTCGACGGTGAGCGGGAACTGCCCGCGGTGCTGATCGAGGCAAAGGTTTCCAATTATATGGATCTGGGCTACCGCCGCTTCCCGCACCAGTACAACGTCAACCGCTGTGTGGTCGGCTTCGTGGCGGAGGACGTGCCCGCGCTGGGTTACAAGACCCTTCGGATCGAGCCGGTCTACGGCGGTTCTGCGTCCGAAGTGACGGGTAACCCGGCTCTCATCGAGAATGAGTTCTTCAAGGTCGAACCGGAACTTTCGCTTGGATCGGTCACCGTGACCGACAAGCGGGATGGCCGCGTGCTGAAAGGCCTGAATCACCTGTCGGACGGCGGGGACTGCGGCGACGAGTACACCTACTGCCCGCCGGACCGGGACCGGATCGTGTTCCCCGCCCCCGAATCGCTGTCCGCCCGCGTGGTGGAGAAGAGCGCCGCCCGGCAGGTACTGGAAATCAAGGGGGTCATGCGCCTCCCGAGGGGCCTTCACAACCGGTCGGAGGCCCGCAGCCCGGAGGAAACGGACTGCCCGTTCATGTGTCTCGTCACGCTGTATCCCGGCGTGCGTCGGATTGACATCAGGACCACCTTCGAGAACCGCGCCGAATGGCACAGGCTGCGCGCGCTGTTCCCGGCGGGCGTCCGGGCGGAGGCGCACTGGTCGGCGGGCGCGTTCACTGTGGACAAGCGGCCGATGGTCCCAGAACCCGACCCGAACGCCCGGGAGATCTGCCTGACCCACCCGCAGAAGGATTTCTGTACGCTGGACGACGGGGCGTTCGGCCTGACCGTCGCCAACCGGGGCCTTCACGAGTACGAAGCGTTCGACGACGGCGAAACCTCGGTGCTTGCGGTGACGCTGCTTCGCTGCACCGGCGTCATCAGTCAGCGGGTGATCGCGACCCGCGACGAGGCTGCCGGCTGGCACGAGGCCGCGCCCGGTGCGCAGTGCCCCGGCAGCTGGGACTTCGAGTACTGCGTCATCCCCCACGAGGGCGACTGGGTGAAGAGCCGCGCCTACCTCGAGGCGCGTTCCTTCAACCTGCCGATGCCCGCGCTGCAGCTGCCCGCGGGGCAGCCGGGCGACCTGCCCGCTACCAGCGGCTCTATTCGGTTGAACCACCCGGCGCTGCTCGTCTCCGCCTTCAAGCAGTGCGAGTTTGAGGACGCGCTGATCCTGCGCTTCTACAACACCACGCCGGAAAAAGTGGACGCGGAGGTCGTGCTGGACTTCCCATTCGAGGCCGTGCAGCGCGCCAACCTCCGTGAGGATACCGTCGGCGCGGCGGACATGCATGGCCGCACCGCCCGCATGAAGGTAGGCCCGTTTGAGATCGTCACGCTGAAGATCCTGCCGTAGAACCTGTCATATAAAACGCCGTCCGCGTGGCCGGATTCGTTCCGACCCTCACGCGGGCGGCGTTTCGCTGTGGCAGCGGCCACCGCAGCAACCGACTGGCCCAGGACGTCCAATCCAAGGCTTGAAGGTTTTCACGCATATCTATTGACCAGAGTGGTCAACGGTGCTATACTAGGCCCGAACGAGGCAGGTGAGGGCATTGCACGCAAAATTTGAGGCGCTGGACGGGGAGAAGCAGCAGCGCATCCTGAACGCCGCGATGAAGGAGTTCGCGTCGAAGGGCTACGACCACGCCTCCACCAACCGCATCGTGGAGGACGCGGGCATCGCCAAGGGGCTGCTCTTTCACTACTTCAAAAGCAAGAAGCAACTTTTTCTGTACCTGTACGACCGGGGGCTGAAGAGCGTGACCGAAGAGGTCTTCCGCAGCGTGGACTTCTCGGAGGCGGACTTCTTTTGCCGGATTCAGCAGGCGCAAGAGGCCAAGATTGCGCTGATCCGCGTGTACCCGGACATCATGGACTTCCTCAAGGCGGCCTATCTGGAGGAATCGGAGGACGTGAAAGCGGAATTGGGCGGGCGCACCCAAGGCCTTCTTGCGCTCAATTACCAGCGGGTTTTCGAGGGTGTGGACACCTCCCGCTTCCGGGAGGGGCTGGACAGGAACCTCGTGATGAAGACCATCATCTGGGCCTACGAGGGTTTCGCCAGCGCTCATACCGAGGCGCTGCGTCGGCTCGAAACCCTGAACCAGGACCTGACCCCCATGCTCGCGGAGGCCGAAGCGTACTCCTCGTTTTTGAGAAAGTGTTTTTACCGGCAGGACGACAACGAGTAAAGGAGCGCGGTTTCATGGCAATCGTCGAAGTCAGCCACCTGAAGAAGTACTATGGCGCGGCCCGGGGCATCGAGGACGTCAGCTTTTCCGTGGCGGAAGGGGAGTTCTTCGGCTTTATCGGCCCCAACGGCGCGGGCAAGTCCACCACGATCCGGACGCTCCTGGCGCTGATCCGGCCCACGGCGGGCAGCGCGAAGATCTTCGGAAAAGACGCGATCCGGTTCGCGCCTGAAATCGCCCAAAGTGTGGGCTACCTGCCCAGCGAAGTCTTCTACTACGACGGCATGCGGGTGGGCGAGCTTCTCAAATACTCCGCCAGCTTCTATAAAAAGGACTGCTCGGAGCGGATCAAGACGCTCGCCGCCGCGCTGGACCTGGATTTGAAAAAGAAGATCGACGACCTGTCCTTTGGCAACCGCAAGAAGGTGGGCATCGTGCAGGCGCTTCTGCACGAGCCGAAGCTGATCATCCTGGACGAGCCCAGCGCGGGGCTCGATCCCCTGATGCAGCAGCGGTTTTTCGAACTGCTCCACGAGGAGAACAAAAAGGGCGCGACGGTCCTCTTCTCCTCCCACGTGCTCAGCGAAGTACAGAAGCTGTGCAGCCGGGTCGCGATCATCAAGGAAGGCAAGATCATCCAGCTGGACGCGGTCGGCGCGATCCGGGACAACAGCTACAAGAAGGTCGCGCTGGAGGCCAAAGCGCCGCTGGACGCGGGCGCGCTGCGCCTGGACGGCGCGGCGAGCCTTGAGGTCAGCGGCGGCGCGGCCAGCTTCATCTTCCGCGGCAACGTGAACCAGCTGCTGGCGGCGCTTTCGAAGCTGGACCTCGTCAACGTGACCATCGCGGAGCCCGACCTGGAAGAGATCTTCCTGCACTACTACAAGTAGGGGGGCGGGACGATGAACATTTATCTTCACGAACTTCGCGCCTACTGGAAGAACACGGTCATTTGGATGGCGGCGCTCGGCGCCGGCACGCTGTTCATGTTCTCGGTGTACCCGGCCTTCTCCACGAACGCGGCGGCGCTATCGGACGCGCTCAAGAACTACCCGCTGATGATCCAGCTGGCCTTCGGGCTGATGATCGACCAGATGGGCTCGGTGGGCGGATTTTATTCCTTCATCGTCACGGTGCTGACGCTGATCGGCTCGGTGCAGGCGATGACGCTGGGCATCTCGGTGCTCTCCAAGGAGACCACGGGGCGCACGGCGGAATTCCTTCTGACCAAGCCGGTCACCCGCGCCCGCGTCGCGCGGGCAAAGCTGCTCGCGGTCTTCACCTGCATCCTTGCCACGGGCGCGCTGTTCGTCGCGCTGTCGGCGGTTTGCGCGTCGGCGGCCTCCCAGGCGCGGTTTGCCATGAAGCCGATCCTGCTCATGGCGCTCTCCTTCTTCTTCGTCCAGGCGATGTTCCTGGCGCTGGGCTTCGGACTGGCGTCGCTGGTCCCGAAGATCCGCTCGGTGCTGCCGGTATCGCTCACCGGCGTGTTCGCCTTCTTCGCGCTGGGCACCGTTGCGGCCATGCTGGAGAACGAGAAGCTGTACTACCTGTCGCCGTTTCGGTACTTTGAGACCCGCTACATCCTGCTGACGTCGTCCTACAGGCTGTCCTTTGCGCTGGCGGCTGCGCTGGTGGTGCTCATCGCCGTGGTCACGGGCTTTGTGGCCTTCACCCGGCGCGACGTACGGGCATGAGGGGAGGGAGAAGCGCATGAACGTCTATCGGAGGGAAATCCGCTCGAGCCTGAAGTCGATGATCTTCTGGTGCCTCGGGGTGCTCCTTTTCCTGGCTGCCTCGATGCAGAAGTACCAGGCACTCAGTCTGGACCCGGCTTCGCTCAACATTATGTACCAGCTGCCCCAGGCGCTGCAGGACATGTTCGGCGTGGGATATCTGGACTTTACCAAGGCCAGCGGTTTTTACGGCATGATCTACCCGTACCTCGTGCTGATGGCGGCGGTGCACGCTTCCATGCTGGGCGCGGTGACCGTCTCCAAGGAGGAGCGGGACAAGACCGGCGAATTCCTCTACGCGAAGCCCGCCTCCCGCGCCCGGGTGCTGACCTTTAAGGCGCTTTCCGCGCTGACGGCGGCGGGCGCGCTGACGATTGTGATCTGGGCGTCCTCGCTGGCATTCGTCCGGGGCGGCGGAGAGGACCTGGGCGGCACCGTCGCGCGCCTCATGGCGGGGCTCTTCCTGACGCAGATGGTGTTTCTTTCGCTGGGCGTGGCTTCGGCGGCGGTGTTCGCCCGGCCCAAGGCCGCGCCGGGCATCGCCACCGGCGTCATGATGGCGGCATACCTGTTGTCGGTCGCCATCGACGTCAGCGGCAGGCTGGGTGCGCTGAAGGCCTTCACGCCCTTTGAGTACTTCGACGCCCGCCGCATCATCGGGCGCGGGGAAGGGCTGAGCCCCTGGTATGTCGCGCTCTGCCTCATCCTGACGGCGGCGCTGACCGCCGCGGCCTACCTGCGCTTTAAAAAACGGGATCTAAAGGTATAACATAAGCGATGGGAGAAGGGACCATGACGGAAGAGGAACGCATCTTTAAGGGCATCCTGTTCAGCCCCGGCAACGCGGCGCTGAGGGCGATCAAACTGCGCTCGCACAATCTCAGCAGCTTCTATAGCCGCACCCTGGAGGACGAAACCGAAGTGCGAAAGGATCTTTTACAGCAGATCCTGGGGCGGATGGGCGCGAACTGCTTCATGCAGGGGCCGATCTTCTTCCACTACGGCGTCCACACAGAGATCGGCGACAACTTCTTTGGAAACTACAACCTGACCGTGCAGGATGACGCGAAGGTGGTCATCGGTGACAACGCGAATTTCGGCCCCAACGTGACCATCGTGACACCCTCGCATCCGCTGATCGCCAGCGAACGGTGCCTGATGCTGGACGGTAACGGCGAGCCGAAGCACCTGTGCTACGCGCGGCCTGTGACCATCGGGAACGACGTTTGGCTGGGCGCGAACGTGGTTGTCTGCGGCGGCGTGACGATCGGAGACGGCTGCGTGGTCGGTGCGGGCAGCGTGGTGACCCGGGATTTGCCGCCCAATTCGCTGGCGGCGGGGGTGCCCTGTAAGGTAATCCGGGAGATCACGGAGGCAGACAGCATGCGCTACCGTCCGGAGATCCTGGCGGACTGCCGCGTGATCGAGGAATAACCCCCTCAACAAAATGTGCTCCCCGCGTGATTTTCGCGGGGAGCGTTTTTATGAATCAAGGCCGTTTGAAGGGCGTTTTGCCGTAAAACAAGGTGCCCGGAATGCATCAGGGCAGGAACAGCGCGGGGGGCGGATCGCACCAGACCTGGGCCTCCACGTAGCGCTCAGGGCCGAACTCGCCGCCCGCATTCCAGTCCTGCGGCAGGCCGTACCGTTCGATGACGGGCAGAATCTCCTTCAGGGTGTAGACGGCGTTTCTGTATTCCCGACCGTCCCGTACACGCGGGCTGAAAGTGGGGAACATGTCGCCGTATGTGAAGGAGACGGTGGCCTCGTCCAGCGCCTCCGTTGACAGCTTGATCCATGCGGCGTCCCGGTACCAGGTCTCAAGCCATGGGCAGCGCTCCACCACGAAGTAATGGGGCGTCGCCCGCGCGGGCCTGCCTCCCTTTGCGATGAACAGGCCGCGCACTTGCTGCTCCAGCTCCCGCCGGCGCTCGAGATAGCCCTCCGGGCGGCGGGCCGCGAAGGTTTCACCACGCGCTTGGATGCCGTTCAGAACCCGCATAGCATCACCCGGCGCGAGGTCGGACAGGTTTCGCAGCGGTCCCTGATCGCGCTCGTAGTAATGATATAAGATCACTTTTTCTCACCGTACCGCGCGTGGACAAGGAACCGCGAAAGCGCGGATGCCCTGTTTCGCGTATCCTCTCCGCTTGGCGAAGCGTTTTCACCGTTTTCAATGGGCGCGGCATGGTTCATTATGCCACACCGACGCGCTCCGGGCAAGACCTTATGATGCGTGAAGGCCGCTCCGTCAAGCGAAGCGGCCCGATGCTTTTTGGCGGAGCGAAGTGCCGATCCGAATCACATCGCCGGGCTTAGGCGGATGTCCAGGCACAAGTCGCCGAGCGGGGTGGTCAGGCAGGAGGCCGTGCGCAGCGCATACGCCTTGCCGTCGTCGGCCTCGCGCAGCTCCGGGGGCAGGATGTCGCACGCCAGGTTGTCGCCCGAGAGCAGCGTCAGCACGTTGCCGCTGATGATGTTGGCGATCTCCGCCATCGCGGAGGTTACGAAGTCATCCACGCTCTCCACTTCCATGCCGCTCATGATGCTGACCATGTTGATGGATGTTACATGCGGGAAGAGGTAGAACACATCACCTGTAAGATCCCCCGTGACGCCGATGGCAACGGACAGCGCGCCGTCCCGCGCGAAGGACTCCGCCGGGCGGTCCGAGACGTCCGAAAGGTCCAGCATCAGCTGGAAGACGCTCTTCGTCGCCTCCAGGAAGGGCTTGTAGAGGTCAACGGCCATTGTCCGCGCCTCCTTTCGAAAGCGCGTAGGTGGCGATGCGCTGGTCCTCCGCGGCCACATGGTTGATCAGCCACGCCAGCAGCTTTCCGGCGAACTTAAGCATCAGTTGCTCGTCGCAACCCTTCTTTTCATATTGCTCCGAGAAGTCCAGCACGTACTGGACCATGTCCAGGTGCTTTTGCCGGTGCGCCTCGTAGCCGGGGTAGCCGATCTCAAGCTGGTAGGCCTCCTCGTCCTGGAAGTGCGCCACGACGTATGCCTTCATGAACGCCAGGGTTTCGTTGACCTGTTCAACCTTCTGATCCCAGGGAGCCGTCGAGCGCAGCGTCTGAAAAAATACGTCGACGCGCCGGAACAGCTCCTTGTGCTGGAAATCGATCAGCGAAACGCCCAGTTCGTACTTGTCCCTCCAGAGCATTCGGTTCCTTCCTTTCATTGCGTTGTGTCCATGTGTATTCTATCGGCTGTTTTTTACTTTTTTTGAGCGCTTCCCGCGTTCTTTGAAGGAAACGCGGGGTAAAGGTTACTTGAAGGATACCGCGGTAGTTCAAACCGCGCCCGGTGACGGGTACAAATGCGGCATTGAAGTAAAATTTTCTCAGGATGTTATAATTTTTGCCCCGGCGTTCGATATAAGTGATGTACGAAAAATGAGCGGGCGCGTTTCTCGTGGGAGGGGATCAAATGGCAAGTTCAGTCAACGCATCCACGCTGAGGCTCACCGGTATGTCCTCCGGCATGGACACCGAGAGCATTGTTGAAGGTCTTCTGACCGCCAGCAAGCTCAAGATTGACAGCGCTGAAAAGCAGAAGACCCTCCTGTCGTGGAAGCAAGAGGCTTACAAGTCCATCCTGACAAAGCTGAGTTCCTTCCAGACCAAGTATTTTGGCACCTCGGCCACCTCGAGCTCCTCTGCGAACACCCTTCTGGGTTCGTCGCTTTCGAAGCTTGGCGCCAGCTACAGTTCCAGCTACATCTCCGTCACGCCCAGCGCGGATTCCAACGCCGGTTCCCTCTATGTCGCCGACATCGTCAGCCTGGCCTCCAGCGCCAAGCTGTCCAGCGCCTCCGGCGTCAGCTCCAGCCCGAACATCGCCGTGGATACGTCGAACCTCGGGGAACTGGCTGGCAAGAGCATGATGGTCACGCTGGACGGCGTGAAGAAGGAAATCACCTTCTCCAACAAGACCTATTCGTCGGCCCAGGACGTGCGCGACGAGATGACCGCGCAGCTCAAGGCCGCCTTCGGCAGCGGCAAGATCGCGGTGTCCGGCAGCGGCGACAATATCCAACTGTCCACCTCCAATTCCACGCTGCAGCTGAACGTACCGACGGACGCCGCGAAGGATCCGTCGAACGTGCTGGACTTTGGCAGCTACGCCTCCAACCGCTTAAGCCTGACCGCGGCGGTGGGTTCCGCCGGTTTAAAGCAGGACGTGTTGGGCGGGGGCGACACCCTGGCCTTCTCGATCAACGGCAAGGAGTTCTCGTTTGCGTCCACCACCTCGCTGGGCGACATCATGAAGACGGTCAACGCAAGCGCCGCCGGCGTCAAGATGAGCTATTCCTCGCTGTCGGACAGCTTCACGCTTGTCTCCAGCGAAACCGGCGCCCAGTCGAACGTGCAGGTATCCGATACCACCGGCAGCCTGATGAACGCGCTCTTCGGCGACGCGACCCTCACCCAGGGCACCGACGCCGTGGTGAAGATGAGCCTGAACGGTTCCACGGACGAGTCGGACATGATCACCCTCACCCGTTCCTCGAACACATTCGCCGTGGACGGCACGCAGATTTCCCTTCTGGGCAAGGCTCCCGGTGACACGCAGGAAGGCATCGGCATCAAGCTCTCCTACGATACGGGCGCCATCGCCACCCGGATCAATGACTTCGTCACCGACTACAACGCGCTGCTCAAGGAACTGACCGACAAGCTGTCTGAGGAATCCGACAAGGATTACCTGCCGCTGTCCGAGGACGAGCGGAAGAAGCTCTCCGAAGACGAGATCGCGCAGTGGGAGAAGAAGGCGAAAACTGGCCTCCTTAGAAACGACGCGGCGCTTTCGTCCATCGCCTCGGAGCTTCGCAGCAGCATGGGCGCCATCGTCAAGGCACTCGCCGGCGGCAGCGACTCCGCGATGCTGGCGAACATGGGCCTCACCACCGGCAACTACGCCGAAAAGGGCCAGATCCACATTGATACGAATAAGCTCAAGGAGGCGCTGGAGAGCGACGCGGCCAAGGTGCTCGGCGCCTTTACGCAGAAGAGCAGCATCAGCTACTCCGCCTACGCGTCCCAAGAGCAGATGCAGCAGCGTTTCAACGAATCGGGCGTTCTGTGGCGCATCTCGGACATTTTGTCCAAGAACCTCGCCACCGTCGGCAAAAAGGGCGCGCTGATCAGCCTGGTCGGCAGCCCCAGCAGTTCCTACACTGCCAATACGGACATTGGCAAGAAAATCAGCAGCATGGAAGCGAGGATTGAAACCATGAAGGACAAGATGCAGGACGAAGAAGATCGCTACTGGGACAGGTTCACCGCGATGGAATCTGCGCTTTCCAAGCTTCAGTCGCAGAACAACTGGCTGACGAGCATGCTCGGCGGCGGCACCAATTGACGTAACGGGAGTGAATTCGATGACACTTGCCAACCAGTACATGCGGTATATGACCCAGACGGTCAGCGCTTCGACGCCGGGCGAGCAGATTGTCATGCTCTTTGAGCATGCGGCGCTCAAATTGAACAAGGCGATCCAGTGCATCGAAGCCCGGGATGTCCAGGGCGCCCACAACGCCATCCTGCGCGTCCAGAACATCTATCAGTTCCTCTCGGATTGCTTGGACATGCGCTATGAGATCTCCACAAACCTCTACGCGCTGTATCAGTACGCCTACGACGAGCTGACCACGGCCAACCTCAAGAAGGATGTGGAGATCCTCCGCCGCATCCTGAAGATGACGCGCGAGTTTGAGGAAACCTGGAGAAAGGCGGATCTCAAAACCCGCCTGGAGAGAGCGGCAAGGTGAATTGAATGCAAAGCGACATCCTTCAGAAAATTGAAACGATGTCCCGCCAGCGACTGAACCTGCTCAAGCAGTTTAACGCGCTGTCGGCCTGCGCGCTCCAATGCTTGGACGTAGGGGACATCGACGGCTTCGTGGAAAACGTCGAAGCATCCAACCGGCTGACGCAGCGGATCGACGAACTGTCCGCCGCGATTGATGCGCACGTGTCGCAGCTGGGCAGCGCCAGCGCCGCCACGGTTCGCGCGCTCTTCGCCACCGGTGCGGAGAACATCGCCTGCCCGGAGTGGTGCGCCGCGCTCGCCTACGACAGCGCGAACATGAAAAAGTTGCTTCGCAACTGCGCCAGCCTCAACGCCCGAATGGACGTCCGCGCGCGCGCCGTCAGTTCGGAGATCCGGGAGCAGCTGAACCGCATCCGCATGAACAAGAAAATCCACAACCGCTACGTGGTGCCCGGCGCTACGGCGGGCATGCACATCAACTACAGATCAAAATAAGCTGTGCGCAGAACCGGGGGTCAGGCAATGGATATATCCACGGTTTTAGGCTTTGTCTTTGGCTTCGGCTTTGTATACCTCGGTTATGCAATGGACGGCGGCCAAATCGGCCCGCTATTGATGCTCAGCGCCATCGTCATTGTTCTGGGCGGATCGATCGGCGGCCTGTTCATGTCCTACGGACTAAACGACATCGTAAAGCTGCCCAAGCTCTTCTTGGAAGCTTTCATACTGCCCAAGTCCACCGTCAACGGCACCATCGAGTACCTGGTGCTGCTCGCCACCAAGGCGCGGCAGGGCGGCCTTCTGAACCTTGAAAAAGAGATCAACGCCGAAGACCCCAAGAAGCCGGTGGACCCTTTCATCAAGCGCGGCGTTTTGATGGTGGTCGACGGCACGGATTCAGACAAAATCCGGAGTATTCTGGAAAATGATATCTATATTTACGAGACGGCAAAAAACTCCGGCATTTCGATGTTCGATGCATTGGGTGGGTATGCCCCGACGTTCGGCATGGTCGGTACGATTGTCGGCCTGATCATGATGCTTAACGCGGGCATGGGCAACCCCGATGAACTGACCAAGGCCATCGGTGTCGCGTTCATCACCACGCTGTACGGCGTGCTTCTGGCAAACCTGTTCTTCGTTCCGGTTGCATCGAAACTGAGAAACCGTATGGCGCTGTACCGGCTGGAGAAAGAAATGGTCATCGAAGCCGTGTGCGCCATCCGCAACGGCATCAACCCCCGGCTTCTCACGGAGCAGCTCTCCACTTACTACATTATCGGCGGTAAAAAGAAGAAGGGCGCCGGGGAGACTTCGAACGTGCGCAGTATCAAGGGCGACAAGAGCAAGGCGGCCTGATGCATCCGGAGACGTCCCCCGGTTAGTGCCTGCCCCGCGGGCCCAGCTTGAAAGGTCGGCATGCCATGGCGAAAAGATCGGCACCCGAGGTAAAAATCGATGGCAATCGATGGCTGACCACCTACGCGGACCTGATGAACAACCTCCTGGTCATGTTCATCATGCTGTACGCCATCAGCGTCATCGACCTGTCCAAATATGAACAGCTGGTCATCAGCTTCTCCAACACGTTCGGCAAGACCACGAAAACCGAGGACGTGACGGGAACGGGCGACTTTGCGATTGAGGATCTGACGAAGGAAGAGATCGCCGCGCTGGCGGCGAGCGCGTCGCCGCTGCCGGATATGCAAAAGGAGAAGGCAGGTGCGACCAGTACCCCGGAGGCGAAGGAAACCCTCACACCCGAAAAGACCCCGGAGGCGGAGGAAGGCCTCGCGCCTGGACAGACCCCGGAAACGGGGCAGAGTCTCGCGCCCGGTGAGACGGCGTCAACCCCGCCGGAAGCCACGCTCGAACCGACGCTTGCGCCCCAAGAAACGGGGAGCTTGAGTGAAGCGGATGAAGGTGACGACGAGTATGACGAACTGGTCAACCGGATTTCCAGGATGCTGAAGGCGAACGGGTATGACCAACACATTACGGTGGAAAAAAACAACGACTTCATCTATCTGCGCTTCCGCGAGGGCATCCTGTTCTATCCGGACGTGGCGGCCATGCGGGGCGGGGCGGCAGCGGTTCTCTCCAACGTCGCCGCGGTCATCATGGACTCCTACGACCTGATCTCCAACATCGACATCAGCGGCCATACGGCAAGGATCCCCGAGGACCTTCCGTCCAAGGAAAACCTGTTCTCCTGGGAACTCTCCACCAACCGCGCGCTGACCGTGCTGGAATACCTTGTGAAGAAGTGCGACATGCCGCAGGACAAGCTGTCGGTCACCGGAAATTCCTGCAACATCCTGATGGTGGAAGGGAATTCCGAGGAACAGAAAGCGCAGAACCGTCGGGTGGAGATCCGCTTGACGCGGGTGGTGTCCAAGAAATAGAATGCCAATGGAGCGGCCGAGCCTCAAGCAAATGACCAAACGGCCTAGGAAGTACCCGACATCCAGGAGGAGACCTGAACCCGGAGCTAAGAGCTCCATCAGGGCGACCACCGCGCGCAGCCGCAGTGCGCGGCCCATCCCGAGCCGGCCGACCGATGCGCTTCGCCATCGGTTCCGGCAGCGGGATGCAGCCCGGGGACCGATCTTCTCATACTATGTGGCCCGCCGGATAAAGCCCCGCGGGCCACATGTTTTTATGCCCTTGAAAAACTTTTTTTGAAAAGCCCTGTTGTCCCGCCCGCTTCCCGCATCTAACCTGCGTCCAGGCAACGACGGGGGATGAACGATGGATACGAAGACGTTTACCGAGCGCGCGTGGCGGTTGAAACCCAGGCTTTTTCGCATCGCCTACCTGTCCTCAAGGTGTTATCAGGACTGCGAAGACGCGGTGCAGGAGGCGCTTTTCAAGGCGTGGAAGCATCGTGACAGCCTCCGGGAGGAACGGTACTTTGACACTTGGCTCATTCGGATTCTGATGAACGAGTGTAGACAGATCCACCGCCGGAACCCGGCTGGCCGGACGGTGGCGCTCACTGTTGCCGTTCCCGCGCCGGAGCCCGCCGACCCAGTGCTTCGGGACGCGGTTCAAAGCTTGGACGAGAAGTACCGCGCGCCACTGGTTTTGCATCATTTGGAGGGGTATCCGGTCAGAGAGGTCGCCTCGATTCTCAAGATTCCCGGCACAGCCGCCCGCTGGCGGCTGGAACAGGGGCGGAAGAAACTGGGGAAGGCGCTCGGAGAGGAGGTGCCCCAATGAAACCGATTGATCTTCGCGGCGCCTGTCCGGAGATGCCCGATCGCTATGATAGGATGTATGAAAATACGCTCGCGAGATTGGAAAGGGAGCAGGTTCCCGTGAGGCGCAAGGCTTCAGTGGCGCTGATTGCGGCGCTGATTGCGGCGCTGCTCCTCGCGGGGCTGGCCTACGCCGCCAGCCAGTCGAGGATTCTGGAGCGACTGTTCCCATCGGGGAGGCCCGGCGAGGCCGCGCAGCGGCTGGTCACCCCGGTGATGGCGGCGAAGGCGGACGGCCCCTATTCCTTTTCCGTGGACGAGTGGCTCTTCGACGGCAACGGGCTGCACGTCGAGTGGACGGCAAAGTCCGCGTCCGGAGCGCTGACGATCTTCACCGCTGACGACATCGAGTCAACGTCTGTGGAACTCCTACGGCAGGGCCGGCAGGAGAGCCTGCAACTGGAAGAGTTTGTACCGCTGGGCGATTCACTGAACGGGCGCGCCGCCTCCCGGGAGTTCCACGGATACACGGTCGTCACGCTGCCGGAGGATATCGGCAGCAAGCCCTTCGACGTGACGATCCGGGGCGCGTTCCTCAAGCCCGTCGCACCCGTCGTAGTGGACGAGGACATCCAAGCGAACATCGCGCGACCCACTTGGATTGCGCGAACAGATGGAGATCAGGTATACCTTCATTTCGCGAGCATTGTGGTCCTGAACGCGGACGGAAGCCGGTCGGAGGAAGCGCCGGACGTCTGGAAGTACCTCTTGGCGCCGACGGACGAATCGTCCGGGAAGGAGCGGATGGATGCGTATGTGAAGGGGCTGGCCAAGCTTGGCTATGCGCAGCCACTTTCGGAGATGGAGCTGACCTTCACCGTCACCCCGGACACTGCGCACATCCACCATACCGGAATCGAGGGGCCGTCCACCTTTGAATTTGGTGACCGAACCGTCACCATTACCCAGGCGGACTTTACCGCCGCCCACACCAGCATGGAGGGCGTGATGGTCGCCAAGGGCGACGCGACGGAGGAGGACCTTTTCAAGCTGTACTACGAGCTGCGCCCGGACGGGGAAGACCCTCCCGCGCGCATCAACAGCGAAGAAAATTCCGGGCTGACCGACGAGGGGGTCGCCAGCGTCGAATTCCGTTTTTGGGGCGGCCCACTGTTCGAAGCACCAGTGAAGGTGGTCCTTAAAGCCTTCTGGTATCCGGACGGCCTGTTCAACGAAGCGACGGGTGAGAAAAACGTGCCTAAGCGCGTGCCTGAATACGACATCGCGCTCAGGCTGAAGAGGGTTCCCTGACCCAAAACTCCGATATATGCAAACTGAGGCGGCCGGAGCGATCCGGCCGCCTTTTGCATATGGGTTCTTGGGATCATGTCACCGTTTGGACAGGTGTTGCACGAGTTCTCCGGGGATGGCGTCCAGGCTCAGCTGCTTCTCCACGCCGCCCAGGTCGAAGGCGATCTTGGGCATGCCGTAAACCACGCAGCTCTTTTCATCCTGGCCGATGGTGTACGCGCCGCTCTTGCGCATGCTGACGAGCCCGCGCGCGCCGTCCGAACCCATGCCGGTGAGCAGCACGCCCACCGCCTTGTCGGCGCAGGCCTTGGCCATCGACTCGAACAGTACGTCCACCGATGGGCAGTGCCCGCTGACCTTCTCGCCCTCGAACACCTCCGCCTTGTAGCGGTCGCCCACGCGGCGGATCTGCATGTGCTTGTCGCCGGGTGCGATCAGCACGCTTCCGGGCTCGAGGAAATCCCCGTTTTCCGCCTCTTTGACATTGAGTGCGGTCTGCGTGTTCATGCGCTGGGCGAACATGCCCGAGAACACCGGGGGGATGTGCTGCACGATCGCGATGCCCGGCATGTTGGCGGGCAGCCCCTTGAGCACGCGGTAGATGGCCTCCGTGCCGCCGGTGGACGCGCCGATGGCGATGATCCGGCTCGTGTCGAACTGGGCTTGGGCGACCTTGACCTCTGTGATGACGGCAGTCCGCCGCCGTACCTGCACTTTGGAGGCGATGACGATCTTCGCGATCAGGTCCTTCACGAAGCCGTCCATGCCCCGGGTGCTCTTCTCGTCCGGCTTGGTCACGAATTCGACCGCGCCGGCGCTCATGGCGTCAAAGACCGCATCCGAAATGCTGGAGACCACGATGACGGGGATGGGGTACTGCGAGAGGAGCCTTTTGATGAACTCGATGCCGTCCATCCGGGGCATCTGGATGTCGCAGGTGATGATGTCCGGGCTGGTCTCAAGGATCTTGTCCCGGGCCTCGAAGGCGTTGGAGGCCTTGGCCACCACCTCGATGCGTGGGTCGCTGGACAGGCCCCGGGAGAGGACCTCCCGGAATACCAGCGAATCATCCACAATCAGAACCCTGATTTTTCTCATCTGTTGTTGCATAATGTCCTCGCTTCGCTGCGCTTGGGCTCACATCCTGCGGTAGACAGCCGGCAAGACGTACTTGTACTTGGACTTGGAGCGGTCAATCGCCTCCGAATGGCCGATGAACAGGTAACCGCCCGGCTCCGTCATGTCGTAGAGCTTGTTGATGATGGAAGCGCGCGTCTCCGCGTCAAAGTAGATCATCACGTTGCGGCAGAAGATCACATGGAACTTCTTCCGGAACGGGTACACCGGCTCAATCAGGTTGAAGCGCCGGTAGATCACCTCCTTTTTAATGCGGTCCGCGATTTCGTAGTTGCCGTCCGGAAGGCGCTTCAGATAGCGCTGCTTCCACAGAGCCGGGAGCGGCTCGATCCGCTCCTGGGTGTACACGCCCCTGGACGCGTCCTTGAGCACCTTTTCCGAAAGGTCGGTCGCAAGCACTTGGCAATCCCAGCGGGATTTTTCCGTATCCAGGAATTCATCCAGAATCATGGCCAGCGCGTAGGGCTCTTCCCCCGTGGAACACGCCGCGCTCCAGACGCGCAGGTCTCTGTCCGCGACCTTGCTTTTCAGGTACGGGAGCACCGTGTCGCGGAAGTAGTTGAAGTGGGCCGGCTCACGCATGAAATAGGTGTGGTTCGTGGTGATCCGGTCCACCAACGCCGCGACAGACGCACCGCTCGTGTCGGCAATCAGGGAATTGTAATACTCCGTGAAGGTCTTACGGCCCGATTGCGCGAGCACGCCGGCAAGACGGCTGGTGAGCAGCGTCTGCTTGGATTCCTTCAGGGAGATGCCGCTGACCGAGTAGATCAATTGGGCGAGTTTGTGGTACTCCGCCTCGGTCATTTCGGGCATCGCCTGTGCCAGAAAAGAGTTGGGCGCGATGTTGAATTCCATGCGATCGTCCTTTCCGTGGGGAGGATCAGTATTTTCCGAACTCGCTGTCGCTCAGGGAGATCTTGCGGGGCCTGTCGGGCGCTTCGTCCTCTTCACCCAGCGAGATCCGGGAGGGCTTGGCGGGCGCGAGGATGTCGTCGTCGCCCAGCGAGATCCTGGCGGGCCGCGCGGGGGCCGGGTTTACGGGGCGGGTGGAAAGGAGTTCACTCGCCTTGGTCAGCGGGCGCGGCGCGGCCTTCGCGGGCGCAGCTTTTTGAGGCGCGGGGCTGGCGGCCTTTTCGGGCCTTGCGCCATTCGCCTTCTCCGGCGAGGCTTTTTCACTCGCTTTCCCCTTCGCTGCCGAAGCGCCGGAGGCGGCATCTTCCGGGTGGCTCTCGGCGCTTTCGGATTGCGCATGCCCGCCCTTCAGGTTGAAGCCGGCCACCTGGCTAAGCAGCGTATCGGCCTGCGCGGTCAGTTCCCTGGAGGCGGCGGCGGACTCCTGCGAAGTGGCGGAATTGGCCTGCACCACCTGCGAGATCTGATTCAGGCCCTGATTGATCTGCTCGATGCCGGTGGACTGCTCCCCGGTCGAAACGGAGATGCCGTGCACCAGCGCGGTCACGCGGGTGATCTCGTCCATGATCGCCTTCAGCGCTTCGGCGGTTTCGCGCGCCAGCTTGGCGCCGCCCGCCACGCTCCTGGAGGAGCCTTCGATGAGGCCGGAGGTCTCCTTGGCGGCGCTGGCGGATTTCGCGGCGAGGTTGCGGACTTCCTCGGCCACCACCGCAAAGCCCCTGCCGTGCTGTCCGGCGCGGGCGGCTTCCACCGCCGCGTTGAGCGCCAGGATGTTGGTCTGGAACGCGATGTCGTCAATCACCTTGATGATCCTGTGGATGTCGCTGGAGGAGTGGTCGATGTCTTCCATCGCCTTGAGCATGTCGGCCATCTTCCCGTTGCCGCGCTCGGCCAGGTCCCGGGTATTGGCGGCCAGCCTGTTGGCCTCCGACGCGCCCTCCGCGTTCAGCCTGGTCTGGGAGGCGAGCTGCTCCACGGAGGCGGACAGCTCTTCCAGCGCGCTGGCCTGCTGAGTCGCGCCTTGCGCCAGGTTCATCCCCGACGACGCGACCTGCCGGGAGCCCACGGCCACCTGCTCGGAGGCGGAGCGGATGCTCGAGATGAGCTCGCTCATGTTGACCGACACCGTCTGCAAGGCCGTGCCGAGCATTCCGATCTCGTTGTTGTGGCGGACGTTGACGTCCACGTCCAGATCGCCGCGGGCAAACTTTTCCGCTGCCTGCACCATCGGGCGGATGGGCTTGACGATCCGGTTCGCGATGAAGAACGCGACGCAGGCGCTGAGAAGCGCGAGGATGGCCGCCGCGCCCAGCAGGATCCACTGCAGCTGGGTGATCTGTGCAAACACTTCCGCTTCGGGCGCTGTCAGCGCCATGAACCAGTTGGTGCCCGCAATGGGCGCGTACCCGGCGTACTTGGTTACGCCCTTGTAGGTATAGCCGCCCAGGCCGGTATCACCGGCGACCATATGCTCCATGATGGCCGCGAGGCCCTGCTGCTCGGGATTGGCCTTGGCCTTTTCCAGCGTGCGATCCTGGGTGAATACCATCGTCCTGTCGGGGTGCGCCACCATGACGCCTTCCTTGTTGATGATGAAGGAATAGCCCGTTTTGGCGTAGGTGATGTCCGAGATCAGGTCGGACAGCTCATACCCGTCGGAGGTCATCATGAGTACACCCGACACGCCGCCGGCCAGGTTGAACACCGGCACCGAGTAGGTCATGGCCATCTTGTCGCCTTCCCCCGTGGGTGTGGGGTCGGTGACGGTGTTGTTTCCGATCATGCCCTGGTGGTAGCTTTCGTTGTCTCCGACCGGGTAGGACTTGCCGCTGCTGTCGTAGGCGGTTCCGGAGTTGTTGACAAACACCAGATCGAGGTAGCCATTGTCGGTCTGCACCCTGTCCAAAAGGGAGTACAGGCGGCTTTCGCTGATGTGGGCGCTCCAGAACAGGTCGTTCGTGGCGACGGCGCTCAGTTCACTATAATAGCCGTTCACGCGCTCGGAGATCAGGGCACTGTTCTGATGGGTGATGTCCCTCAGCGAATCCTCCATCGAGCTGTTGACGGCCGATTTGGACAGGGTCATCGCGGCTACGTAGAATACGGCGCAGAGCAAAATGCTCAAAATGGAAATCGAGACCACCATCTCAAGGCGAATGCTCTTGAGCTTCGTCTTCTTCATTTGTTCCAACCTGCCTTATGCGTTGTTTGCGGCTTCCTGATAGGCGGTCTCGGCCGGGGCTACGGACTCGAACTCATCGTCCGCGACCAGCTTTTCAAAATCCAGGAGCAGCTTGATCTCCTGGCCGACCTTGCCGATAGACTTGATGAACCGGTTGCTGCTGCCGTTGATCTTAGGCGGCTGGGAGATGCCCTCGTCGGGGATCTGGATCACTTCGCTCACGCTGTCCACGATGAGCCCCACGCACAGGGCGCCTGTTCGGGCCACGATGACGCAGGTGCGCTCGTTGTAGGCGATTTCGGGCTTTCCGAAGCGGAGCCGCACGTCCATCACCGGGATGATCTCGCCGCGCAGGTTGATGATGCCCTTGACGTAGTGCTTGACTTCCGGCAGCGTCGCGATGGGCTGCATCTGGATGATGTCGGTGATGAAGCTGATTGCCATTCCGTAGCATTCCTGATCCAGGAAGAAGGTGAGGTACTTGCCGTGCAGCGTATCCTCAGCCGCCTGGTTGAAATTCATTTCACTCATGAAAGATCCTCCTTCGTTATCCCGTTGATGCTCGTTTCAACCAGCCAACCCGCGTCGAGGATCAGGCTGATGCTGCCTTCGCCCAGCAGCGTCAGGCCCGAGAGGCAACGGGACAGAGGCGTCTTTTTGAGGTAGGTGGGCAGCGCCTTGACCACGACCTGCTGCCTGCCCACCAGCTTGTCCACGAAGATGCAGCGCTTCTTGCCGTCCTGCTCCACCATCATCAGGATGCCGTCGGGCAACTGAGAGACCGAGCTTTCGATCCCCCACTGGCGGTGCAGCCGGAGCACCGCGTAGCACTCGCCCCGCACCATGATCATCTCGTTGCCCTCGATGTCCCGGATGATGTCCTGCTGGCGGGGCTTGAAGGATTCGCAGATCGCCGAGATCGGCACCGTGAGGCGGGTATCGCCCACGCAGACGTTCATGCCGTCGAGGATGGCGATGGTGAGCGGGATCTTGAGCAGCACGTTCATGCCCTTGCCCAGCTCGCTCTCGATGGAGACCGAACCGCCGATGGCCGAGATGTTCTGCATGACCACGTCCATGCCCACGCCGCGCCCGCTGAACTCGGTCACCTTCTCCTTGGTGGAGAAGCCGGGCAGGAAGATCATGTTGTAGACTTCACGGTCGGTGTAATCACTCTCGGGTTTGACCAGAAGGCCGTTCGTCCGGGCGCGGGCCAGGATCTTCTCCCGGCTCAGGCCGCGGCCGTCGTCCCGGATGGAGATCAGCACATTGCCGCCGGCGTTCTGGGCTTCCAGCGTCACATTGGACGTGGCGCTCTTGCCCACGCGCGCCCGCTCTTCCGCGCTCTCGATGCCATGGTCGATGGAGTTGCGCACCAGGTGGATCAGCGGGTCCGCGATGTGCTCGATGACGTTCTTGTCCACGCTGGTGTCTTCGCCGATGAGCGTCAGCCGCACGTCCTTATTGAGGGCGCTCCCCATGTCCCGGACGATCCGGTGCATCCGGTGGAAGGTGGCCGACAGCGGAACCAGCCGCATCGACATCACCAACTCCTGCATCTCGGTCACGATCTTGCTCAGGTGCGCGGCGGACTTCTGGAAATCCGCCACCTCCAGTTTGGCGACCTCGGGGTTCTCCACCACCATGGTCTTGGCGATGACCAGTTCGCCCATCAGGTCCATCATCATGTCGAGCTTGTTGACGCTGACAGAGATGATCGACTGCGGCTGCTGATGGTACTGGGCGGAGGCGTCCGCGTTCGCGGCTGGCTTTTTCGCGGGTTCTGCGCCGTTTTTCGCATCGCCGGAAGGCTCATTCTCGTTTGACCCGGGCGAAGGCTCAGCGTCCCGGGCCGGGGCGCCTTCGTCTGCCTGGGGCGCGTCGCCCGACAGCTCCTCGCCGGTTTCCTGGACAATCTCCAGTTCGCTCAAAAACACCGTCTTGAGGAGCTTTTCGCGGACGTCGTCCAGCGCGAGTTCCGTCTCAAAGCGGATGGTGAACCCGCTGGAGCGGATCTTGTCGGCGCTCAGGCCGTTTTCCATGATGTCCGAGGGATCGTAGGACAGAACTTTCGCGTATTCGCCCACTTCTACGGTGACCGAATAGGCCCGGACGTCCTCCATCGCGCAGCCGTCCTCAAACTGGATGACCGCCTTGTAGTGCTTCGCGCCCATGGTCTCCGGCGCGAGCAGGACGGGCGCGGGGACGCATTCGCCCAGCGGCGCTCTCGCGGCGCACCAGGTATGCGGTTCTTCCGCGCCCGAAATCACAGCCATCAACGCGTCGATCCGGTGGATCAGGAGCTCGTTGTCCTCCTGCCCGGCGGGCTGGCCCGTGCGGACATTCTCCATCTCCTGATTGATGAAGTCCATGCAGGAGAGGATCAGGTCGCTGACCGCGTGCGGATCGTACTGGGTCGAAGGGTTCTCGCGGATGTAGAAGAACAGGTCTTCCATGCGGTGAGCCAGCTTGGCGATCCCGACGTAGGACATCATCGCGGCGGAACCCTTGATGGTGTGCATGATCCGGAAGACCTCGTTGACCTCCTCATGGGTAAAGCCGCCCTCGCGCTCCGCCGTGAGCACGGCCTGTTCCAGCTGCTGCGTGTTTTGACTCGTCTCAAATACGAACAGCTCGAGCAGGGAATCGTCCTGGTTCGTTTCCGGCGCCATATCGAAACCCCCTCAGTTCTTCGTCGCCACTTTAAGCAGCGTCTGCGTAATGTGTTCTTCTTTGTAGGGTTTCACGATGAAGGACTTGGCGCCGCTGAGGATAGCCTCTTTGACCATGCTCTCCTGGCCCATTGCCGAGATCATGACTACCTTCGCACCGGGATCGAACTCCCGGATCAGCTTGAGCGCCTCAATCCCGGTCATGTCCGGCATCGTGATGTCCATGGTGACTACGTCGGGCTTGAACTCCTTGTACTTGTCCACGCCCTCCTGGCCGTTTTTTGCATCCGCGATTACGGTGAATCCATGCTTGGTCAGAACGTTTTTAATCGCCAACCGCATGAACGCCGCGTCGTCAACCACCAATACACTGATCAATGCGCTTCGCCTCCGCTAAGTGATCTATCCAGTCCAATGATTGTCACGCTCCACAGCGCGGGGTCGTTGAGAAGATCCAGTACCCTGTCATCCACGCGGGCTTCCCGATGGTCTATGTGAAGGATCTTCACCTTCGGGCGCATCAGCGCCTCCGGCTGGTTTGCCACCACAATGGCGAGCTTCCCGCTCGACAGCATGACCTTGCTGCCAATGGGGTAGGGCACAACCTTGGGCATGAAGGTGGAAACGACCTGTGGGTCGAACATGACGCCGGAATTGCCCATGATGTGCTCGATCGCCTCCGACGGCGGGAGCGCCGAGTGATAGGATCGGTCGCTCGTCATGGCGTCGTACACGTCGCTGAGCGCGATGATCTTGCCCTCCAGCGGCTGCTTGTCGCCCATGAGCCCCAGCGGATACCCGCCGCCGTCGTAGCGCTCGTGATGGGTGAGCACAGCGACGACCGACTCCAGCGGCCCGCCCCACTTCTCGCGCAGGTAATCGTAGCCGAAGGAGCTGTGACACTTCATCTTTTCGAATTCTTCGTCCGTCAGGGTGCCAGGCTTGTTGATAAGCTCCCTGGAAATAAAGACCTTGCCGATGTCGTGCATCAGGGCGCCCATCCCCAGCTTGTATAGCGCTGTCCTGTTCATGCCGGCGGAAATGCCAAGCAGAATGGAAAGCGTCGAAACGCTGACCGAGTGATAGTACGTATACTCGTCATGGGCCTTGATGTCCGTCATGTTGATGAGCATGCTGCGATCGGATGTGAGTTCGTCGATGATGTCGTCCAGGTAATGCCGCAATTCAAAGATGGTGTTTACCTGGCCTTCCAGATTGCCAACTTCAATGTGGGAAAACAGCGCGCGCACGGCGTTGACCGCATTGCGCTTCAGGCGCTTACTGATGATGCCAATGTCCTCCGCGACATCGTCCATGTTGTCGACGATGTAGGCATCCTTGTGCTGCATGGACTTAAGTCTGTAGATGTGCGACACGGTCAGCGTCTGACCGCACGTCAGAAGCACTTCGTTGTTCATGCCGAGCAGATCCCGGGCCAGGATCATGCCAGGTTTCAGGTTTTCTGGCTGTATGTAAATCATATTGTCGCGCCATTTCCTTTGGTGCTTCGTTCATCGCGCGCCGCATCCTGCGTTCGCACAGCCCGCCTTCTCACGGGCAGCAGCGCTGCCCTGCGAGGCTGATCTCCTATATACCCGGTCCGCCGCCCGGTGAAACCGGGAAGATGGCCCCCGCCCCGCCTATGGAGGCGGGGGCCATGCCGCCGCTTACTGCAGCAGCTGGAGGACGCCCTGGGGCTGGGAGTTGGCCTGGGCCAGCATCGCCTGGGACGCCTGGAGGAGGATGTTGTTCTTGGTGTAGCTCATCATCTCATCCGCCATGTCCACGTCGCGGACGCGGGATTCGGCCGCCTGCAGGTTTTCCTTGGTGGTGGCCATGTTGTTGGATGCGTGCTCAAGCTGGTTCTGCAGCGCGCCGTAGCCCGCGCGGGTGGTGTCCACTTCGCTGATGGCGTTCTCCACCATAGTGGAGGTGACGGCCTTCGCGGCGGTTCCGGTGGTGGCGGCGGCCGTTGCCGTGGTGAGCGCATTCAGCGCTGTGGTCTTGGCCTGGGTTACGGTGACGGTCTGGCCGCCGTTCTCGCCGTACACGAAGCTGGCCGCGGTGGTGCCGGAGCCGCCCGCCTGCGAGTCCAGAACGCCGGTAGTGGTGGACGCCTGGGTTCCGAAGACCTTGGTGCCGTTGAACTTGGTGTTGGTGTAGATGTCGGTGACCGCGGTGCCCAGCGCCTTCATCTCGGAGCCGATGTTGGTCGCATCCTCGTCAGAGTAGGTGCCGTTCTGCACCTGCACGGCCAGTTCCTTCATGCGGGTGAGCATGTCGGAGACTTCGGAGAGCGCGCCTTCCGCCGTCTGGATGAAGGACACGCCGTCCTGGGCGTTGCGGTTGGCCTGGGTGAGGCCCTTGATCTGGGAGCGCATC
>JAEZHK010000030.1 GCA_023416655.1 Bacillota bacterium
AGCCTGACCCAGGGGCTGCAGAACTCCTGCAACCCCGTGTTCGTGGAATTGGGGCTGCGGCTGGGCATTGAGCGATTTTACAAATACATGGACGCGTTCGGGCTGGGCACGGTGTCCGGCGTGGACATCCCGGGCGAGGGCACCGGAATCCTGATCGATGAAGCGCGGTGCAAGCGGGTGGACATCGCACGCATTGGTTTTGGCCAGTCGGTGGCGGTGACGCCGCTTCAGCTGCTGAACGCCGCCTGCGCGGCGATCAACGGCGGAAACCTGATGAAGCCCTACGTCGTCAAAGAGATCAGGGACGCGGCTGGAAATCTGGTGGAACGCGGCATGCCCACGGCGATGGACCATCCGATCAGCGCCAAGACCTCCGCCACAGTCAGGATGCTGCTCGAATCGGTGGTCGAAAAGGGCGGCGGGCGCAACGCCCGCATCCAGGGCTACCGGATCGGCGGCAAGACCGGCACGGCGCAGGTATACGTGAACGGTGTGGTATCCAGGGACACCCACATCGGCTCGTTTGTTGGTTTCGCGCCTGCGAACGACCCGAAGGTGGCGCTGATCGTGATCGTGGACGAGGCGTCCAAGCGCCCCGACTTCGGCGCGGTGACGGCGTTGCCGTTCGCCCGGGAGATCCTGCAAAAGACGCTCGCCTACCTGGGCTACGCGCCCGCTACGGAAGAAAAGCCCGAGGAACCGGCCACCGTGCCCGACGTCACCGGCTTGACGGAAACTCAGGCTGAAAAGGCGCTGAAAAATGTCGGTCTGGATTGCCTGGTCAGCGGCGGAACAGGCATGGTGGTGGAGCAGATGCCCGCCCCCGGCGCGCATATGGCGCGCAACTCGTTGGTCATGCTATACTTAAAGGATGCCCACGAAGATGCCCAGGAGGTAACCGTGCCCGACCTGACGGGCCTTTCGATCCTCGAGGCAAACCGCCTGCTGACCGCGTACAGCCTCGCCTTGAAGGCGGACGGAAGCGGCGTGGCAGTTTCCCAAAACCCGGCGGCAGGGGCCGTCGTGACGCCGACCACCCTCGTCCGCGTCAAATTCCAGGCGCCGGGCGGCTAAACCGGAGCGGCCGACCCGCGCCAAAAGACACAGGAGGACGATTGGATGAGAATTACCCATTTGTCTAAAAACATTCCGGGGCTCGTGCAGGTACTGGGCTACGAACACCAGGATGTCACCTCGCTGTGCACCGATTCGCGAAAGGTCGAAAAGGGCGCGCTGTTCTTCTGCATCCCAGGCCTCCGCACCGACGCCCACGACTATGCGCCCCAGGCGGTGGAGGCAGGCGCGGTGGCGCTGGTGGTGGAGCGGAAACTGGACATCGACTGCGCGCAGATCCTCGTGCCTGACGTGCGCGAGGCGCTTTCCTATATCGCCGCGGAGTTCTACGGCAACCCCGCCCAGCAGCTGAAGCTGGTGGGCGTGACGGGCACCAAAGGGAAAACCACCTCCAGCTTCCTGATCAAATCCATCCTCGAGGCCGCGGGCCACAAGGTCGGCCTGATCGGCACCGTCTGTTCGATGATCGCGGACCGGGAGATCCCCTCAAACCTGACCACGCCCGACCCCATCGACTTCCATCGCCTGCTCCGCCAGATGGCCGACGAGGGCATGGAGTACGTGGTGATGGAGGTCTCCGCCCACGCGCTGGCGCTCAAAAAGCTGGAGGGCATGGTCTTTGAGGTGGCGGGTTTCACCAACCTGTCCCAGGATCATCTGGATTTCTTCAAAGATATGGAAGCCTACCTCGAAACCAAAATGCGCCTGTTTGACAGCGGCATGTGCCTTCGGGCGGTGGTCAACGTGGACGACGAGCGCGTGGCGGACGCGTTCAAGGAGCGCTCGATCCCAGCGACCCGCGTGGGCATCCGCAGCCCCGCAGACGTCTACGCCAACGACATCGAAATCGGCGAGCGCGGCCTCAGCTACCGGCTGAGCTTCCACAAGCGCGCCGCCTTTGACGTGGAACTGCGAATGGCGGGCATCTTCAACGTCTACAACAGCCTCATGGCCGCCGCCATTTGCGACCGGCTGGGGGTCAAGCCCACCGCCATCAAAAAGGGGCTGGAGTCGGTCAAGGGCGTGCCGGGGCGGATTGAACTGCTCGAAACCGAGACGCCCTACCGCGTGATCCTGGACTATGCCCACTCGCCCGACTCGCTTTCGAACATCCTGACCACCATCCGGCAGACCACGAGGTCCGGCCGGGTGATCGTGCTGTTCGGCTGCGGCGGCGACCGAGACCACGACAAGCGGCCCATCATGGGCGAGATCGGCGGAAGGCTGGCCGACTTCTCCATCCTGACCAGCGACAACCCCCGCAGCGAGGACCCGGGCGAGATCCTTGTGGAGATCGAGAAGGGCATCAAGCGCGTGGAGAACGCGAAGTATGTGGTCATTGAAAACCGGCGCAAGGCCATCGCCTACGCGCTGGAAATGGCCCACCCCGGCGACGTGGTGGTGCTGGCGGGCAAGGGGCACGAGACCTACCAGGAGATCAAGGGGGTCAAGCACCCCTTCGACGAAAAGGTGGTCGTGCGGGAACTGCTGGAGAAGACCCTGGTACCATGAATCGTAACGCGCGGAGGGAAAACAGAAGATGCAGCGACTGATCTGGACGGTACTGATTTCGTTTTTGGCGGCGATCGCACTGGGGCCGATGTTCATCCCGTGGCTCAAGCGCATGAAGTTCGGCCAGAACGTCTACGAACTGGGGCCGGAAAGCCACAAAAAGAAACAGGGCGTCCCGACGATGGGCGGCATCATCTTCCTGGTCCCGATGGTCGCGGTGCCGCTGATCATGGCCCAGGGCGATACCCGATGGGGGTATCTGCCGGTGGCGGTGCTCGCGACGCTGGGGTTTGGGCTGATCGGCTTTGTGGACGACTTCATCAAGATCAAGAAGAAGCGTTCGCTGGGCCTGACGCCGATGCAGAAGATATTGCCGCAGTTGGTGCTGTCCATCGCGTTTTCGGTATGGGCCTATACCGAGCCGTCGATCGGCTCCAAATGGATTGTGCCGTTCACGACCATCGAATGGGACCTTGGCATCTGGTACATCCCGATGATGGTGTTCGTGATGGTGGCCACCGTCAACAGCGCCAACCTTCTGGACGGACTCGATGGCCTTTTGTCAGGCTGCGCGCTGATCGACTTCATCACGATGGCGCTGGTCTTGATGCTGCTGGCCGTTTCCGGCGCGCCGGATGCGGGCAACCTGACCAACCTGATGATCTTCTGCGGCGCCGCGGCCGGGGCGCTTTTGGGCTTTCTGCGCTTCAACAGCTACCCGGCGGGCGTGTTCATGGGCGACGTGGGGTCCTTCGCCATCGGCGGCGCGCTGGTGGCGGTAACCACGCTGACCAGGCTGTCGCTGCTGATCCCGATCATCGCGCTGGCGATGGTGGCGTCCAGCCTCTCGGACATCATCCAGATCTCTTACTTCAAGGCGACGCACGGCAAGCGCGTGTTCAAAATGGCGCCGCTGCACCACCACTTCGAGCTGAGCGGCATGGCGGAGACGCGCATCGTATCGATGTACATGATCGTTACGGCGCTCCTTTGCATGGTGGCGCTGCTCGGATTTATGGCATAAAAAGGCGTTGAAAATCCGAAAGCGGCTTTTCAACGCATAAGAGGTGGCTCTGCGGGAGCCTAAAATTCTCAGGATTTTTCGGGCGGCTCCCTGACTTGTGGAATTGTTTCCTCCACCAGTGTGCGCAATGGTTATGGAAACCGATTCCCGACGCACGGGTCGCCGGGAACGATTGGAAGGTACGACGGAGTTCATTGACTGCGCAACCGAAATTTCGTAATTGTCACGGATATCCAAATGCGGTCGCCCCGAGGATGGGCGCGGGGAGGGACGGACAATGAAGGGCAGGAGGGTACTGGTCGTCGGCATGGCGCGAAGCGGCGTGGCCGCGGCGCGCATGCTGCATGAGATGGGCGCGTTGGTGCGCATCTCGGACCAGAAGACCGAGGCGGAGCTTTTGGGCCAGCTGGACGAACTGCGGCTGGACGAAATCGAATGGCGGCTGGGCGAGCCGGCGGAGGCGCTGATCGAGGGCATGGACCTCGTGGTCGTCAGCCCCGGCGTACCCATCACGCACCCCGCCATCCAAAAGGCGAGGCGGCTGGGCATCCCGGTCATCGGCGAACTGGAGCTCGCCTACCGCCACGCGCAGGGCCGCCTGATCGCCATCACCGGCACCAACGGCAAGACCACCACCTGCACGCTGACCGGTGAGATCTTCAAAAACGCCGGGAAGCTCACCCATGTGGTGGGCAACATCGGCGTGCCCTACGCCTCCGTGGCGCTCAAAACACGCCCGGAGGACGTGACCGTCTGCGAGGTTTCCTCCTTCCAATTGGAGACGATTGAGAAATTCCACCCGGCGGTCACCGCCATTCTGAACATCACCGAGGATCACCTGAACCGCCACGGCACCATGGAGGCCTACACCCTTTTGAAGGCCCGCGTGTTTGAAAACCAGACAGCGGACGAAACCCTGATCCTGAATTATGACGACGACGCGCTCCGGGACATGGCCAAGGACGCGCCCTGCCGCGTTCGCTGGTTCTCCCGCACGAAGACGCCGCCGCGAGGCGCGTTTGTGGTGGGCGGCAGCGTGGTCTACGGCACCGCGGACGACTACCGCACCATCTGCGTGGCCGACGAGATTGCCATCCCCGGCCCCCACAACCTGGAGAACGCGCTGGCCGCCACCGCCATCGCCATGTGCATGGAGGTGCCGCCGCCGGTCATCCGACACAGCTTGCGCACCTTCAAGGGCGTGGAGCACCGGATTGAGAAGGTGCGGGAACTGGACGGGGTGACCTACATCAACGATTCCAAGGGCACCAACGTGGACTCGACGCTCAAGGCCATCGCCACGATGATGAAGCCCACCGTCATGATCCTGGGCGGCTACGACAAGCACGTGGACATGACCCGGCTCTGCCAGGCGATCCCCGGCAGCCAGATCATGAAGGTGGTCTTGATCGGCGACACCGCGGCGCAGATCCAGAAAGGGCTGGACGAGGCCGGCTTTACCGGCTACGTCCATGCGGGCCTCGATTTTGAAAAGGCGGTCGGCATGGCGCGGGAGATGGCCGAGCCCGGCTGGAACGTGCTGCTGTCCCCGGCCTGCGCCAGCTTCGACATGTTTGCCGACTACGAACAGCGCGGCCGCGCGTTCAAAGCGATCGTGGCCGCTCTGACGAGCGCCGAAACGTGAACCAGGCCCCGCTTCACGGGGCCAAAGAACGGCGCGGGGCGCCGCATGAAAGAAAACCGCTCACCATCAACGGGCGAGGGTTCGCGATCACCTTCCTGATTCTCCTGGTCTTTGGGCTGGTCGTGTTGTACGCGGCCAGCTACTACAACGCCCAGGACCAGACCGGGAACCCCCTCAGCGAGGTGCTGAGTCAGCTGCAGGGCGTGGCGCTGGGCGCTGTGATGATGCTGGTGATCAGCCGGATCGACTACCGCCTCCTCAGAAAGCCGATCTTCACGGTGGGCCTGCTGGTGTTGAGCTTCGTCCTTCTGGGCCTGGTGGCGATCCCCGGCGTCGGCATGATGGTCAACGGCTCGCGCCGCTGGCTGAAGATCGGCCCGGCGGGCTTCCAGCCCTCGGAGATGGCCAAGTACGCGATGATCCTGTTCTTCGCGAGGGCATTGAGCCGCAGGAACTCCAGCGTGGCCTCGTTCTGGAAAAACCTCGTGCCCCTTTTGACGCTGCCGCTAATGATGTTCCTTCTGATCCTGATGCAGCCCAACCTCTCGACGGCGGGCGCGATCCTGATCGTCGCGGCGGTGATGGTGATGCTTGCGGGGGCGAAGTGGACGCACCTGACGTTCCTGGGCGCGGGAGGCGCGGCGCTGGGCGCGTTTTACGCGTTATCGGAGCCCTACAGAAGGGCGCGGCTGATGTCTTTTCGCAATCCCTTCGCATATCTTAGCAACGAGGGGTACCAGCTGGCGCAGTCGCTTCTGGCGTTCGGTTCTGGAGGACTGTTCGGCATGGGGCTGGGCAAGGGAAGGCAGAAATTTTCCTTCCTGCCCTACCCGGAGAGCGACTTCATCTTCGCGGTGGCGGGGGAGGATATGGGGTTCTTCGGCTGCATCCTGATCCTGACCCTGTTCCTGATCTTGATCTACTTCGGTTTCCGGGTCGCCATCGAGTGCGAGGACCGCTTCGGGAGCCTGCTGGCCGCCGGCATCGTGTCGATGATCGGTGTGCAGACGGTGATGAACGTGGCGGTGGTGATCGGGCTGATGCCCACCACGGGTCTGCCGCTTCCGTTTTTTTCGGCGGGCGGCACCTCGATTTCCATCCTGATGGCGGCGGTGGGCGTGGTCCTGAACATCGCGCATGCACCAATTTTCCGCACGGACATAGTATAGTAGTGCGGCTGCGGACAATTGGAGGTGTGCCATGTGGACCTGATTCGCCTGTCTGGCGGCAAAAGGCTTTCCGGCGTGGCCAATGCGGGCTGCGCTAAAAATGCTGTGCTGCCCATACTGGCGGCCTGCCTTCTGTCCGGAGCGCCGGTGACGCTGACCGGCTTTCCGATGCTGACCGATACGCGCAACATGCTCAGCATTCTGGAAACGTTGGGCTGCAAATGCCAGCTTGAAGGCGCGAGGGCGACGATCGACGCGTCCCGCGCGGACCGCTTCGAAATGCCGGAGGTGCTTTCAAAACTCCTTCGCTCGTCGATCTTCATGATGGGGCCGATGCTGGGGCGGTTCCGCCGCGCAACGGTCACCTACCCCGGCGGCTGCGAAATCGGCCTGAGGCCCATCGAACTGCACTTGAGGGGCCTTGCCGCGCTGGGCGTCGTCATCCGCGAGGCCCACGGCATGATCTACCTGGACGGGGAGAACCTTCGCGGCGGCGAGGTCCAGCTGGATTTCCCTTCGGTGGGCGCGACGGAAAACGTGATGATGGCCGGCGTACTGGCCCGCGGCGTGACGCGCATACATAACGCCGCCCGCGAGCCCGAGATCGCCGACCTGGAGCGCTTCATCAACGCTTTGGGCGGGCGGGTGTCCGGCGCGGGAAGCGACACCGTCACCGTGGAGGGCGTCGAGGCGCTCGGCGGCGCGGTCTACCGCCCGATCACAGACCGGATCGTCGCCGGGACGATCCTGACCGCGGCGGCGATCACCGGCGGCAGCGTGCGCGTCCAGGACGCCGTCGCCGCCGACATGGGCGCGGTGCTCGGAAAGCTCCGGCAGGCGGGCTGCACGATCGACACCTCCGGCCAGGGCGTCCTGTGCACGGCGCCGGAACGACTGAAACCCGTCGACGTCTCCACCCAGCCGTTCCCGGGCTTCCCGACCGACATGCAGGCGCAGGTCATGGCGCTGGCTGCGGTGGCGGACGGCGCCAGCGTGATCGTGGAAAACGTGTTCGAGAACCGGTTTTCCCACGCGCCGGAGCTACGGCGCATGGGTGCCGAGATCCTGGTCAACAACCGTACCGCCGTCGTGCGCGGCGCGCATCTGACCGGCGCGAGGGTCGTGGCGCGGGACCTTCGCGGCGGCGCCGCGCTGGTGCTGGCGGGGCTTGCGGCCGAGGGCGTGACGGAAGTCGAGCACGTGGAACTGATCGACCGTGGTTACGAGTCTATTGAACGGACGCTGTCCGGACTGGGCGCGGACATCCGAAGAATACCGATGAAGTAAGAGGCGACCAATGGCTACCAGAAGACGAAATGGCGCGAGGGGCAGGCAGTCCGGCTTTGCCGGGCTGGTGCTCTTTGCGCTTTTGGCGCTGGCCGTGGGCGTGTTGCTCAAAAGCCAGGTATTCATCATCCGGAACATCGAGGTAGACCGCGTCGAGACCATCGCGCCCAACGACGTCATCCGGAAGGCGGGGCTGACGCTGGGCGGCAGCGTCTTCGCCGCCGATGAAACCAGGATCCGCCAGAATTTTGAGCGCGAAGGGCTGGTCGCGTTCGACCGGCTGGAGCGCCGCCTGCCCGACACCGTGCGGCTGATCGTACACGAGCGCACGCGCCGCGCGGTGGTCAACTACCTGGGCGTGGCGCTGGTCATCGACGATGAGGGACATGTGATGGAGCAGCTGGGCGAGATGCCCTCCTATGATCTGACGGTGGTCACGGGCGTCCGCGCCACCAGCTATCAGGTGGGGCAGAAGCTCATGAGCGACGTTCCGCTGCAGGTGGAATCGCTTCTGAAGGTGCTTTCCGCGATCCGGGAGCAGTCGCTGGACGGGCGCATATCGGAATTGAACGTGGCCGATCTGGACAATATGTACATGATGGAAAAGGGCGGCATGATGGTGAAATTCGGCGATGAAACGCGCATGAAGGAGAAGCTTGTCTGGATGCGGAGCGTCCTGGACCAGCAGCTCTACCCGGAGGGGACAAACACCGGAATCCTGGATGTTTCCAGCGGGGCGAGCGCGGTGTATGTGGCGGGCTAAACCAAAACATACGGGAAATGTCGCCCGGAATGGCGCTGAAATTTGTTGAAAAGCGTTTATTTCTAGGAAAAAGCCTTTTCAACCGCGCCGGGAACATGTATAATACCCATAGTATGGATACCCATAATCGCGAACCGAATTGTGTGAGGCAGGCGATGATGAGTCTATGAAGAATATAGCCGCGGCTGTGGATTTCGGTACCTCCAAGATCGTGACGCTGCTGGCCGAGAGCGGGGGCTTCAGCCGGTGCGACATCATCGGTTCGGGCACCGTTCCCTATGAAGGCTATATGGACGGGGGCTGGAACGAACCCGAAAAGCTGGCCCAGTCCATGCGCAGCGCCATCAGCGCCGCGGAATTGGAAGGCAAGGCCCACATTCGCGAAGTCTACGTCGGCGTACCCTGTGAATATATCCGCGTGCTGACCGCCGAGGCGGAGGTTCCGATCGCCGCGCAGGACGGCCGCGCGACCGACGAAGACGTCAACCTGGTGCAGGACACCGCGGCGGACAAGCTGCGCCTTTTTGAGCAGGTGGGCGTGGTCATCCACCGCAGCCCCGCCTGGTTCAGGCTGGACGGCGGGAAGAAGACCATGTCGCCGGTGGGTCTGCGCGGAAGTGTGCTTCAGTCCAAAGTCTCCTTTATTCTGGCGGATCCGGCCTTCATCGATCAGGCGAACGCGCTCTTTGGCGAACTCGGGCTGACGGTGATGGGCTTTTTGTCGCCGTCGATGGGCGAGAGCCTGCTCCTTGTTCCGCTGGAGGACCGGGACAGGGCGGCGGTTTTGATCGACGTGGGTTACCTCAACACCGAGTTCTCCGTCGTCGAGGGCGACGCCATCGTCTACCACGCGGTGCTGCCCGTTGGCGGCGGCCACATCACGGCGGATTTGGCGACCGACCTTGAGATTTCCATGCGCGCGGCCGAGCAGATCAAGCGGGAGTACATCTTCATCCCCGACGAGTTCGATCCGGCGGGCGATCCCGAGGTGCTGGACGACGAGGGACGCCGCCTGGCCTTCCCGCGCGCCTTCGTGCAGAAGAGCGTGGAGGGGAGCACGGGCGAACTGGTCCGCATGTTGGACCTTGCGATCAAAGAGGCCTCGTCGCTGCTCGGGCCGAGGTCCCAGATCTTCATGACGGGCGGGGGCCTTGCCATGGTGCGCGGCGGCCGCGAGTACCTGGCCGAGAAGCTGGCGCGGCCCGTCAAGATCCCGATGGCCAAGGCCGCCAAGCTCAACAGCCCCGTCTACGCCAGCGCGCTCGGGCTGGTCGATCTGGTGTTTGATTCCATCGAGCAGCGCACCGCCCAGGAGGAGAGCCTGCCGGGCAGGCTGGCCGGGGGCTTGCGCGGGCTTTTGAGTCGAAAAGGTTAGTGTCAATACTGCAAGCGAGGGGGATGCCTTGTGCTGGAATTTGAAGTGGACAACAACAATTTTGCATCCATTAAGGTCATCGGCGTCGGCGGCGCCGGCACCAATGCGGTCAACCGGATGGTGGAGTCCGGGCTGCGCGGCGTCGATTTTATCGCTGTCAACACGGACAAGCAGGCGTTGACGCTGTCCAAGGCTGAGACCAAAATCCAAATCGGCGAAAAGGTCACCAAGGGCCTGGGCGCGGGCGCAAAACCCCAGATCGGCCAGCAGGCCGCCGAGGAGAGCCGCGAGGAGATCGCCCAGGTGGTCAAGGGCGCGGACCTCGTGTTCGTCACCTGCGGCATGGGCGGCGGCACCGGCACCGGCGCGGCCCCGGTCATCGCGGAAATCGCCCGCAACATGGGCATCCTGACCATCGGCGTCGTCTCCAAGCCCTTCCTCTTTGAGGGCCGGCAGCGGATGAAGAACGCCGAGGCGGGCATCGAGCAGCTCAAGCTGAACGTGGACACGCTCGTCGTCGTACCCAACGACCGCCTGTTGCAGGTGGTCACCAAGGGCACCACGATGACCGACGCGTTCCGCATCGCGGACGATACGCTGCGCCAGGGCATCCAGGGCATTTCGGACCTGATCGCCGTGCCTTCGCTGATCAATCTCGACTTCGCGGACGTCCGCTCGGTCATGGAGAGCAGGGGCCTGGCGCACATGGGCATCGGCGTGGGCAAGGGCGAAAACCGCATGGTGGACGCCGCCAAGAAGGCCATCGCCAGCCCGATGCTGGAAACCACCATCGAGGGCGCGCGCGCTGTGCTGATCAACATCACCGGCGGCCCGACCACCTCCATCATCGACATCAACGAGGCCGCCCAGCTGATCACCCAGGCCGCCGATCCGGAGGCCAACATCATCTTCGGCGCGGACATCGACGAGTCGCTTGATGACGAGGTTCGCATCACCGTCATCGCCACAGGCTTTGAGAAGCAGCCCTTTCCGGGCGGTGCAAACAACCGCCGCCAATCCAGCCGCGGGCCCGAGCGCATGCCCGAGCGGCAGCCCGAGCCCCAGCCGGAACCCCAGCCGCAGCAGCACGCGTCCCGCGGCTATGACGCCTCCGACGTGTCGCCGATCTTCTCTGGGGACAGGCAGCAGCGAGAGCGCTCCTACCTGGACGACATGCCCTCCTACGAGCCCAAGCCGCAGCCCCGGCCGCAGCAGCCGCCGCAGCCGCAGGAGCGCGTCTATCAGGACAGGCCCAGCGAGGACCGCGGGCAGCCCCGACGCGGCTTTACGCCCGACGTGCCCAACTTCCTGCGCCGCAAGTAAAGACTCGAACCCGTTTCCCAAGCCCTCCGCGAGGAGGGCTTCTTTTTGTCTCGGAAAGCCGCAAATAAGGCGTATACCGGAGCAAGCCGCGCCGCTTAAGGGAAGGCTACGGCACCTCCGTGGGGCCTATGAAGGGACCCCATGAAAGCCACACGAGCCGCTCAGGTCGCCTCCGGTGCCATGCGCGCATTCCTTCATTGGGTACATATCAGCGCGCCGGAAATGTATGTCGCGCGGCGCCGTGACCGTTTGCGCGTAGTTTCACACCCGCTTCGGTTGCACAAATTCCTTAAATAAAAATTCCACAATCGATACACAAAGTTTCGGAAAATTCGACATGATTGTGCGGGAGAAGTCCTATGGCCTGTGGATTAGCGATTGTGGACGAATCCCCATTTACGGGGAAAGCGCGCTTTAAATGGCTTAAAGCCCCTCAAATGCCCCGAACATGCTGTCGTTTTGAAGGCGCGCAAGCCTTTTTTTCACCGAAGGATTGTCGAAATTGCTCTGAAACGTCGAACGAATTCCGTTGTTCAGGGTAAAAAAGCTGCGTTTTTCGCGCAGGGCTTTTCCTATAATTGCCACAGGCGGTGGTGAGATTGGGTATCGGTCTCGAACGCTATGTACTCGTCAATTTCATGATGAATTGTGTTGTGATTGGCGTCATCGCGAAATTTCGAGGCCGGAACCGGTGGGGATTGACGCTCTTTGCGGCGGCGTTCGGCGCCGTGTACGCGGTGGCGATGCAGTACCCGGCGTTCTACCAGCTCCGTTGGTGGCCCTCCAGGATCGCGCTGACCGCGGCGCTCGCCGCCGTCGCCGTCCGGATCGAGAAGCCGAGGGACCTCCTCACCAACACGTGTCTGCTCCTTGGCGGCGTCGCCTTCCTGGGCGGCGCGGTCAACCTCGCGCAGCGCCTCGTCCAGGACCCGGTCGCTTCCCTCATTACAGGCGCAGCTTTGGGTACAATCGGCATGCTGGCGTTCGTAAACGTACGAGCGCGCCGCATGGAGAAATGGGAGATGATGCTACGGCTCATCCGGGGCGACCGGCGCGTAGAACTGAGCGCGCTGGTTGACACCGGCAACAGGTTACAGGAACCCATCAGCGGACAACCTGTCGTGATCGCGTCGGAATATAAACTTCGAAACGTGCTTCCGGTAAATTTCCAGGCCGACCTGGCAGCCGACCGGCTGCCGCCGGGGTTCCGGCTGGTTGGATACAAAAGTCTTTCGGGATCTGGAAAAATGGTGTGTTTTCGACCGGACGAACTGCTCGTCTCGACGGGGGACGGCTGGCTCAGCGCGCCGGACGTTTGGGTGGCGGTATACCCAGGCAAGCTTCCGGGAAATGTCTACGCGCTCGCGCCGCCGGTGTTGGGACGTGTGCATAACGTGCATTGAGGAGGAGACGCCGATGGTACATCCTGCGGGACAAACAATCAGGCAGACTGTCTTGGGGTTGATTGTCAAAATGCGCAAGGGCAACATCTGCTACATCGGCGGATGTGACATGCTGCCTGCGCCTCTGGGTAGAGACGAGGAAACCGACGCGCTCGAACGCCTTCAGGACGGCAACCTCCAGGCCCGCGGCCTTTTGATCGAGCACAACCTGCGGCTCGTGGTGTACATCGCGCGCAAATTTGAAAACACCGGCATCAACATCGAGGACCTGATCTCCATCGGCACGATCGGCTTGATCAAGGCGGTCAATTCTTTCAAGCCCGAAAAGAAGATCAAGCTCGCCACCTACGCCTCGCGCTGCATCGAAAACGAGATCCTGATGGTGCTTCGGCGGAGCAGCCGCCTCCGGCTCGAGGTGTCTTTCGACGAGCCGCTCAATACCGACTGGGACGGCAACGAGCTGCTACTGAGCGACATCCTGGGCACCGAAAACGACCTGGTCTCCCGGGATCTCGACAGCGACGTGGAGCGGCAGATGCTCTACGGCGCGATCAAACGGCTGGGTCCCAGGGAAAAAAACATCGTCAAGCTCCGCTACGGGCTGGCCGACGGCGCGGAGCACACGCAAAAGGAAGTCGCGGACCTGATGGGCATTTCCCAAAGCTACATCTCCCGCCTGGAGAAGCGCATCATCAAGCAGCTGCAGACGGAGATGTTGAAAATGGCATAAACGCGCGCACGAAATCCGCAAGCGGCTTTCGTGCGCAAGGGGAAAATCTGCGTGAACCTAAAAATCTGCGGATTTTTCGGGCGGTTCACTGACTTGTGGAATTGTTTCGGTCCCCGGTGTGCGCACTGGGGACCGAAACACGTTTCCGGCGCTCAGGTCGCCGAAAACGGTGACAGCCTTTAGCGCCGAGGGGATGCTGGAGGCCGCTTTGTACGATGATTCTGGTAGGGAATGAACTTACAGATACCGGCGAACGCGCTTTCGGTAGGCGGCGTAATCCGCGCCGTAGTGGACGGAAAGGAAGGCTTCTTCCCGCAGGATCTGGCGATGGATGGCCAGCGCCAAAAGCGGGAGGACGATGGCGAGCGCCGGATTGGGGTTCACCATGAACTGCCCGAGGAAGAACAGCAGGAAGCACACGTAGATCGGGTTTCGGCTGACGGCGAACATGCCGGTGGTCACCAGCTTGTCCGGCTTTTTCTCGTCGATTCCGACGCGGAACGAATCCCCGAACGATCGGAGCGTCATCGCGAAACCGGCGAGCGCGACGGCGGAAAGCGCGAGGCCCAGCCAGCCGATGGCGGCGCTTCTCCAGAAGGGTTGAACGAGCCAGCGCGGCATCGGAAGCCCGAACGCGCAGGCGAGGATGGTATAGGCGAGGGCCAGGAAAACCGGCACCAGCAGGAGGTCGCTCCGGTCGGTCTCCGCGAACACGATCGCGCGGATGCCCTTCTTGCGGAGCATCGCCGCCCTGCCGCCCAACATCAGGAAAAACAGCGCCAGCGCCAGAGCGCTCAGGATTCCAAGCATGTGTCCTCCTTCCGCCGGTTCAACGCCGGCTTCGCCTTTTGTTGAGGCTCGGATGGTCAACCTGTCATGACTGTTCGGTTTGCTTATGGCCGCGCCGCCGCGCCTGCTGTGTCGGGTGTATCTGCCTGCGCCGTCGCTTACGCACCCTAGGATTCGCGGTCGCCTCGACCTGGTTGCGCTGTCGCTTCCGAAGCGCCCGGCTGCGCGGATGCTTCAGCCGATTGCGTTGTCGCTTCCGCACCGTCAGGCTTCGCGGTCGCCTTGGCCTTCGCTGGTGGTGGGGCCGCTTCCGAAGCACCGGGCTGCGCGGATGCTTCGGCCAGTTGCGTTGCCGCATCCGCACCGTCAGGCTAGGTCGCCTCGGCCTCAGCCGGTTGCTTCCGCGCCATCCGGTTGCGCGGTTGCCTCGAGGGCGCGCGCGGCGGCCAGGTTCGCCTTCTCCTCGGCGGTCTGCTCCAGCTCGTCCAGCGGGCGGTGGAACGCCTCATAGATGGATTCCGCGGCGACGTAGACCGCCGGATCGCCCACGCGCTGCAGGTAGTAATAGCCGCCGGTCGGCACGAGGCCGCCGAAGCGCAGTTCCTCACGCACGCCGTCCCGGTAGCCGATGGTCACGGCCATCGTTGGCTCCTTCAGGCCGTACTGATCCAAGTCCTCGGGGGTGCGGGTGGCCATGTCCTCCACCGTCAGGTCGGAAGCGTAGCGCTCCATTTGCAGCACCCGGGCTGTGCTGACCGCGAAGTCCGGGTTCCCTTCCAGCGCATACTCCTCGCCGAGCACGTCGTTCTCGTCGGACAGGTCATAGTCGTTTTGATTGATGAGCGTGTAGGGATTGCTTCCGGCCATCGCGACCGTGATGGAGCGCAGGAGCGTTCGGTCGCGCTCGATGAGCACGTAGGCGGTCCGCTCCGCTTCCTCCTGCGGCGCGGCCTGCGGGCGGATCAGCGTGAACAGGAGGAAAGCCAGCGCCGCCGCCAGCGCCAGAATAATGAGCACGAACGCGCGGCGAGGTTTTTTGTCCTTGAAGGGTCGCAGCGAACCCGCGCTTGAAAGCGGCTTTTTTCCCTCGCTCACAGCCGCCGCCTCCTTAAGTACATCACCGTGCCCGCCACCAGCACCGCGCCCGGGATCAGCGCCACCACCAGCATCGCCAGCAGCCACAGCGTGCGCGCGTTGGGGATGTTCAGAACCTCCGCGGTCAACGCCTTGGAGCGGATCTGGACGCCCGTCTGGTGGCCCGCCAGCCATTTGACGGCGTTCACTGCGAAGTCCAGGTTGCTGCTGGAATACATGTAGTCGCTGTCCGCGGCCACGTAGAGGTTGCCCACCGCCACCACCCGCGCGCCTTCGAGCCCCTGCTCGGAGGCGGCGGCCAGCGTAAACGGGCCGCGCTCGTCCGCGGCGTCCGGCTCAGTCATGGAGCCTTCGAAATCGGTCGGCTTGATGAACGCCCCCGAGGAGGTCGTGATGATCGGCGAAACGGAGAAGCCGTCCGCGGCTAAAGTGTCCACCGCGCAGGAGCCGGGCAGGATCAGCCTTGTGCCGGTGAGCGTCGCCGTGATCTCGTGCTCCGCGTCCACATTGGGCACGAGGTACAGCTGGCCCGACAGGTAGTTGCCGGTGGCCGCCGCGTCTTCCACCACCACACCGCCCTCGAAGGCAAGGCCCGCTTCCGCTAGCAGCTTCACAAAGTTCGGCGTCTTGGACAGGTCGATGGACGGGTCGCTGACGAACAGGAAGTGACCGCCGTCCTTCAAAAATGTCTCAAGCTGCGCGAGTTCCCCCGCCGTCAGGTCCAGCGACGGCGCGAGGATCAAGAGCGTATCGCCCTTCTCCAGCGCCTCCGCGCCGCCCAGCTCGAAGGAGCGCACCTCGAAGTTCTCCCGCTCCAGCTGCGCGACGAAGAGGGTGCAGAAGTCCCGGTTCAGCTCGTTGTGGCCGGTCAGGAACAGCGCGCGCGGCGCGTCGGCGCTAGTGACGTAGAGGAGCGCGGAGGTCAGCGCCGCCTCGCCGTCGAAGGCCGCGCGCTGGTAAGCGCCCGTGGTTTCATCGTAGGTGTAGGTGTAGAGATCGCTCGAGGGAATGGGCTTGACGCGGCTCATGTCGGCGTTTGAGACAGCCACGGAGCCTTCGGGTAGCGCCTGCTCCGAACCCTTGAGCTTTTTGACGAGCCCCGGCTGGGTCACCGGGTCCAGCGTGCGGACGGTGATGCGCGGGTTCAGTGCGTGGTAGCGGTCCGCAAGCGCGGTGAGCGTCGTGCGGTCTTCCGAATTGGTGCCGGTCCGGAACAGAAGGTAGATTACTGCGTCCTGGTCCAGCGCGGAAACCGCCTGCACGCTCTCCTCGGACAGCGCGGTCAGGTTGCCCCCGGTCAGGTCCAGCTTCAGCGCCCAGCGCTCGTCGGCGGCGTCCGCCAGGAGGTTCACCGCCACCGCCGCCAGGATCACGAGCAGCGTGGTCAGCATGGCGTAGCCGCCCAGCCGCAGGCGTGTCTTTCTGGAGGACTTCATACGCTTCGCCACCTCCTCCGGTCGACCACCCGCGCTGTCAGGAACAAAAGCACCAGGATGAACGAGAGGAAGTAAACGAGGTCCGCCGTGGAGATCAGCCCCGCGGTGAACGCGTAGTATCGGTCATACAGGCTGACCCAGCCGATGGCCGACGGCAGCCAGGGCAGGAGCGGCACGTCCAGCGAAGGGCCGACGGACTCTATGAACTGGATCATCAGGTTTACGCCGAAGGTGGCCACCGCCGCGGTCAGCTGGCTTTCGGTGACCGCAGACATCAGAATGCCCACCGCCACGTAGCTCGCGCCCAGGAGGAAAAAGCCCAGATAGCCCGAGGCGATCAGCGGCGCGTGGGGCGTGCCGTAAATGAAGAGGATGGCGACGCAGGGGAGAGTGCAGAGCATCGTCAGCGCCAGCACGGCGACCGCCGCCAGGTACTTGCCTAGGACGATTGCGCCGACCGGCAGGGGGGAGGTGAGCAGCAGCTGGTCGGTGCGCATGCGCTTTTCCTCGCTCAATAGCCGCATCGTGAGCAGCGGCATGACCAGCATGAAGAGGAAGCTCATCGAATCAAACATCAAGCCCAGGTTGGAATTCATCTGTAAGAGGTTGCCAGACAGGAAGAAGATGCCCGAGAGCAGCAGAAACACGCCCATGAACACGTAGCCCAGCGGTGTATAGAAATAGCTCTGAAGTTCGCGCCTGAAAACCGCAAGCATTATGAATCCACCTCGCCGGTGAGCCGGAGGAAGATATCCTCCAGGTCCGTGTCCATCGGCCGCATCATCACGACCGGGTGCCCCGCCTCGGAAAGTGCCAAAGATGCCCGGCCCCGGAGGTCGTCGGCCCGGGAGGACTCCAAGAGGAAGTCGAAGGTGTCCGGCTCCTTTACCCCCAGCGGCTCCAGCGCGCGAAGGCCTTTGAGTTTTCCCAGCACGCGCTCGAGTTCGGCTTCGCGCCCGGCCGCCCGGATCCGCACCCGCCGGGCGTCCCCCATGCCCCCGGCGAGGTTTTCCAGCGTGTCCTGCGCCAGGATTTTGCCTTGGCCGATGATCGCCACGCGCTCGCACACGTCCGAGACCTCGGTCAGGATGTGGCTGGACAGCACGATCGCGTGGTCCCGGCCCAGCGCCTTGATGAGTTCCCGGATGCCGATGATCTGCTTTGGGTCCAGGCCCACCGTCGGCTCGTCGAGCAGCAAGACTTCCGGGTTGCCCGCCAGCGCTTGCGCCATGCCCACCCGCTGGCAGTAGCCCTTGGAGAGGTGGCGGATCAGCCGCCTCCGGTGGTCGGTCAGCCCCGTCAGCTCGCAGAGCTCGCCCACGTGGGCGGCGATGCGGCCCTTCTCCACTTCCTTAATCCGGCAGGCGAAGCGCAGGTATTCGTCCACCGTCATGTCGGGGTAGAGCGGCGGCTGTTCCGGCAGATACCCGATGCGGCGCTTGACGTACCGGGGTTCCTCGAGGATGTCATGTCCGTCCAGAAGCACCTGCCCCTCATTGGCCGGGATGTAGCCGGACGCGATGTTCAGCGTCGTGGATTTGCCTGCGCCGTTTCGGCCCAGGAAGCCCAGGATCTGGCCGACTTCGACCCGGAAGGAGACGTCCCGGACGGCGTGTACGCTGCCGTACCGCTTGGTCACGCCCTTCAGTTCGATCATGCGTGCGCCTCCAAAAAGAAAAGATTTTCGGTACGCTTTCAATTCCATCGTTCCCGGTCACACTGCGCCGGGAATCGGTTTCCAGAACCAGTGCGAACACTGGTGGAGGAAACAATGCCATAAGCCAGTGAGCCGTGCGGAAATCCCGCAGGTGTTTGGCTCACGCAGACCCTCTTCCTTCGCAATGAAAAAACCCCGGGGTTTTTAAACGCTTTTTTCGTCGTTTCATATTATAACAAATCCTCGCGCCAGGCGGACAAACAGGGTATGAACAAACTGTGAACGATGTCGAGTTTTCCGCCTGCATCCCATCGCGGAGGCCGGGAATTCCTCGGCGCCGCCCGGCATAGGCTTGACCGGGAGGCGATCGGATGATTCGGAACGACTACCGGCACGCGCTGATCCTGCTGCGCAGTTCGGTGAAGGGCATGAGCGGGCACGTGCGCCTGGAGCGGCGCACGCTGGGCGGCAGCATGCGCTTTTCCGTGTCCGGCGCTGGAACGTCGGACAACCTGCGCGCGCTTCTGATGCGCAAGGGGAAGAACGGGTGGACGGGGGTGCAGATGGGCGCGCTGCACGTGGACAACCGAGGCCAGGCGGGGTTGACATGGACGTTTGACCCCAGGAACATCGAAGGCGCCGCGATGGAGGATTACCCGGTCGTCGCGGTCGTACAGCTCAAGAACGGGCAGGCGGAGCCGGTGATGAGCGGCTTCGTCAACGGCTCGAAGGATGTGGACTGGGCGCAGGCCATGAGCGCCGCCCGCGCGATGTACCGCCGCCCCGAGGCGCAGCACGTATCCTGGATTCCCTCGAAAGAGCCGGAGCCGGTGGGCGGGCTGCCGGAAGCCCCATCCGGAAACGGACAACAACCGACCGAGGCTGAAGAAATGGAGCGGGAAGATACGAGAGAACCGACCGAGGCTCAAGAAATGGAGCCGGAAGATACTAGAGAACAGACCGAAGCTCAAGAAATGGAGCCGGAAGATACAGGAGAACCGACCGAAGTTCAAGAGTCGTCCGATGAGGAAAACCAGAAACCGGCCGGATTCTTGCTGTCGCTGGACATCTCGATCCCATGGCCGGAACCGGTGGAACCGCTGAGGACCCTCTTCCAGCAGCTCCCCGCCTGCGCGCCCTTCCCGGCGGATGGGTACACCTTCGTGTGCGCGCCGCTCCCCGGCAACGGGCAGGCGCATTCGCTGGTGGGCGTTCGGGTGGAGGACGAGAGGCCGACTTCGGTCTGTTATGGCATCCCCGGCATCTTCTCGCTGGAGCCGCCCGCGGGATTGGATGGCTACATGTGGCGCGGCAGCGGCAGCAGCGGCTGGTGGGTCATCTTCATCGACGCACTGACCGGGGAGGAAGTGCCGGAGTAGCATAGGCGTTGACAACACGCAAGCAGCTTTTCAACGCGATAGGAACAATGCTGCGAGAGCCTGAAACGCCCGCGGGCGTTCCGGGTGGCTCACTGAATGATGGATTTTTTTTCTTCCGGTGTGTGTGCGCTGGCTACGTTATACCAATTCCAAACATAAATGCGTCGTCTCGGCGGATCTTTTCGCGCAGTGCGGTGTCGCTCTCCGCTCAACGTAGCGCTGCTACGCCTCGCTTCGCTCCTAGCCCTGCATCAAAAATCTCTCGCCGCTTTGGACGCATTAATGTTCTGCATTGGTATAAACCTATTTCCGGGTGCGGATCGCCGGGAACGATTGGAGCCTTGCAAAGGGTTGACGGTTGGCTGAATGACCGCGCAGGCGGTCATTTTGCTTCGGATGAGGGATGAAAAGCGGATGGAATCTGCCGCGCAGAGTCCATCCGCCGATGTGCCTGATGATGGGGTTCCCGCGCGGATCAGCCCGCGTCGGTTTCGCCCGGATTGGTGTCCACGATGGAGCTCTGGTCCGCGGTGCCCGCCAGCTGCTCAGGCGATTCGAGCACTGGGACGATGGCCTCGGGGTCGTCCGCAGGGGTGGGCTCGGGGTCGGGCAGGTCGGAAAGCGCCTTTGCCTCCTGGGCCGCGAAGTCTTCTTCCGGCGTCAGTGTGGGCGCGATCCAGATCTCCTCGGTGGGCAGCGGCGCCTCTCCGGCGGCCTGAAGGCTGTTCACGCTGCCGACCAACATCTGCCCGATCCACCGGGTCGAAAGGAACGACAACACGATCAGCACCGCGATTGCGATCAGGACCAGCACCAGTTTCTGCTTGTTCTTCACAGCCCGTACTCCCTAAGCGCCTCGCGCATGATTTTAAGGCCTTCGAGGTCCGTGCCCATCGCCGCGGATTCATACTCCGCGATGTACCATTCGGTCACGCCCTGCCGCCCGGCTTCATCCAGAAAGTCCCGCCAGGGCAGTTCGTCCTGTCCGACCACGCAGTCGTACCCGGCGGCATGGGAATAGGGCTTCAGATGCAGCGTGCGCCCGCGGCCGGAATGGGTTTTCAGCACCTTCACCGGGTCCGCGCCGCCGGCCATGGCGTTGCCGTTGTCCAGCTGCAGCACGATGCCAGAAGGCGTGTTCTCCGCGAAGATGTCCCAGCCGCAGAGGCCGGTTTCGTCCAGCGGCTGAAACTCAAAGTCGTGGTTGTGGTAGCCCAGCGTCATGCCGCGGGCGCTGACTTTTTCATGCAGGCGGCTGAAGAACTCCGCGGTGCGCTTCCAGGTGTCAATGCCATCGCGCATCTCCATCGGCAGCCAGGGAATCACGAGCGATCGGTTGCCGATTTCACTCTGAAAATCCAGCGTTTTCTCCAGTTCGCCTTCCTTCATGCGGTCCAGGGGCACATGCCATCCCGCGATTTCAAGGCCGGTGTCCCGGAGCGCGGACTTGACAAACGCGCGATCCCAAAGCCCGTTTCCGAAGAATTCCATGCCTTCGAAACCCAGCGCGGCGGCCGCGCAAACGGCGGCGGATGCGTCCTTGTCAATGGAATTGTGCACGGAGTACAGTTGGCAGGCGAGCTTCGTCTTCATGGGGGACCTCCTTCATAGGGCTGCTCACTGCGCGCTGTTCAACGCGGCCAGGAGTGCCGTCTGCATACCGTCCTTCTCACAAACCGCCTTGTGCAGCACCGGTTTGCTGCGAAGGTTCGCGATGGCGGCGGGGACTTCGCCCTTGGATGCCTTGGCCAGCTTGTCGCAGCAGGCGAAATCGTCCAGATTGGCGACCGCGGGCCCGAACAGCGCCGTGGCGACGGCCTTTCCGAACTTGTAAGGGCTGGCGGTCGACGCGATCACCGTGGGCGTCCGGTCGCCGGTCTCCTGCTGATAGCGTGCGTGGACGCTCAGCGCAACCGCCGTGTGCGGGTCGGCCAGGTACTTGTCCTCGTGGAAGGTGGCGGCGATCTGGCCGGAAACCTGCTCCTCGCTGGCCCAGCCGCCGCTCATGAAAGTCTTGAGCTTCAAAAAAGCGTTCGTGGGCAGCGCATAGCGGCCCGACTTGGCCAGGTTCGCCATCATCGCGCACACTTCGCCCGCGTCGCGCCCCGAGAGCTCGAAGAGGAGCCTCTCCAGGTTCGACGAGATCAGGATGTCCATCGAGGGCGACGTGGTCAGGTAAAAGGGCCGGTTCCGGTCGTAGGCGCCGGTACTCAAAAAGTCCGCGAGCACGTTGTTCTGGTTGGACGCGCAGATCAGCCGCCCGATGGGTACGCCCATCTCCTTGGCGTAGTACGCGGCCAGGATGTTCCCGAAGTTGCCGGTGGGCACGCACACGTTGACGGGCTTGCCAAAGGAAATCTGGCGGCTCGCGACCAGCCGCGCGTAGGCCCAGAAATAGTAGGCGATCTGGGGCACCAGTCGGCCGAGGTTGATGGAGTTGGCGGAGGAGAACACCATGCCCCGGCTGGACAGGAGGTCCGAAAGCGGCTGGTTTGCGAACATGCGCTTGACGCCGGTCTGCGCGTCGTCAAAGTTGCCCTTGACGGCGATGACGTGGGCGTTCGCGCCCTCCTGGGTGACCATCTGAAGCCGCTGCGCCTCCGACACGCCGCCGTCGGGGTAGTATACCACGATGCGCGTGCCCGGTACGCCGGCGAACCCGGCCAGCGCCGCTTTGCCCGTGTCGCCGGATGTGGCGACCAAAATCACCAGTTCCCGCGTTTCGCCGGTCTTTTGGGCGGCGGCGGCCATGAAGCGCGGCAGAATCTGCAGCGCCACATCCTTGAAGGCCAGCGTGGGGCCGTGGAACAGCTCCAATACGTGGCGGCCACCAGAGAGCGTCACAACCGGCGCCACGCCCGGCGTGTCAAAGTTGTAGTACGCCGCCTGGCACATGGTGAGGAGTTCGTTGAATGAAAAGCCGCGCAGCCAGCCCGCCAGCACGCGGGCGGCCACCTCGGGATAGGGCATGCCGATCATCGCTCGGATCGCGTCGACCGGCAGCGAAGGGATTTCCTCCGGGACAAACAGGCCGCCGTCGTCCGAAATGCCCTTGACAATCGCGCCCGCGGCAGTTGTGTTTGCCATATGGTCGCGGGTGGAAGTGTATCGCATGCAGCGTCCCCCTCAGACCGCGTAGCGCGTGATGAACTCGGGCAGGGTGTCCGGATCCCCGCTGACGCCCAGCACAAAGTTCACGTTGTGGTCGCGGGAGAGCGACTCCATCTGGTTGAACAGGGGCTCAAGCAGTTTGGGATCGGTGCAGTTGACGAGTTTCATGAACGCGTCGACGAACACCAGCGAGATGTCAAAGTTGATCGCCAGCATGCCGCCGAGTAAGCCGTAGAACCAGGATGCCGAACGGTATTCGCCCAACGCGAATTCGCTGGCGTCCACCAGCCGTACCTCGTGGCGCAGATCGTACATGTTGTTTTTATCGTCGTCGACAAACACGACCAGGCCTTGCTCGGTTTTGAGCGCTTCGTTCGCCAGATCGATCAGCCGCTTGCTTTTTCCGCTTCCGCGCTTGCCCAAGACTACCTGTATCATGGCATTCCCTCCCTGAAACAAAAGATCCGTATCGGCATTATACACCATTTTCCGCGCAATATCCAGCCCAAAATCAGAGCGCCCGAAATCCGCGAAGTGGATGACCGGTTGCAGGGACCACGATTGAAAGCGCGGCGGAGCCTGTCGGCTTTTCACGTGGAGGGGTTGGGTTGCTGATGCGCTTCAAGATTTTTGCCAGAAATTCATACGTTAGCCACGCTAGAAGCGCCTCCCGTAATTGAGATTCTCCGGCGGGTGGTGTATAATGGATATACCCAAAGGAGTGAGCGCATGACGGGCGACGAACGCTTGATGGAAAAGACCCTGGCGGAGGAAAAGATCTTCGACGGGCATGTGGTGCACCTTACGCGCGCCACGGTGGAACTGCCCAGCGGGCATACTTCGACGCGCGAAGTGGTGCGCCACGTCGGCGCGGCGGCGGTGGTCGCGGTGGATGAAAATGGCAGGATCGCGATGGTTCGCCAGTGGCGTTACGCCCTCGCGCGGGCGCTTTATGAGATTCCGGCGGGCAAGCTCGACGCCTTCGGCGCGGACAGACTGGAGGCCGCGAAGCGCGAGCTGCGCGAGGAGACCGGCCTTACCGCGAGGGAGTTCAGGCACCTTGCAGACATCACGACCACCCCCGGCTTTTCTGACGAGGTGATCGGGCTCTACCTGGCCACCGGCCTCACCCAGGGCGAAAGCCAGCCCGACGAGGACGAATTCCTGAACGTGTCGTTCGTGGACGCAAAGGCTTTGATTCAAAGCATCTACGCGGGCGAAATCGAGGATTCCAAGACGATCTGCGCGGTGCTTCTCGCGCAGCCGATCCTGAAAGAGATGGGCATACTGTAATGGCGCGATTGGATGGCGGCTGGACCCTCACTTGCGGCGTATGGCCGCCCTTTCCCATGCCCGCGCTCACGGACGTGGAGAGCGCGCTCCGGGAACAGGGCATGCTGCGGCGCGAAAGCGTGGGGCTTGATCCGGTGTACGAACGGTGGGTGGAGGTGCAGTATTGGACCTACGCCCTGGAGTTTGACTGCCCGGATGAGGACGAACGGGCTTCATTGCGCTTTGAGATGCTCTCTGGCAAGGGCTCGGTGCGTCTGAATGGGCGCACGATAACCCAATTCGATTCCGGCGAGCTGACGCTCGACATCACCCGGGACGTATTGCCGGAGAAGAACCGCCTCGAAGTGATGTTCGACGCAGGTGTTCGGGGCGGCTTCCCGCGCGGCATCCTGGGGCCGGTGTGGCTGAGGACGACCAATTATGTGGAGATGAAGCGTGTGCGGGCGACGGCTTCGGAGGGCGTGATCAAAGTCGCCTCCGACCTCGTCGCCCACACCGCCGGGCGCTTTCTGTTCAAATACCAGGTGTCGCTGGACGGTGAGATGATTTTGGCCAGCGAGGTGTATGAGAGGCTGCGCGCTGCCGAAGCGCACGAGGAGCATGCCTTAAAGCTGCCGACGCCGGTGAAGTGGGACGGCGAGCAATACTATACCGTACGGCTTTCGGTGGAGCGGTCGGGCGTGGCCTGCGATTCGGTGCTATTGAACGTGGCGATGGATCCGTCCGAGCCACGCCGCGTCGCGGGGATCCCTGACACGCGAGACCGGGACTTGATCCGCGCGCTGCGAAATATGGGCGCGGAAGCGGTGTACGATCGGGAGCGGGAGAACGCGCTTGTCTCCTTCGATCTTTTGTCTGACGGGCTTCTGCTGACGGATGAGGCTGGATGGGTCAACGAATACGAATGCAGCGATCTCCTGGCGCTGCCCGAGCCCCGGACGCTGGCAAAGCTCGCGGGCGGCGAAAAATACTGGCCGCCGGGAAGCCCCGTGTGGCGGGCGATGGGAAGCACTGCCCCTCAGCCACAGACCGCGGAGGCGCTCTACGGTGCCAACGCGCTGGGTGACGCAGCCCGATACGCCCGGCTGAGTCGCTTTCAGCAGGCGGAAGCGATCCGGGTGCTGGCATTGAACGCCAGAAGAGCGGGCGAGGCGTTCGCCGTATGGGCGGCGGAGGAAAGGCCGGCGCTCGCCAGCATCGCGCTGATCGAGCATTCCGGGAAAGCTCGCCCTGCCTACGGCGCGCTGAAACAGGCTTGGGCCGCCTGCGCGGCGTTCGAGTTCGCGGAACCCTTCGAGGTAAGCCTGCCGCTGAAGGTCTGGCTGTATCCGAAAGCCGCGATGCGGCATCCGGCTACCGTCACCGCTTCCCTCTACCGGCTGGACGGCTCGCTGATCGCGTCCACCAGCTTTGCCGCGATGTCGGGCGAGCCGACGCTGCTTGGGGAACTGCGGGCCACGCTGCCGGAGGAGGGCGTCGTGATCGCCCGTGCGGAGCTGAACGACGACGGTAAGATGAACCGGATCGACCAGGTCATCTGCCTGATGAAATCCGGCGCGCCGAAGCGCGGCGCGCTCTTGAACCCGCCGCGGGCGGGACTGCGCTTTACAAACGGAGAACTCTCCTGCGCGGGCCAGGCGGCCGCGTTGGGCGTGTTTGCGGGCGACTTCTACGGCGTGCTGCTGCCCGGCGAAAAGATCGCGCTGCCGGGAGGAATTGCCCCGGAGGACATCGAATCCCTGAACGGACTCATTTTGTGACGAAAGCGGTTGAAGGATATGGGGAAGCTTCGTATCGGCATCCTGGGAGCGGGCAACATCGCACAGAACGCGCATCTGCCGGTCTATGAGGCCAGAGGCGACGTGGAACTGGTCGCCGTCGCGGACCTGAACCTTGAGCGCGCCCAAGGCGCGGCGGAGAAATTCCACATCGCCCGCGCCTACTCAAGCGTGGACGAGCTGCTTGAAAAGGAAGATCTGGACGCGGTGGACATCTGCGTCTGGAACCGTTCGCACGCGCCCTGCGCGGTCCGGGCGGCCGAAAAGGGCGTGCACATCCTGTGCGAAAAGCCGATGGCCTTAAGCGTCGAACACGCGCTTCAGATGAAGGAAGCCGTGGAGAAGTCGGGCGTGACCTTCATGATGGCGCTGCCCAACCGCTTCAAGCCCGAGTACCGGCTGGGCCGGAAGCTGTTCGATGAGGGCAGGCTGGGCGAAGTCTACTACGCAAAGACCGCCATGATCCGGCGGCGCGGAACGCCCTTGGGCTGGTTCACCGACACCTCGAAGTCGGGCGGCGGCCCGGTGATCGACATCGGCGTACACGTCATCGACCGCACGTGGTTTCTGATGGGCTGCCCCAAGCCTGTTCGCGTCAGCGCCATGACGAGCGCGCGCATCGGCGACTACAAGACCCAGGGCGTCAGCCGCTGGGTCGCGCTGGACAGCGACGTCACCGCCTTCGATACCGAGGACTCCGCCGCGGGCGTGATCCACTTCGAAAACGGCGCGTGCCTGCTCTTTGAGGTCAGCTGGGCGCTCAACGCCCCCCCGCAGGACTATACGCAGGTGTGCGGCACGAAGGCGGGCCTCACGATGGACCCGATGACGCTCTTCGGCGAGGAAGCGGGCTTCCTCTCGGACGCGGCGCTAACCACCCTGCCCCAGAACCCCTTCGAGGCTGAGATCGATCACTTCCTCCACTGTGTCCGTACCGGCGAGGCGCCCGAAGCGCCCCTTGAGCACGGCGTGACCATGCAGCGCATGCTGGAGGGAATCTATCAATCGGCCGCGCTGGGCCGGGAGGTAACAATCTGAACACCAGGGGCCAGAGCATGTCCTTTTATGAAGAATCCATCTTCGCCCGGATGAAGGGCATCCGCACGGAGAGACTGTACATCCGTAGGCTCAACATGCGGGACGCGGCCGACATGTACGAGTACAGCAGGGATCCGCTGGTGGCGCGCCACGTCCTCTGGGACGCGCACCGCTCGATCAACGAATCGCGCTCGTACATCCGCTACATGCTGCGCAAGTACCGGCTGGGCGAGCCGGTCAGCTGGGGCATCGAGCACGTGGCCAGCGGCAAGCTGATCGGCACCATCGGCTTCATGTGGTATCAGCGGGAGAACAACTCCGCCGAGGTGGGGTATTCCCTGTCCCGGGCCTACTGGAACCAGGGGCTGATGACCGAGGCGCTCCGGGCCATCCTGAACTTCGCGTTTCAGGACATGCGCCTGCACCGGGTCGAGGCGCAGCACGAGCTGGACAACCCGGCCTCGGGCCATGTGATGCTCAAGGCGGGCATGCAGTACGAGGGCACGCTGCGCGGGCGGCTTTTCAACAAGGGCCGCTATGTAGACGTGGCGCTGTACTCGGTGCTGAGAGAAGATCATCAGCACTAAACCTTCTGCGCGGGCGCGCAAGGGAACAGACCAAGTTTCGGCGTTAAGCCGGAAATAACTGGAAAGAGCGAAGGGGAGGCGGCAACCTGGCGTACACGTGCGAAAGTACGCAGGAAAAAGCCACGGCCGAGGATTCCCCGGCAACCAGGCAAGGTTTCCATGCGTCCAAAGTAGGACGCCCCGCCGGAAGGGCGGCGTTTGGCTGTACGGGTCCAAGGTGGGCGCGGGCGCGATTTTACGAAGTGGGAGGGATTGGCCATGTCCTTTGTAAGCGGCATCTGGCAGCAATTCCTCTCGCTTTTCTATAGCCTCTTCGTCCGGCCCGACTGGCGCAACATCCTGGACATCGCAATCGTCTCGGTCCTGGTCTACCAGTTGATCAAGGCGCTGGCCCGCACACGGGCCAACACGGTGCTCAAGGGCGTGCTCATCGTCATCCTGATCACGGGGCTTGCCGAGCTTCTGCAGCTGAACGCGCTGAGCTGGCTGCTGCTTCAGATGCTCAACATCGGCGCGCTGCTCCTCGTCATCCTGTTCCAGCCGGAGATAAGGCGGGGCCTCGACCAGTTGGGCCGCTCCCGCTGGCGGGCGATCCTCGGCACCCCCAAGGACGTGAAGGCCGCCGAAAAGACGGCGCAGGAGATCACCACCGCGCTGGTGAACCTCGCCAAGCGGCGGGTGGGCGCGCTGGTGGTGATGGAGCGCGGGACGGGCTTAAGCGACGTGGTGGAGAGCGGCACGACGCTCGACGCCGAGATTTCGCAGCCGCTCATCGAAAACATTTTTGAGCCGAACACGCCGCTGCACGACGGCGCGGTGGTGATCTCCGGCCTTCGCATCGCGGCGGCGGCCTGCATCCTTCAGCTGTCCGACGACAGCTCCATCAGCCGCGAGTTGGGCACCCGGCACCGCGCGGCCATCGGCATTTCGGAGGCGACGGACGCGGTGGTTTTGATCGTGTCGGAGGAGACCGGCATCATCTCGGTGGCCAGGGGCGGGCGGCTTACGCGCCACCTGGACGCGAAGTCGCTGTCGGCCATCCTGATGGAATTGTTCGCGCCCGCGGACACCCTTTCGCTGTCCTCGATCTTCCGGCGGAAGGAGGGCGGCCATGAAGCTGAATAAAGCAGGGGTTAAAAAGCTGCTGCCCCACCTGTGGCGGGCGCTTTCCCACAACTTTGCGTATAAGCTTTTGAGCGTACTGATCGCGCTGGGCCTTTGGAGCTATGTGATCTACGCCAACCCGTCCATCACCCGGGACAAGGTGCTCTCCGGCGTGGACATCACCGTCACCGGGCAGTCGGTCCTCTCCAGCCGGGGCTTCGCGCTGGCCACGGACCTCGCCGCCGCGCTTTCCTCGGCCAGGGTGACGGTGCGGGTATCCCAGTCCGCCTACCCGCTGGTGTCCACCGACAACGTGCACGTGGAGATGGACCTTTCCAGCCTCCGAAAGACCGGCAAGCAGTCCGTGCGCCTGCGCGGCACCACCACCTACGGCACGGTCGGCCAGGTGTGGCCGGAACAGGTGGAGGTGGAGGTCGAAAACCAGGATCAGCGCTACGTGCCGGTCAACGCACAGATCACCGGGGATCGCGCCGGCGGTTACTGGTACAACGTCAGCCGCATCAACCCGTCGCAGATCACCGTCACCGGGCCTACCTCGCTGGTACAGCAGGTGTCCAGCGCCCAGGTGGACGTGGACGTGACCGGGCGCACCACCGCCGGCAGCCGCCTGGGGCAACTCCACCTGCTGGACGCCCACGGAGACCCGATCGAGGCCGACTACGCGCTGTCCCGCTCCACCAACTCCGTCACGGTGGCGCTGGACATCTACCCCACCAAGCAGATCGAGGTGACGGCCACCCCCGGCGAATCGGTGAAGGGCAGCGTACGGCGCGGCTACACGCTGGAGTCCATTGAGGTCAACCCCTCTACCGTGATGGTCGCGGCCGACCAGTCGCTCCTCGACACGCTCGACCACCTGTCCATCGAGCCCGTCGACGTGTCCGGCGCCGACCGCCCGTTCACGCAGATCGTGAACATCGCCATGCTCAAGGACATCAAGAACATGTCCAGCGACCAGGTATCGGCCACCGTCAACATCATCGAGCAGGAGCTGACCCGGCGGTACTCGAACCTCGAAGCCACGCTCAGCGGGCTGGGCGCCAACCTGAACGCGGCGTGGTCGTCGCCGAGGCTTGAAGTCCGGCTGTTTGGGCCGTATTCCGCGGTGCAGTCGCTTTCGAGGAACGACCTTGCGGTCTGGGTGGACCTCACGGGATACGGGCCGGGCGAGTACGACCTGCCTGTGCAGGTGAAGGTGGACAACTTCCCGGACCTCACGATCACGGCGGACCCCGCCACCGTCCGGGTGACGCTGACCGAAAAGACCGGGTGACGCTGTCAAACCCCGCTTCGGAGGCCGGTGTCCGGGACCACTTCAATGACGCAGCCCGGCCCGCGCTCGCGGCTTCCGGCAAAGCGCGGATCAGGAAGGGAAAACATGCAGCAGACTGATTTTGCCGATTCCTTCATCAAGGGCATGCTGGGCTGGATCCGCTGGATCGCCAGTTCCATCGCCAACCTGTTTCAGACGGGCTCCGGCCGATCCGGGGACATGTCGGCGATCTCCTGGTTTGCCGACAACTGGATCAAAATCCTGATCGGCCTGATCGTCTTGGGCGTGCTGGTCGACTGGCTGGTGTGGATGGCCCGCTGGCGGCCCTACTGGGTATGGTTCCGAAGGCGCCGGGTCCTCCTGGACAACGAAGTGGAAGGCATCGACGACGACGACCTGATGCTGCACTACAGCGACATGGCGCCCGCCCGGGCCCGCCGGGGCTCCTCGGATTCGCTCGACATGGACGATCTGGACGACGATGAGTCCGGCGCATATGACATCGACGAGGACGACGATTACGAGACCGCCAGGCCCCGCGTCCGCCGCTATACGGAGGCTGAGGAGGACGGGGAGGAAGAGGACCGGCCGGACGAGCCGGACTTTGACGAACTCTACGATGACCGGAACGGCGATTACGCCAGCCGGAACAGCGAGGCTCCCGAGGCGGAGGACGATGGGCAGGCCGAAGCGCCGGACGACCCCGATGATGACCTGCCCAGCCAGGGCCGCAAGGCGCCCCGCGAGGGGGCCAAGCGCCGGGGGTTGTTCAAGCGCCCGCGCAAAAAGGCCGACGCGGAGGAGGATCCGTTCAGCGTGGAGGGCGACTTCTTCGACGACCTGGGCGCGGACCCGATGGACGACATCGTCTCCCCCCGCGTCAAGCTGAGCGCCGACCGGAACGCGCAGGACACCTCCGTGTACCAGCGGCCGAGGCTGCTGCCGGGCGACGAGCCCGGCGCGGTGCGCGGCGCGGACGAGGAGGAAGGCTGGCACAGCGGCTACACCCAGCGCAGCGCCGAACGGGGCAGGCGCAGGAAGCGGGATGCTGGCGCATGAGGCAGTTTGATCCCTGGAATGGCGGCCGCATCGCGGCGGTCGTCGGGCATTACGGCAGCGGCAAGACCGAGATCGCGATGGCGCTTTCCATCCGCGCGGCGGAGGAGGGCAAAAAGGTCAAAATCGTGGACCTGGACATCGTCAACCCGTTCTTCCGCAGCGCCGAGCAGCATGAGGCGCTTGCCGCCCGGGGCGTCGGGCTGATCGCGCCGCCCTACGCGCTGACCGGCGTGGACCTTCCGGTGCTTCCTGCTGAAGTGCAGTCGGTGTTTGACGATCCCACCATCCACGCGGTGCTCGACGTGGGCGGGGAGGAGGCGGGCGCGGCGGCATTGGGCCGGTACCGCCCGCATTTTGACCGGACAGGCTGTAAGCTTTACTACGTGGTCAACGTGTTCCGCCCGTTTTCCGAGGACGCGGATCAGATCGTGCTTCAGATGGAGCGCATCGCGCACCGCGCGCGGCTCGCGCCTTCGGGCCTCATCAACAACTCAAACCTCGGCCCGTGGACGAAGCCGGAGCAGCTTTTGGAGGGCCAGAGGGTATTGGAACAGGTCGCTCAGCGCACCGGCGTTCCGGTGGTCGCGGTGGCGGGGGAGGAGAAGGTGCTGAAGGCGCTGGACGGCCTTAAGCCCCCCTTCATCCCGCTGAATCTCATGCTCAAGCCGGAATGGATGGAATGATGGAGTTTTTCGAAAAATCGCTTAAATTCGTCCTGCCCGCCGCGGCGATGGTCGCGGCGGCGCTCTTGCTTCTGGTGTTCCTGTACCGGTATTTCTCGCCGTTCTGGATGAAAGGCGCGACGTTCGAGGCTGCGCCCGTTCAGAGACGGAGTGACCGCCGCGACGGCCTCCGGCGTCTATTATGGATCGCCGCCTGGCTGGTCGGCACGAGGCTCTTCCTGTACCTGATCGCGCTCATCGGTTGCGCTTTCACCGGGCAGCTGGAGCGCTATCTCACGGATCCCGGCGCGTTCTGGGTGCAATGGGACGCCAACCACTACCTGCGCCTTGCGAACAACTGGTATGTGAACGAGGGCGACCCGCGCTTCCACATCGTCTTCTACCCGCTCTACCCGCTGGCGGTGCGTCTATTCCAGCCGCTGTTTATAGGGAACACCGTGCTCGCGGCCACCGTGCTCTCCAACCTCTTCCTCTTCGCCGCCTGCTGGGCGCTGTACGAGCTGGCGAGACCGCTGTACCACGAGCGCGGCGCGCGGAACGCGGTCCGCTTCCTGCTCCTGTTCCCGACTTCGCTGTACCTGTCCGTCCCATACAGCGAGTCCATCTTTCTGATGGTGACGCTTCTGAGTGTCTTGGCCGCGAGGCGGGACCGCATCTGGATCGCGGTCCTTCTGGGCGCGCTGGCCAGCGCGTCCCGCAGCCAGGGCCTTCTGTGCGCGGTCCCCGTGTTTTACGAGGCGCTGCGGCTGGAGGCGTCGGGCGGGCGGCCGAAGGCGGGGCGCGTCGCGCTCAGGGCGGCCCAGGTCTCGCTGATCGCGCTGGGTTTCGGGGCGTACCTGCTGCTCAACTGGCAGGTGACGGGCAACCCCTTCCAGTTTCTGATTTACCAGCGCGAGCATTGGCACCAGACCTTGGGCAGCGTCGGCCAGACGCTTCAGTACACCATCGAGAACGCGTTCCATTACGAAGACGCCTCCGGGCGGCTGGGCATATGGATCCCGCAGCTCATTTCCATCGTCCTGGCGTTTGGACTGATGGGTGTGAGCTGGCGGCGCGTCCATCCCGCCGACGGCGCGTATGCGCTGCTCTATGTGTGGGTCTCGTTCTCGCCCACTTGGCTGATCTCAGGCCCCAGATACCTGATGGCCATGTACGCGCTCTACCCGATCCTCGTGATCCTCTCGAAGGGGCGCTGGCGCGCGGCGGCGGCGATGGTGCTCATGGTGCTAGGCACGGTCTACTGCGCGCTGCAATACGCGGTGTTTGGATCGCTGTACTGACGGGTAAATCCTAGTAAAAGGCAGGAAAGGCGGAAGGAATATGAAGAAACTCATCCCCATTCTATTGATACTGGCGCTAATTACGACGGTGGGGATCGTTGTGACCGCGGAGAAGCAGGATGCGGCGGCTCCGGCGGCCTCGGATGCGACCCAGGCCCCCGCGCCGATGGACAGCGCGGTCGGCGCGTTCGATACGCAGGACCTTGAGGGCAATGCGGTGGACACCAGCGTATTTGCCGCGAGCAAGCTGACCCTCATCAACGTATGGGCGACCTACTGCCCGCCCTGCAAGGCGGAGATTCCGGACCTTGGCAAGCTGGACAAGGAGATTGAGGACTTCCAGGTGCTGGGCATCCTGATCGACGCCGGCGTGAAGAGCTTCCCCGACCAGGCCAATCTGGACCTGGGCAAGAAGATCCTCTCTGATTCCGGAGCGGAGTATACTAATATTCTGCCGGACCTGAAGCTCATCGACAAGTTCCTGACGAGTGTCTACGCCGTGCCGACGAGCCTGTTCGTGGATGAAAAGGGCCAGAAGGTCGGCGAGGAGATCGTGGGCTCCAAGAGCTACGACGACTGGAAAACGGAGATTGAGCAGAGGCTTGCCGAGGTCAGCGCGGGCTGATGGACAACCGAACATGCTTTGAAGGCGCGGCGCATCCACCGGATGGCCGCGCCGTGATCGTTGCCCGAGTGCGAATCATGAAAAAGGAGGTGACGCAAATGGACAACGGCTGCCGCCGGGAAAGCTGCCCGCACAACTTTTGCGTGCGAAAGGTACCGGTCTTTGCGTCGCTGAAAGGGGAGGACCTCTCGCGCGTCGCGACGCTGATCCGTCATCTGGAGTACCGGAAAGGGGAACGCCTCTTTTCGGAGGGCGACGCCCTCGACGCGCTGGTCATCTTAAATGAGGGCAGCGTCAAGGCCTTCAGGCTCACGCCGGACGGCCGGGAGCAGATTTTGTACGTCTTCTCCGAGGGCGACTTTTTCGGGGAGCGGAACCTGTTTGGCGGCCAGACGGCGGCCTACACTGTGCAGGCTCTTGAGCCGGTCAAGGTCTGCTCATTTACGAGGGAGAGCTTCCGCGCGCTGCTCGCCGCCCATCCGGATATTTCCCTCCGGATCATCGAGGCGCTGGAGGAGCGGATCGCGCGCATGGAGAACGCGATGCAGTCGCTCGGCGTCCGCAGCCTCGACGGGCGGATCGGCGCGCTGCTGCTCGATTACGCCGAAAAGTACGGGACGGAGGTTCCGGAGGGCCTTCTGGTCCGGCTACCGCTCAGCCGCGAGGGCATCGCCAATTCCCTCGGCGTCGCGCGCGAAACGGTGAGCCGCAAGCTGGGCCAGCTGGAATCGGACGGCGTGATCCGTTCCGTGAGCAACCGGAGCATCCTGATCCTCGACCGCGGGGCGCTGCACGCGTCGGCGGGGCTGCTTCCCTGAAGCGCTTCATAAAAAGTCTTCCGATGGTTTGAACTTTTGATCTGAATCACAGCTTTTCCTCCCCGGCTCTGATAAAATCACATCAGAGATCAGGAACCGGAGGAATTCAAAATGAAGATTCACGAAAACATGACGGTCGGTGAAGCCGCGGCTTCCGCGCCGGAGGCGCTGACGGTCTTTCAGGAACTGGGTATCGACTACTGCTGCGGCGGCAAGCGGCCACTGAAGGAAGCGCTCGATGAAAAGCGGACGACGCCCGACCAGTTCGCCGCGCTCGTGGGCTCACGGGAGGCCGGGCGGAAGGCAAACGCCGGACGGACGGACTTCACGGCCATGAGTCCGGCGGTGCTGTCCGCCTACATCGAGGACACGCACCACGAGTACCTGCGCCGGGCGCTGCCCGAGATCGGGGAGCTTCTGCTCCGGGTGCTCCGGGCGCACGGCGCGAACCACGGGGAACTGTATGATGTGTACACGCTCTACGGGCGGCTCCGGTCGGACCTCGAAGGCCACCTCGTCAAGGAGGAGACCCAGCTGTTCCCGGCGCTCGCGCAGGGCGGCGCGCAGGCGGGCGAGGTGGCGCACCTCGCGGTCGAGATCGTGAACGAGCACGAAGCAGCGGGCGAACTGCTCCGGGCCTTGCGCGATGCCGCCAACGATTACACGGTTCCCGACGACGCGTGCCCGACCTATATCAAGGCCTACAGGCTGCTGCCGGAGCTTGAGCGGGACCTGCACCAGCACATCCATCTGGAGAACAACATCCTGTTGAAGGGGGTGGCCGCGTGAGCGGAAAGGTTCTGGACCTCGACCGGACGGTCTACGAGCTTTGCACCGGCGACCCGGAGATCGCCGGAATCCTTCAGGATGTAGGATTTGCCGACGTGACGAAGCCCGGCATGCTGAATACGGCGGGCAGGTTCATGACGATCCCGAAGGGTGCGCTTCTCAAGCGGATCGATCTCGCGGAGGTGAAGCGCATCTTCGCCGAACGCGGCTATGAGGTCGTCGGCGGCAACTGAAACCTCGCCGTACCTTCCAATCGTTCCCGGCGACCTGCGCGCCGGGAACGTATCTGTTTCCACATCCAGTGCGCACACTGGTGGAGGAAACAATACCTGAAGTCAGAGAGCCGCCCGGAAATCCCGCAGGTGTTTGGCTCACGCAGATTTCCTCCCTTCGCGTTGAAAAACCATCGTGGTTTTTCAACGCTCAAAACGGCGCGACCGCTCAAGACGGTCGCGCCGTATGGTTTCCCTACAGGTGTCTATCCGGAGCGGGTTTCTTGCCCCGGTGCTCGGGCACCGGCTGCATTTCGTTGGTCGGCAGGTTCTGCCAGTGGTCCATCTGCGTGCGCTTGGGGTGACGGGGGTTGATGCGCTTCATTCCCTTTTTTGCCATGGGCCTCACCTCGGGCTTCAGTTTTTCCCGGTTGGACCGGGTTTATGCCCGACCAGGCATGCAAAAACGCGGCGTTGCCGCCGCGGTTTTTGAAAAATGAGTTGTTCAGCCGGACGCGAGCACACGGGCAAGGAATTCTCGGGTGCGCTGCTGCTTCGGCTGGGAGAACATCGCCTGCGGCGCGTCCTCCTCGACGATCACGCCCGCATCCATGAACACCACCTTGGTGGCCACGTCCCGGGCGAAGGCCATCTCATGGGTGACCACCAGCATGGTCAGGCCGCTCTTTGCCAGGTCGCGCATGACCTCCAGCACTTCGCCCACCATCTCCGGGTCGAGCGCAGAGGTCGGCTCGTCGAAGAGCAGCATCTCCGGGTCCATCGCGAGCGCCCGCGCGATGGCGACGCGCTGCTTCTGCCCGCCGGAAAGCTGCCGGGGTTTCGCCTTCACGAAGGGCCCCATGCCCACCTTGTTCAGGTAGAGCATCGCGTTCTCCTCCGCCTGGGCGCGGCTGCGCTTCAGAACCTTTATCTGGCCGATCATGCAGTTTTCCAGCGCCGTCATGTTGTGGAAGAGGTTGAACGACTGGAACACCATGCCCACCTTGGCGTGGTACTCCGCCAGCGGCACGCTGCCGTCCTGGATGTCCCGGCCATGGTAGGCGATGAGGCCGCTGGTGGGCTTTTCCAGCAGGTTGATGCACCTCAGCAGCGTGGATTTCCCGCTGCCGGACGCGCCGATGATGCACACCACGTCGCCCTTCTGCGCCTCGAAGTTGATGTCGCACAGCACTTCGTGGTCGCCGAAGCTCTTTTTCAGGTGCTCGACGCGGATGATCGGGCCGTTCATTTGGACGCCCCCTTTTCCACCTTGATGACTGAACGGCTGTCGGTCTGGCTGCCCAGGATGGTGTAGTTCTCCGGGCCGTCCATCCTGCGCTCGATCCAACGGAGCAGCCTTGTGATCGAGTAGGTCAGCACAAGGTAGATGATGGCGGTGATGAAGAACACCTCAAAGTAGCGGAAGTACGTGCCCGCCGCAGACTTCGACTGGAAGAACAGTTCCGACACCGAGATGACGTTGAGGACGGACGAGTCCTTGATGTTGACGATGAACTCGTTGCCGATGGACGGCATGATGTTGCGGATGGCCTGGGGGAGGACGACGGAGGTCATCGTCTGCCAGTGGGTCATGCCGATGGAGTGGGCCGCCTCGGTCTGGCCCACGTCCACGGAGATGATGCCGCCGCGGATGATCTCCGCCATGTACGCGCCGGTATTGACCGACACGATCAGGATCGCCGCCACGAGGTTGGGCATCTTCAGGCCCAGGTACTGCATCGCGCCGTAATAGATGACCATCGCCTGCACGATCATGGGCGTGCCTCGGAACACCTCGATGTACACGCCCAGAAGGCCGTGGGAGAAGCGGATCAGCGCGCGCTTGAGTAGTCCCGCGCCGTCGCGTGGTTTGGTCGTGCGCGCGATGGCCACGAGAAGGCCAATGCCAAAGCCCAGGATCGTGCCGGTCAGCGCCACGATCAGCGTCGTGATGGTGCCGCTTAAAAGCAGTGATCCATACTGCTGGATGATGAAGCCCACCCAGCCAAAGAATGTCTCGGGCATCGGCAAAACCTCCATGTCGTCTTGTCTTAGGTGAACCTACTGTGGACGAATGCAGCCCGGCCGGCAAAGCCGACCGGGCTGATGCCTTAATGCGTCAGTTGGAAAGCGGCTGCGCCTTAATGGCGGCGTCCATGATCTCCTGGCGCTGCTCCTTTGTGATGCCCGCCAGCACATCGTTGATCTTCGCGGTCAGTTCGCTGCCCTTTTTGAGGCCTACGGCCACCGCGACATCCTCGGGCGAGGCGGTAAAGCCCTTGCCCGTCTCGAAGGCGACGTAGGCGAGGCCCGGGTTGGCTTCCACCGCGGCCAGCGCGCCGGGGCGCTCGGAGATGTAGCCGTCGATCGCGCCCGCGCCCAGCGCCACGATCATCGCCGGGAAGGTCTCCATGGCGGTTTCTTTGACCACGCCCGGGATCTGGTCGATGACGGTATAGTGGAAGGTGTTGAGCTGTCCGGTGATCTTGGCGCCGGTGAAGTCGGCAAGCTCTTTGGCGGCGGCGTACTTGCCGTCCTTCTGAACGACGACCACGAGTTCGCTCTCATAGTAGGGGTCGGTGAAGTCCAGCGTCTGCTGGCGCTCGGCGGTGGGGCTCATGCCGGCGATGATGGCGTCGATGTCGCCGGACATCACGGCCATCGGCAGGCCGTCCCAGGCAGTCTTGACCACTTCCAGATCCATGCCAAGGCCTTCGGCGATCACCTTGGCGATGCGCACGTCGTAGCCGTCGGCGAAGCCGCCGGAGGCGATGGGCACCGCGGTGTCGCTGGGCTCGGCCTGCGTCCAGTTGAAGGGCGCGTAGTCGCATTCCATGCCGACGCGAAGCGTTGCCGCCGACGCGGCGGCGCTCAGGGCAAGCAGGATGACAAGGACCAGAACCAGAATTCTCTTCATGTGCGTTCCCTCCGAAATAAAAATAACGGCCGAAGCCCATCACTTCGGCCGTCCCAACGCGGCGTATGCGATAGCACTCCACAATGCGGTCATTGTGACAGACGGCGGCATGTTGTGCCGGCGTCCAGCGCCCACCCGCCCAACCGGGGAAGCGCTTCGGCGAGCCACCCTTTCACGTGGGGTCATCGCCCGATGAGGGGCTGTCCCGCGCTACTTTTGAGGCCCGCGCCTCTATCAAAATGAATGATTCATTTCGTTAATATTCATTTTGTACCCATTGTAAACCCGAAAGTTGGCGCTGTCAATGGCCGTGGAGGGAATTTTACAGGAAAGTTGCAGGGGAATTGATGGCAGCGCGCGGACGGGGCCGCCGGTTGAACGTGGGCGGCATGGGATTGTTTTGCTTTATTCTATGGATTTTGGGTTTCGATCTTAAAGAATATTGCCCGGAATGCGGGTCGCCGGATGCTCCGGACCCCGGACGCCTCGGCCCAACGAAGGACGTTTCCGGATTCTGCCGTTTGTGTTATCAACATGACAAATTTCCGACCCTTTTCAAGCCGCGGTTTGCAAGCGGATCGAAATATGCTATAATTCTAGAAGCGATTTTTAAACCGGAGGGTTTCCGATGTCGAAACCGGATCAGGGCCGGACGCGTCCAAGTCTTATATTGGCATCCGGTTCTCCGCGGCGGCGGGAGCTTCTGACGCGCATGGGCTATGATTTTGAGGTCCTCGCCCCCGACGTGGACGAGAAGGTCGGTGAACCGCCTCGGCAGGCGGTCATGATCTTGGCGCGCCGCAAGGCGATGGCTGCGGCGGAGGGGCTTGACGGGGGCGTCGTGCTGGCGGCGGACACGCTGGTGTCCGTGGACGATCAAGCGCTGGGGAAACCCCTTCATGAGGCGGAAGCCAGGGCGATGCTGCGCCGCCTTTCCGGGCGGGAGCACGAGGTGTTCACCGGCGTCTGCCTTCTGGATGTCGCCACCGGGCGGCAGACGGTGCACGCGGAGCGCACCGGCGTGGTGTTTCGCCCGCTTACGGACGAGGAAATTGACGCTTACGTTGCCAGCGGCGACCCGATGGACAAGGCGGGCGCTTACGGCATCCAGAGCGGCGCTTCCGGGTTTGTGGAGCGGATCAGCGGCTCCTATGAAAACGTGATGGGCCTTCCTGTTCAGTCGGTGGGGCTCATGCTTAAGAAATTTCTGTGATACAGCGGAGGACGCGTCCATGGGTCTGATGACCGGCAACTTCCTCGCGATCGACCTGGGTTCCAGCAATACGACCATCTTCCTGGGCGGCGAGGGCGTGGTGCTGCGCGAACCCAGCGCTGTGCTGGCGCTTCGGGCGGACCCGGAGAGCGCCATCGCCATCGGGCACGAGGCCAAGGCGATGATGGGGCGTTCGTCGGGCGAGGCGGTACTGGTCTCCCCGGTGATGGACGGCGCGGTGACCGACGTGGACATGGCGGCGCTTCTCACACTCGCGCTCACCGAAAAGGTGACCGGGCGGCGGAAAACGCTGGAAAAAATGCAGCTGTTCATGAGCATGTCCCAGGGCCTGACCAAGGTGGAGAAGGACGCGCTCAGCCAGGTGGCCAAGCTCACCGGGGCGAAAACCCCGTTCCTCGTGCGCGCGCCGCTGGCGGCGGCGCTGGGCTCGGGGCTAACCGTGGACACGCCCCGGGGCGCGATGATCGTGACGCTGGGCGGCGGCACCACCGAAATCGCGGTGCTGTCGATGGGCGGCGTGGTGGCCGCCCGCTCGATGCGCACCGGCAGCCTGTCCTTTGACGAGGCGATCGTGCGCTTCGTCCGCCGCCGGAAGAACGTACTGATCGGCCTGCGCACGGCGGAGGACCTGAAGTGCGACATCGGCTCGGCGCTCATGCCCGATTACGACGTGGACTCGGACGACCCGGAGGACCTTCAGCCGTTTGAACGCAGCGAGTTCGTCCGCCTCGAGGAAACCGAGGGCTCCGCGGAGCTGGCGCTGCGCTTCCCGACCGACGTGGTCAAGCCCGGGGAGCCGGTGGGCGAGACGGTGCTGCTCAAGGGCCGGGACTGCAAGACCGGAAAGCCGGTGACCGTGCCCATCACCACGCGGGAGCTGGCGCTCTCGCTTCGGGAGCCGATCCGGACGCTGGTGGACGCGCTGCGCGACGCCATCGGCCGCGTACCGGCGGAGATGGCCGCGGACATCGCCGAGGACGGCATCCGCCTCTCGGGCGGCGGCGCGCTGATGCACGGGCTGGCGGAACTTCTGTCGGCCAAGCTGGAACTCCCCGTCTCGGTGACGGAACACCCGCAGGACGACGTTGCGCTGGGCATGGGCCGCCTGGCCGAGGACGAACAGCTGCTCAAACTCGCGACCATCGCAGGCTCGGTCGAAAGTTAGGCGGCTGGCGCATTCTTCCAGGGGAGAAGTGAACGATGGCCAGAACGGTCAAACCGCGCATGGGTCAGAAACAGAAAAAGGGCAACCGCTGGGGCCGCATCGCGTTTGGCGCGCTGGTGCTCGCGGCGGTGCTTGCGTTACTCTTCTTTCTGGTGATGCGCGAACCGGGCCGCATCTCCATCGCGGAGAACGCGGTGGGCACGGTGTTTTCTCCGGTGGTCAGCGCGGTGAATTCCGCCACGACCTACCTCCGGGACGTGACGAGGGGCGTCCGGGATTACTTCAAAATGACGCAGGACCTGGAGGATGCGCGCCAGCAGATCACCGACCTCAAGCTGAAGCTGGTGGGCCTCGAGCAGGAGTCGATCGAAAACGACCGGCTCAAGAGCCTTTTGAACGCCAAGGAGAGCGCGACCGGCCAGGACCAGGTGTACGCGCGCGTGATCGGGAGAAGCCCCGGCGTCTGGTTTGACACCTTCGCCATCAACGCCGGGTCCGCCAGCGGCATCAAGGAAAACATGGCGGTGGTCACCGGCGACGGGCTGGTGGGCCGCGTCCAGGAAGTCGGGGCCAACTACGCCAAGGTGCTCAGCCTCATCGACTCAAGGTCGGCGGTTGCCTGCCTGATCGAACGCACCCGAGACAACGGGGTCATGCGCGGCAGCATCGAAATCGACTCCGAGACCCCTGAGTGCAACATGTACTACATCCCCAAGGTCTCCGACGTCGCCCCGGGCGACGTGGTGCTGACTTCGGGCACCGATACGCTGTTCCCCAAGGGCATCAAGGTGGGCACGGTGACCCAGGTTTCCAGAAACCAGAACAGCTCCGAGCGCTACATCGTGGTCATGCCGTCGGTGGACTTCGAGCACATCGAGGAAGTGCTGGTGCTGCGCACCGTGGAGATCGCCGCGGAGGAGCTGAAGCAAATCCCGACGCCGACGCCCCGGCCCACGCCTGTGCCCACGCCGTCGGCCTCGCCCACCGTGAACCCGGACACGACGGCCACGCTGCAGCCCGACGACGCGCCGTGGGTCTGGCCTTCCTCCATGCCGGGCGAATCGCCCGCGCCCGGAGCGTCTCAGCAGCCTTCGCCGGCCCCCGATACGAGCGCCGGAACGCTGCCCGAAGACGCCTGGGCTGACTAAGGCAGGAGGGCGCGCATGCGAAGGTTACTTCCCGTGATCCTGCTCCTGGTCTCGGTGCTGCTGGACCTTGCGGTACTGCCGGTCCTTTTGGACAGCCGGTACCTGCCGATGATGACGCTGATCACCGTGATCGAACTGGGGCTCCTCTTGGGCAGGACGCGCGGCTCGCTCTACGGCATGATCGGCGGGCTGCTGATCGACATTCTGACGGGCTACCCGATGGGCCTGCGCACGGTTTTGTACATCGTGTCGGGCTATGTGTCCGGCTTTGCCGGGCGCAGGTTCCAGCGGTACATCCTGACGCCGGTCGTCGCGCCGCTGATCTGCTTTCTCGGCTACGAGGCGACGATGGGCATTACCGCGGCGCTCTCGGGCGCGGGCATCGACGGCGCGGACATCCAGGCCGCGCTGATCCGGATCGCGCTGCAGGTGGTGCTGGTGCAGCCGCTGTATCTTCTGTACGACCGCATGATCAAGCCCAGCTGGTCGCGCTGGGCGGGGCGCTAGGGCGTTGAAAATCCGCAAGCGGCTTTTCAACGCGAAGGAGAGGCTGCGTGAGCCAAACACCTGCGGGATTTCCGGGCGGCTCACTGACCGAAGGAATTGTTTCCACCACCAGTGTGCGCACTGGCTTACGGAAAGCGATTCCCGGCGCACAGGTCGCCGGGAACGAATTGATGGCACGACGAGGTTTGTATGGCCTTTCGTTTTGCGCATATGCAAGCGAAGGGAACGAGGCCCGGATAGCAGGAATCCTGCGGGATCGCCTGCCGAATCCGTGGGCATTGACCCCGCGAAGGGAGGGATTTCCACGAAACCAACCATCAGCCGCTACATCGGCAGCATCGCGCTGATTCTTTTGATCTTTGCCGCGGTTTTCTTCAAGATGTACGACATGCTGGTCGCCAGCGGCGAGCAGTACGCCCAGCAGGCCGCCAGCAAGACCACCCGGTCCATCACGCTGACGGGCATGCGCGGCACCATCTACGACGCCAACATGACGCCGCTGGCCTACGACAAGCGCTCCTACAACGTGCAGTTCTACCGCGACCCGACGCTCTCTTCCGAGGAGAACCGCGCGGAGTACACCCAGGCCATCCTGAGCGCGATCCGGCTGATCGAGTCCAACGGCAAGAAGACGATCACCGGTTTCTGGCTGGAAAAGGGCGCGGACGGCAACTGGCACTTCAATACCGGCACCGATAACCCCACCGTCGCCGCCAAGCGCGAGGAGCAGTGGCGCGCCAACTTCTACCTGACGGGCGTCCCGGAGGAGGAGCTGTTCGACCGGCTCTGCCAGAACTACGCCATCCCCGGGGATCTATCCGACGAGGACAAGGTCAAGGTGCTGACCGTCTGGCAGCAGTCGCGCATGTACAACTACCTGTCCCAGCCAGTCACCATCGCCTCCAACGTGGGCTTTGAGACGGTGTCCGAAATCGAGGTGCGCGGCAGCGACCTGCCCGGCATCACCATCCAGGAGGGCTCCACCCGCGTCTACCCCAAGAAGACGGTGGCCGCCCACACCATCGGCTACATCGCCAAGATCTCCGGCGACGCGGCGATGGAGGCCTACAAGGAGAAGGGCTACGCCAACGACGCGCTCGTGGGCCAGACCGGCATCGAGTACTCCATGGAGGACCAGCTGACCCCCTACATCGCCTACCGGCAGGGCAAGCGGGTGGTGGAGGTCAACAACCGCGGCAAGATCATCCGCGAGATTTCCTACGAGGCCCCGCTCGACGGCAACGATGTGATCCTGACCATCGACACGCAGTTGCAGGCCGAAATGGAGAAGAACCTAAAGAAGAACATCGAAAAGATCCGCGCCGAGCAGGAGGACCTGATCAATACCTACACCTGGAAGAAGAACAACCAGACGGAGCTGCGCAAGTACGCGGCCGCGGGCAAGGAGATCCAGACCGCCCAGACCGGCGCGATGATCGCCATCGACCCGCACACCGGCAAGGTGCTGGCGATGGCCAGCTACCCCGGGTTTGACCTCAGCATGTTCTCCGAGGGCGTCGACCCGGCGGTGTGGAACGAGCTGGTCTCCGACGCGCGGAACCCGCTGTACAACCGCGTCGTGTCCACCCGCGATACCCCCGGTTCCATCTTCAAGCTCGTCACCGCGCTCGGCGCGCTGATGGAGGGCGACCTGACGCTGGACGAGACGATCACCGACAAAGGTCCGTTCAGGCTCACCGACTCGTCCTACCAGCCCAGCTGCTGGGTTGCGCCGGGCGACCGCTGGAAGCACTCCAACCAGACGGTGATCGAGGGCATCAAGAACAGTTGCAATTTCTTCTTCTTCACCGTAAGCTACCGGATGGGTTCCGAAAAGCTGACCAAGTGGGGGGCGCTGTTGGGCCTGACGAGCCGCACCGGCATCGAGGTGCCCAACGAGACCACCAGCTTCGTCGGCAACCAGCTGATGCTCTATGACGCCGACCGCGCCATCGACAGGCAGTACACCTCGAAGCCCATCTTCTCCGCCTCCATGATCAAGAAGGCGCTCAAGCGCATCGGCGAGGACCGGGCCATCGAGTACGACGAGGAGCGCATGGACCAGGTGACCAAGAAGCTGCTGGACGTCGTCGTCACGGAGGGCAACAAGGACACATGGCCGGGCAAGATCCAGAGGATCCTGCTGGAGGACATGAACCTGCCCAGCCGCTACATTTCGAACAACTTCCTGGTCAACGAGTTCTTCTACTACATCAACGACCTGCGCTGGACCTCTAACGAGACCATCATGGCGTCCATCGGCCAGTCCATCACCCAGGTGACCCCGGCGGCCATCTCCCGATACGTGGCGGCCATCTGCAACGGCGGCACCGTCTTCGACCTGCACGTCCTGGACAAGGTGGTCTCGCCCAGCGGCAGCCTGATCCTTCAGAAGGAGCCCACGGTGGTCAATCACATCACCGGCGCCAAGAGCTACCTGGCCGCCATCCAGGAAGGCATGAAGGAAGTGACCTCGGTCGAGAACGACGGCACAGCGGCCGCCTACTTCTCGAAGTCCCGCTACAAGATCGCCGCCAAGACCGGCACCGCCCAGAGGACGAAACTGGACGTTGAGAACAACTCCTGGCTCGTCAGCTACGCCCCCTACGACTCCGACCCGCAAATCGTGGTCATCTCCTACATCCAGAACGGTTACGCCGGCGCGAAATCCGCCCCGGGCGTGATCAAGACCATCGAGTACTTCCTGGACAGCCGGAAGAAGTCCGACACCGCCACCGTCCCCGTGACGGACCGGCTGGCTGAGTGACGGGGGCGGCAATGGGACAGTCGCTTGTGATCACATCCGGCAAGGGCGGCTCGGGGAAGTCGACCATCACCCTCAACCTGGGCGCGGCGCTGGCCGTGTCCGGGCGGAGCGTCGTACTGGTGGACATGGACATGGGCATGCGCTCGCTGGACATCCTGTGCGGGCTTGAAAACCGCATCGTCTACGACCTGGCCGACGTAGCCGACGGCATCTGCCGGGTCAAGCAGGCCATCGTCAAGCACCCCGCGGTGCCGAACCTTTCGCTGATCAGCGCGGCGCAGACCCGGGGAAGCGACGCGCTGTCGCCCCTTCGGTCCCGCGAGGTGATGGACGAGCTCAAGGAGCGCTTCGACCTGGTGCTGATCGACTGCCCCGCCGGCGTGGGCCGCGGCTTTCGCAATGCCGCTTCGGGCGCGGACCGCGCGCTGATCGTGTCGCTGACCGATCCGGTGTCCCTGCGGGACGCCGAGCGGGTCGCGGGGCTATTGCAGCGGCACGACATCCTCCGGCCGGAACTGGCGTTCAACCGCGTCCGGCCAGTGCGTGGGCGCGTGGGCGAAAGCCTCATGCTGGATTACGCAAACCAGCTGAACCTGCCGCTGGTCGGGCTGATCCCGGAGGACGAACACCTGGCGTTCGCGACGCCCGAAAAGCCCGCCGCGCTGGGGAAGTCGCCGGGCGGACTTGCAATCCAGGAACTGTCTCGCCGCTTGATGGGCGAGGACCTGCCGCTCACGCCGCCGAGGCGCGAACGGCTCATCAAACGCATTGCGAGGGCGATTTTCTTATGACGGCAAGAAGCATCCCAAGCGCGCGGGAGAGGGCCACGCCGCAGCGCTTCAAGCGCATCACAAAGCTGATCCAGGCCAACCGGTTCAACACGCACATGATGCGCTCGTTCGACTGGTCGTTCTTCATCCTGGTCATGGCGATCGCGCTGTTTGGCGTCGTGTGCATCTTCAGCGCCACCGCGACGCCCATGGATACGCAGCCAAAGTCGGTTATTGAGATGCTGTCCACCCAGCCCCTCGCCTACGCCCGGCTTCAGATCCTATGGATCATGGCGGGCCTGATGCTGATGGCGGCGATGGTGTACTTGGACTACGAGCACCTGTCCAAGTGGGCCAACATCATCTACTGGGCGAACATCGCGCTGCTCTTCGTGGTGCTCTTCATGGAGAAAGGGCGCGGCAATATGGCGGGCTGGTTCCGCTGGGGCACGGACGCCAACCGCACCTTGCAGCCCGCGGAATTCGGCAAGCTCGCCATCATCATCGCGCTGGCGAAGCTGTTCTCGGGCAGGCAGAAGCCCATCACCACCTTGGCGGAGCTGGTGCCGGTGCTGGTCTACGTGGGCCTGCCGCTGGTTTTGATCGTGCTGCAGCCCGACGTGGGCACGGCGCTGGTGTACATGGTCATCTTCGCGGTGATGCTGTTCGCGTCGGGCACCCATTACAAGCTGATCATCGGCTTGATCTGCGTGGCGGTGCTGCTCATGGTGCCGGTTTGGTACTACATGAACACGTCCGAGAGCGACTTCCGCGCCAACCGCTTCCGCGTCTGGCTGGACCCGACGCTGGACAACTCCGGCGCGGGCATGCAGATGGCCAACGCCCGCATCGCGCTGGGCTCGGGTGGCCTCAGGGGCAAGGGCCTGTTCTCGGTGGGCAGCTTCGCCTCGCTCAACTACATCCCCGACGACCACACCGACTTCATCTTCGCCATCGTGTGCGAGACGTTCGGCTTCATCGGCGCGGCGGTCATGGTAAGCGCGATGGTTGTGATGCTCCTTCGGATGGTGTTCATGAGCATGCGCGCCGCGGACGCCTTCGGCACTTACGTGATCCTGGGCGTGATGGCCATGATGACGTTCCACATCGTGGAGAACATCGGCATGGTCATCGGCCTTCTGCCGGTCACGGGCATCCCGCTGCCGTTCGTCAGTTACGGCGGATCGAACCTTCTGACCAACATGATGGGCCTGGGCATCGTGCTGGGCATCTCGATGCGCTCGAAGGACCGAACGCGTGTCGCGCGGCCGAGGATGACCGCAAGGCTATAGCAGGGCGTTGAAAACCCGCAAGCGGCTTTTCAACGCATGGGAGGAACGGTGCGAGCCTAAAATTCTCTGGAATTTCCGGGCGGCCCGCTGACGGAAGGTATTGTTTCCTCCACCAGTGTGCGCTACTTTCTATGGAAACCGATTCCCGGCGCGCTGGTCGCCGGGAACGATTCATAAGGTCGGAAAGCGCCGCCACCGCGGTCGTCGGGAACGATTGATAGACAGATGGGCATGGCGGCAATCTGAGCGGCCAGCTCGCGGGCGCGGGCAGGCCGCCGAACTGTAGCCGGCGCTTTATCCCGGTAATCCGAAAAACCGCGCATCAAAGTCTGGATTGGGGGAATATCGCTTGATCACCGCCGTCGGACTCAACCTTTCGATCGACCGGACCATCGAGCTTGGGCGGCTGATCCCCTACGGCACCAACCGCGCGCTTTCGACCCGCCTCGACCCGGGCGGGAAGGCGGTCAACGTGGCGCTGATGGCGGCGAGGTTGGGCGCGAAGGCGGCCATCACCGGCTTCTTGCGCGAGGAGAACGCCCGGTTCTTCCTGGACAAGCTGGAAGTCGGCGGCGTGGAGGCGGACTTCCACACGCTGCCCGGCGCCATGCGCGTCAACCTGAAGGCGCTGGACCGGGAAGCGGGCGCGGTGACCGAATTCAACGAGTCCGGTGCGCCGGTCTCGCCGGAGGATCTCGAAAACGTCGCCCAAAAGGTCTCGGCGCGCGCGGAAAAGGGCGGTTGGCTGGTCCTGACCGGCTCGCTTCCGCCCGGCTGCCCCAAGGACTTCTATCTCCGGTTGATCCGGGCCGCGGGCGGGTGCAGCGTGGCGCTCGACGCCGACGGCGAGGCGCTGGCGCTGGCGATAGAGGGGAAGCCGCGGCTGGTCAAGCCCAACCGGAAGGAGCTGGAGGGGCTGACCGGACGGACCATGGAGACGATAGACGATGTGCGCCGGGGCGCGATGGCGCTGACCGAGCGGGGCGTGGAGATTGCGGTGGTGTCGCTGGGCGAAAAGGGCGCGCTGGCGGTGGGGCGCGGGGAATGCCTGTTCGCGGAGCCGCCGGATGTTCCCGTCCGATCGACGGTGGGCGCGGGCGACGCGATGGTGGCGGGCCTCACGGCGGCGCTTGAACAGGGCGCGGACCTTTATACTGCGCTTCGGACGGCCGTCGCGGCGGCGGGCGCCGCGGTGGGTACCCCGGGCACACAAGCGGCACCGCTGGAGTTTTACCAGCATATATATGAAACAATAACAATTCAGAAGGTGATGTAAATGACGGGCGTTGCGATTATGGGGTGCGGCACGGTCGGTTCGGGTGCGATGAAAATGCTGACGGATGATGCGGGGAACATTTCGCGCTCGGCGGGGCGAAAAATCGCGCTAACGAGCGTACTGGATGTCCGGCCGGTGGCCGTCCCCCCGGGCGTCACCCAGGCGGCGTCATTGGACGCGGCGCTGGAAAACACCGACACGCGGATTTTTGTCGAATCCATCGGCGGCCTGGGCGTCGCCTATGAAATGACCCGGCGCGCGCTCTCGGCCGGCCGCCATGTGGTGACCTCCAACAAGGAGCTGGTGGCGGAGCGCGGCGACGAGTTGAACGCGCTGGCGGCGCAGCACGGCGTGATGTACCGCTACGAGGCTTCGGTGGGCGGCGGTGTGCCGGTGATCCGGCCCATCAACACCTGCCTTTCGGGCAACCGCTTGGAGCGGATCGACGGCATCGTCAACGGCAGCACCAACTACCTTCTGACCCGGATGGAAAAGTCGGGCCTCAGCTTCCCCGCGGCGCTGGGCGAGGCAAAGCTCCTGGGCTACGTGGAGGGCAATCCGGACGCCGACCTCGAGGGCTGGGACGCCCGCAGGAAGCTCGCGATCCTTAGCAATACCGCCTTCGGCTCGAAGTTCTCCGATGACAAGAAGATCCCGACCACCGGCATCAAGTCGATCACCGAGGCGGACTTTGAGCGCGCCCATGCGCTGGGTGGCACCATCAAGTTGATCGCCCACGCGCGCCGCGTCGGCGACGGCTGGACGGGTTGGGTTTCCCCGGCGTTTGTGCCCTGGGGCCACATGCTCTCCACCGTGAACGACGTGTACAACGGCATCCTCGTCACCGGCGACTTCATCGGCGACGCGATGTTCTACGGCCGAGGCGCGGGCTCCCTGCCCACCGCCAGCGCCATCGTCGGCGACATCATCGAAATCGCGCGGGCGATCGACCGGCCACTCCTCTCTGCCGCCTGGGACAATGTGCCGGAATTCCTGCCGGAAGATCAGCCCCAATACGCCTGGGAGGACACGTTCATCCAAACGCTGGCGTAGAAAATCCGCTTTGCGGCTTTTCTACGCGAAGGGAAAAATTTGCGTGAGCCTGAAATCCTGCGGGATTTCCGGGCGGCTCCCTGACTGAAGGAAATGTTTCCTCCACCAGTGTGCGCACTGGTTATGGAAACTGCGTTCCCGGCGCGCGGGTCGCCGGGAACGAATTGAAAGTACGACGGTGTAGCTTACGCGTGTGCATTCGACGCGGCGAGGCTTGTCCTGCCGGATTTCCGAAAAGAATGCGCGCTGCCGCCCGCGGTCATACAGGCTTGTCCCTCCTCATAGGCATGCGGGGGAGGGGGGACACGCCATGGGCGAGCGCATCCAAAGCGGCGGGTATTTTTGGGATGGCGGCAAGGACAGCTGCCTCGTGCTTCCCGGCCTTTCCGGCGCTGAAAAAGCGCGGCGGCTGGGCGATGAAATTCATCAATCGGGTTTTTCCGTGTCAATGCCGCATCTCACCTATTGCCTTGAAACTTCGGACAACCTGCCGCCGTCCAACTGGAGTACCTGGCTGGACGACGCCCGTGAAGCGTATACCCGCCTCAACCGGAAGATGGCCTCGGTCGCCGTGGCTGGCATCGGCCTGGGCGGCGCGCTCGCGCTGGTGCTTGCGGCGGAGTACCCCGTTTCGGCGGTCGTCGCGATCGCCCCGACGCTGCGCATGCCGGGCATGCTGGGGTTTTGGGGCCCTCCGCCCGACTGTGAAGGGGGGACGGGTATCCGCATGCGCGACATCCGGGCCGTGGCCCGGCTCGCGCGGCGAAGCCTCTTCGCGGTGGTCGCGCCTGCGCTGATCGTGGAGCCTGTAAAGGGCGGCTTCGTCCATCCCGGCAGCGCGACCCGGGCCTACGCGGACGTGTCGTCCCGGGAAAAGCGGATCGAGTGGCTGGAAAAGACCCGGCGGGAATTCCCCGGCGACGCGGAATTCAAGCAGGCGCTGGCCGCGATCCGGGATCATCTGCGCCCCTCAAGCGACCAAAAGCGCTTGTAAACCAGAGAAAAACCTGTATAATGAAACTGAAGCATGTGGATTTGAAAGGAAGGTAACCGATGACGAAGACGATTGCCAAGTGGCTGGCCCTGGCGCTTGTCGCCACGCTGACCCTTTCTGGCTGCGGTTTGGTCACCATCAGTAAGACGGCCGATCAGGCCGCCGTGACGCAGGCGACCGTGCAGCCCGCGGAGCAGGCGGCCCCGGCGGAGCAGGCAGCCCCGGCAGACGTGGCCGCCGTGGACGCCGTGGACGGCTCCCAGGTCGTGGCGGAGTACGCCGGCGGAACGGTGACCTACGACGAGGCCATCAAGGAGTACCAGACCTGGCTGTCCTACTACGAAGCCTACGGATTCGCGCTGACGAACGAGTCCGACCTTCAGGACCTCAAGCAGCAGGTGCTGGACACGCTGGTGCAGCAGCGCATCATCAAGACCAAGGCCACGGAGATGGGCCTGACCAACTTGACCGAGGACCAGCAGAAGGCCGTCGAGGAACAGGCCAACGCCGAGTATGAGGACGCGGTCAACTACTACATGGGCTATCTGCAGGGCGATACCGACGAGGAAACCCGTCAGAATGCCATCGATTACCTGAACGACATCGACTACTCGCTGGAGAGCATCCTTGAGGCCGCCAAAGAGGCCGCCTGGCAGGATGCGTTGCGCAGCCAGATCACAAAGGACGTCACCGTGACCGACGCCCAGGTCAAGGCTGCCTACGACGCCTCCGTGGAAGAGGAGAAGCAGACCTTCACCGAGGACAACTTCAACTTTGAGAACGCCGCCACCTATGGCGATACCATCACCTGGGTGCCGGAGGGATACCGCGCGGTCAAGCACATCCTGCTGACGCTGCCCGACGAGGACGCGACCTCGCTGGCCGACCTTCAGTCCCAGATCGAGGACGTCAACGTGCGCATCGAGGAGCTGACGAACCCCGAAGCCGCGGAAGGCCAGGAAGAGGGAGACCTCTCCGCCCTTGAAGGCGACGCCACCGCGGATGCCGCCGCCGACGCTACCGTGGCTGCCGACGCTACCGTGGCCGCCGACGCTACCGTGGCCGCCGAAGCCACCGCGGCTGCCGAAGCCACCGCGGCCGTGGACGCCGCTGTCACCGACGCAGCCGCTGCCGACGCCACCGTGACCGACGCCGCGACCGACCAAGCGCTTGCCTCCGGCGACGAGCAGTTCACGGAAGAAGGGGATTTCTCAGAGGATGAGACCGGGGATCAGCCGAGCGAGGAATCCGTCGCGCTCGATAACCTGTCGCTGCCCGAGCTGCAGGCGAAGCTCGCCGACCTTCAGACCCAGCTGGACGCGCTGAAAGCCGCCAGCATGGAGAAGCTGAGGCCCAAACTGGACGAGATCCAGGCCAAGATCGCCGCCGGCGAGGACTTTGAGAAGCTGATCGAGCAATATGGCGAAGACGACGGCATGAAGACCGAGCCGACGAAGACCACCGGCTACTACGTGTCCGAGAACTCCCAGATGTGGGACGACGCGTTTACCACCGCGTCCATGGCGCTTGGGAAGATCGGCGACGTCTCCCAGCCGGTGCTCAGCCAGAGCGGCGTGCACATTATCAAGTACGTCTCGGACGTCACGCCTGGCCCGGTGCCGCTGGAGACCATCAAGGACGTGATCCGGGATCAGGCGCTTGAGCAGGCCAGGAACGACCTTTACGACCAGACGGTGAACGGCTGGGTGGAGGCCGCGGGCGCCAAGACCTACGTAGACCGGCTGGTTGACGTAAGCCCGGCGGGCTGATCCGGCAGAAATCAGGCCAAACCGAAGAAACGCTCCGCCGCGCCCAAAAGGCGCGGCGGCTTTTCCCTCGACACAGACGCTTTCTTCATGAAATTATCCGGTCTGTAAAGTTAATTTTGCGTACCGGAAGGGTTTCCGCGCTTTCGCGTGGTATATACCATCCACATGGGGAAAACTAGCGCGTGGCGCGCGCAGGTCTCTTTGTGATTAATTTGTCGCAGAACGTCGGATTTGTGCAGGAAATCTTCCGTTTGCGGCGAAATGTAATAGCGATCGCACAGGCGATCTTTGCGAGGCGGTGTGCGGCATGTCGGGGAGAATCCCGGACGCGTGGCTGGAGGAGCTGCGCGCGAGGCTGAACATCGTCGATGTCGTGGGCGATTACGTGCAGCTCAAACCGAAGGGGAGGCGCTTTTGGGGGCTTTGTCCGTTTCACAACGAGAAGACCGCGTCCTTCAGCGTGGACAGCGACGGGCAGATGTACTACTGCTTCGGCTGCCACAAGGGCGGCACCGTGATCAATTTCGTGATGGAAATGGAGCGGATGGAGTTTCCCGACGCAGTCAAGCTGCTTGCCGAACGCGCCAGGATGCAACTCCCGGATTCAACCGATTCACGTGAAGTCGACAGGACGCTTAAAGAGCGCGTCTACGCCGCCAACCTGGCCGCGGCGCGCTATTTTCACGACGCTTTATGGAAGCCGGGCGGCGCGCAAATCCTGGGATACCTGCACAAGCGCGCTCTGGACGACGGGGATATCCGCCGGTTCGGGCTGGGCGCCGCCACCGACGCCTGGGACGACCTGACAAACGAGCTGCTGGGGCAGGGCTTTGAGGAAGAAGTGCTGGTCAAGGCGGGCCTGACCGTTCGCAAGGATCAGAGGCGGTTTGACATGTTCCGAAACCGCGCGATCTTTCCGATCATCGACGCGCAGGGGCGGGTGCTGGGCTTCGGCGGCCGCGCGCAGGGTGACGCGCAGCCCAAGTACCTGAACACGCCGGATTCGCCGGTCTTCAACAAGCGGCAAAATCTGTACGCGGCAAACTTCGTGCGCAAGGAGCGCTCGCTGGACAAACTGATCCTGGTAGAGGGCTACATGGACGCACTGGCGCTTCGGCGCGCGGGCGTTCAAGGCGTGGTGGCGACGCTGGGCACGGCGCTCACCGAAGAGCAGGCGCGCCTCATGAAGCGCTACGCGCCGGAAATCTGGGTGGCCTACGACGGCGACAGCCCCGGCCAGAAGGCGACGATGCGGGCGCTGGAAATCCTGGAGGCGGCGGGCATTCCCTGCCGCGCGCTGGTGTTTCCGGACAATATGGACCCGGACGACTTCATCAAGAAGGTTGGGGTCGAGGGATTCAACCGGCTGAAGCCAATAGACCGGTTCCACTACCGGATGGATACCTTTGCCAAAGAGTTCGACCTTTCCACCCAGGATGGGCGGACCGGGTACGCGATCAAGTGCTGCGAGATGCTGCGCAAGGTCGCTAGCCCGGTGGAACTGGAAAATTACCTGAAGCGGCTCATCGTCGAAACCGGCTTCGCCAGGGAGATCCTGATGAGCCAGATCGGCGTGAGGACGCCGCAGGAGCGGAAAAAGCCGGAGCGGAGGCTGGACGCAAAACCCGCCGTTGAGACGGAAACCCAGCGGTGCGAGCGGCAGCTGCTACTGCTTCTCTCCAGGAACCTGATCCCGAAGGAGACCGTCAAACCCGAGGATTTCGATACCCCGCTGCATAAGAGCATGGCGGAGATGCTGCTGGGCGGTTTGTCCGCGGCCGCGGTTCTGGACACTGTGGCGGAAGAGGACAGGCAGGCGGCGGCCCGCGCGCTTTCGGATGAAGTGCTTCCCGACGAAAAGACCGCGATGCAGATGGCGGAGGACGGCCTGGGCAAGATCCGCAAAAATCGCATGGAAGAAGCGCTGTCGCTGCTTCAGCAGGAGTTGCCTTCTGCGGATACGGCAAGGCGGCAGGAATTGGTTGAACAAATGATGGCGCTTTCTCGAGAGATCAAGCGTCTGTAGACCGGCCGGAAGGAGTGGACCGTTTGAGCAAGGTGACGATGCAGAGCGCGGCCAACCGCGTCAAGGAGCTGCTCGAGGCGGGAAAAGCCAAGGGCGTGCTTACCTATAAAGAAATCATCGAGCAGCTGGGCGAGTTGGAGCTGGATACCGATCAGATCGACAAGATCCTGGAGACGCTGGAGAACGCCGGGATCGAGGTGGTCAACGAATCCAAGACGGTGACGGAGCCGGAACCGGAGCCCATCCTGGAGCTGATCGACGAGGACATCGACCTCAGCGTGCCCGAGGGCATTTCCATCGACGACCCGGTCCGCATGTATTTAAAGGAAATCGGGAAAGTCCCGCTTCTGTCCGCGGATGAGGAAATCCAGCTGGCCCGGCGCCTGGAATCGGGCGACGAGGATGCGAAGCACCGCCTGGCGGAGGCAAACCTCCGGCTCGTGGTGTCCATCGCCAAGCGCTATGTGGGCCGCGGCATGCTGTTTCTGGACCTGATCCAGGAGGGGAACCTGGGCCTCATCAAGGCGGTGGAGAAGTTCGACTACCGCAAGGGCTTCAAGTTCTCGACCTACGCCACCTGGTGGATCCGCCAGGCCATCACCCGCGCCATCGCGGATCAGGCCCGCACCATCCGGATCCCTGTACATATGGTGGAGACCATCAACAAGCTCATCCGCGTATCGCGGCAGCTTCTGCAGGAGTACGGACGCGAGCCCACGCCGGAGGAAATCGCCATCGAGATGGGCATCTCAGAGGACAAGGTCCGCGAGATCATCAAGATCGCGCAGGAGCCGGTGTCGCTGGAAACCCCCATCGGCGAGGAGGAGGACAGCCACCTGGGCGACTTCATCCCCGACGACGACGCGCCCGCGCCCGCGGAAGCCGCGGCGTTCACGCTCTTAAAGGAACAGCTGATGAGCGTGCTGTCCACGCTGACCCCCCGGGAGGAGAAGGTGCTGAAGCTCCGCTTCGGCCTGGAGGACGGCCGCGCCCGTACGCTCGAGGAAGTGGGCAAGTACTTCAAGGTCACGCGCGAGCGCATCCGGCAGATCGAGGCGAAGGCGCTGCGCAAGCTCCGCCACCCCAGCCGCTCGCGCAAGCTGAAGGATTCCCTGGACTGATGCGCGCGATCACTCTGGATGCGCGGCTCAGCGCCATCGCGAAGCTGGTCCCGCCCTGCGGGAGCGCGGCGGATATCGGCGCGGATCACGGCTATCTCGGTGCGCACCTGCTCCTCGTGGGCAGGTGCGACTTCGTTTGCTTCGTCGACATCAGCGCTGACAGCCTGGAAAAGGCAAGGCGGCTCATCGGCAAGCTGCGCCTGACAGACCGCGCGGAATTCCTGGTGGGCGACGGCGCGGAGGCGCTGACGGAGCCTGTGAACGCAGCGGTGATGGCGGGGCTTGGTGCGGAGGTCATCTGCGGCATCATCGGCAGGGGACGGGCGAAGCTTCAGAAGGCGCAGCTCATCCTGTCGCCCAACCTGGACGCCCCGATGGTGCGGCGCTGCCTCATGAACAGCGGTTATGAGATCGCGGACGAGGCGTTGGTCCAAGAGGGCCGCAGGTTCTACCCGGTGATCTCGGCAAGGCCTGGCGAGGCGAAATACGACCGGCTTCAGATCCTGGCCGGGCCGGTGCTGCTCGAAAAGCGGCCCGAAAGCCTTTTGGCCTACGCGGACCACCGGATGCGCGTAATCGAAAAGGCGCTGCCCGGCGCGCGGCGGGGCGGCGAGCCCTGGGCGGACGAAATGGCGGAAGAACTTACAATCTGGCGGGAGGTGCGCGATGGTCCCCGTTTCGAAAATGCTGGAATTGGTCAATGAGCTAGCGCCCTTCGAGCTGGCGGAGGAATGGGACAACGTAGGTCTCCTGGCGGGCCATCCGGACTGGCCGGTGGAGCGCGCGATGGTGGCGCTGGACCTGACCCCCGGCGCGCTTAAGGAAGCGGTGCGGCAAGACGTGCATTTGATCGTCACCCACCACCCAATCCTGTTCCGCGGGCGGAAGAATCTGCGGGAGGATGACGGCGAGGGCGCGCTGCTGGCGGAACTTGTGCGCGCGCGAATCGCGCTGATCGCCGCCCACACCAATTACGACAACGCGCCGGGTGGGCTAAACGACGCGTTGGCCGCCGCGCTGGGGCTTCAGTTTGTGGAGACGCTGCCGCGGGGCTTACGCGCGGGCGCGTTTTCCGGCGGTCCCGAGGCGCTTCTCGTCCGGGCGAAGGAGCGGCTGGGCGGCGCGCCCCGGCTCTACCGGGGCGGCGAAACGGCCCAAAGGGTCGCTGTCTGCGGCGGCGCGGCGGGGGATATCTGGACGGAGGCGCTGAAAGCGGGCTGCGACGCCTTCCTCACCGGGGAAGTCCGCCACTTTGACGCTCTTGCGGCTGTGCAGGCGGGGCTGACCGTCATCGACGCGGGGCACTACCAAACCGAGCGGGTCATGGTTAAAGCCTTGCGAAACGGTTTACAAACGCGCGCAAATACGCTACAATATAATGTGCATGTCTTTGAAAGCGGCTTCGAGCCGTTTTGACGTGCGGATGGGGGGAAATTATGCAGCTTGAAATGCTTTGGGCGTTCATGCAGGTGGACATGGAGGCCGATCGCTTTGAGAACGAGATGCGGCAGGCGCCGAACCGGCTCCGGCTGATCAAGCACCGTGATTTCATCATGGAGCAGCAGGCCAACATGAAGCGCATCGAAGAGGAAATCGCCGCCATGTCCGACCGCATGGAGGCCATTTCTGACGAGGCGACCCGCCTGGAGGGCGTCGTCCGGGCGCAGGTGACGGAGACCCAGGACGCGCCCGGGACGGTCGAAGAGGTGGACGCCCGCATCTACCAGGTGCAGAGGCTTCTGGAGACGCTCACCCACTACGAGCAGGAGCTCCAGAAGATCCGCAAGGATGCCGAGGTGCGCGATCGCCAGCAGAAGGAAATCCGTGTGCGCGCGGCCAAGGCCAAGGCGGAGTACGACGAGCTCAAGCAGGTGTACGACCAGGAGTTCAAGAAGGACAGCGAACAGCTCTCCGCGCTCAAGCGCAAGGCGGAGACCGCGGGCAAGGGCATCAAACCGGAGCTGTTGGATCGGTACGCCAACATCAAGCAGCACGCCACGCCGCCGATGGCCAAGCTCGTGGGCGGGCAGTGCGGCGGGTGCTACATGTCGCTGCCGTCGGTGACGCTCAAGCAGATCCAGGCGGAGGAGCGCGTCGTCGAGTGCGACAACTGCGGCAGGATTCTCTACCTGCCGCCGGAAGGCTGATAAGAAGAATTGGTTTGTGAGGCCGCCGGACGGCCGCGGGGGAGAGCCGTAAGGTTCAAACGCGAGGAAAGTCCGAGCTCCATAGGGCAGGGTGCCGGGTAACCCCCGGTGGAGGCGACTCCAAGGAAAGTGCAACAGAGATATACCGCCGGGCCTCGGCCCGGTAAGGGTGGAAAGGCGAGGTA